>NZ_CP106759.1:2197500-2817500 GCF_025642255.1 Stenotrophomonas maltophilia
GGTCGTGCCGCGTGCCGGCGGGTTGATGCTGCTGCTGGCGTTGCCGAAGCCCAGGATCTGCACGCTGATCACCGAAGGCTGGTTGCGCCGGGCATCCTCCTGGCTCTTGCGGATCACATCCTGCGCCGCCTGGCTGGCACTGCTGGCGGCGGCGCTGGCCGAAGCCAGCGCGTTGACGTTCACCGATGCCTGCACCGGCAGGCCCTTGCTGTCTCCCTGCACCTGGATGTTGGCCGCATTGAGTACCTGCAGCGCGGCCAGATTGATGTTGCCCGACACACGGATGCCCGCCTCGCCCGCATCGATGGTGCCCAGCGGCGCGATCAGATCCACATCGCCCGGCGCGACTTCCGCGATCGGATTGAGGGTGGCAATGCCCGCACCACTGGCCGGCGCCTGGGGCGACAGGATCACATTGCCCCAGGTGTCATAGACGCGCCGTGGCGGTGTGTACAACAGCGTGGTGCGCGAGCCGCGACCGGCATTGATGTCGCCCTGTTCCGACCACGCCAGGATGTCGCCACCGAAGGTGGTCATCACCCGCGACAGGCCCAGCAGCACGCTGTCCTGGCTGAACAGGCGGATATCGCCCTGCCCCTGGGTGACGAGGCCGGCACTGGCAGGCGGCACCACCCCCTGTACACCCACCACGATCTGGCCTCCCGGTGCCATCAGTTCGATGTTGCCGCCCGCCTCGGTGCGCACACCGGAGCCACCGTACATCACGATATCGCCGGTTCGGTCGATCGTCGCACCGGCCGCATTCCTGTCCGGCATCAGCGTGGCGATGGCCTCGCGCCCGCGCAGATAGGAGCCGAAGCGCGGCCCTTCCGCATCGGTGTACTCGCGTCCGCCTTCGCGCAGCTCGGCGTAGTAGATCTGCCGCAGGAAGATGCGCTGCTGTTCCTGCGGCAACGCATCGAACGCTGCCAGCGCTGCCTCGCCATCGGCGGCCATGCCGAAGCGTTGCTGCAGCCACTGCTTCAGTTCCTGGTCGTAGACCTTGACTGCCCTGCCCGGCTGCGACGCAAGCGATTGCGCGGGATCGGCCAGGTTTGCGGGATCCAGATAGCGGGCACGCAGGGCGGCGAAATCGATCTGCTGGTTGCCGGCCGTCAGCGCGATGCTGGCACCCGGACGGGTGTCACCCTGCACGATGCCACCGAGGCTGACGATGCTGCCCGCCTCCTCCTGGCGCAGCTGACGGCCGGCACTGATCTCGACGTTGCCGGGGCCGGCGATCGTCGCGTCCAGATGCACGATGTCACGTCCCGCCGCCGCCACCGTGATATCGGTGGGCGCGCTGTTCAACGCGGTCATCGACACGCCGAGGATGTCCCGCCCTGCCCGCAGCTGCACCGCGCCTGCTGCCTCGAACCAGTTCAGCTGCGTGCGCTGCCAGGCGGTGCCGTCGAGCGTGCGTTGGGCGCCTGTCGCCAGGCCGATGATGTCGCCCTGCACGGCGTAGAAGCGGCTTGGTGCCAGTGCCGAGGAGACCGTGGACAACGGCGTACCGGGGCCGAACGCGAACAGCGGAAGCGATGCCTCCGGCGAGGCGATGTTGCCATCGACCGACAGGTTGTGCCGCGGACGCGTCACATTACCGCTGGCATCGCGTTGCTCGGCAACGAATGCGGGGTCGAACGGCCCCGGCAGGCGCGCATCCGCGCCCGAGCGCGTGATCTGGGTCGCGCCGCTGCGGGCGAAGATGCTGCCGCCGGCCAGGACGTCCAGCCGCCCGGTGGCCGAGGGCGCCAGCAGGATCACATCCTGCGTCCCCGTCACGGCACTGATCCGGTCCAGCTTGATGTCACCCTGGGCGGCAACGGCGCTGAAGCGCGAAGGATAGAGCCAGTAGTTCAGCAGCTCCTCCCGGCTGCCCGGTGCCAGCGCAACCTGCTCGGGCCACAGATTGCTGCCGGTCACGTTCTCCGGCCCGGCGAGGCCCGGCGCCAGGTCACCACCGGCACTGAACAGATCCACGGCTGTGTTGGCGGTCCACAGGGAGAACCAGGTGCTGCCCGCAGCGCGGCTGCCGTTGTCCTGCACCACCGTGCTGTAGTTGGCCAGTGGAACCCGGCCGGCATCGGCGACGCCGCCGAGCACGACATCGCCCCGCGCCTGCAGCTGTGCGACCGCATCGCCCAGCACCAGCACCGGCCCGCCCATCGGGCGGGCGGCGTCGGCGGCGAACAGATCGGCCGCACGCAGCTGGCCCAGCGTCCCGTAGCTGTCCAGGGTGACGCCCATTGCACCGATGCGTCCCGCATCGAGCAGCAGGCTGCCACGCAGGTTGATGAAGGTACCGTTGAGGTCGAGATTCTGTGCGGCTCTCGATGGATTGAGGCTGGAGATCGTCGCCTGCAGATTCGGGTTCAGCGCGCCACCGATGCGCAGCTGCAGGTCACCTCCGCCGGTCAGGTGCAGCTGGCCATCACTGACACGGCCGGTCGATCCCACGGCAGCGATGATTGCACTCGAATGCGGCGCCGTCAGCGAGCCCAGCGCGTCACCCATCGCATCGCGTACGCCGGCGTGGCGCCCGGCCTCCAACATCAGGTTGCCACCGCCCAATGTGCCGAAGCCAGTGAAGCCCACCATCCGCGGGGTACTGCCGGCGATGGCCGACACGTTGGTGTACGTACCGAAATTCACCCACCAACTGGTCGGCACCGGCGCCACGCCGGTGGTGCTGCCGGTTCCCTGCCGCCACAGCCAATTGCCGACCGCGGCACTGGAGTACAGCGCCCAGTCGCGCTCACTGGTGCCCGACTCCGCGCGCGCGGTCCAGACATCACCGACGATATCGCGTCCGGCCTCGACGCGCAGGTTGCCGCCATGATCGGGATACCAGGCCTGGTATCCCGCGATTGCGGCGTCATAGCTGCCCGGCACCAGGTTCTCACCCAGCAGCGCGGTGTTCCAGGGCGCCGCCGCGCGCGGTGAATCAAACGCGGCGTCACGGCCCTCGCCGAGTGAGCTGGGCGTACCGGCGGTATAGACGCCGAACCCGGACTTCATCGCAACGTCGCCCGCCGCGAGCAGTTCCAGGTCGCCCTTGCCGGTGCGCAGGACACTCCAGGCCGGTGTACCGGCGCGCTTGCCGTAGGTGGTGACCTCGGTCTGGGTGCCACCGCCGGCACAGTAGCCCGGTGCCATTCCGCAGAATTCGTCCTCGGTCATGCCCAACAGCTCGGCGAAGTCCTTTGCCGGCGTGCCGACATAGGATTCATCGCCCCAGAAATCCAGCGAACCCTGCGCGGCGACCTGTCGCGGCGCGGGGCCGCAATAGCCATCGGAAAGCGCGCAGAACTCATCCTCGCTGAAGCCGAACATGTCTGCCAGCTCGGAAATCGGACGGCCGGCATAGGAGGTGTCGCCCATCCAGTCCAGTGACGCCTGTTCGGTCAGGACCCGGTCGCCCACCCAGATGATCTCGGTCGTCACGGTGCCGACCGAGCCCTGATGGGTATCGGCAAGCACCACACTGCCGTCGCTTCCCCAGCGTCGCGAACGCGGATCCGCGGCGTCGCTGTCAGCCCCCGCCACCAGTGTCATGTCCCACGATGTCGTACCTTCGGCCAGCATCGGGGCAAGCGCCCAGTTGCGTCCCTGGTTGCCGTTGGCGTCGGCGGGACGCAGGTTCACCGGTGCGTCGCCGGGCAGCTCCACCTTGGTCAACGATGGTATGTACGCACCCACCTTGAGCTCGACTTCCCGTGCCAGGCGCAGGGTCACCGGCAGCATCGCGCCGGCCGGCCAGTCCTGGGCGGCCATCTGCACATCGCTGCGCAGGCGGAAGCCGGCCCCCAGTCGCGCGCCCGCCGCCAGCACCAGCGGCGCCTGCAATACCGTGCCGGCAGCAAGCAGCTGCCCCGACTCGGTGGTCACCGCCGCACCCAGCACGGTCCCTGCGGGCAGGCGAAGGTCCTGTGCGATCACCATCGCAACGGGCAACACGGTCCCGAGCGGAAGCGTGGTGCACTCGACCGGCACGTCATAGTTCAGGCGGGTACCGGCCTGGAACTCCGTACCGGGCTGCAGCTTCACTCCGTCCACCGGCACCACCAGGTCGCCGCCGAACGGCGTGTGACCGGCGGTGCCGTTGCGGCTCTCATGCAACTGCCATCCTGCCTCGTCCGGATTGGCCGGTGGCGGCGCGAAGCCATCGTTGATGCTGCCGTGCACGTTGATGTTGCCCTCCGCGCGCAGCACCAGCGACGCCGACTCGCCGAAGCCGCGCCGCGCCGGATCATTGCGATCGGCCTCAGGCCCATAGCGGTAGCCGGACAGGTCGATGTCACCGGATACGGTCAGGTCACCTCCGGGATTGGCCTCGCTGCGGCGGGCGAGGACCTGCACGCCGGGGCGCAGGCGATGCGTGCCCAGCGCAGCCGTGCGTTGTCGGAGATCCGCATTGGCCAGCGCGCCGTCCATCCACGCGCGGTTGTCCGGATCGACGATCTGGTCCAGCCACTGCTGGGTGACGCGCTGCGCGCGGTTGCCGTTGACGTCGACAGTGTCCGCCAAGGGTGCGTCCTCATAGCGTCGCACCGCATTGACCTGGATATCGGCCGCACCTTCGACGCGCAGACCGCTGGCGACCGTTATCGCAGCATCGTCGCCGCCGATGCGGGGCGCATCGATCTTCAGGGTGCCGCGGGCCACGCCGTCGTTCTGCCCGCGGCCGCCGCCCACCGCCACAGCCGTCCCCGCGCGCAGGTCCAGATGAGCGCCGGCGCCGATGTCGATCCCGCCGGCGGCGCTGCCCAGTTCGATCGTGGCCCGGTTCGGGCTGTCGATGATCTTGCCCTGGCTGTCCACGCGCAGGCCGGTGCCATGCGTATCCAGCGTTCCCTCCACCTGCAGACCGTCACGTGCGTACAGGCGGATCGCGCCGACCTGCTCGCCGCTGGCGTCGATGCGCCCCGCCACGCGCAGGCTGCCTGCGTCGAGGCTGATGTCGACCCTGCGCGCCTTCACCTCGTCACCGATCAGCAGATCACCCTCACCGATCCGGAACGTGCGCCCGCCGGTGACACCGCCTGCGTTCAAACGCTGGTTCAGACCTGCGAAGTCCTGCAACGTGCCGGCGCGAACGACGAGGTCTGCGCCGTCGTAAGGCACCACGGTGCCACCTGCGTCGTAACGGCCACTGGCAGCCCCCTCGATGCCACCGACCAGATCGGCCCGCCCGGCCAGGGCATTCACCGTCAGCCGTCCGCCGCGGTTGTTGCGCGCCGAGAGATCGATGCGTGAGGCGGCATCAGTGCTGACGTCACCCGCATCGCTGGACAGCAGCACGTCGCCGCCCCAGCTGTACCGGTCCACGTCGTACAGCGTAACTCTGCGCCCCGCCAGGTCCAGCGCCGCCTGGCTGCCGAGCGCGATGCCTTCGCGTGCGCTCGCTGACAGCCGGCCGGAGGCCAGTGCGATCGTGCTGTCCAGCGCGATCCGCTGCGCATCGATGCTCAGTTCGCTGCCCAGCGCGTCGCCGCCGGTCGTGCCGCGGCCGCCCAGCAGACGGAAGTCGCCGCCGGTCCGCACCCGCAGCTGCGCACCGGGATCGGCTGTCAGCAGCGGCGTGTCGATGCCGATGCTGCCACCGCTGTACTGCCAGCCCTTGTCCGCGAGATAGCCGCCGCGCTGCTGGTACACGTCCAGCGTACCCTGCGCGGAAAACAGCAGCTGCCCGGACGCGCTGAGGTTGAGCGCGCTGAAGCCGAGCACCTGGCGGTTCGCGGGCACCTCGGAGCTGGGACGGCTGAACGGGGCGCGCGCCAGCTGCAGGTTGCGGGTGACGATGTCCAGCTGCCCCGCGCCAAGCCGGTCCACCATGGGATCGGCCGGCGGCACCGATGCATCGCTGCCCGCCGCCTGCGTCGCCGCCAGCGAACCGTCCCAGACCAGTGTGTCCACCAGGATGCGCGCACGGTCGCTCGCCGCACCATAGCCATGGATGGCCTGCGCGCCCAGTACCAGCGTCTGCAGGCCACCGCGGCCGGTGGCACTGTCGCGCGCATCCAGGTCGACGCTGCCGAACACGTTGACCGAATCGCGTGCGACCAGGCTCAGCGTATCCAGCGCCGGTGCGCCGGTGGCATCATTGCCGCGCAGCAGCTGCTGCAGCACGGACTGGTTCATGGTCATGCCATTTGGCAACGCCCCTGCGGCCGCCGCCTGCGCGATCGCCTCGGCGCTGCCGAGGTTGAGCGCCGCCATGCTCACGCCCAGCTGGCGCGTGCCATAACGGGCGGAATCGCGCATCTGCAGCACGCCATCGGTGGCCACCCCGATGCTGCCATCGGATACCAGCCGTGCCTCGCCTTCGCAGTCCGTCTGGCAGCCGCCGATGTCGATCGCGACCGGCCCTGCCGCCACGCCGGTCGTACCGGTGATCAGGTTCAGGCGCTGGTTCGAGACGGCCAGCAGGCCGCCATTGACCTGATAGGGCACGGTCGGCGCGGACGCGGTGTCGCGTGCGAAAGACAAGGTATCGAGTGTCGCCCCGGCTTCGACCAGGATGCCGCTTCCACCGGACGCCGCAGCCACCAGTATCTCCGGTGCCTGCAGGCTCGCACCGGAGCGGATCGCCACATCGCGCACCGCGCCGGACACCGCCACCAGCGACGCCGACTCGTTGAACTGTCCGCCGATCACCATGCGTTCCGGCCGCAGCGCATTCAGTGCGTCGTCGGTGAAGGTCGCACCGCGATCGCGCGCCTGCGACGGACTGCCGGCAGCGGCGACCTCCAGAGAACCCACGGCCGGGCTGGCGAGCGTGGCCACCAGGGTGCCGCCGCGTCCCTTTTCATTGGCCGCGGAGAAGCGCGCCGTGCCGGCGAAGTCGATGGCCGCGGTTCCCTCGCGGCCAGCGCCTTCACCCAGTGCCAGGGTCAGCCCCAGCGCATCGATGGTCTGCCAGCCGCGCGCCTCGCCACGACGGTCGGCGGTGGCCTGCACGAAGCTGTTGTAGCTGGTTTCGTTGTAGCCGGAATGCCGGCGCACCACCGCCGCCGGCGTCAGCAGGATGTCGGTGAGCAGCGGCGACGCCACCCCACCCAGTGCCGATCCCTGCTGGCCGGACACGCGCCAGGTCCCGGTGCCGGTCTGGATCGGCTGCGGTACGCCGGAGGTTCCCGTCGCGCCCAGCTCGACGCGGAATGCACCCGGCTGCAGCGCGAAGCTGGCCGGCAGCAATGTGTAGGTCCCCGCAGGCAGGCCGGGAACGCCGGCGGGTACGGTGATCTGCTGGCCCACCGCTGGAGCAGCGAAGCCATCATCACTGCTGGGTGCGAAGCTGCCGGCACGTCCCGGCACGATCGCGTACACCGGGTTGCCGGAGGCACTGAACGCATAGCGCGGGTTGGCATCGGCCAGCGCGGTGCGCAGCACGTCGACGGAGCCACCGCGGCCTGAGACAAATGCCGCGCCGGTCAGTTCGCCGCCACCTGACACGTCCAGCAGCGCACCGGCATGCACATCCACATCGTTGGCGGTAAGGGTCACGCCCTTGGATGCAACGCCACCCGGCGTCAGTGATTCCAGGCTGCTGCTGCCCCTTCTCCACGACACGCCGTCCACGGTACCGCCGTAGGGCAATGCCAGACCTGCGCCACTGGTGGAGGTGATGCTGCCCGGCAACAGCTCCACCCGGCTGGCACGTGTGCCGCCCAGGACCAGGCCGCCCAGTTGCAGCGCTCCCATCGGCGCCTGCACGTTGCCGCCCTGCTGCACGGTCGCCGCCACCAGCTGCAACGCGCCCAGCGCTGACTCCGGCGGGGTGGTCGCCGCCGTGCCCGTACCCCGGATGCGCAGCACCGCATCCGGATCTGACCAGTATCCAGGCGTCGCCACGGTCGCCGCAGACGCACCCGCGACGAGGTAGCCCGTCGCACCGGAGGTGGGGTACAGGCGGGCGGCACTCACGTCCATCGACCCGCTCGCCATCAACGCACTGATCGATCCGCCGTTGGACACCGCGTTGAGCAGCCGCACGTCGCTGCGGCTGTCCAGCACGACCTGGTTGAAGCCGGGCAGCCAGGTGACATCACGGATGTCGATCAGATCAGCCCTCGCCGACAGCACGTGGTCGCCTTCCGCAGCCGACGCCACGGTATCGGTGACCACCAGGTTCTCACCCGGCAGCGACTGCCAGTGCGACTGTGCCAGCAGCAGGTGCGGAGCACTCAGCGAAATGCCGCTGGACTGCGGTGCTGCCACGGCCATGCCGAGG
Source organism: Stenotrophomonas maltophilia (assembly GCF_025642255.1). Classification (NCBI taxonomy): domain Bacteria; kingdom Pseudomonadati; phylum Pseudomonadota; class Gammaproteobacteria; order Lysobacterales; family Lysobacteraceae; genus Stenotrophomonas; species Stenotrophomonas maltophilia. Next base: position 2,205,737 of record NZ_CP106759.1, read on the forward strand.
CTTGACTGCCCCTGTCCGTAGATGCGCAGGCTCTGGCCCATGCGCAGGTCGACATCGCCCTCCGCGCGGACGTCACCGAACACGGACAGGGTGTCGAAGCCACCGGCCTGGATCTGCTCCACCGACAGCGCCGCGTGCCCGTACTCCAGCCGGTCCGGCAGCACCGCGTCGACCGGGCTGCGCTGGCTGAGCGTGATGCCACGCGCGCGCAGTACCTCCTCGCTCGCACCGCGCGCATGAACGCTGCCACCAAAGGCTACGCCCAAGGTGCCGCCACGCGCGCTACTGCCGCCGGCAGAGGCATCCATTGCGCCGTCCAGGTACAGAGCGTTGGCCGAACGCAGCACGATCTGTCCGCCGTCGCTGTCCACCCGGGTCCGCCCCTTCCCGTCGACATCCAGCGGCGCCGAGGCGCCTGCTGCCCGCAGCTGCGCGCCACGCTCGAGCACGACGAAGGCTTCAGGCGGACGGTTGTCCACCGACGCAGAGCTCTCCCAGTCGAGCGCGCCGCCGATCTCGATGCGCCCGCCGGCCCGCACCTGTCCCTGCAGGCGGCCACCGGCATCGGCCAGTGACACCGCATCCGCACTGACATCCAGCAGCGCACCGTCGGCGAACCGCCAGGTCCGCTCGATCCGCTGCCCGGCATACAGCGTGGTCGGCAGGCGCACATCGTCGATGCTGATGCGTCCCCCCTGCGCACGCAGCGTACCTTCCACGTCGATGTTGCCGGCGCCGAGCAGGGAGATCGCCTGCCCCGGGTCGACCTCGATCAGCGCGGCCTTGCCCACCCGCAGGTCGCCGCCGACGCTGTTGCGATCCGAGCGCAGGCTCACGCTGGCACCGCTGCGCTGGCGGACCAGCCCGCTCAGTGGATCGGCACTGTAGAGCGGTGCCAGCCAGCTCTCCAGTGCCTCTTTCCGATCCGTCGCGGTGCGCGCGTCCGCGGTCATCCGAAGGCCCGGCATGCGCGCTGCCAGCTGCGTGCCATCGGCAACCTCCAGCCCTTGATGGCCATTGATGTCGTACTGGGCAAAGCCGCTGCCGAACAGGCCGGCATCGATCTGCAGCGCGGCTGCATCGGCCGGATCCGCATCGCCCACCCGCACCCGGCCACCGGTGCCCAGCGAGAACGTGCCGCTGCCCTGGCCACGGCCACTGAACCGGCTGCCCTCGCCCAGCTGCACCCGGCCGCTGCCGTCCGTTGCCACCGTGCTGCTGTTCGCCTGCAGACTGATGCTGCCCCCTTTGCCGACACGACCCTTGCCGCGCAGGTCCAGCGCGGCGCCGGCCTCGACGTCGACCGTCGCCCCCGCGCCCACCCTCACGTCATGGCTGTTGCCCAGGCTCAAGCGGCCGCCATCCGTCCAGGCACCACCCGCATCCAGTGGCTCTCCCAACGCTGCGTTGCTCCATTCACCGGCAAGATCGATGTAGGTACCGTCGGCAATAACGGTGCGTGCGCGGCCATCGTGCAGCAGTGCCGTCGGCCTGCCCTGCACCTCCAGCAGGTTGCCCGCCAACAGCTGGCCACCGGCAATGCCGATGTCGCCCGCCAGTTCAACCTCGCTGCCAATCAGGTTCAGCTGTCCGCCCGCCTGCAACCGAAGACGGCCGTCAATGCTGATGCGATCGGCGCTCGCCAGATCGATCCGCCCCCACTGCTGGGCACTCAATTCTGCGATGTCCAGCCACACCGTGTCGCGCCGCTCCTCCCCGACCGGTGCCAGCAGTGACCACGCCGCCGTCTTCGGCGCATTGTCATCCACGCGCACGTCCGAACCGAACACCCCGCTGCGGCCCTGGCCGTCATAACGCCCGAGGTAGAGCTGCGCATTGCGTGCTGCCGCCGTCTGCGCCTGTGCATAGCCGTCCAGTGCGGCATCAGGCCGGCGGTTCTGCTGCGCGCCCTGGAAGGTGGCGGTCTCCACACGGCCCTCCAGCACCGCCGTCGGGGCGGAGACGATCAGGCGTCCTGCATCGCGGCCGACCGTATACCCGTTGTCGACACGCTGCGCCGCGAACACGACCGGATCGCGGAACGTCTCGGTGACGCCCCAGCGCTCCTGTTTCACCTCATGGCCGTTGTACACCCCGTCGAACAGCATCTCCGCCGGTGCGTCATCAAGGCGGTACACCTGGCCATCCACGCCGCGCACCCAGCTCTGCCGGATCACGCCGCTCTGCACATCCAGGCTGCCACCCGCAAGGTTGATGCGTGACCCACCATGCGTGATCACTTCACTGCCACCCAGCAGGACGGTGCCTCCCTGCGCGGCCCATTCGCCGATCGAATGCCCCTGGTTGTCGAGGTAGCCGCCCACTTCCAGCAGGCCGCCTGCGGCATACCAGCGCTCACCGTCGTAGCCCCCGGTTCCGGCTGGCACGTGGATGAGCCTGCGGCGGTCGACCCAGACCTCGCTGCTGGTCAGCTTGCCGCTGTCGCGGTTGTCCAGCGCATCGCGCAGTTCGTTGCCCTGCACCTTGATCTGGACATTGTTGCTTTCCATCGAGACCTGCACGCCCACGGCACCCGACACGTCCACGCGTGCTGCATCGTCGACGTAGCTGCGGGCCGCCGCGTCGGCGATGACCTGGCCGCCCGTGGCAACCGTGAGCGAATCGGGGCGGAAATGGATGGTGCCACCGGAAACGATCTCCACCCGCGACTGGTCGCGTCGGTCGTTGTGCTGGGAGAGATTGTCGAAGGTTGCCGAGCGCGCACCCGCGCGGATCGCATCCTGCTCTGCCGATTCCCTGATGAGGCTGTCGCGCTGGGTGTCCAGTGCCGTGGCCTTGCCATCGTCCTCGATCAGCACCGCCGTGATCGATCCATCGGCGAGCGTGACGGTGCTGCCGGTATCACTGGCCGAGGTCAGAAGATGCACGGTGCCGCGCTGTGCGAGCGTCGTGCTGGCCACGGCCACGCCGGCCTGCTCGACGTTGCGTCCGGCCAGGGTCACGTCACCCTCGCGGGCACGCAGCAGGCCGGTATTGCGCACGCTGCCCGCGGTACTGTCGGCGATGAAGCGCGGCGCGATTTCATTGCCACGCGTGGTGGAGCTGGTATTGGCTGCGGTGCCGACGCCGCGCCGGATCACGAAACTGTCGCCGGCAGCCAGCTGCACCTGGCCCTTTCGCGCCTCGATCTGGCCGGCGTTCTCCACGCTGTGTCCCGCCAGCAGCACGTAACCGCCGCCACGCGTGGCGCTGGTCGGCTCGTGGGTCGCGATACGTGCGCCCCGCTCCACCATCACCTTGCCAGCGGCATCGCTGAGGGCGGCCGTATTCGTATCCGCGCTGTACAACCCGGTGTCGCGGAACTGGCCATCGCTGATGCGCGCCGCCGCCGCGACCAGGTTGCGGACGTTGACCTGGCTGTTGTTGCCGAACACCACGCCGTTGCGGTTGGCCACGAACACGGTGCCGCCCGCGGTGAGCTGGCCGAGAATCTGGCTGGGCCGCGCATTCGGATCGTTCACCCGGTTGAGCACGGCCCAGTCCGGGTTCTGCAGGAAGTTCAGCGTGGTGTTGCCGCCGATATTGAAGGTCTCCCAGTTCAGGATCGCCTTGTCCGCGGTCTGCTCGATGCTGACCTGGACACGTCCGTCACTGCCCTGTGACTGGATCGCCTCGCGGGCGTTGATCCAGCCCCGGGTCAACGGATTCTCATCGACCTTCAACCCGTCCCTGCCCAATCCGTCGGCAACGATGAACCCGGCCTCCCGCCGCGATTGCCGCGCCTGATCCTGCAGGCGCTGCTGCAGGGCGATGGCCTGCGCGGCGGTGCCGAGATTGTCGATCGACTGCTGCAGCTTCTGCCGCGCAGCATCCTGCTGCTGGGCCGGCAACTGGAACTGGATGGGCACGCCGTTGGGCATGCGCCCGCTCTGGGTGGCCGCGCCCTGCGCTGCGCCGCGTTCGGCGAACCAGGCCGGGCTGAACGCCTGCTGGGCCTGGCTGGCCGGGGCGACCACGCTTCCCAGTGCGACCGCGATGGCCCAGGCCATCGGATGATTGCGGCGCATCGGCGCGGCCGGATGAACAGCGGACGGGAGCGGGTGCGACATCGTAACCTCATCAACCTGGTGGACCGCACTGGCGGCGGTGATCGCAGACACGCGCAACGCATGCCCTGCCACTGATAGACGGTTCGCATGACATGAAGCCGACAGCGTGCAGGGGGCGATGGCGCTGCACGCCGCACGGCGGAAATGGCGACGCCGGCCACAGGGGCCGGCGCCGGGTCAAACAGGGTTCGCGCGGTGCTGCGGATTACAGCGGACGGCCGATGCCCGCACAGGTGCTGGGATTGTTCAGGCCGGCTGCGCTGCTGGCCAGCACGAAGCGGTTGCGGATCGCATCGCGCCAGGCCTTGGTCAGCGGGATGAAACCATGGCCGGTGATCGACGCCTCGTAGGCCGCCGGGTAGGTCGCCGGATAATGACGGGCCAGGAAGCCGCGCAGGCTGGTGGCAACCGCCGAATCCTTGTAGCACTGGCCGATCACCAGGTTGGTGTAGCCGGCAATCGGATAGCCGGCCGACGGGTTGCCGAACACCGGCACCCAGTTGGCGGGATTCTCGGCGGCGGTGCCGGTCGGCGGAGCGACGGTATCCAGGGTGGCCTGCACGCTCACCTGGTCCGGCGAGAAGCCCTTGACCTTGGCAACCTTGGTCGCATCGGTCAGGCTCGGGATCACGTCCGGGCCGACGTAGCCGATGCGGCCATCCGCCGCATAGACAGCGTTGTACAGCGAGGTGCCGCCCGTGGCCGGCGCGGCAACCAGGAACGCCGGCAGGTTGTTGTTGGCATCGCGCTTGTACAGGTCGGCGAAGGTCGACTTCACGGCGAACATGCCGCCGACCAGGTTCGAGGTCGCAGCCGGCTCAGCGGCGCAGGCCGCAGCCAGGAAGCGGGTGAACATTTCGCTGGTGCCGCTGCTTTCGGTGCGGTAGACCACACGGATCGGACCGCTGCGGTTGGCGTCGATGGTCGACCAGTCGCTGATCGCGCCGGAGAACACGCCGCAGATCTGCGCCACGCTCAGGTTGACGGCCGAACCCGGCTTGTTGAACGGGATGGTCACCGAGGTGGCCACCGACGGCACCTGGATCAGGGCGCCGTAGCGGTTGGCATTGGTCGACTGGTTGTAGTTGGTGGTGTAGGTGCTCAGTTCAGTCGCGCTCAGCACCGAGTCGCTGCCAGCGAAATGCACGGTGCCGGTGGTCGAGAACAGCGCCGAATTGTTCTCCAGGAACGCCTTCTTGCCGGTGCCCGAACCGGTCACGGCGTAGCTGAAGTTGGCCGGCAGGATGCTGTCAGCCTGGCCCTTGTAGAGGTCGGCCGGCAGCGATGCACCACCGCCGGTAACGGTCTGCGCCGACGCGGCGCCGGCAGTGGCGAGCAGCGCGGTGGCAACCAGCGCGGCCAGAGTCTTGTACTTGTACATGATCTTCTCCTGAAGGGTTTGCTGCGAAGGGAAACGCCAAGGGAGGAACGGTCACTACACGCCTGCTGTCGCTGAGGGCCTCCCAGCCCGCTCCGCGACGACAGGCTCATGCTCGTCCGTGCCGATGACAGGCCGCTTAAGAAACCTGTGGAAGATCGAAAAAAGGTATGGAGGATTGTGTGGAGAAGCGTGGCCTGTGCGCCGCACGCCCGTCACTGCACGAGCTGGTTCATTTCCATGATCGGCATCAGCACCGCCAGCACGATGGTCAGCACCACCCCGCCCATCACCAGGATCATGGTCGGCTCGAGCAGTGCGGTCAGTGCCATCGCGCGCCGCTCGATCTCGCGCGAGAGGGTCTGCGCGGCGCGATCCAGCAGGGGCGCAAGTGTGCCGGTCTTTTCACCACTGGTGACCAGATGCACCAGGATCGGCGGATAGACCTTCTGCACTTTCAACGCAGCGCCCAGTGCCGCGCCCTCACGCACGCGCACGGCAACATCCTCGGCGCAGCGCACCAGCAGCGCGTTTCCCAGCGTCTGCCGCGCTGCCTCCAGCGCGCGCAGCAATGGCACGCCGGCATCGAGCAGGATGGCCAGCGTCGAGGCGAAGCGCGCACTGTTCACGCCAAGCACGAAGCGGCCCATCACCGGTACGCGCAGCAGCATCGCATCCCAGCGCAGGCGCAGATCGGTGCGGCGCAACGCCAGCCGCCATGCTGCAACCAGCAGGCCGATGCCCAGCGCTGTCCATGCACCCCAACTGCGCACGAACGCGCTGGCGGCCAGCATCACCTGGGTCAGCATCGGCAGTGTCTGTCGTGCCTGCACGAACGCTGTCACCACCTGCGGCACCACATAGCTGAGCAGGAAGATCACGATCGCCACCGATACCAGACTGATCGCCGCTGGATAGATGAACGCCGTGAGCACCTTGGCCTGCAGCGCATTGCGCTCCTCGATGTAATCGGCCAGGCGTTCCATCACCCGCGCCAGGTCGCCCGAGTCCTCGCCGGCGCCGACCAGGGCGCGATAGATCGGCGGGAAGTCGCGCGGCCGGGCCGCCAGGGCCACGGTCAAGCGCTGACCCGCACGCACATCGGCGCGCACCGAGGTCAGCGCCTGAGCCACATGCGGTCGCTCTGCCTGCTCGATGACGGCACTCAATGCGCCCTCCAGCGGCAGACTGGCGGCGAGCAGGCTGGCCAGCTGGCGGGTGGCCCAGGCCAGTTCGCTCGCTGAAAGCCGGCGTGTTCCCCAGCCCCCGCCTGCGCCGCGCGCGGGGCTGACCTGCACGGGCGTCAGCCCACGCCCACGCAGCAGCTGGCGCGCGCCACGCGGGCTGTCGGCATCCAGCTGGCCCTTTTCGATGCGTCCCTGCGCGTTGGCGGCCTGGTAGTCGAACAGCGCCATCGTCGCGTCAACCGTCGCCGCTGACGCGCAGGATTTCCTCCAGCGTGGTCAGCCCGCTGTCGACCCAACGCTGGCCGTCCTCGCGCAGGCTGCGCATGCCGGCGGCCCGTGCCGCCTGGCGCAGCGCGGGCTCGCCCTGCCCTTCATGGATCAGCGCGCGCACCCGATCATCAACCACGAACAGCTCATGGATGCCGGTTCGCCCACGGTAGCCGCTGTGTGCGCAGGCTGCGCAGCCCACTGCCCGCCACACCGTGCGACCGTCGGCGTCGACCTCCGCGCGCCGGCACTGCATGCACAGGCGCCTTACCAGCCGCTGTGCCAGCACACCGCGCAGCGAAGACGCCAGCAGGAACGGCTCCACCCCCATGTCTGCCAGCCGGGTCACTGCCGAGATCGCATCGTTGGTATGCAGCGAGGCCAGCACGCCATGACCCGTCAGTGACGACTGCACGGCGATCTGCGCGGTTTCCAGGTCGCGGATCTCGCCGATCATGATGGTGTCCGGGTCCTGGCGCAGGATCGCGCGCAGCGCGGTGCCGAAGGTCATCCCGATACGCGCATTGACCTGGATCTGGCCGATGCCCGCGAAGTCGTACTCCACGGGATCCTCCACGGTGAGGATGTTGCTGGTGCTGCTGTCGAGCTGGCCGAGCGCTGCGTACAGCGAGGTGGTCTTGCCACTGCCGGTCGGGCCGGTGACCAGCACGATGCCGTGTGGCTGGCGGATCAGGCCGGTGAACGTGGCCAGGGTGTCGTCGGCCATGCCAAGGCGCTGCAGCTGCAGCCGGCCGGCATCCTTCTCCAGCAGGCGCAGCACCGCGCGCTCGCCGTGCCCGGTCGGCACGGTGGACACGCGGATGTCCAGCGGCCGGCCGCCTACGCGGAGGGCGATGCGCCCGTCCTGTGGCAGGCGCTTCTCGGCGATATCCAGGTGCGCCATGATCTTGATGCGCGACACCAGGGCGGCATGCAGGGCGCGCCGCGGCTGCACCATGTCGCGCAGCGTGCCATCGACACGGTAGCGGACCACCGAATGGGTCTCGAACGGCTCGATGTGCAGGTCGCTGGCGCCATCGCGCGCGGCCTGTGCCAACAGCGCATTGATCATGCGGATCACCGGCGCGTCATCCTGTGCGTCCAGCAGATCGGTGATCTCCGGCATGTCCTGCATCAGCCGGTCAAGGTCGACTTCGCTCTCCGCCGCGCCGACGACCGCCGCGGCGTCGCCGCCGTCACGATACTGTTCGCCCAGCCGCTGCTGCCAGGCCGCACTGTCCAGTTGCTGGAACGGCAGGGGTCCATGCAGGCGGCGAAGCTCGGCGACAGCCCAGGCCGGGGTCTCGGTGGTGCCCAGCAGGACCGGCCCATCACCCGTGTCGGCCAGCATCACCCCGTGGCTGCGCACCCAGGCATACGGCAGTGATCGCAGATCGTTGGCCACGGTCACGGCCCGATCACCAGTTCCGGGGTGTATCCCAACCCCCGCAGCTGCTGCAGGGCCGGGTCCAGCTGTGCCGGATCGCGTGGCAGTCGCACCCGCAGGCGCTGACCCGCTGCGCCGGGTGTGGCTTCTGCGTACGCCTGCAGCCCCAATGCCCGCACCTGCGCCACCGCCTGCGCGGCGCGTGCGGGGTCCAGGCCCTGCGCGAACTGCACATGTTGCGCAGTGCCCTCGCCGGTCGGGTACAGGGCGGCCAGACTGGTGTTCTGCAATGGTCGCCCCTGGCCGTCGCGCGCGTTGCCCTGGCCGAGCGTACCAAGGTCCTGTGGCGGCAGCTGCGGCGCCGACAGCGCCGGCAATGCCCAGCTCTGCACCGGCTGTGCACCGGCCTGGGCGTTGCGCATGTAGTCGTAGCGATCGCGGGTCAGGCGCTGGCCGGCCGCCGGGTCACGCACCACGTGCGGTCGCAGGAACACCATCAGGTTGGTCTTGGCGCGCCTGCGCGTGTCGCTGCGGAACAGCGCGCCCAGTACCGGAATCCGGCCCAGGCCTGGCACCGCGTCGCGACCGTGGCTGACGCTGTCCTCGAGCAGGCCGCCCAGCACCATGATCTGGCCGTCGTCGAGCAGCACGCTGGTGTCCAGTGCCCGCTTGTTGGTGATGATGCCCTCGCTGCTGGAGCTCTGCCCGTCGATGCTGCTCACTTCCTGATAGATGTCCAGCTTCACCGTCCCGCCTTCGGAGATCTGCGGGCGCACCCGCAGCTTCAGGCCGATGTCCTCGCGCTCGATGGTCTGGAACGGATTGTTGCTGCCACCTCCGCCGTCGGTGACATAGCGGCCGCTGACGAATGGGACGGTCTGGCCGACCATGATGCTGGCGGCCTCGTTATCGAGCGTCATCAGGTTCGGCGTGGACAGGATGTTGGCACCGCCCTTGCTCTGCAGCGCGTTGGCCAGTGCCTTCATGTTGAGGATCTGGCCCACGCCCGGCAGCGTGATGGTGCCATCGATCACGCCCACGTTGAGGCCATCGCGCGGCAGCACGTCCAGCGTGGTGCGCGCGGTGCCATTGAGGCCGCTGCCGCCGGTCGCACCACCGAAGTGGGTGCCTGCGAACGTGCGGCCATTGCCCAGCATCCACTGCACCCCCAGTTCAGCGGCATCGGTCTGGTTGACTTCCACGATCAGGCTTTCCACCAGCACCTGCGCGCGCCGCTGGTCGAGCTGGTCGATCACCCGACGCAGGTTGCGGTACACCGGCTCCGGCGCCGAGATCAGCAGCGTGTTGGTAGCGACATCGGCCTGTACGGAGATGCCGTTCTGGCTAAAGCCACTGCTGCCGGCATCAGCGGGGTCGCGCCGGTCCGGATCGAGCCGCTGCGACGGCAGCGCATTGCCCGTGGCCCCGGCCTGCTGCGGCTGCGGCTGCGTCGGCGCGCTGCGAGCGGACCCGCCAGGCAGCGGCGTGATGCCCTCGCTGCTGCCCATCGCCTGCGCGTCGCTCTGCCCGGCCACCACGCCACGCAGCACGCCCGCCAGCTGCGTGGCCTGTGCATTGCGCAGATAGACCACATGCAGGTTGCCGGACTCGTCCTGTGCCCGGTCCAGCTTCTCCACCAACTGGCGTGCCAACCGCGTGCGCCCCGGGCTGCTGGAGCGCAGCAGCACGCTGTTGCTGCGCGGATCGGCCATCACCACCACCTTCTGGCCCGGCTCGGCGCCCTGCGCATCCAGCAACGGTGCGACCATCGCGGCCACATCCACGGCGATCCCCTGCTGCAGCTTGACCACGTCGGTGTCCATGCCAGCCGGGGTGTCCACGCTGGCGATCACCCGCGCGATGCGTTCCAGATTGTCGGCATAGTCGGTGATGACCAGCGTATTGTTGCCCGCGTTGGCCGTGATCGGGTTGTCCGGACTGATCATCGGCCGCAGCACCGCGACCAGTGCGGCCGCATTCTCGTAACGCAGCGCGAAGGTCCGTGTGGCAACCTCTCCACCTGCCGCTCCGCCGCCTACCCGGCCGCCCAGCAGCTTGGCATCGGCCTGTGGCACGACCCGGCTGATGCCACCGTTCTCGACCACGGCGAAGCCACGCATGCGCAGTGCGCCGAGCAGAAGCTGATAGGCCTGCGCGCGACTGACAGGACCATCCGATACCACCGTCATCTTGCCGGTCACGCGTGGATCGATCAGGAACTGGCGGCCGGTGAAACGCGCTGCCATCCGCAGCACGCCACCGATATCGGTATCCACCAGATTCAACTGCACCGGCTCGTCGCTGGCATCCTGCGCCCATGCCGGCGCGGGCAGGTGGAGCATCCCCACGACCAGAGCCAGCACCGCGCCACAGGCAAGACCGTGCATCGACCTCATCGAAGCTCACCCGCAACGGCCTTCATCACGATGCTTCCTGAAATGCGTGCCGCCGGCATATCCGCGTCCCCTGTGCGTTGCAGTTGCAGTCGTTGCAGTTCGATGGTCGGGTCGGCCAGCAGCGGCAGGAGCCAGTTCCAGAGCACATCGGCGGGCACCGACTGCACCTGCAGGTGCCAGCGTCCCTCGCGCGCGTCGACCCGCACCCCATCGGCAAGGCCGGCGGCGGCGATCCGCGAACGCAGGCTGGTCAGTGTCGGCCGCTGCTCCCGGGCCAGGCGCTGGCGCTCGCGCGCGTCCAGCAAGGGCGCCAGTGCCCGTATCTGTGCCTGCAGGCGCGGCAGCTCAACCTGCCAGTAGCTGCGCTGCTTCAGCAGGGGCTCCAGCCAGAATGCCCACAGCGCAGCGGCCAGCAGTGCACCCACCATCGTCGTCAGCATGACGCGTTCGCGTAGCTGCAGGCGCCGCCAGCACTGCGACAGCGCCGCGATGCCGCCTTCCATCCACGCAGTCCGTACCCTCATCGGCTGCCCCCGGTGCTCAGCCGCAGGCGGCCACCGCCCTGGCGGACCAGCTGCAGGCCCTGCGCCTGCGCCGCCTGCTGCCATCGTTCCAGATGCTGCGCATCATCGGCCAGCGCCTGCGCATCGGCGTCCAGTTCCAGTTCAAGCGCGCCGGGCGTGTAGTCCATGCCGCGAACGCGGCCGGCCAGCTCCGGAACCGCCTGCAATGCCAGCGCGACCTGTTGCTGTATCCGCGGCAGTGGAGCCGTCTGCACCGGTGCGGCCAACGCACGCCGTGCCTGCAGGACCGGATCCAGTACCTCGGTGATTTCCGGATACTGCGCGCTGAACTGCCGCGTCATTTCCCGCTGCAACGCCTCACCTTCGCCGCGCCAGCGCGAGACCTGCAACTGCAGGCCCGTCGCGGCGAGCACCGCGGCCGCCAGTGCCAGCCCGATCGCCACTCGTGGCAGGCGTCGTCCGCCGCGCTGCAGCGGTAGTGCCCATGCCGGCAGCGGGCCGCTGGCCTCGCTGCCCGCGGCCACTGTGCTGGTCTGCAGGTGTCCGGGCCAACCCGAGGGCACCGCATGCACCCATTGCACGGCCTGCACGCCGGCCTGCTGCAGGCGCAGGGAGGTTGCCTGCAGCACGGCTGCCACGTCGCGCCCGCCACTCCACTGCACGAAGCCGCGGTCGCGCCCGCTGCGTACCAGCAGGTGCTCGCCCTTCGCCTCCAGCGTGGCCCGCCCCTCCGTCCACGGCAGCAGCAGCGGCGTCGGGTACAGCCCCTGCAGGCTCAGGCCGCACGACGCCAGCAGCTGCTGCGCCTGGGCCACGGCCTGCTGGCCCAGCCATGCCACCGGCACGGTCCCGTCAGCCGCCTGCGGCCCATTGGCCAGCGCAACATCCTGCAGGTCGTCCAGCAGCATCGCCTCCACCTCGCCCTGCAGCGCGGCCTGCAGCCGGCGACCTGACAGCGGCGGCAGCTGCAGTTCCAGCAGGATCAGGTCATGCGGATCGAGGCAGGCGTGCACCTGTGCCTGCGGATGGCGCTGTCCCAACGCCGATAGCGCCTCGCAGCCATGCGCCGCCACGTCACCGCGTTGCAGTTGCGCCCACTCCACCCGGCTGTCGGCCTGCAGTCGATCCAGCGCCGGCAGGCGCACCCGCAGCTGCACGCTCATGCGCCGATCCTCGTCCATACACGCTGCACGCGCACGCTGTCATCGCGGTACTCACGCCAGATCAACGCGCGGAAATCGACGTCGCGGTCGTCTGCCTGGACCTGTCCGACCGCCAGGAACCATTCGCTGTGGATGCCCAGCGGCATCACCGACATCTGCTCGCTGCTCACCTGCAGGCGGTTGGCAATATCACCGCGGTTGAGCAGCCAGCGGCCGCCATCGCGCTCGTCCACCAGCGCCCGCAGCCGGCCCGGATCAGCGCCGGGTGCAACCGCCTGCAGCACGGCCAAGTCAGTCGTATTGGCGTTGACCAGCGTCTGCGCCGGCAACACCACCGTGCGCCGGGACAACGCCCGGACGGCGCGTGGCTCGGCATCGGCCAGCGCCTGCCCGATCAGGGCTTCGCGCGGCAGGGGCGCCTGCGCGGCGCGATCACCGTCGCGCAGCCGTGCCTGGATGTGGTCCGCGGCACCGCTGCATGTAGCCGCAGACACCCCCTGCTCCACGCACAGCGCCACGAAGGCCTGCCGCGCCTGCGCATCCGGTTGGCCCTGCGACAACAGGTTGCGCAGGTTGAACAGCGACTGCGCGTCCACCATCTGCAGGCGCACCGGCAGCGGCGCATCCAGTTGCACCGGCCGTGCCCAGCGACCGTCGCGCACGGTGGTCAGCTGCTCGCGCGCGTCGTCACGAAGCTGCTGCCCCGCGCGCTCCAGCGCGGCATCCACGGCCATGCGTACCTGCGCCCGCAGCTGGTCGCCACGCAGCGCACGCAGCTGCGCGGCCTGGCGGGTCAGCAGCGCGGTCGCGATCACCGCCACCAGTGCGACCACCAGCATCGCGACGATCACCGCCATGCCCTGCTGGCGACGACACGGAAAGGCTGCCATCGGAGGCGACATCGGTGGACCTCACAGCTGCCAGGAGCCGATGTCCGCATTGCCGGCATCACCTCCGGCCTTGCTGTCCGCGCCAAGGGAGAACACGTCGATGTCGCCGTGCGCGCCCGGGTTCTGGTACTGGTACGGATGCCCCCACGGGTCGTTCGGCAGGCGGTCCAGATAGGGGGTTGTCGGCATCGCGCCGCTGCTCTTGGGCGGCGCCACCAACGCCTGCAATCCCTGCTCGGTGCTGGGGTAGCGGCCATTGTCCAGGCGATAGAGCTTCAGCGCCTGCATCAGTGCGGCGATGTCCTGGCGTGCCGCCACCACCCGCGCCTGATCGGGACGATCCATCAGGCGCGGCACGATCAGTGCGGCAAGAATGCCGATGATCACCACCACCACCATGATCTCGATCAGGCTGAAACCGTGCTGCCGGGCCCTGCCACCACGAAGCTGTCTTGCCATTGTTCCGCCCTCGTCATCCTGGAAGGGACCGCTGCACCATGGTCAGCGGCGCATGTGTCAGTACGATAAACATCCACCTGCAATTCGCTGCTGCTCCACCCTGTCTGCGCTGGCGCCCGCCGGCGGCACGCCAGCCGACTGCAGCAGCGTTGCAGGTACTGCCGCCAACGCGCCTTCCACGCAGCGACGCAGCAGCGGGTGGCGACTGGCCTGCAGGATCCGCACGCATTGCGTCGGCGACCAGGCGCTGCCACGGCCGAAGCCGACGAAGCGGCGGTACACCTGGTGATGGCGCAGGTCATCGTGTACCCGTTGCGCGCTGTCCAGTGCCTGCACCCACAGCAGCAGAGCGGCACGCTGCAGCATGCGGACATCGTCCATGTCCAGGGGCAGCGTCGCGATGGCTGCTTCCGGCCACGCCGGCAGTTGCGCATCGGTTGCGCGGCGCAGCGCCAGCAGCGGATGCGCCTCGACGTCCAGCGCCGCCCATCGCGCGGCGTCCGCCCAGGCGTCGCTGGAAAGCACCCAGACCCACGGATGCCCGTAGCGCTGTACGCACAGCGGCGCGTGCCGGGCCTGTTCCAGCGACCGGCTCAGGTGGCGATCCAGCTCGAGCATGCTGATCCTGCGACGTTCCGCCATCGACGCTGCCTGCGCTCCACGACGCGGATGCGCCGTACTCTGGAGAAGACGTCAGCAGGGTCGATGAAGCGACAGCGCGTTGCGCGTGATGTGCCGTGCGTTGCGCTTCAGCCGCTCTGTCACAGCGACGTCATGCGCCTGCAGGCATCGGCATCCAGCAACGGAGCGATGCCGCCGCATTGTCGTGCCAGCACCATCACGTCGGGACGTCGGCCAAATGCGGACAGCAACCCGGCCGCGTCCGCGTCGGCCAGCAACGCGGCCGTGGCCTGGCGCAGTGCCGGCAACTGCCATCCGTCCATCGCGGTCACCGCACCGGCCACAAACCAGTGCCACAAGCGGTGATGGATCACCTGGTCGTGCAACTGTGGCAGGCCCTGTATGCCATGCATCGCCATCAGCAGCAGACCGCGGGCCGCCATTGCCGGTGATACGCTGCCCTTCTCCGGCAGCGACAGCGCCTGCTGCAACCTCAGCAGGGCAGCCAGCGGATGGCCCTGCGGGTCGAAATCCAGCAGCACGGACTGTTCCTGCCACTGCGGATCGGACACCACGCAGACCCAGGGCGATCCATAGCGATGCACCGTCAATGGACGTCGCTGCGTGGTCTCCAGCAATGCGGACAGGTTGCGTCGCAGGTCGAGCACACCGATGGTCTCGTTGCGCATTCCTTGGCTTCTCCTTGCATGCGGCAGCCACGCGACGCGCGTGGCCGGGGGCTCTACCCCAGGACGGCGATACCGCCCGGGAAGCGACGCAGCTCCAACGACAGCGTCAACCGCAGCTGTTCCAGCGCCGCGTCCGGGTCATCGATGCGGAAGCGACCGCTGACCGGCGCACGCGCCTGTGCGCCGTCACCGAGCAGGACCCTGCCGCGGCGATAGCGATTGATCTCGTCCACCACCTCGCGCAACGGCGCGCGGCGGAACACCAGCATGCCTTCGGTCCAGGCGCTGACCTCGCCGGCCACGGCCTCGGCCACCACGCCGCTCAGGCGTTCGTCGTAGCGGGTCTGCTGTCCGGCCTGCAGCCGTAGCCGGCCCTGCGGGTGCTCGATGCGGGCGCTGCCGCGCAGGCACGTCACCCGGACGTGTCCCCCGGTATTGCGCACGTCCAGCCGGGCTGCGCCCTCATCGGCGATCACACAGCCCGGCCCCGCGTACAGTGCGAGGCGTGAACCCGCAGCGGTCTCGAATGCCGCCTGCCCCTGCACCAGCTCGTAACCCTCGCCGCCCGCACCCATCCGGCGCCGCAGACTGCTCTGCGTATCCAGCTCCAGCGTCAACTGCGGCGTCAGCGCAAGCTGGAGGCGCTCGCCGGTGCCGGTATGGAAGTCGGCCGCCATCGCACTCACCGACGGCCACAGCCCCAAAGGCGGACGGATCGCCGCCACCACGGCGAGGCTGGCGGGAGCGGCGATGGCCGCCCCCAGGAATGCACGCCGGCTCCATCGCCTTGCCGGGCCCGGTGCCTGCGGCTGGCGTGCCGCAGCCGGGACCTGCTCACCGGCCACGCGCACCTGCTCCCATTGCCGCCGCGCACGGGCAAACGCTTCGCGGTGACGCGAATCGGCCGCGCACCACTGGCGGAACCTGCGTCCGTCGGCTGCCGTGGCCTCGCCCGACGTCAGACGCACCACCCACGCGTGGGCCTGGCGCTCCACGGCGTCGAGCGTGCGGTGCGGGCGATCATCAGGGTCCATGCGCAGTCCAGCCATGCCCGCACGCTGCGGGGTTCTGCTCGGCGTCAAAGTGTAGACGGACGCCGCCGGTCAGAACCGCACCTGCCGGTCCTGCCCGCTGCGCTCGGCCAGATAGTCCTGGGCCGCTTTCAGTTCGCGCTGCACCAGCCGCAGCGACACGCCCAGCTGCTCGGCCACGTCCCGCTGCTGCAGGCCGTCCACGCGGATCGCCAGCAGGATCCGGCGGCGGCGTTCGGGCATGCGGTGCAGCAGGCCGACCATGTCTTCGAGGGCACGATCAAGCTCCGCAGCCTGAGCCGGACCGGGGCCCGGATCGGCCATCTCCATCAGCGCGTCCACTTCTTCCAGGCTGAGCAGGCGATGGTCGGCGCGCTGCCGATCGATCACGGTGTTCATCGCCATCCGCAACAGATAGGCCGCCGGATTCTGCACCGGGTCCAGCCGGTCGCGGCGTGCGCTCAGGCGCATCCAGGTGTCCTGCAGCGCATCGCCTGCCAGCTCTTCCGAGCCCAGCTTGCGCACCAGCCGGCGCTTGAGTTCATCGTAGGCCCCCAGCAGGTGATCCATCAGGTCCACCGCCCCGGCCGTTCCGTTGCTCATGTTCGAATCCTTGAAATCATGGAAGGGGCTGCCGCCGGCCGCAGTCGTGGTCGGCACGGGAGGGCTGGATCTGCAGCGTCACCGGCTGCGGCAACGCGGCGGCGTCGATGGACGGCGCCAGCCTGCCGATAGCCAGCAGCAGGCGCCGATCGCGCCGGGCGTCGCCGCTGCCGACGAGCAGTTCGGCATCGTCGACATGGCCCTCGGCGGTGATGCGGAAACGCAGCGTCGCCGCGTAGCGGCCCGGTGCGAGCAGGGGGTCGTCACAGAACGCGTCGCGCAGCCGCTGCTGCAGCCCGCCAAAACGACGGCTGCGCTCGGATTCCGGTAGCAGGCCGACGGGACCGGCTGCGCGTTCGGGTTGCGCGCCCAGCCGAAGCACCACGCGCTGCGCGCCGATCACCTCGGCTTCGACGCCGGTCTCCTGCAGCAGGGTCTGCAGCGCCTGCAGCGGCGGCAGGCTGGCGTGCAACGGGTAACTGCGCCGACCGGCAGCGAGTTCGCCGGCGTACATCACCGACCACCCGCTGCTGACGCTGAAGCGCTCCACTGCCTGCTCCAGCGGCTGCGCCGGAATGTCGTAGGCACGGACGTCGTCCTCGGCCGTGGCGACGAAGGCGAGCAGCAGCCACGCAGCGATGGCCACTCTCCATGTTCTGACCGCGTGGCGTCCATCCAGCCCCCTGACGTTGAACACATGACCCTCGGCAGCGACAGCAGCTGTGACGGAGGCAGGCGGCACGACCGGGAGGTCGCCCGCGCGCGACCGGCAAGCGGGGTCAGACCCTACCGGGGGCAGATGTCATTGCGATGACCACCGCACCGGCGGCCGGCGCGGCACGGCCTCAAAGCGGCAGCCGGGTGGTCTGCTTGATCCGCTGCATCGGGATCTCGGTCTTGGTGTTCTGCACCCCGGCGATCCTGTTCAGATGCCGGATCTGGAACTGGCGATACGCGTCCAGGTCGGCCACGGCCACCCGCAGCAGAAAATCGCAATCGCCTGCCATCAGATGACATTCAAGCACTTCCGGCAGGGACTTGATGCTGTTTATGAAGTGGTTGGTGGTGTCCTCGTCCTGCCCACGCAGCCAGACCCGCACGAATACGGTGAAGCCCCGTCCAACCTTGGTCTCGTTCAGCAGCGCCACGTAGCGGTCGATGTAGCCGCCCTCCTCCAGCAGGCGGACCCGGCGCAGGCAGGCCGACGGCGAAAGACCGACCTGCCTGGCCAGCTCCAGGTTCTGCAGACGACCATCGACCTGCAGCGCCTCGAGAATCCGGCGATCAAGGTTATCGAGTTGAGATTGCATTGGATTTCAGCCTTATGACCATCTGC
This sequence comes from Stenotrophomonas maltophilia, assembly GCF_025642255.1. Taxonomy (NCBI): domain Bacteria; kingdom Pseudomonadati; phylum Pseudomonadota; class Gammaproteobacteria; order Lysobacterales; family Lysobacteraceae; genus Stenotrophomonas; species Stenotrophomonas maltophilia. The sequence continues at coordinate 2,223,738 of NZ_CP106759.1, forward strand.
CGCATCAGATGCGCAACATTCTCAATTGAATGGCATCAACGCAACCCGATTTCGTGCCGTCGCCGCTACGATGAAGCCCCCCTCACTCGCTTCCGCTACATGGACGCCCAACCCTCCCTCCTTCCGCCTGACGCCCCCTGCCACGTCACGCCCCGCGCCGAGTTCCTGCGCGGCCTGCGCGCTGCCGTGCCGGTGATGATCGGCTTCGTTCCCTTCGCCCTGGTGCTCGGTGCACAGGCTGCGCAGAAGGGCCTGTCGGCGCTTGAAGTACCGCTCATGACCGGGCTCAACTTCGCCGGCGGCTCGGAGTTCGCCGCCATCGAGCTGTGGACGTCACCTCCGCACATCGCGCTCATCGTAGCGATCACCGCGCTGGTCAACAGTCGCCATCTGTTGATGGGGGCCAGCCTGGCACCGCTGCTGCAGCACCTGCCACGCCGTCGCACGCTGCCGGCGTTGTTCTTCATGTGTGACGAAAGCTGGGCCCTGGGTGTCGCCGACGCGCGGCGGCGCATGCACGGTTTCAGCCTCGCCTACTACCTGGGCACCTCGGCCGGCCTGTATGGGGTCTGGGTGACCTGCACGACGCTGGGGGCGATCGCGGGCCCGCTGCTGGGCGACATCCATGCCTATGGATTCGACATGGCCTTCCCCGCAGTGTTCCTGGTGCTGCTGCGTGGCATGTGGCAGGGCCTGCGCGCAGCGCGGCCCTGGCTGGTCAGCCTGCTGGTGGCCGCAGGCACCCATCTGCTGGTTCCGGGCGCCTGGTACGTCGCCAGCGGTGCGCTGGCCGGGCTGGTGGCCGCCTGGCTGCTGGCGGAGGACGCGGCATGATCCAGTGGAGCTCGCTGCTCACCATCGTGCTGATGGCAGCCGTTACCTACCTCACCCGCATCATCGGCTTCCTGGCTCTGCGCAACCGCACCCTCGGCAAGCGTGCGGTGACGGTCATGGAGGCCGCGCCGGGCTGCGTGCTGATCTCGGTGATCGCCCCGGATTTCGTTGCCGACAAGCCCGCCGATCTGGCTGCGCTGGCCATCACCCTGCTGGCCGCCACCCGGCTGTCGATGCTGCCGACCGTGCTGATCGGCGTGGTCTCGGCCGGGTTGCTGCGCCATCTGCTGGGCTGATTCACGGCAGGCCGGGCGGGACCCGGCGCTGCCGATCGGTCTTCGCGCCGAGCGGGCGCGCTGCAATCAGGCGCTGCTGGCCGCGAGCAGGCACAGGCTGCGCGGCGGCAGGGTCCAGTCGCCGGTGCCGTCCTGCTCCAGCGGCGCCTCGTCGGTCTGCAGCAGTACGCGCCGGAACGACAGCGCCTGATCCGATACGCGGAACCGCTGCGGCTGGTCTCCGGCATTCAACAGCAGGGCGAGGCTGACATGCCGCCCGGGCTCACGCAGGCCGCTGTCGGGGCTTCGACCGTCCAGCACAATCAGCAGCGCGCGCAGTTCGGGGTCGTGCCAGTCCGCCTCCTCCATGCTGCGGCCGTCCGGATGCCGCCAGTCGATATCGCGCAGGCCCAGCGCTTCATCGTATTCACCGCGCAGGAACCGGTTCCTGCGCAGCAGGCCATAGCGCCGGCGCAGCGATAGTGCACGCCGCACGAATGCCACCTGCGCCTGCGCCGCCGGCTGCGAGGCACGCTCCCAGTCGATCCAGCTCAGCGGGTTGTCCTGGCAGTACGCGTTGTTGTTGCCCTGCTGCGAATGGCCGAACTCGTCGCCGGCCAGCAGCATGGGCGTGCCCTGCGACAGCAGCAGCGTGGCCAGCAGGTTGCGCATCTGCCGTGCACGCAACGAGAGGATCGCCGGATCATCGGTGTCGCCCTCCACACCGTGGTTGCTGGAAAGATTGTGCGAATGGCCATCGCGGTTGTCCTCGCCGTTGGCCTCGTTGTGGCGGTCGTTGTAGCTCACCAGATCGTGCAGGGTGAACCCGTCGTGTGCCGTTACCAGGTTGATGCTGGCCGACGGCCGCCTGCCGTGGTGTTCGAACAGGTCGGCCGAGCCGGTGAAACGGGTGGCGAACTCCGGCAGCTGCCCGCCATCGCCACGCCACAGCGCGCGCACTGTATCGCGGAAGCGGTCGTTCCATTCCGCCCAACCCGGCGGGAACTGGCCCAGCTGGTAGCCGCCCGGGCCGATGTCCCAGGGCTCGGCGATCAGCTTCACCTGGCTCAGGATCGGGTCCTGGCGTACGGCATCGAGGAAGCTGCCCGAGGCGTCGAAGCCATGGCGCTCACGGCCAAGAATGGTCGCCAGGTCGAAGCGGAAACCGTCTACCCGCATCTCGGTCACCCAGTAGCGCAGCGAGTCCATCACCATGCGCAGCGCACCGGCATTGGTCAGGTCGAACGTGTTGCCGGTGCCGGTATCGTTGATGTAATAGCGGCGATCATCGGCCAATCGGTAGTAGCTGGCATTGTCGATGCCCTTGAACGACAGCGTGGGGCCCAGCTCGTTGCCCTCGGCGGTGTGGTTGTAGACCACGTCCAGGATCACTTCGATGCCGGCATTGTGCAGCCGCGCGACCATCTGTTTGAACTCGGCCACGGTGCCCATCGACAGGTAACGCGGCTGCGGGGCGAAGAAGCCGATGGTGTTGTACCCCCAGTAGTTGCGCAGCCCACGCTCGAGCAGCTGCTGGTCGTCCACGTACGCGTGCACGGGCAGCAGCTCGATGGCGGTCACACCCAGATGGCTCAGGTGGTCCACCACCGCATCATGCCGCAGTGCAGAGAAGGTGCCGCGCTCGGCCTGCGGGACATCAGGATGCTGCATGGTCAAGCCGCGTACGTGCGCTTCGTAGATCACGGTCCTGTCCCAGGCCGTTTCGGGTGCACGCTCGACACCCCAGCTGAAGGCCGGATCGATCACGGCGCAGCGTGGCATGTAGCTGGCGCTGTCGCGGCGGTCGAAACTGAGATCGCCATCGCGATGGCCCAGGGTGTAGCCGAACAGGTGGGGCGCCCACTTCAGCTCGCCGACGATCTGCTTGGCGTAAGGGTCCAGCAACAGCTTGTTGGGATTGAAGCGATGCCCTTCCTCCGGCGCATACGGACCGTGCACCCGGTAGCCGTAGCGCTGCCCGGGCCTTACATCGGGCAGATAGCCGTGCCAGATCTCATTGGTGTACTCGGGCAGCGCGATGCGTTCGACCTCGCGGTTGCGCGCGTCGAACAGGCAGAGTTCGACCCGGGTGGCATGCCGCGAGTACAGCGCGAAGTTCACGCCCAGCCCGTCCCAGGTTGCACCCAGCGGGAACGGCCGGCCTTCGCGCACGCGCGACGTCTGTGCCCACTTACGGCTCGCCATCGCTGCCCTCCTCGCCGCGCGCCGCGGCAATCTCGGCCTCCACCAGCCGCTCGGCCATGTGCCAGTGCCGCTGCTGCTGGTCGTCCGGGCGCCCTTCCGCTTCCCATATCTGGTGGGCCAAAGCCTCAATCCGCTGCCGTCGTTCCCTGCTGTCCATCCCTACCCGTCTCCTCGTTGATCCATACCGCCAGCGGGCTGCCAGCCAGAAGCCGTGCTGCATCCGCGGTTTCATTGAAATGTTCGATGCGTCCGTCCAGGAGGTTGCGCATGCGTCCTGCCGGAAGGCCGCGCAGCGTTGGGCCGGTGGCGACGCCACGCGCAACGTTCAGGCCGGGCCCGGGCACGGCGACGGGCGAGCCGCGCTGCACGATCACCAGCAGTACCTGCATCTGGTGCCTGCGCACGAACGCCAGCCAGGGCGAGCGCGCCGGCGCGGACAGCGGCTGCAGCTCGCCGTACAGGAAAAGGTGCGGGTGCCTGCGGCGGCAATCCAGCAGCTGCCGCAGCAGCAATGCCTTGATGCCGCCGTCCCGCCAGTCCTGCAGCAGCGCGGGCCAGGAGCGCGTGTCCCGCAGCCATGCCTGCCGCGCCGGATAGTCCACGGCCCGGCGGTTGTCCGGGTCCACCAGGCTCAGGTCCCAGCCTTCGCCGCCTTGATAGAGGTCAGGCACACCGGGCAGGCAGTGCTGCAGGCACAGCTGTGCCAATCCATTGCAGGCGCCCGCCGGCGCGATGCGGGCCACGAAGGTCGCCAGCGCCTCGCGCACCGGCAGCAAGGGTGCTCCCTCCAGCAGCGCGTGCAGCCACTGCGCGGCGGCGTCCTCCACTGCCACATCGGGATCGGACCAGTTGCTGATCCGTTTGCCCTCGCGCAGGGCCTTGGTCAGCCAGTCCGCCATCCTCGATGCGAAGTCGGCACCGGGGGCGCCCTGCATCGGCCACGCCGCCACCAGCGCCTGCCACAGCGCATACGCCTCGGCGCCCGGCAACGGCAGCGGCATGCCGGCCTTGGCGGCCATCCGGCTCCAGCGCCGTACAGCATCCCGCCACTCCGCCGTGCAGGTGCTGAGCACCGCCAGCCGCGCCCGGCTGTCGCTGCCCCGCTTGTGATCGTGGGTCGCCAGCGCAAGCAGTGCCTCGGGATGGCGTCGCAGGCGCCGCGCTGCATGCTGCAGCAGCTCGCGTCCCTGCATGCCCAGCCGCTGCGGATCACTGCCGACTTCGTTGCGTGAGAGCAGTCTGAAGTAACGATAGAAGCCGGTATCCTCCACCGACTTGGCGTTCAACGGCGCGGCCAACTGCCCGAAGCGCACGCGCAGCTCGCTTTCAGCCGGTGCCTGGCCGGGAAGTGCCTGCAGCAGCAGGTCCAGTGCCGCCCGTCCGGCACCGTCCAGCGCGGCTCGCGCGGCGGCAGCAGCGGAGACCAATGCCTTCCGCTCACCGGCGTCACGCAGCGAATACGGGCGATAGGTGCGGTAGTGCCGCAGCAGCGCGGCCAGCCCGCGCGCCAGGGCGGCCGTACCGATGTCGGCCTCGGCCAGCCGGGGCTGCAGAACCTGCTGCGCACTGCGCAGCAGGCGCTGGAAGTCGGTGTGAAGCGACTGGCGCAGCAGCATCCCGCGCGCGTCCTGCTGTATCTGTTCAAAGTCGTGCGTGTCGCCGCTCGCCGCCTGCCAGGCGCGCGCGAGCGCGGGCGCCGCTGCCGGATCGTGCAGCCACGCGCCGACCTGGTCCATGAAGTCATAGCCGGTGGTCCCGTCGCAGGCCCACCCCTCGGGCAGCTGCTCGCCCTCGGCCAGTATCTTCTCGACGTGCAGGGTCACCGCCTCCGGATCACGGCTCCCGGCTGCGCAGGCAGCGTTGATCGCTTCGCGCAGGCGCTGCAGATAGGTGCCGGGCGACGACAGGCCATCCACATGGTCGATGCGCAGGCCATCCACCCAGCCCTCACGCACCAGCCGCAACGGCAGCGCATGCACCGCTTCGAACACGTCCTCGCGCTCCACCCGCAGCGCGGCCAGTTCGTTGATATCGAAGAAGCGCCGGTAGTTCACCTGATCGCCTGCCGTGCGCCACCACGCCAGCCGGTAGTGCTGCCGCTGCAGCAGTGCCTGCAACCGCTCGACGCTGCGGTTGCAGCGTTCGGCCCACGCCGGCCACTGCGCGGCGTCCAGGGGATGACTGCGCGGCGACAACGGCAGGACCAGCCCATGATGGCGCAACCCTGGCCGCTCATCGTCCACCCCCACCCGCAGTACGCCGTCGCGCACGGCGTCGTGCAGTGGCCGGTCCAGCACCGGCAACCATAGCCGGCCTTCGCAGCCCGGCGCCTCCCAGTCGATGTCAAACCAGCCTGCGTGGCGGCTTCGACGCCCGTGCATCAGCACATCGCTCCACCAGTGGCTGCGCGGGGATGCCGCCAGATGGTTGGGCACGATGTCCAGGATCAGACCCAGGCCGTGTGAGCGCGCCGCGGTGGCCAGCTGGCGGAAGGCCGCTTCGCCGCCCAGCTGCGGATTGATGCTGGCCGGGTCGATGCCATCGTAGCCATGTGAGGACCCCGGGACCGCAGCCGCGATCGGCGACAGGTAAAGGTGACTGACGCCCAGTGCGGCGTAATACGGCACCTGCGCTGCGGCCGCTTCCAGGTCAAAGCCTGCGTGCACCTGCAGGCGCGCGGTGGCACGCAACCTCGTCATCGCCCTGCCCTGCGGCGCGTGTTGCTCAGGCGCGCCAGGCGCGCATCGGCGGCGGCACCGTCCCACGCCAGCGGCAACCGCCGTCGCCAGTTCGGATGCCCGCTGACGGTGCCTGGCAGGTTCACCTGCGCACGGCTGCCCAGCACATCTTCCAATGGCAGCAGCGCCAGCCGCGACGCTGCGTGGGCAACCAGTGACAGCGCTCCGTCCTCCACGGTCGCGCCGTCACCACCGCAGACCGCGGCCAGCGCCTGCACATCCCGCGCGCGCGCGCGCAGTGCCGCCGACAGGTCCTCCAGCTCACCCAGGCGGGCACGCCAGCGCAGGTCGCGCCCGCGCAGCCAGCCGGCCAGTGGCGGCAGGTCGTGGGTGGACGGCATGGCCACCGCATCGCGGCGCCACCGCGACGCCGGCAGGAAGCGCTCGCCGTTGCGGGCGAACGGCAGCACCTCGATGCCCAGGATGCCCCGGGCTGCCAGCCGCTGGCGGATGCCCGGCGGCACCACCCCCAGGTCTTCACCGATCAGCACGCAGCGATGCCGCCACGATTCCAGCACCAGCAGATTGATCAGGTCATCGAATGGATAGCGCAGGTACACGCCCTGCCTGGCGCCAGCGCCGTGAGGCAACACCCACAGCCGCTGCAGGCCGAGGATGTGGTCGATGCGCAGGCCACCGCGGCCGGCCATCACGGCGCGCAGTACGCGGATGAACGGTGCAAAGCCCTCGCGGTGCAACGCCAACGGTGACCAGCTGGTGATGCCCCAGGCCTGGCCGAGCGGATTGAACGCATCCGGCGGCGCACCCAGTTCAAGCCCCTGCAGCAGATCGGCGCCACCGGTGCGTGCCTCGACGCCCTGCGGTGCACAGCCCACGGCCAGATCGGCAATCAATCCGATCGACGCGCCATCACTGCGCAGCGCCGCGTGCACCTGCACCCAGCCCTGCTGCGCCAGCCACTGCGCAAATGCATGGTCGTCGGCGCTCCCGGTGATCCCGTCGGCGGCATGCTGGCAATAGCGCAGCAGCGGTTCGCCCTGCGCATCGCACCAGGTCTCGATCTGCTCGCACTGTGCCGGTGCCTGCTGCCGCAGCCAGTGGCGCACCTGTCGCAGCCAGCGCCACTTCAATGCCGCCGAGTGCGGCCAGTCGATGCGGCGTGCAGCGGTGGCGGCATCAATTGCCATCGCCAGTGCCTCGTCCTGGCGCAGCACGCTGTCGGCAGCCTCCGGCAGCACCTGCGGAAGAGATACCTGCAGCGGGTCGAGCCAGCGCCGGTCACTGGGCGAATAGGGGCTATGGCCCAGGCCGGGTGGCAAGCCGGCGTGCAGCGGACTCAACGCCAGTGCATCGCCTCCATGCCGCTGCAGCAGCTCACGCCACTGCGCACAGCCGGCGCTGTCACCGATGCCTGCATCGCCGCGGGCGCGCAGACTGTAGACCTGCACCGACAGACCCCAACCGCGCAGCAGGCGCGGTGGCCACCAGGCTCGCGGCGGCGCCACCGCGACCGCCTGTTGCCGCCCGCCCCGGCGCCACTGCCAATAGCCCGGTTGATCCGGAACGCGCCAGCGCCCCTGCGCATCAGGCCGTGCTGGCAGCTCGCGCCCCTGTTCATCCACCCAGCACGCCGCCCCCGTCGCCTCCGGCATCACCAGTACCTGGCCACAGCAGGCGGTGAGCAAGCGGGCGCGCACCGGCGCACCATCGCCTTGCAGCCCTTCCAGCACCGCGCGAAGCACGTCCGGCGCGACTTCGCGCTCGACGCCGGCCACGTCGGTCCAGCGCTCCAGGAGACCTGCCCGGCGTGCGGCGTCCCGAACCGATATATCCGTCCTCATGCCGCCACCCAGCACGCAACAACACTGCCGCCTGCCGGCAGCACACCGGCAACGTCGGGACCCACAACGCGCTCGCCGGCCGGCACCGCATGCGCCACGGGCCGTGGGCCCACATTGATCGCGATCCACCATTGGCCCGATGGCAGCTGCCAACCCGCCTGCACCGCCCCCTCGCCAAGCACCCGCGCACCCAGCGACCGGGCCTGCAGCAGGCCGGGCTGCAGATAGCGTCTGCGCAGGGCCAAAAACCCGCCTGTGCAACGCAGCCATTGCTGCGACCAGGGATCATCGCCGGGCGGCGGCGTGTACGAGACCTGCAGGGTGGCCGGATCGTTCGGGTCCGGAATACGCGCACGCGAGGCGGCATCGGCGAAGGCACTGAAGCCGGAAAACTCGCGGCGACGTCCCTCGCGCACCGCCTCGTCCAGCGGCGGCGCATAGTCGGTGAAGAACAGGAACGGCGACCGCGCCTGCCACGGTTCACCCATGAACAGCAGCGGGATCATCGGCGTCAGCAGGGTCAGCGCCAGTGCCGCGCGCAGCCGCGCCGGATCCACCAGCATCGACAGGCGCTCGCCGAAGGCACGGTTGCCCACTTGGTCGTGGTTCTGCGCGAATACAACGAAACGCGCGGGCGACAGGTCGCTGCTGGGTTCGCCGCGGGGATGGCCGCCCAGGTCAGGTTCACCCTGCCAGGCGAATCCTTCTGCCAGGCAGCGGGCCAGCAGCGCGTCGGCGCGACCGGCGTAGGCCGCGTAATAGCCTTCCTGCTCGCCGGTCAGCATCACGTGCAGCGCGTTGTGGAAGTCGTCGTTCCATTGCCCCTGATAGGCACCGCGCAGCCACCGCGCCTGGTTGCGTTCGTTCTCCAGCACCAGGTGCGCGTGCGGCACCTCCGCGCGCACCTCATCGGCCAGCTGCTGCAGGAAGCGGTCATCGTCGATGGCGTGTACCGCGTCCAGGCGCAGCCCATCGAAGCCATAGTCGCGCAACCACATCAGCGCATTGTCGATGAAGAAGCGCCGCACCCAGGGCTGGCGGAAGTCGATCGCCTCACCCCAGGGGGTGCTGCGATCGTCACGGAAGAACGCCCGCGCGTAGTCACGCAGAGGGTTGCCCTGTGGTCCGAAGTGGTTGTAGACCACATCCAGCAGCACCGACAGTCCGGCATCATGCGCCGCGTCGATGAAAGCCTTCAGCGCTGCCGGCCCGCCGTAGACATGGGCCGGTGCGTAGGGGAACACACCGTCGTAGCCCCAGTTGCGCCGGCCGGGAAACTGCGCAACCGGCATCAGCTCGATGGCGGTGATGCCCGTTGCGGCCAGCATCGGCAGCTGCGCGGTCAGTGCAGCGAGGCCGCCGCCTGCCTCGATGTGCACCTCACAGATGACCAGGTCCTGCCAGGCGGGCCCCTGCCACGTGGCCTGCGCCCTGCCGGTGTCCAGCACCACGGCGCTGTCGCCATCGACGCCGTCCGGCTGCCAGCGCGAGGCCGGATCTGGCACGTCCTGGCCTGAAGGGAGGCGGAACCGGTACCGGTCGCCATGCGATGCCTGTGTCCGCAGCCAGTGGCAACCGTCCGGCTCGCGTTGCATCGGCCGCAGCGCGCCCTGCAGGCACAGCGTCATCGTGTCCGCGTCCGGCGCCCACACACGGAACTCCACCCCCTCACCGGCCGCACGCCAAGCGCCCAGACGCGGCGACGCTGTGGTCATGCATCAACCTGCAGGTACAGCGTGGACAGCGGCGGCAGGGTCAGCCGCAGCGACTGGGCGTGGCCATGCATCGGCCTTGGCTCGGTCTGCACCGCTCCGAGGTTGCCCGCATTGCCGCCGTTGTAATGCGCGCTGTCGGTGTTGAGGCGTTCCGTCCAGCGCCCCGGTTGCGGCACGCCAACCCGGTAACCCTCGCGCAGCAACGGGGTGAAGTTGCTCACCACCAGCAGGGTGCGGCCGCTGCCGGCAGGATCCCGGCGGATGAAGGCATACACGCTGTTGCGGCTGTCATCGGCCACGCTCCAGTCGAAACCGCGTTCATCGCGCTCGTCACGATGCAGCGCGGGTTCGGAGCGGAGGACGGCATTGAGGTCGCCCACCAGACGCGACAGGCCCCGGCCCTCACTGCTGGTCGCCTGTTCCCAGTCCAGTGCTGCATCGTGCGACCACTCATGTCCCTGGCCGAACTCGCCGCCCATGAACAGCAGTTTGCTGCCCGGGTGCGCCCACATGAAGCCGTAATACGCACGAAGCTGGGCCAGCCGCTGCGCCGGTTCGCCTGCCATCTTGGCCAGCAGCGCGCCCTTGCCATGCACCACCTCGTCATGCGACAGCGGAAGCACGAAGCGTTCGGAGAAGGCGTAGACCAGGCCGAAGCTGATCTCGCTGTGGTGATGCTGGCGATGGACAGGATCGCGCCCCAGGTACTGCAGGGTGTCGTGCATCCAGCCCATGTTCCATTTGTGGGTGAAGCCAAGCCCGCCCTCCTCCACCGGCGCGGTCACCCCCGGCCACGCGGTGGATTCCTCGGCAATCACCAACACGTCCGGGAAGCGCTCACGCAGGGTCTGGTTCATCCGCCTCAGGAAGGCGACCGCCTGCAGGTTCTCTCGCCCGCCCTGCTCGTTGGGTATCCACTCACCGTCAGCACGGCTGTAATCCCGGTACAGCATGGACGCCACTGCGTCCACGCGCAGTCCGTCAATGTGGAACCGCTCCACCCACTCCAAGGCACTACCGATCAGGTAAGCGGCCACTTCGTTGCGGCCATAGTTGTAGATCAGCGTGTCCCAGTCAGCGTGCACCCCTTCGCGCGGGTCGGCATGCTCGTACAACGCGGTTCCGTCGAAACCGGCCAGGCCATGCGCGTCGTTGGGGAAGTGTGCGCTCACCCAGTCCACGATCACCCCCACTCCGGCCTGGTGACAGCGATCCACGAAGCGCGCAAAGGCGTGCGGCGTCCCATGGCGTGCCGTCGGTGCGTAGATCCCCAGCGGCTGATAGCCCCAGGAACCGCCGAAGGGATGCTCGCTGACCGGCAGCAGTTCGATGTGGGTGAAGCCGAGTCCGGCCACGTACGGAATCAGCCGGTCGGCCAGCGCATCCCAGTCCAGCGGTGCGCCATCATCGCCGCGCTGCCAGGAGCCCGCATGTACCTCGTAGATGGACAGCGGCGCGCTGGCGCCCGCTTGGCGCCGGGCCGCCCTCCAACCCTCGTCATGCCACTGCATCGGCGCCGCCGAAGGCACGCGTGAGGCGGTGGCCGGTGGCAGTTCGGCCCAGCGCGCCATCGGGTCGAACTTGTCGGGCATCACCTGGCCATCAGCCCCGACAATGCGGAACTTGTAGCGGGCACCGGCCTGCACGCCGGGCAGGAACAGTTCCCACACGCCAGCCGCATGGCGCAGCCGCATCGGATGGCGTCGGCCATCCCATCCGTTGAAATCGCCGACCACGGCGACCCGCCGCGCATTGGGCGCCCACACCGCGAAGCGCACGCCGGCGATCCCCTGCACCTGCATCGGGACCGCGCCCAGCTGGCGCGCCGCATCGGCATCACCGGCATGGAAGCGTTGCAGCAGCGCCTCGTCCAGCAGCGGGCCGAAGGCATAGGCATCGTGCACCTGCTCCACACCCTGCTCGAAATGCAGGGCAAGCAGCGGCACCGCCGCTTCACCGGCGGCGCCCTCGAACAGGCCGGGCAAGGGGCCCGGGTGCAGATCCCAGCGTCGCCCGTCCTCTCCGATCACCTCGACGCGCTGCGCGTGCGGCACCAGCACGCGCAACCGCCGTTCACCCTCGCGCTGGCGGTGCGGGCCCAGCCAGGCAAATGCATCTGCCGGGCGGGCATGGACGAGGTCCTCCAGCGCCGGCGCGATGCGGTGATCCAGTGCTGTGTCCGCGGTGATGTCGTCCTCGAGGGCGGCCAGATGCGCGCTGTCGTGGCTCATGCGGCCACCTGGCAGGTCTGCTGGTACAGCGCCAGATAGGCTCGCCCGGCCGCATCCCAGCCGCCCGGCCGCAGCATGGCGGCGCGGCGCATGGCCTGCAGCAGGCCTGGCAGACGGAAGGTGCGCATCGCCCGCTCCACGCAGCGGCGCAGGCCATCGGCATTGGCACCGTGGAACAGGAAACCGGTCACGCCATCCTCGACGGTGTCCACCAGCCCGCCCGTCGCATGCGCGACCGGCAGGCAGCCGAAGCGCTGCGCGTACATCTGGCTGAGCCCGCAGGGTTCAAAACGCGAAGGCATCAGCAGGAAGTCCGCGCCGGCGAACATCTGGCGCGCCAGCGCTTCCTCGAACCCGATGAATGCGCCCACCCGGCCCGGGTAGCGCCGGGCCAGCGCCTGCACCTGTGCTTCCACCTGCGGCTCGCCGCCGCCGATGACGACCAGCTGCCCCCCGGCCGCGACGATCTGTGGCGCCACGTCACAGGTGATGTCCAGGCCCTTCTGGTGCACCAGGCGGGAAACCACCGCGAACAGCGGGCCGGTCGAGGGCGCCAGGCCGAACGCCCTGCGCACCGCATGTGCGTTGGTCGCGCGTCCGGTCCATTCGCCGATGCCGAAGTGCGCCTTGAGGTGGATATCGCGTCGCGGATCCCAGCTGGCGTCGATGCCGTTGACGATGCCGCTCAGGTGACCGCCGGCGGCGCGCCGGGCCAGCAGGTCATGCAGTCCGCATCCATCATCCGGGGCGGTGATCTGCTGTGCATAGCGCAGGCTGACTGTGTTCAGCCGCGTGGCATTGGTGATGCCGCCCTGCAGGAATGACATCTGTCCGTGGAAGTGCAGTTCATCCAGGTGCGCGGCCGGTACGCCCAGCACCGGCGCAAGCGCATACGGGAACAGGCCCTGATAAGCCAGGTTGTGGATCGTCAGCAGCGTCGGCACTGCCGTCCGGTCCCAACGCACGTAGGCGGCGGCCATGGCCACCGGCCAGTCATTCAGGTGCAGCAGCTGCGGTGACCAGTCCAGCCCGGCACGCCCGGCCGCAATCTCCGCAGCCGCGTGTGACAGCGTGGCGAAGCGAACCGCGTTGTCCTTCCACTCCTGTCCCTGCCCATCCACGTAGGGCGAGCCTTCCCGCTCATACAGCTCAGGCGAGAGCAGCACGTAGATCGGCAGGCCGTCGGCCTGCACCGCCATGCCGATGGTGCACGCAGGCAGGCCGGCCCTTGGGCTGACCTGCCCCACCGGCCGCAGCTGCGGCAGGCGCTGCAGCACTTCCGGGTAGCCGGGAAGCAGCACGCGCGAATCACACGCGCCGCGCACCGCGCGTGGCAGGGCCGCGGCCACATCGCCCAGGCCTCCCGCCTTGACGAAGTCGGCCATTTCGGTCGCGACAAACAGCACGCGCTGTACCAGTTCCGGCAACTTCAACGGCTGTGAGTGGCCCCGGCGGGTCCCGATTGGTACAGATGCAGCGGGAGGCGTCGCAACGGGTGAAGCGGACTGGACGACGCGGGCCATGGCGATGATCTCGGAAGTGTTCAGGCAGACGGACGCCAACGGCGCCCGGACGGGCGCTGAAGCGGAGAGGGAAGTCGACGCAGAACGTGGGGGACGTCAGCGAGAGGCTCAGGAGGACAATAGCCCCGAATGCGATCAATCGGCCGTGAAGCCCTGGCGATTTCTTTGTGACAACGCGTCATGAGCTGAGTACGCATGCCGCGTTCATCACGCCCATCGATGCCTCCCGGACGGGACATCCACCTGGATGCCGTGCGCGCGCTGCCCGTGGCCTGGGTGGTGGCGGTCGGCTGGGTGCCATATGCGACATCCCGTCGCAGGCGGTCCCTGCCTCCCCCTTGACCAATGTCAAACCGGCCGCCGGCACGCGGGGGTATCTCTATGCAGGACCCGAACATGCCGGCGTTTCCGGCAGCCACAAGGACCCTGCAATGCACGACACCCCCGACAACAGCCAGCTCCTGAACGCCCTGCAGAAGGTCATGGTGATCTCCACCACTGACCTGCAGGGCAACATCACCTACGCCAATGATCTGTTCTGCACGCTCACCGGCTTCGCACGTGAAGAACTGATCGGCCGGCCGCACAGCATCGTGCGCCATCCGGATGTGCCCAAGGCCGTCTACAAGGACATGTGGGACACGATCAAGGCCGGCGGCATCTGGACCGGCATCGTGCCGAACCTGGGCAAGGGTGGCGTGCTCTATGTGGTCGACACCACCGTGCAGCCGCTGTTCGACGCCGAAGGCAACATCACCGCGTACATCAGCATCCGCCGTGTGGTGAACGACCTGATGCAGGACTTCGAGCAGGTCGAGTTCAGCAAGGAGAAATTCGACGACTTCTACGAGGCCGCGTGACCACCATCGCTGCCACACCGGTTCGCCGCCTGCTGGTGGGTTTCGCCTCCGAATCGGGCAATGCCCGCGCCCTGGCCCAGCGCCTGGGCGCGGACCCGGGCCTGCAAGCGCTCGCGCCGCAGGTGCTGCCGTTCAACGACATTGACGTTGCCAGCCTGGGCCAGGGCGATGTGCTGCTGGCGATCTCCAGTTCGTTCGGCGACGGCGAGCCGCCCGCCAACGGCGAACGCTTCTTCCAGAGCGTGTGCCAGACCGGGTCGCTGCCCGGCCTGCGCTACGCGGTGTTCGGCCTGGGCGACACCGGCTACCCTCGATTCTGCGGCTTCACCCGAGCGCTGGACGCGGCGCTGAGCGAACGCCAAGCCCAGCCGCTGCTGCGGCGGGTCGACGCCGACCTCGGCTATGAACGGTTCTTCCAGCAGTGGCAGCCGGTGCTCCGCCAGGTGCTCGAGGGCGATGCCGCCGCCGGCCAGGACCTGCATCTGCAGGTTACCGCCTACGGTGACGACAATGCCTTCGCCGCGCCCATCGTCGAGCGCCACCGCGTCAACAGCAGTGATCCGGCCGCGTGGCACCTGCAGCTGGATATTGCCGGCAGTGGCATGGTCTACCGCGCCGGCGACACGGTGCACGTGCTGCCGGACCACGACCCTGCACTGCTGCAGGCCCTTGCCACCTGGTACGGCGACAATGCGGCCATCGCCATGCTGCAGGACCGCGAACTGCGGCTGCTGGGCAGGGGCGTGCTGCGCGAGCTGGCCAGGCTGGGCGGCAGCGAGCGGTTGAGGTCGCTGCTGAAGGTCAGCCAGAAGCGCGAGCTGGATGCCTACCTGCACGGTCTGGACGTGCTGGATATCCTGCAGGACCACGCCAGCCCGGACCGCGTGCCGCTGGCCAGGCTGCGCGACATCCTGTCAGCGCGCCTGCCACGGGCCTACTCTATCGCCTCGCATCCCGGCAACGGCCAGCTGAGCCTGTGCATACGCGAAGTGCGCTACACCCTGCGCGGCCGCGAGCGTTCCGGTACCGCCACCGGCAGCCTGCTGCGGGGGGGCAGCCACGCCCGCGTGTACTGCCGCTCCAATCCCGGCTTCCATCTGGCCGACACCGGCAGCGCGCCCCTGCTGCTGATCGGCACCGGAACCGGCATCGCGCCGCTGATCGGCCTGGTGCAGCAGGTGCAGGCCAATGGCTGCGGACGCGAACTGCATCTTGTGTTCGGCGAGAAGCATTGCGAACACGATTACCTCTATCGCGAGCAGCTGCAGGACTGGCATGCGCGCGGCGTGCTCGCCGGCCTGCATCCTGCCTTCTCGCGTGACGGAACCGAAAAGGTGTATGTGCAGCATGTGCTGCGGCAGCGCGCCCGCGAAGTAAGGCAGGTGTTGTCCCGCGGCGGGCACCTGTACCTGTGCGGCAACAAGCGCCACCTGGAAGACGCGGTGCGCGAGGCCATCGACGCCATTGGCGGCCAGGGGCATTGGGACCTGCTGCGCGGGGAGGGCCGCATTCACTGCGAGCTGTACTGACCCTGCATCGATTCGGCCGGCCGTGGCCCGGCACGAGCGCATGCATCAATCGCCGACGACCCGGCCGTCCGCCATGTGCGCGACCTGCTGGCCGAAGACGACGGCATCCTGAGGATCGTGGCTGATCAGCAGCAGCGGAATGCCGTTACTGTCCAGCACCGCCGCCAGCTCCTCGCGCAGGTGCTGGCGCAGGTCGTGGTCCAGTGCGGCGAACGGCTCGTCCAGCAGCAATGCCTGCGGTTGGGTCACCATGACCCGCGCCAGGGCCGTACGCTGACGCTGGCCGCCGGAGATCTGCGACGGCAGAAGATCCCCCACGTGGTCGATACGGAACGCCTGCAGCCACTGCTCGACGACGTCGAAGCGCTGGCCACGGCGTGGATTGAACCACCCCCGCTGCAGCCCGAACGCCACGTTCTGGCGCACGCTCAGGTGGGGAAACAGCGCGTAGTCCTGGAACACGTACCCCAGGCGACGCCGCTGCGGTGGCACGTCGACCCGCGCGTGGGAATCGAACAGCACCTGCCCCTGCAGCGTCACATGGCCCTGTCCGGGACGCAGCAGTCCGGCCACGGCCTTGAGCGTCAGGCTTTTGCCTGCCCCGGACGGGCCGAACACCACCACCTGGCGCTGCGTGCACTGCAGCGTGACGTCCAGTTCGAAGACCTGGCCCGCTGCCTGCATCCGGCGCTGCACCTTCAGGTCAAGCCACATCGCGCAGCTCCCTGCGATGCCCGCCCACCAGGCGTGCCGCCAGCAGCAGGATGACGATGCACACTACCGACGTCAGGATCACCAGCGCATTGGCCCTGCCGTCCTGCCCTGCCTGCACCGCCTCGTAGATGGCGATCGACAGCGTCTGCGTACGACCCGGGATGCTGCCGGCCACCATCAGCGTCGCGCCGAACTCACCCATCGCCCGGGCAAACGCCAGCAGGAGGCCGGCGAGAATGCCGCGCCAGGCCAGCGGCAGCGTGATGCGGAAGAACACCGCCGCCTCCGACACGCCGAGCGTGCGCGCGGCCTGCTCCAGCTGCCCGTCCACATCCTCGAACGCCGCGCGTGCCGGCTTGAACACCAGCGGCAGCGAAGCCACTGCCGCGGCGACCACCGCCGCCTGCCAGGTAAAGATCAGGTTGATGCCGAACCACGACTGCAACCACGCGCCAATGGGGCCGTTGCGCCCTATCAGCACCAGCAGGTAATAACCGAGCACCGTCGGCGGCAGCACCATCGGCAGGGTCAGCAGCGAATCCAGCAGTTCGCGGCCGGGGAAGCGCCGACGCGCCAGCAACGCCCCCAATCCAACGCCCAGCACCAGATTGATCGCCGTGGCCCAGCCGGCGACCTTCAGCGACAACCCCAGCGCGCTCCAGTCCAGGTCCATCCGTCAGGGCTTGCCGAACCCGTGCCTGGCCAGGATCGCCTGACCTTGTGCCGACCGCACGAAGGTGGCGAAGCGCCTGGCTTCGGCTGGCTGCGTGCTGGCCCGGGTCACCGCCAGCGGATAGGCGATGCGTCCGGACACCGGCACTGCGAAGGCACGACGCACGCGGCCGGCCATGGCCTGTGCGTCGGTGGCGTAGACGAAACCGGCGTCCACTTCGCCCCGCGCCACGTAATCCAGCGACTGGCGCACGTTCTGCGTGGTGACGATCCTGCTCTGCACCGACGGCCACAGGTCCGCCGCTTCCAGCGCACCCTTGGCATAGCGGCCGACCGGCACGCTGTCCGGGTTGCCCAGCGCGAGGCGCCGCACGTCGGCACCCGCGAGATCCTTCAGGCTACGCGGCCCGCCCCGGGTCTGCGGCGGCACCACCACCCACAGCGCGTTCACCGCGAACACCTCGCGGGTACCGGCAGCCAGCAGGCCCTGCCGCTGTGCCTGATCCATGGTGACTTCGTCGGCCGAAGCAAACACATCGACCGGTGCGCCCCGGCTGATCTGCTGCAGCAGCACGCCGGAGGCGGCGAAGTTGAAATCGACCCGGGCGCCGGGGTGGGCCTTCTCATAGGCGGCACCGAGTTCACGGAAGCTCTCGGTCAGGCTCGACGCCGCCGATACCGTCAGCCCGGCTGCGTACGCCGGCAGCGACGCCAGCATCCCCAGCAACATCAGTCCCGCTCGCATCATCTTCGGCTCCCGGCCAGATTCAGTTCGGATCGGATTCATCGGCCGATGCCAGCAATGCCAGGCGCTCGGGCTGCAACAACAGGATTTCCCGCTGCCTGACCGCGATGATCCCATCATCGCTCAGCCGGCGCAGCACGCGGCTGGCGGTTTCCGGTGCCATCCGCAGGTAATTGGCGATCTCGGTGCGTGCCATCGTCAGGTTGAACCGGGTGGCGGAGAACCCGCGGCGTGCGTAGCGCTCGGACATGTCCAGCAGGAACGCGGCCATCCGCTCTTCGGTGCGATGGTTGGCCGCCAGCAGGGCAACCTTGCCGATCTCCGCACTGAGCAGGCTGAACAGCCGCGCCTGCAGGCCCGGCATGCGGGTGGCCAGCAGGCTCAGCCTGGGGAATGAGATCCGGCACAGGTACACGGTATCCAGCGCCACGGCATTGCAGGGAAAGCGTGCCTCGTGGATCGCGTTCAGGCCGATCACCTCACCGGGCAGACTGAAACCGAGCACCTGCTCGTTGCCCTGGCTGTCATCGACAAACGTCTTGACCATGCCGGCACGCACCGCCGCGATCGAATCGAACGGCTCGCCGGCGCGGAAGATGTAGTCGCCCGCGTGGAACGGGCCGACATGGTCGACCAGCACATGCAGTTCGCCCAGCGCGGCCTTGTCATACCCCTGCGACATGCAGGCATCGGAGAATGCACAGGTACTGCAGAAGTGCAGCGCGTCGCCGTCATCGGCAGCGGCGGGGTTCGGCGTCGCCGCGCCCTGGCGAACCTGGGGGTACGGAGTGGAGAACATCACGAAATGCCTGGATGAAGGCCTTCATCATACGGCAGGCGTGCCACGGCCGGTCTCACGGCGGCGGACGCTGCCCCCGCCGCTGATGGCCGCGCTGGCGCATGCTGTCGCGCACATCCACGTCGAACTGAAGCTGCAACGAACTGTCATCATCCAGCGCGATGGAAAATTCCAGACCCTCACGCGACGGCAGTCGTGCTGCCAGCCCCTGCACTGCATCGCGCGGCAGCACCAGCCGGCAGACCGTGCCACCGTCCAGCAGCACCGCCTGGTCGCCCCCATGCAGCGACAACGCGGTTCCCCACCCGCCCGTGCCACCAAACCGGGTCAGGTTCTCCAGCGAGTCACCGGCCAGCAGTGCTGCCAGTTCCTCTTCATCGACACGCAGGCGCATGGATTGCCGCTGCAGCTGGACTTTCATGTTGCGATGGACTCCCAGTCGGCCCCGGTATTGCAGTTGAACAGCAAGGCACGCTCATTCTCAGGCAGCGGCAACGCCGTCGCCGCCAGCCGCTCCTGCAGGGCACGCAGCGAACGCCGCGCCTGTGGATCTTCGATCAAGGTCCGCAGGGCCCGCCGGCAATGATCATCGATCTGCAGACACATCGGCAATGGCTCGCCGGAGAACACGCTGCAGGCGGAAGGCACCCCGTGCAGCCGATGCAGCAGGGCGCCGGTCAAGCTGGGCATGTCCACCGGCACCACCCACGCAACGGTATCGGGCATGGCCAGAGACACGCTGTAAAGCCCGCCCAGCGGGCCGCAGCGCGCGACCTGGTCGGGAATGCCATCGAAGGCCGGATGGTCACCGCTCACCCACACCCGCTGCGCACCGGCCTCGATCAACACGTCACGCATGTGCTCAAGCAGGGTGCGCCCGCGCCAGGGCAGCAGCGCCTTGTCGCGGCCCATGCGGCTGGACAGGCCTCCAGCCAGCACGATGCCGTCAATGGCCGTGCTCGTGGTCATGGCCATGTGCGGGCGTGCTGTCCGCATGGCACAGGCTGCAGCCCTCGCTCCAGGCGCTGTCGCCATCCTCGTAGTGTTCCTGCTTCCAGATCGGGCACTGGTGCTTCACTGCCTCGATCAGCTGCCGGCACGCGCGGAATGCTTCGTCCCGGTGCGGGCTGCCGGCGGCCACCACCACAGCCACATCGCCGATGCCCAGCCGCCCCCTGGCATGCGCCACATACAGCTTCAGGCGCGGCCCGAACGCCGCCTCCACCTCGGCCGCCAGGCGCTGGATTTCGTTCAGCACCAGCGGCTCGAACAGGTCGTAAGTGATGCCCGTGACCACCCGACCGACGTTCACGTCACGTACCTTGCCGATGAACACGTCGATACCGCCGAAACCCGGGTCGGACACCGCGGCGATCCCTTCTGCCGGGTCGATCGCCCCGTGCGCCCGGTCCACCACCTTCGCAATCGGCTTCGCGTCCATCGCTCAGCCCCCGCTCACCGGCGGCAGGATGGCCACGCGGCCATCCTCCGGCAGCACATCGTGATCGCGCAGCACGCGCTGCTGGTCGGCGAAGGCCGAATAGTCCAGCAGGCCGGCACGGAAACCGGGCCAACGCACCGGCAGCAGCTCGCGCAGCGCCTGGCGCAGGTCGGCCACGGTCGCACCCTGCACCTCCAGCGTGATCTCCCGACGGTCATCCAGATCGGAAAACGCACCGAACAACTGCAACGTCACCTGTTTCATTCCCACTCCCTGCCCGTCAGCTGCACCGGGTCGCCGTGGCCCCAGCCCTGTACGCGCACCGCGCTGCCGGCCGGAACCAGATCGCCCTCGTCCTCCAGCACCACCCAGGCGTTGGCCTGCACCATGGACATCAGACGGAACGATTCCTGTCCGGACAGCACCCGCGCACTCAGCTGGCCCTGCTCGTCCAGCTCCACCCGCGCACGGGCGTGGACGCGCAGACCGGGCGGCTTGCGCACCATCGCCTGCAGGGGAAGCCGCAGCACCGGTTCCTGCGCCAACCCCAGCAGCCGGCGCAGTACAGGCTCGACAAAGAACCGCTGCCCCACTGCCGCCGACACCGGGTTGCCCGGCAGGCCGAAATACAGCGCACCGTCGGGCAGTACCGCAAACAGCAGCGGCTTTCCCGGACGGATCGCCACTTTGTGGAACACGATGCGCGCCCCGCGCGCGCGCAGTGCGTCGGGTACGAAGTCGTAACGGCCCGCAGAGACCGCACCGGTACTGACCAGTACCCGCGCACCGGCCGCCAGTGCCTGGTCCAGCGCTGCATCGAACGCGGCCACATCATCACCGACGGTGCCCTGCCACACCACCTCAGCTCCGGCCGCGTGCAGCCGCCCGACCAGGTAGGGGCGGTTGCTGTCACGGATCTGCCCGGACTCCAGCGCCTGCGTCGCGTCGCTCACCAGCTCCTTGCCGGTGGCAATCACCGCCACCGCCGGTCGCGACATCACCACCACCTCGCCAACGCCAAGGGCGTGCAGCAGGGTCCGTGCGTTGATATCCACCCTCTGTCCCGCCCGCAGCACGCATTCGCCTTCGGCTACGTCCTCGCCCCGCAGGCGTACGTTCTGGCCCGGCCTGACCACGCTCTTCAGCGCGATCCGGGTCGGACGGCCCGCTTCGCTGGCGAGGATCTGCACGTTCTCGATCGGTACCACCGTGTCCAGGCCGCCCGGCATGCGCGCGCCGGTCATGATCTCCCAGGCGCCCTCGCCGCCTTCGGCATCGCCATCACCCGCCGCCTGCCAGCCCTGCACCGTGAATTCGGTACCCGACTCGAACGCCACCCCGTTGGCGCGCAGCGCAAAACCGTCCATTGCCGAATTGTCGAACGGCGGCAATGCCTGCGCGCTGTGGATGTCACTGGCCAGGGTGCGGCCTGCGGCCTCCTGCAGGGGCAGACGCTCGGCGGGAAGCGGCGTGGCCGCCTCCAGCAGGTGCTGCAGTGCTTCACTGTAGAGAATCACGCGTGGTCACCACCGTCGACCATCGCCAGGGCGTGGCCCAGCACCGGCGCCAGGATGTCCAGGCACTGCGCTGCCGCCTTCGGGCTGCCGGGCAGCGCGAACACCAGCATGCTGCCCAGTTGCACCACCTCGGCGCGGCTCAGCCAGGCCATCGGCGTGTGCTGCGCGCTCAGCGCCCGGACCATCTGCGCCAGCCCATGCACCGGCCGCGCGTTCAACGAACGCAGCGCCTCCGGGGTGAGGTCGCGCGGGCCCAGACCGGTACCGCCAGTGCACAGGCACAGGCGCACGCCGTCGGCGGCCAATGCCTGCAGGCGATCCGCCAACGACTCGATGCCATCGGGCAGCACGTCGGCAGCCACCACCTCGCCGCCCAGCCTGTTCAGGCCGGCTACCAGGGTCGGGCCAGAAACGTCCTCATAAGTGCCTTCACTGGCACGGTCGCTCAGGGTGATCACCGCGCAGGCCGCACCTTGCAGGCCCTTCGGCGCACGCGGTCTGAAGCGCGCGCGCTCGGCATCATCCATGCCATCAGGATGCAGCCACAGGCCGCGCTTGCCGCCCTCCTTGAACAGCAGGCGGATACCTTCGATGCGCAGCGCCGGTTCCACCGGCTTGCTCAGGTCGTACAGGGTCAGCAGCGCCGCGTTGACGCCGGCCAGCGCTTCCATTTCCACACCGGTACGCGCCTCGCTGGCACACTCGCACCAGACCCGGATGGCGTGCCGTTCCGGCACCGGCGCGCAGAACACCTGCACCAGCTCCAGCGGCAGCGGATGGCACAGTGGCATCAGCATCGACGCCATCTTCGCCCCCTGCAGGCCGGCGATCTCGGCCATGACCAGCGCATCGCCCTTCGGCAGGCGGCGCTCGACGATCAACGGGTACGCCAGCGGACCGGCATGCAGTTCGCCCACCGCCACCGCCCGCCGGCGACTGATGCGCTTGTTGCGGACATCGGCCATATGGAATGCCGCGTTCAGTTCCCCACTCATCGTGCTGCTCATCCTCCGATGGAAGCCAGGTGCGGGGTCAGCCCGGTCCGGCCCTGGTGCAGGCCATGCCCGGCCGCTTTCAGGCCAAGCTGGGTGGTGATGCGCGCCAGCAGCGCGTCATGGTCGTCATCGTGCTGCAGCAGCGCGCGCAGCGGCACGCCGAAGTCGCCGAACAGGCACAGCCGCAGGTCTCCCCTGGCTGTTACCCGCAAGCGGTTGCAGCCCTTGCAGAAATCGCGCGAGTACGGCGCGATGATGCCGATGCTGCCGCGATGGTCCGGGTGGCCGAACTCGCGCGCCGGGCCGGCATCGGCCGCCCGTGCACGCTCGCGCCAGCCGGCAGCCAGCAACTGATCGATCACCCCGTCGGCACGCAGGTGATGCTGCTGGAAATAGGCTTCGTTGTCGCCGGTGCGCATCAGTTCGATGAAGCGCACGCTGAAGGGACGGTCGCGCAGGTACGCCATCCACTGCGGCAGCTCATCGTCGTTGAGGCCGCGCAGCAGCACCGCGTTGAGCTTGATCGACGGCAGGCCCAGCGCCTGCGCCAGGGCCAGGCCCTGCTCGATCTCCGGCAGGCGGTCATGCCCGGTGATCGCAGCAAAGCGTTCGCGCCGCAGACTGTCCACGCTGACGTTCAGCGCCGTCAGGCCGGCGCGGTGCCAACCCGGCAGGCGACGCGGCAACTGCGTGCCGTTGGTGGTGATGGCCACTTTGCCGATACCCGGCACCGCCGCCACCGCCGCAATGATGTCATCAAGATCCTTGCGCAGGCTGGGCTCGCCACCGGTCAGCCGGATCTTGCTCATGCCCAGCGCCGCGAAGGCGCGGACCAGGCGGCTGATCTCCTCGACCTGCAGGAAGCGCGGGCGGCCATCGGCCTGGTACCCCTCCGGCAGGCAATAGCCACAACGGAAGTTGCAGGCTTCGGTCAACGACAGGCGCAGGTACGGAAAGCTGCGTCCGAAACCGTCGGTGAGTTGGCTCATGGCTGGTCCACCTTCTTGCTCCACCGTCCTGCCTGTTGCCGCGTGATGTCGGCGCATCACAGCATGCGGCCTGCGCTGCCACGGGAGTGTGACTGGGCCCATCATGAACGATTTCCGGCAGCGGGTGCACGCTGCCGGGCAACAGGAAGAGCCGCAGCCAGTGTCCGGATGGATGCGCGCCAGGCTGACCGCGCCGCCCACCGGGCCGGCGGTGGAGCGTCTACCTGCGGGCAGATCGTGTGCGCTTGCCGCCGTTGTGCTGCGCAGCCGCGCGGCTCTGTGCGAACTCGGGGAAGGTCTGCTCGATCGGGTCCACGTCCGGCAGGATGTAGAACACCCCGCCCCGCTCGAAGGTGGAACGGATGATGCGTTCGTAGAACTCCGGCGAGACGTTGATGCAGCCGTGGGTGACGCGGTTGTCGTCCGGCGACGGCGATGCCAGGCGCTCGACACGCCTCTCTGCTGGAACGCCGGTTGCGGTCGGATGGATGGAGACTGCGGACTCGTAGTCCACCCACAGCACCCGCCCTGCATCGATCGAAGGGCCGTAGCCGCCCACGAAGCGACCTGCAGGCGTGGTGCGGTCCCGTCCCGGAATGGCACGCAGGGCGAGACCCGCAACGCCGGGCGCGGTGTGGTCGCCGGTCGCTGAACCGAACAATGCAGGGGCCGCGCCGCGCAGCCGGCCGTCGCCACCGAACACCAGGATCTGCGCGGCAGCCTTGTCCATGACTGCGAACGGATAGCCCTGGCTGTCCTTGGACGCCACGACCCAGCCCGCCAGTTCGATCACGGTTTCGGAGACATCCTGGCCGGGTGGCAGTTCATCAACGGCGGCCGACGGCGGCGCGACGGCATCTTCCGCATTGACGACACCAACCACCAGGAACGCCAACGCCACTGCCAGAGCAGCGCGATGGGCACGGCGCGCAAGGGAGGAGTGGGTATGGATGGGAGCATTCCTCGAAAACTGTTTTACGGGAGGACACCAGTGGCCGCTGCGGCCACTGGGCCCCTGACTCGGATGTGCAGGCTACAGGTGGTCAGCCGCGCGGGGTGCGGCGAGGTGCCCGTTCAAGCTGCTGGACGCGGCCTTCGATCTGATCCAGACGCTGGTTGGCCTGCTGCGCCGACTGATTGGCCGACTCGGCGCTCTGCGCCGCACCCTGCACCTTCACATCAAGCTGGTCGAGCCGCGAGTTGATCGTTGCGAAATCGTCCTTGTAGGTGGCGCAGGCCCCAAGGCCTACGGTGGCGACAATCGCCACACCGAGCGTACGTGCCATCATCAGGTGCTGCTTGGTAAGAATCATTCCACTCCCTCCTTCGTCTGGGGTGTCTGGAATATAGCGGCGTTTCGGCACACTCTCCGATTGGCTTTCAGCTGCAGGTGGAAGACGTGGACGTCGCGTGAAGACCCCGTCTCAACCGCGTCGCCAAGCCAATCCGGCGGCAATCGCCAAGGATGCCGCGATCACCAGCGAGGCCACCACGAACGCGGTGCGCACCTCCGCGGGCGTTGCCGTGTCAGGCGCGACGGCGAAGAACACACCGCCCACCAACGCCACCGACAGCGCCGCACTGATCTGCAGTGTCGCACTCACGATGCCTGCGGCCAGCCCGGCGTGGCGGGCATCCACATGGTCCACGCTCTGCTTCACCAGCGCCGGAAGCGCAATGCCCTGTCCTGCGCCGATCAGAAACAGCGGAAGCGGCAGCCACGACGGCATGTCCAGCAGCGCGAGCGTTGCGACCGCCAGCAGGCCCGCAACCTCCATCACCATCCCATGCGATGCACCCTGTGCGGCCAGCCGCCGGAACGCCGAACCACACAGCGGCCCGAGAAGGAAACCCAGCCCCAACGGCAGGATCGCCAACCCCGCCGACGCGCTGCTGCGCCCCAGCGCGGACTGCTGATACACCGCGAAGACGAGAAAGAACGCAGCCAGCGCGTAGAAGAAGAATGTCGCTGACAGACTGCGCCTCAACCCGCGTATCTGCAGCAGCGATGGCAATACCAGCGGCATCTGCCCACGCCCCACGCATCGCTGCTCATGCCTCCAGAACAACAGCAGCAGGGGGCCGCTTGCCAGCAGCAGTCCTACGCACCACCACGGCCACTGGCGCTGGCGGCCCTCGATGATCGGTACCACCAGCGCCAGCAACGACGCCGCCAGCGCCACCGCTCCGACAGCGTCCAGCCGTGCTCCCTGGCGGGCGTGCGACTCACGCAGCAGCACGAATGCAGCCGGCACCGCGGCTGCGATGATGGGAAGATTGATGAGGAACACGCTCCTCCACCCTGTTCCCCACAGATCGGCTGTGACCAATACACCCCCGAGCAGTTGCCCGCCCACCGACGCGAGGCCGAAGGTGGCGCCATACAGGCCAAGCGCACGGCGCTTCTCGCTGTCCGGGAACAGGGCATGGATCGATGCCAATGACTGCGGGGCCATCAGCGCGGCCGACATCCCCTGCAGCAGCCGTCCGGCCACCAGCACTTCAGCCGCAGGCGCCAGGCCGCACAGCGCCGATGCCAGGCCAAACCCCAGCATGCCTGCGATGAACACCCGTTTCCTGCCGTAGATGTCGCCCAGCCGGCCTCCCAGGATCAGGGTCACCGCGTAGGCCGTGGCGTAGACCGAGATGACCAGCTGCGAGACATCCGGGGGCGCGTGCAGATCGACACGGATGGCCGGCAACGCGACATTGACGATGAAGAAGTCGAGCGGCGGCAGCAGCGTGCCTGTCAGCAGTACAGCCAATGCCATCCAACGGCGCGGATAGGGCGACACGGGGCCCGCAGCGTCAGCCGGTAGATTCATGTCGTCCCCCACTCAGCGCATGCCGCCTGAGGCAAGCAGGGTGTCGCCGCTCATCCATCGCGCATCATCGGAGGCGAGAAACGCAACGATCGGCGCCACGTCCAGTACCTGGCCTGTCCGGCCCAGTGGTGTCTGCGCCAGATTCCAGGCCTGGAACCCGGAATCGACGACACCCGCAGCATGTGTGCCCTCGGTCTCGATCAGGCCGGGATTGACCGCGTTGACACGGATACCGCGCGGACCAAGCTCCCTGGACAACACGCCGGTGATGGCGTCCATCGCGCCCTTCGAACCGGTGTAGATGGCGCTGTCCACCGGCAGGATGCGGGTCACGAATGAACTGATGTTGATGATGCTTGCACCGGGCCGCAGATGGGGAACGGTGGCGGCAGTGACCAGCAGCGGGCCCAGCACATTGATGTCGAACTGGTGGCGATAGAGCGCCTCGGTGGTGTCCTCGATCTTCGCGAACCGGTACACGCCCGAGTTGTTCACCACTACATCCAGCCTGCCGAACGCATCCAGGGCCGTGGCCACCAGTGCATCGACCTCGCGCGCGTCACGCACGTCGGCGCGCACCGCCAGCGCCCGACCACCGGCGGCTTCGATATCGGCAACGACCCGTTCGGCGCCCTCCCGGCTCGAGGCGTAGTTGACGACGACGCTGGCGCCGTCGGCCGCCAGGCGGCGGGCAACCGCAGCGCCAATGCCCTTCGAAGCGCCGGTGACCAGCGCGACCTTGTCTTTCAGCGTGTTCATATCAAGCGGATCCAGTTCCAGGGGGAGGCGGTCAGTGCGACCGGGGCCCATGCTGGACCTTTCAAACTTGTATGTGGACTGACACTGATGCACATTTGCCGTACATTTTTGAACGAGCATGATCATGGAATGGGGTGATGTCCGCGTCTTCCTGGCGATCGTGCGGGGCGGGTCTCTGGGTGAGGCCGCGCGTCGCCTTGGTGTCAGCCATCCCACGGTAGGCCGCCGGTTGAAGGCCCTTGAACAGCACGCCCGGCAGCCCCTGCTGCGGCGGACGCGGGACGGGCTGGTCACGACCGATGCCGGTGATGCGGTGCTGGCCCTGGCCGAGGCCATGGAGAACTCCGCCCTGGCCATGGAGCGCCGCCTGGAAGGCAGCCCGGGCCGGCTGGAAGGCATTCTGCGCATTTCGAGCGCGGACTGGTTTGCCTGCCACGTGCTGACGCCCGTGCTCGCCGAACTGGTACGCCGGCATCCGGCGGTGGTTCCGGAACTGATCGCCAGCTATCGACTGCTGGACCTGTCGCGCCGCGATGCCGACGTCGCGTTCCGCATCGTGCCGTTCAGTGAGCCGGACATCGTCCAGCGCCTCGTGATGACCCTGCCCTACGGCCTGTATGGTTCGGTCTCGACCATCGCCCGGCTGCAGGACGACCCCGATTCGGTCGGACTCATCCTGATGAACACCGCGCAGTCGCACTTCCCCGACGTGGAATGGTTGCTGCAGCGGTTTCCGCGTTCGCCGCGCGCATTCACCAGTACCAGTCGCAGTGTCCAGGCGCAGATGTGCCTGCACGGTACCGGTATCGCCGTGCTGCCCCGTGCGTTGGGTGACGCGGTGGCCGGACTGCAGCGCATCGACTCACACGGGACGCCCCCTTCGCGGGGCATCTGGGTGGGCTATCACCAGGATCTGCGCCACATGGACCGTCTGCGTGCCCTGCTGGACATCCTCGATTCGACGCTGCCGCCAACAGGCGCCACCCCCTCGGCAGGGAAACGGACAGCATGATTCCGTTCACGGGCGTTGACCTATGGTCCACCTCACCAGGCCGGCAGGACCGGTCACTGACAGGAGGATGCCATGAGGACCCGACACGTCGTACCTGCTCTGATGGTGGCACTGCTCGCCGTCGCACCGGCCTGGGCGGATCCGCCGCACCACGCCCGCGGAAACGGTCCCCCACCGCACGCAGGCGGGCCGCACAATCGCGACGCACCGCCGCCAGGATGGCAGAAGAAGGCATGGCGGCGCGGCGATCATCTGCCGTGGGCGGAAGTGGATCGTCGCTACTGGGTGGATGACTACGCACGCTACAGGCTGCGTGATCCCGGCCGCGGCCAGCGCTGGGTCCGCCAGAGCGACACCGAGTATCTGCTTGTTGAAATCGCCACCGGCGTGATCGTCGACGCGCTGCGTCGGTGAACGCAGCCCTGGCTGACCCATCGGGCGCAGACGCGCGATGGGTCAGCCCTTCCTGCGCTGCCTGCCGCTGCTGCGTCCAGCGGTGGGCGCTGAAGGGCTAGTTCGGCAGCGCGCGCGCGTTACCGTTTGGCCGCAGATGGAGATGCCCGGTTCCGGTATCCAGCAGGATGTTGAAGTTGCGCAGTGTTTCGCTGCCCAGCGTGCCGTCGGCATTGGATCCATCCTCATCGATGGTGAACGACACCTTGGGCTGTTCCAGTCGCAGCCCGCCCACATCGACCGATGCGATCCGTGCATCGACGGCCCGGATCTTCCTGCCCGCCGAGCCGCTGAACTGTGAGGTACCGATCGTGCGGGTGAACACCTCCTGCAGTCGGTGGCGCGAGCTGTACGCATGACCCAGATCGATGGCGCCGTTGCTGCCGGTGTCCACGAACAGCCAGGCCGCAAGTGTCGAGCCACCCTCACGCAGAAGCACTTCGATGGCGGGCGTATTGTCGATCCAGCGGACGTTCGCGCGGGTGTATCCGTGCAGATCCGGCAACCGGTCGTGCACGTGCAGCAGCTTGCGGTCGTAGTCGATCTCGATGATGCGCCCCGCGAAGAATGTCCAGCCAAGCACGGCGTCGAACGGACGCTTGCCGTAGTCGATCACGGCCGCCCCCATCGTCCGGCGCATGTCTCCCACGACGACCGTGTTGTGGGTACTGTAGTCCACGAAACTCACGCCATCGGAGCCGGTGTTCTCGGAGCGGTCATCGACCTGCATCGACGCGGCCTTGCGGGTGGCAACCGTGACTGCCAGTCCGTCAGCGCCGGTGTCGACAAGAAAGCGCAGCGGTCCTGACTGGTTGATCCGCCCTTCCACATAGATCCGATGATCCTTGTCCTGCTCGAAAGGAAGGGTGATCGTCCCGGCCGCGGCGCGGGGCTGCGGAAGAACAAGCAGCCCCGCAACCAGGGCGACGTACCACGAGCGTATGGACTGGCGCATTGATGGCTTCCAGTGGAGGCAACGGCAGATTGCCGCCTGCCTTGGATGCGGCAGGGGTGCAGAAGGTTTAGACGCCCGCCGCGCTGCCCTCGATGATTCCGGACCGAAGCAAACGGGCGCCCGGCGCCCGCGGCCCCGTGTTGCCATCCGGCGCTGACGTCGGCGACCGCAGCATGCACGGGCCGTTGACGTCGCAATGCCAGACTGCTGGAGCGCGCTCCACCGTGGAGCGCCGTTGGTCGTGCGATCTTGGGGGGATCGGCAATGCCCTACTTCACTGATTCGACCGAGGTGGCCGTCGAGGGTATCGGCGCGGCGCGGCGCATCGGTTGGATGCGGTTCGTCGGCAGCAGCCTGGCGGCGCTGCCCCTGGCGTCCATCCTGCTCGAACGCCAGGATGGTGTGTGGCCATGGACGCTGCTGCTGCTCAACGCGCTGGCATGGCCGACGATCGCTCTGGTCCTCACCCGGCGTTCCCCCGAGCCGGCCGCCACCCAGTTCCGCTGCATGGTGCTCGATTCCTTCCTTGGCGGCGCGTGGATCGCGTTCATCGCCCTCAGCATCGTGCCCAGCGCGCTGTTCACCGCTCTGCTGGTGGCCGACAAGATCGCAGCAGGGGGAGTGCGGCTGGCGCTGCGGGCGACGCTGGCGCTGGTGCTGGGTTTTGGACTCGTCTGGTTCGCGCTGGGCTTCCCCTACCAGCCGACCACCTCGCAACGCAGCATCATGCTGAGCATGCCGTTCCTGTTCGTGTACGGCATCGGCCTCAGCATCCTGAGCTGGCAACTCGCGCGCCGGGTCAAATCACAGAACCGGCAGCTGCGGCGGCTGAGCCGGATGGATCCGCTGGTGGAGCTGGCCAACCGGGGCTTCCTGATCCACCGTGCCCAGCAGGCGCTGGACAAATCCCAGCGCCACGGCGGCATGGCGTGCCTGTTGATGCTGGATGTGGATGACTTCAAGCGCATCAACGACTCGCAGGGGCATCGCGCCGGCGATCAGGTCCTGCGGAATATCGCCACGACACTGCGCGAATTCGCCAGCCCGGCCGATACAGCTGCACGGCTCGGGGGGGATGAGTTCGTCGTGCTGCTGCGCGACTGCGCCGCGTCAGACGCCATGCAGATGGCGGCACGCATCCGGCAACGCCTGCACGAGAACGCACGCCGGACAGGACCGGCGAGCGATTTCAGTGTCAGCATGGGAGTCGCTGCGAGCCCGCGACACGGCAGTGTCGAGGACTGGCTGGCACTGGCCGACCGAGCCCTCTACCACGCCAAGCGGCAAGGCAAGGACACCGCCAGTTTCGCCGAGTAATGGCCGCGTAGCAGCGTCATCCCGGTCGGTCGCGGTCCCGATCCGGATCAGTGCGCCAGGGCGAAATCCAGGCCCGCACAGACCGCCGCGACCTGCGCGTCGTTGCACTCCTGCGGGTGGGTACGCGGACTGTCCGGGTAGACCTCCGTGGTGGTGGCAAAACGCGCATCGGTGAATCCGGCGCAGGCCCCGATCGAGCGCGATTCACCCCATACCACGCCCGGTGACTGCAACGGCAGGCCGACCAGGTTGCCTTCGGCATCGGCCGGGGCGATATGGGTGATCGGCGCCACGGCAGCGATCAGCGCCCGCTGGAATGCCGGTTGCGGGTCTTCGCTGTTGCCGATCACGTAGAAGCCATCGGGAATGGTGTCCCGCTCGAAGGGCTTGCCATCACGGGCGCAACGGGCCGGGTCGAACTCGTGCAGGTCGCTGTCAGTGGTTTCGTGCAGGTCCAGGTGCACCCGGATGTCGGCCTTGCGCCCGGCCACCCAGCGCATCAGCGAGGCGGCTTCCTCGATCAGGCCGCCGTCGCGGAAGCTGCGGTTCGGGTCCAGGGCAGCGGGGTTCCAGCGCTGGATGCGCTCATAGCCCCACGGACTCACGCAGGGGGCCACGATCAGGTTCAGACGCCCCAGGTAGCGCTCGGCCTGCTGCTCCAGGAACTGCAGGGCACCGTGTACGCCGCTGGTCTCATATCCATGCACGCCGCCGGTAACCAGCGCCGTCGGCAGTGCCGAGTTCCAGTCGTGGTTGACCACGGCGAACAGGGGATAGTGGTCCGGCGCGTAATCGAGCTGCCCGTACTGGATCACGTCGAAACGCTCGTCCAGGCGTTCCAGCGCCGCCACCACATCGTCATGGTAGCTGCGCTGGCGTTGCTGGCGGGCCCGCCACTGCGCGCGTTCCGGATCGCCCCAGGGCTGTCCGGGGGTGCCGATCGGGTAGAACTGCGCAACAGTCATGGGTGCTCCAGAGGTCGAACGTGGTGAGTGCAGCCGGTCATTCTAAGCCTTGTGGCGCCTGCGGGCCCGCCCACCCGTCCCGCCCTTCATCCAGCCAGGCTCATCTGGCTGTAAAATCAACGGTTTTTGGCCCCTCACCCCTTGATGGCGAACGCAGCGCAGACGGTCCTGGGTGGACCGGATTTCCTTCGCCTGCTCGCCCGTCTCAGCGACGGCGCGATGCCGGCCACCAGTCCCGTCCTGACCGATCGCCTCGGTCAGTGGGTGGACTGGAGCCGTGCTGTCGCGCTGTCGACGGCACTGGGCGGACGCGTGCCTGCAGCGGCGGACGCGGGCGAGGCGATGGACGACCTGCTGGCCGACTGCGAGCAGGCCCATGCCAGCCTGCTGGCGTCGATTCGTGACGACGCCGAAGCCGAGCGCCTGCTCGATCTGGCCGAGGCGGCCGCCACACCCACCTTTGCCTCGTTGCGGCAGCGCTACCGGGTGCTGCAGCAGGCCATCCAGACCGCGACCGGACGCCTGCGCGGACGCCTCCGTGACCAGTTGCTGCGGGCCTCGCCCGATTTGGCGCGGCTGGCCGAGATCGACGCCGTGATGGAGCAGACCCTCAGCCCGCGCGAGCACAGCCTGCTGGCCATCGCCCCGGCAGTGCTGGGCACCCGCTTCGACCGCGTGCATGGCCAGCCTGGCTGGCGCACCGCATTCCGCCATGACATGCGCTCGCTGCTGCTTGCCGAGCTGCAGCTGCGCTTCCACCCGATCGAGGGGCTGCTGGCAGCCCTGCGCTCCCACTGACCCGGAACACCATGTCCAGAACTGCTTTCCCTGTCGTTGTCTTCCTTGTCGGCCTGCTGGCCGTGTGCTGGATCGGCATCGGCTACGTTTCGGTGCACCCGTTGGGTGCAGCGGTCGCGGCGGTCATTGCCGCCTGCTACATCGCCGGTGGTGTGGAGCTGTACCGCTATCGCCAGGCCAGCGCGGGCCTGCGCGATGCCCTGGGCGATCTGTCCGCCGCCGAGGAGCGCCTGGCACCCTGGCTGGAGCGCGTGCCGGCAAGCCTGCGCAATGCCGTGCGCCTGCGCGTGGAAGGTGAGCGCACCGCCCTGCCCGGCCCGGTCCTGACACCGTACCTGGTCGGCCTGCTGGTGCTGCTGGGCATGCTCGGCACCCTGCTGGGCATGATGGACACCCTGCGCGGCACTGGCCTCGCCCTGCAGAGCGCCACCGACATGGCCGCCATCCGCGGCTCGCTGGCATCCCCGGTACAGGGCCTGGCCGTCGCCTTCGGTACGTCGATTGCCGGTGTCGCCAGTTCGGCCATGCTGGGGCTGCTTTCGGCGCTGTTGCGCCGGGATCGCCTGCAGGCCGTGCAGCAGCTCGACCGTGCCATCTCCGGCCCGCTGCACCCGTATTCGCAGGCGTGGCAACGCGCCGAATCCCTGCGACTGCTGCAGGCGCAGTCCGCAGCGCTGCCGGCCCTGGTCGACCGCCTGCAGGCGATGACCGGTGCCTTCGAGCAGCACAGCCTGGCGGCCAACGAACGGCTGCTGGCCGGCCAGGCCGAGTTCCTCAGCCAGAGCCAGGCGCTGCAGGAGCGCCTGGCGGCCTCCCTCCAGCAATCGCTGCGCGAAGGCGCCGAAGCCAGCGCAGCGGCCATCGGCGGTGCCCTGCAGCCGATGGCGGAAACCACGCTGGCTGGCCTGGCCAGCCACGGCCAGGCCCTGCATGCGCGCGTTGAACAGGCGGTGCAGCAGCAGCTGGCCGGGCTGGCGGACGGCTTCGAGCGCAGCCGCGTATCGACTGAAGCCAGCTGGACGCGGGTGATGGCCGAACAGGCCCAGGCACAGCAGGCGCTGGTGACCGACCTTCGCCAGCATCTGCAGGCCTTCAGCGATGCCCAGGGTGCACACGGCGAAGCAGTGGTGGCACGCATCGGCGAACGGCTGCAGGCGGATGCCGACCGCCAGACCGACGCGTGGCGCACTGCGGCCGACCAGCAGCATGCGCTCAACACCACGCTGGTCGAGCGCCAGCAGCAGGCACTGGAGGCGGTCAGTCAGCATCTGGACGAACGGGCCCAGTCGCTGCTTCACGCGCTTGAAGAACGTCATGCAGCCAGCCAGTCGCTGCTGCAGGACCACGAGCAGCAGCGCCAGGCGCGCTGGGAGGCCGCCAGCACCCATCTGCAACAGGCCCACGCCGCGCTGCAGGCACAACTGCAGGCCGGTGACGAACAGCGCCTGCAACGCTGGAGCGACGCGCTGCACACCCTGTCGAACGATCTGGCCGAACGCCTGCACGCCAATGGAGAACGCCTGGCTGCGCAGCAGCAGCAGATCTGCGACACGCTGGCGGAGACCGCGCAGCAGATCGGCGAGAACGGCCGTGCCCAGGCCAGCGCCACGCTCGCGGAAGTCTCGACCCTGCTGCAGACGGCTGCCGCCGCACCGAAGGCCGCTGCCGACGTCATCAACGAGCTGCGCAGCACGCTCTCCGAGAGTCTGGTGCGCGACAACGCGATGCTGGAGGAGCGCGGCCGCCTGCTGGCGACGGTGCAGACCCTGCTGGATGCGATCAACCATGCCTCGCATGAACAACGCAGCGCGGTCGATGCACTGGTGGGCGGCTCGGCGGAACTGCTGGAGCGCGTCGGCAACCGCTTCACCGACCACATCGCGGCCGAAACCGGCAAGCTCGACGGCATCGCTGCACTGCTGGATGGCAGCGCCACTGAAGTCGGCCACCTCGCCGGCGCCTTCGGCGACGCCGTGGCCCAGTTCGGCGCCGCATCGGCCGAGCTGTCGGGCCGGCTGGAACAGATCGGTGGCGCGCTGGATGCCTCGCTGGCCCGCAGCGACGAGCAGTTGGCCTATTACGTGGCGCAGGCGCGTGAGGTGGTCGACCTGAGCCTGCTGTCGCAGAAACAGGTGATGGAGGAGCTGCAACAGTTGGCCGCGCGCCGCGGCAAGGCCGGCACCGCATGAGCGACGAGCTGGAGGTCGACGGCGGTTCGCACGCGCCGATCTGGGCGGCATTCGGCGACCTGATGTCGGTACTGCTCGGCGCGTTCGTGCTGATCCTGGTCGGCGTGGTAGCGGTCCAGCTGGAACTCTCGCAGCGGCTGGAGGATGAAGTCAGGCAGCGCCAGGCCGAAGCCAAGCGCCTGCAGACGCTGGAGCAGGCACTGGCCGGCCCGCTGGCGGCGGGCCGGGTGACGCTGGTCGATGGCCGCATCGGCATCAGCGGCAATGTGCTGTTCGCCCTCAATTCAGACCAGCTGCAGCCGGAGGGCCAGGAGCTGCTGCGCAGCCTGGCCGCACCGCTGGCTGCCTACCTGGGCAGCCGCGAAGAGATCCTGATGGTCAGCGGCTTCACCGATGATGCGCCGGTGCGCGAAGGCAACCGTCGTTTCGCCGACAACTGGGAACTGTCCGCGCAGCGTTCGCTGACGGTGACCCGTACCCTGATCGCCGATGGCGTACCGGCCGATGCGGTATTCGCCGCCGCCTTCGGCAGCGAGCAGCCGGTCAGCTCCAATGCCAGCGAGGATGGCCGCGCGCGCAACCGCCGCGTGGAGATCGCGCCGATTCCCAGGCCCAGGGCACCGGATGGCAGGTAAGCTGCCAGCGCTGGAGGGGCTGCGTGCACTGGTGCGCGATCTCGATGCGGGGTCGCGCTCGCTGGCGGACTACCCGCAGGTGCCGATGCTGCAGCAGGTGCAGCACGAGTGGTCGGAGCTGCGCAGTGAACTGCAGGTGCGCCGTTCGCTGCGCACCGAGGCCCCCGCCGACGGCGGCCCGCTGAACTCCGCGGTACTGGTGCAGCGCATGCTCGATTCGATGCAGGCCGCCAGCCCCGGCTATCTGCGCCACTTCATCGATTACGTCGATACCCTGTCGTGGTTGCAGGCGCTGCAGGACGGTGCGGCCAGCGGCGGTGATGCGGCGAAACCGAAGCGCGCGCGCAAGCCCCGCAACCCCGGTTGAGGCCCGGCCCTGCATCAGGGGGTCAGCCGCGCAGCGTGGCGCCGCCGTCGACGTACAGGTCACTCATCGCCACATGCCCGGCCTGCTCGGACAGCAGGAACATCACCGACTGGGCAACGTCCTCCGGCGTAGCCAGCTTGCGCAGGGGAATGCCGGCCTTGTAGGTGTCGAGGTTGCCGGCAATCACCCGCTCGGCACCGTACGCGTCTTCCCACATGCCGGTCTGCATGGCGGTCAGCGTCGAACCGGGTGCGACGATGTTGCAGCGGATGCCCAGTGGCGCCAGCTCCAGGCCCAGGCAACGGGTGAACATGGTCGCTGCCGCCTTCGAGGCAGCGTAGGCCGCCATGCCGTGACGCGGCACGCCTGCGGCGTTCGAGCTGACGGTGACGATGGCGCCCTGTCTGCGCGGTGACATCACCCGCGCCAGTGCGCGGCCGAGATGGAACACACCGTCAGCGTTGACCGAGAAAACACGGCGCCAATCGGCATCACAGGTATCCGTCACCGCGCCGACCTGCAGCACGCCGGCCACACTGGCCGCCAGGGCGATCGGTCCGATCTTCGCCTCTACCTGGTCGATGAGCGCATCGACCGCTGCGCTGTCGCTGACATCCAGCGCACAGGCATGGACGCGCTCGCCCACGATCGCGGGCGACTCGCGGTCGGTGGCCACCACCTGGCAGCCGGCGGCGACCAGCAGCTTCACCAGCGCGGTGCCGATCCCCCCGGCTGCGCCGGTCACCAGCGCCACGCGACCCTCAAAACCGGTCAACTGCATGTTGCGATCTCCTGTTGTTCATCCCAATGCCGCAGTCGCGCCGACAGCCATGGCGCGAGCCGCGCCACCGCATCACGACCGGTCAGTTCGGCATGCAGGAACGGCAGTTCGAGCGCCTGCACCGTGCGCGCATGCGCCTTCCACAGCGCCGACTGCAGCTGTGGTCGTGCCTGGTGGTCCCGCCCTGCGCGCACATGCACCAGGGTGCCGTCGAATGGCCGGTGGTGGTGCTCGCGGATCAGGCGGTTGGTTCCGGTGACCGCGCGCACCACGCCGTCCAGCACCACGTCGGGCAGGCCGCCCAGCGCACTGCCACCTCGACGCAGGAAGGCCAGAATGCGCTCGCGGCTGTCCAGCTCCGGGTGTGCGTCGGGATCGTGGCCGGCGATGGCCAGCAACGCCCGCAGTGCGGCGATCGGATCCGGCTCCGGCTCGGCCCGCCAGCACTCACTGGGATAGGCGTCGAGCAGGACCAGCTCGCCGACCTTGCGACCGATCTCGTGCAGGCGCACGGCCATCGCCTGGGCGATGATCCCCCCCACCGACCAGCCGAGCAGGTGCACCGGCCCGCGCGGCTGCAGGGTCACTACACGCTGCACGTACTCGTTGGCCATCGCCTCGATGCTGGCCGGCAGCGGCTGCGCGGCGTCCAGCGCCGGCGACTGCAGCCCGTACACGGCCCGCGCCGGTTGCAGCGCACGCGCCAGCGCGCGGTAATTCCAGGCAATGCCGCCTGCCGGGTGCAGCACGAACAGCGGCGGGGGTTCAGTCCCATCGGTCGTGGCCAACGCGATGACCGGGCCCAAGGCATGATCGGCCAGCATCGGGGGTTCGGCGATACGCCGGGCCAGCGCCGCCACCGTCGGCTCCGCGAACAGAACGCCGAGGCCCAGCTCGCAGCGCCAGCGCTGTTCGATGGCCAGCAGCAGGTGCACGGCCGAAAGCGAGTCGCCCCCAAGGCTGAAGAAGTCCGCATCGACCGCAACGGCCTGCTCACGGCCCAGTGCCTGTGCGAACAAGGCGGCCAGCGCATGTTCCAGTGGCGTGCGCGGTGCGACACCGGTCATCCCGACCTGCGGAGGTTTCGGAAGCGCGCTGCGATCCAGCTTTCCGTTGGTGGTCACCGGCCAGTGATCGACCCCGACAAACGCCGACGGCACCATGTAGTCCGGCACGCGCGCCGCCAGGTGCGCGCGCAGGGCAGCGGCGTCGGCCATTGCCGCTGGCACGTAGGCGACCAGCCGCGGCTCACCGGGAAGGTCGTGGCGCAGCAGCACGTCCACGCGCTCCATGCCGGGCAGTTCCCGCAGCGCCGCCTCGATCTCCCCCAGCTCGATGCGCAGACCGCGCAGCTTCACCTGATGGTCGCTGCGGCCCAGATACTCGACCGCTCCGTCGCTGCGCCAACGTGCAACGTCCCCGGTGCGGTAGATGCGCTCGCCCGCGAGGAAGGGATCGCCCAGGAAACGTCCGGCGGTGAGATCGTCGCGGCCCAGGTAGCCTCGTGCCAGCTGCACGCCGCCGAGGTAGAGCTCGCCCGCCACGCCCACCGGCAAAGGCTGCATGCGTGCATCGAGCACATACAGGCGGGTGTTCCAGACCGGGAAGCCGATCGGCACCGGGCGTGAGCGATCGCCTGCCGGGGCTGGCCAGTAACTGACATCCACCGCGGCTTCGGTAGGCCCGTACAGGTTGTGCAGCTGCGCGTCGATGCGGGCATGGAAGCGGTCGCGGAGCGAGGCGTCGAGCGCTTCGCCGCTGGTGAACACCCGGCGCAGCTGCAGGCCCTGCGAGGCCGGCGCCGCGAGGAAGGCGTCCAGCATCGACGGGACGAAGTGGGCGGTGGTGATGCCCTGCGCGCGGATCAACCGGCCCAGCTCGGTGGGATCACGATGCGCATCCGGACCCGCGAGAACCAGCGTGGCGCCGCACAGCAGCGGCAGGAAGAACTCCCAGACCGACACGTCGAACGTGGCGGGCGTCTTCTGCAGCACGCGGTCGTCTGCGCCGAAGCCGTAGTGCTCGCGCATCCACAGCAGGCGGTTGACGATGGCGCGATGCTCGATGACCACGCCCTTGGGTTCGCCGGTCGAGCCGGAGGTGTAGATCACATAGGCCGCATCATCCGGCGCCGGGTCCGGCCAGGGCGCGGCAGCCCCCTGTGCCATCCATTGATCGGGTGGCAGCACCGGCACGCCTGCGGCCCGGTGCGCCATCGTGCTGTCGGCCAGCACGCAGGCCGGACGCGCCGAGCGCAGGATGCGCGCCAGGCGCTCGTCGGGATGTGCAGGATCCAGCGGAAGATAGGCGGCGCCGGCACGCAGCACGGCCACCAGGGCGATGACCAGCTCCATCGAGCGCGGCAGCGCGACCGCCACCACACTGCCCGGCCCCACCCCCAACGCGCGCAGCTGTGCGGCCAGTGCGAAGCTGCGTGCCTCCAGCGCGGCATGCTCAAGCGTGGCGTCGCCGCAGACCAGCGCCGTTGCCTGAGGGTCGCGATCCATGCCCTGCTGCAACAGTTCCACCAGTGTGGTTGCAGGCAATGGATGGGTGGTCGCGTTGAAGCGATGAACCACCTGCGTGACCTCTGCCGCGGTGGCCAGTGGCACGCTGGCAATGTCGTCGGCATCCAGCGCCGCCGACACGAAATGCAGCAGCCGTTGCGCATGCGCCTGCACGTCGGCGTCGCTGTACAGGGCGGGGTTCGCCTCGATCTCCAGATCCAGCAGCGCCTGGCCATCACCGCGGAAGCCCAGCACCAGATCCTCCACCGGCCCGGTGCACAGCACCTGCAGCGTGGCCTGCACGCCGGGCAGCGCCAGCGGCCTGTAGAACGGCTGTATGTTCACCAGCGGGCCATGCAGGCGCTGCTGCGCACCGACCAGGCCCAGATCGCGCCGCAGCTGTTCGCCGCGATACCGGCCATGCCTGCGGCTCTGGCTCAACTGCCGGCCGATGCCACGGGTGTAGCTTTCGACACTGCCCTCGGCAGCGGCCACGCGCAGCGGCAGCACGTTCATCACCATCGCGGGCACGCGCGCCGACGCGTTTCCCAGGCGCCCCATGTAGGGCACCCCCAGCACCACTTCCTCGGCCGCACTCATCCGCCGCAGGTACTCGGCCGCAAGTGCGGCCAGCACATCCGGCCACGGCTGCAGCCAGCGCACCGATGCCTGCAGCAGCTCTTCACGGAAGGCGGCATCCAGCGGCTGCACCCAGCGCAACGCGTCATCACTGGCGGCGGCGACGCCGGCCAGACCAGCGGCGGCCGGCGCGTCCCGCAGGTGGTCGCGCCACCAGGCACCGGCCATCTCGCGACGCGGATCGATGCGGTATGCCGCATCGTCGGCCAGTACACCGGCCAGGGGCGGCAGCGCATCGCCGCCGCGCCCGGCGTACAGCGCGCAGACACGATCGCTGAACAGTGCCATGCCATAGCCATCAGCGCCGAGATGGTGAACGCGCAGGTACCAGACCCAGCGCTGGCCTCCCAGTGCGTAGAGCACCTGCTGGCTGATCCGGTCGCGGGTGGGATCGACCGGGCTCAGCCGGTCGGCCCGCATCGCGGCGTTGGCGTCGGCCACCGGATCGGCAGCGCTGGAAAGATCATGGACTGCCAGCAGCGGTACATGCGCCGGCTCATGCCATTGCAGCGGCTCGCCATCGCTGCCTTCCGTGAAGCGCAGTGCGAGCGCCTGCGCCTCTGCCGCCGCCTGGTTGGCGGCGGCCGTGAACGCCGCCACGTCCAGCGCGCCGTCGATCCATACGGCATGGGCCGTGTTGAATGCAGGGTTGTCGGGAGCCAGGCGCTGGGCATACCACAGCCCCGCCTGGGCCTCGGTCAATGCCACCGGTGAGGCTGGCGCTGCACCGTTCATGCGCCTTGCGCGGCCTGCAGCCGTTGCACCACCTGCCACCACTGGCGCAGCGTGGTGTGCTCGGCCAGCTGCGAGAACTCCAGCGGAAGGCCAGTGTTGCTCCACGCAAGAACGAGGCCGAGCATGCGCATCGAATCCAGATCGAGATCGATCAGGTTGTCGTCATCGCCGATGTCGGCCGGCTCGCATTCGAGCACGCGCGCCACGTCCGCGCGCATCCGTTCCAGGTCAAGCACATCGCCCGTCCTATCCATCACAGTGTCTCCAGCAGCTGGCCGGTGGTCATCGGTACGCCACAGGTCCGTGCGATCCAGTGCAGCGCCTGCTCATGATCGGCGCGCGAGAAGTCGGCGACCGCGTCCGCGGCGATGAATGCCTCGATATCACGCTGGAAGGCTTCGACCACGGTCGCGGTGCAGCCGATATGCGCATACACACCGGTCACCAGCAGCTGGTCGCGCCCGCGCGCGCGCATCAGCGTCTCCAGGTTGCTGCGCTGGAACGCGCTGTAGCGATGCTTGACCAGTACGTGCTCGCCCGGCTGCGGGGCCAGCGCGGTGATGATCGGCTCATGTTCCTCACTCCGGCGCATGCCGGGTCCCCACAGGTCGGCCTGCAGGCCGCGGTCGCGCCGGTCCTGATCGCCATGCTGGGCGGTATAGAACACGGGAATTCCCTGCGCCCGGCAATGCGCCAGCAGGCGCGCGACGTTGTCCACGGCGGGGCGCAGCGGCTCGCTGTCCGCGTCGAACGCTGCCAGGAAGTAGCGTTGCATGTCGTGCACCAGCAACGCGATCCGCTCGCGCTGCGGGTGCCAGGGGCCGCGCGGCTGTGGTAACTCGCTGGCGGTCGGCAGGGAATATGAAGCAATGCGGGGCAGCGCCATCAGCGCGTTCCTCCTGTCTGTTGCAGATGACGCGCACGCAGCTGCGCACGCAGTTCGCGGCGGCTGATCTTGCCGACCGCCGTTGTATCGAAGCTGTCCACGAACACCACCTGGTCCGGCACCTTGAACGACGCCAGCCCGCGCCCGCGCATCCAGGCCTTCAGTGCCGGCGCCGTGATCGGCTCGCCCTGGCGGATGACGAAGGCGCAGCTGCGCTCACCCAGGTATTCATCGGGAATGGACACCACCGCCGCATCGAACACACCCGGATGGGCCAGCAGATGGTCTTCGATCTCCTCGGCGGAGATCTTCTCGCCGGCACGGTTGATGTGGTCCCCGGCACGCCCCTGCACCACCAGATATCCCCCGGGCAGCTGCTGCACGCGGTCGCCGGTGCGGTAGAAGCCGTCGTCGGTGAACGAGCGCGCGTTGGCTGCGGCATCGTTGTGGTACCCACGGATGGTGTACGGGCCGCGGGTCAACAGATGTCCGATCTCGCCCTCGGCAACCGGCTGATCGTGGTCGTCGACCACACGGACTTCGTCGTCAGGGCTGATCGGACGTCCCTGGCAGGCCACCACCAGTTCCTCGGGATCGTCGAGGCGGGTGTAGTTCACCAGGCCTTCGGCCATGCCGAACACCTGCTGCAGCGTGCAGCCCAGGCCATCGATGACGCGCCGCGCGGCCTCCGGCACCAGTTTTGCGCCGCCCACCTGCAGCACCCGCAGGCTGGACAGATCGTGCTTCGTCGATGCCGCTGCCTGCGCCCACAGCAGGGCCAGCGGCGGCACCAGCCCACAGCAGGTCACCTTCTCGCGTGCAATCAGCGGGAACGCGACATCCGGGCCCGGCCCCGGACT
Organism: Stenotrophomonas maltophilia; assembly: GCF_025642255.1. Taxonomy (NCBI): domain Bacteria; kingdom Pseudomonadati; phylum Pseudomonadota; class Gammaproteobacteria; order Lysobacterales; family Lysobacteraceae; genus Stenotrophomonas; species Stenotrophomonas maltophilia. The sequence goes on from NZ_CP106759.1 coordinate 2,266,005, forward strand.
GAGCACCACGCGGGCACCGGCATACAGCGCACCGAAGAAGCCCGGCGAGCTCATCGGAAAATTATGCGCGGCCGGCAATGCGACCAGATACACGCTGTCGCGGTCGATCCCGCAGATCGCGTTGCTGGCACGGAACGAATAGATGTAGTCGTCGTGCGTGCGCGGAATCAGCTTGGACAGGCCGGTGCTGCCACCTGACAGCTGCAGGAACGCCACCGACTGCGGATCCGGGTCGGCCGGCAGCTGGCTGCGGTCGCCCTGCAGGTTCGCCAGCCCGACGAACTCCTCCGCATCGCCGTCGATCACCACGTGGCGCAGGGCCGGCACCTCCGCCTGCAGTGCCCGTGCCAGCCCGCGATGATCGAAACCCTCGTGCACATCGGCGGTGACAAAGGCACTGGCCTCGGCCTTCGTGGCGAAGTGCACCAGCTCGGTGATGCGGTGCGCGGGCAACGCGTACACCGGTACCAGGCCGGCGCGGAACAGGCCGCAGACGGTGGCGATGAAGCCGGCGCTGTTGCCCAGCTGCACCAGCACCCGTTCACCGGGCTGCAGGCCCAGCGCCAGCAGGCCGCTGCCGATGCGCCCGGCCTCGTGCCACAGCTGCGCATAGCTCAGTCGGACATCACCTGCCACCACCGCGATGTCATCGGCGTAGCGTTCGGCGCGCTCGCGCAGGAAGGCCGGGAAGGTCTCCCCGCGCCAATGCCCCATCCGGCGATAGTGGGCGACCCGGTCTTCGGGCCATACCTGCTGCAATGGCAGGCGGGAAGAAGATGGGCTCATGCGAGGGGCTCGGTCGGGGGCGCGGGCTCACTGACGCCCAACGCGTTCAACAGGGCAGCAAACTTCGCTGCGGTTTCGGCCACTTCGGCCTGCGGCTGCGACCCGGCGACGATGCCGGCGCCCGCATACAGGCGCAGCTGCGTGCCCTGCAGTCGTGCGCAGCGGATGGCGACGTACCAGTCGCCGTCGCCCTGCGCGTCCAGCCACCCCACGGCACCGGCGTAGAAACCGCGTGGAACCGGCTCCAGTTCGCGGATGCGCTGCAGCGCCGCCTGCTGCGGCGTGCCGCATACGGCGGGCGTGGGATGCAGCTGCGCCAGCAGGGCGGCCGCCGGCACCCGTGGATCCTTCAACGTGGCATGGATGCGGGTTCCCAGGTGCCACATGGTGGCCGTGGCATGCAGCACCGGCCGCGCCTGCGCGTCGATATGGCTGCAATAGGGAGAGAGGCCATCAATGATGGCCTCGACCACATGACGGTGCTCGTCGTGATCCTTGGCCGACACCAGCAGGGTCTGCGCGGCACGCTCGTCCTGCACCGGATCCGCACTGCGTCGGGCTGAGCCGGCCAGCGGGTGCGACAGCACCTGCGCGCCGCGCTTGCGCAGCAGCAGCTCGGGCGTCGCCCCGACCAGCCATGCCGGGGCTTGGCCCAGCTCCACCGGCAGCGGCACCGCGTAGGTCGCCACCGACGGATCGGCTCCCAGTCTCGCCAGCAGCACATCGGGCGTCAGGGCGTGGCGTGTGTGTGCCAACAGGCTGCGCGCCAGTACCACCTTGTGCAGGTCCTGTCGGGGATCACGCAGGGCCTGCACTGCCCTATCCACCGCTGCGGCGTAGTCGTCCGCCGAAGGTTCGGCCTGCACGACACCCTCCAGCGCAGGCGCAGCCTGCGGCTGTACCGGCAACGCAGGCAGCACGCGTTCGGGCTGGTACAGCGCATCGTCGGCACGTGGCTCGAACGGAATCGCTCCGACCAGCAGGCCCGGCCCGCCCCGCTGCTGCGCGAAGAACGCAGCCACGCGCCCGGCCAGCGTCACCAGCGGACCGGACGCAAGCGCCGCACGACAGCCACGCGCATGCACATGCTGCCCTGCATGCTGCAGCAGGAACAGCGTGGGGTCATCCGCAGCCGGCAACGGCAACGGCGCCGTCTCCTGCCATGCATCGTCCCTGAGCGAATCGTTCATGTCGCCTCCTTCATCCGGTGCGCTGCCGCCAGCACGCACAGCAACAGCAGCAGCACACCGACCAGCAGATACGGCAGGCTCGGCCCGCCCCGATACAACAGCGTGCCGAGCATCGGCCCGACCACCATGCCCAGCCCCTGTGCCGCAGCGACCGTTCCGGCGGCGGCACCCTGTTCGTGTGCCTGCACCGCGTCGGCGGCCAGCGCCTGGAACGACGGGAACACGAAGCCCATGCCGAATGCCGCCAGCGCATAGGCCGCCGGCAGCTGCCAGGACTGCTGCACGGCGGCTACCGAGGCGAAGCCGATACCGGCGATCAATGCACCCAGCACGATCCAGCGCCGCGGTGGCACCTCCAGCTTCATCACCAGTGCCTGCGCCAGGATCAGCCCGACGCCCACAGCGGTCAGTGCGATGCCGGCCATGCGCGCGCCTTCAGCCGCTGCCAGGCCGAGGCGATCGATCGCGAAGAAGCCGACCGTCACCTGCGCGATGGTCACCGACACCATTCCTAGGAACGCGGCCAGTTGGGGCAGCCGAAGGCGCCGGTCCAGACGGCGCAGGGGCGTCCGTCGTGCTGACGATGCCGCCGCTGCCGGCGCCGTCGAAGGCAGACGCCACGCCAGCAATGCCAGCGCCAGCAGCGGCAACAGCGCGGCCACATACAGCGCCAGCGAAAGATGCGTGTAAGCCAGCCAGCCTGCTGCCGCTGGGCCCAGCACCATCCCCAGTGCATTGGCACTGCCCAGACGGGCGAGAAACTGCGTGCGCTGGCCGGCCGGCGCCTGGTCGGCGATCAAGGCTGCGGCCGTCGGTGGCACGGCGGCATAGAACAGCCCGATCAGCCCGCGCGCGCCCACCAGCACCAGCACCGACACAACCACCGGCGGCGTGACCTGCAGGGCCACATCGATGAACATGGCGAGCGCGAGGTAGACGCCGGTGTACGCGCCCATCGCCAGCAGCAGCACGCGCTTGCGACCGATGCGGTCGCTGAGTTGGCCCCAGCGGCGAGCCGCCAGCATCCACAGCACGCCGGCGGCCGTCACCGACAGGCCCGCGTGCCATTCGGACAGGCCCAGCAGCCGGACCACCGGGCCGATCACGGCGACGAAAGACATCATGGCCATGGTGCCGATCAGGGCCGCCAACACCAGGGCCGGCAAACCGGGAACGACGGGACGTGCGTGCATGGAACACCAGCCGTAACAGGGAAGGACGGCAGAACGCCAGCACGACGCTCCGCCCGATGCCGCCACGTCACGCAGCGACACCACCCTTAAATGATAACGGCTCGTATTTGCATTTGATACCCATTCAATTGAATGGACCCGCAACAGCCGTGTCAGCGCATCACGCGCAGCGACAGCAGGCCGCGACGGCGGAACCACCACTCCAGCGGCAGCGTGACCAGCGGCGGGACAGCAGCAAGCAGGGCCAGCGCGCTGGCCCACCATGGCCAGCGCAGGCGCACTGCGGAGAACAGGGTCACGGCCACGTACACCAGGAACGCCACGCCATGCAGCGGCCCGAACAACTTGACCAGGGCGACGTTGGCCTGCGGGCCGTACTTCAGCCACATGCCCACCAGCAGGCCGGCCCAGGTGATGGCCTCGATGAAGGCAACCACGGCGAACAGCCGTCCGACGGGGTGCATGGGATTGCCTGGGGTCACATCGGGCTCCTGCAGGGACAGAAGATGCGAATGATACGCAGATGCGAACGTTCAGGACACCGTCGGGTCACACCCGCCCACATCGGTAGCGCCGGGCCATGCCCGGCGGGCGCAGCACAGCTACCGGGGGATATGCGGCAGCACCCGCTCCCCGATCTCGCGCAGCACGGCCTCCACCGGCCGGCCGTTGTCGACCAGATTGAACATCACATGCGCCACGCCCTGCGCATGCACGCGCAGCAGATAGTCACGCAGGCCATCGCGGCCGACCTTCAGGCCAAGCGGCAACGGCTCGGCGGGTGCCTGCGGGTCCGCCTGCAGGTCCAGCAGCATCGACTGCACGAACGGTTTGCCCGCCGCGCCCTGTTGCGCCAACGCCTGCTGCCACAGACCGATGCGTCCCTCCTGGGCAGCCTCCTCGCGGTGATAGGTGGCCCATCCTTCAGACTCACGGGCGATCCACTGCAGGCTCTGCCTGGCGGTACCCACCACCAGCATCGGAATGCGCGCGGCCGGCGCAGGCAGCACGTCGAAGCCTCCGGTCACCTGCAGCACGGCGGCCCGCTCGTGTGCCTGCGGCGACAGCGCCGCCCGAAGCAACGACCAGCGCTCACGGAACGTCGCGGCCCTGCCCTCCAGATCCTCGCCGAACGCGGCGAATTCCTCCGGGCGGTCACCCGAACCCAGGCCCAGCACGAAACGCCCGCCGCTGATGCGGTCCAGGCTCAAGGCCGACTTCGCCACCTGCAGCGGCTGGCGCAATGGCAGCACGATGGCCGCACTGCCAACCACGATGCGCTCTGTCGCGGCGGCCAGCATGCCCAGCCACAGGAAGGGATCATCCAGCGCGCTCGCGGTCGCCTCCGGTCCCTGCGGCACCATCAAGGGCACGTCGCGCGTCCACAGCGCGGCAAAGCCGAGGTCATCGGCCAACCGGGCGACACGCCGCGCCTCATGCGGATCGGCCAACCCGTGCGCCGCCACCGGCGTCATCAGTCCCAGGCTCAGGCCCTGTTCTGCAAACAGCCCAGCGTAGGCAGAATTGAAATCGCTCATGCCGCCAGCTTAGCGTGGAGCCCTGCGGCAACGGTGCTGCCGCAGGTGCGTGCCAAGCCGGTGGGTTCAATGGGGTGGTGTATCAGCAGAGGGTGCGGGCGGGCGTCATGCCCTGCAGCGCACCCTTCATGAGCAAACTGAATCAGCAGCCTCTGCCGTCATTCCTACAATGGCGTGTCACCCTGCCCTTCGAGATGCTGCCGATGCGCGTCGCGCTTTCCGTGTTGCTGCTGGCTTCGGCGCTGAGCGCCTGCACCCCGGCCCCGGTTTCCACCGCCAACTCCGCCGAGGCCCCCGCACCGGCGACCGCCATCGCCTGGCGCCAGGGCGACGTCGACGACGCCTTCGCCGAAGCCGCCGACAGCGGCAAGCCGGTGCTGCTGTACTGGGGCGCGGTCTGGTGCCCACCGTGCAACCAGCTCAAGGCGGGTCTGTTCAAGGACCCGGCCTTCATCGCGCTGACCAGCAAATTCGTTCCCGTCTATCTGGATGGTGACGAGGAAGGTGCGCAGGCCTGGGGCGAGCGCTTCGGCGTGCGCGGCTATCCGACCCTGATCGTGCTGGACCCTCAGCGCGACGAAATCACCCGCGTAGCCGGCGGCAACGATGCCGCCGAACTGACCCGGGCACTGACCGTGGCCGCAGGCCGCCGCAGTGCCGTTGCCGCCACCCTGGCCACCGCATTGGCGACGCCGGAGCAACTGGCCGTCGAGGACTGGCAGGTGTTGGGCGACTACGGCTGGGAAGTCGACGCCAACCGCCTGGCCGGCGAACGCAACGGCCAGGACGTGCTGCGCCAGCTGTCCAAGGCCGCACCGGAGGCCGCCCTGCAGCGCCGTTTTGCTCTGCTTGCCTTGGCGACAGCCGAAAAGCCCGATGCCTCGCCCACCGAAGTGCGCGAGCTGCTGCAGGCCGTGCTGGCGCACCCCGCGGAGGTGCGACGCAACCGCGAGCTGCTGGGCTATGCGGGCGTACAGCTGGTCAAGCAGGCCAGTACCGGGCCGGCCACCAGCAACACCCTGGGGCAGCAGCTGCTGGTCGCACTGGAGCGCGCAGACGCCGAGCGTGGCGACCGCGCCGACGACGCGTTGTCGCGTGCCCTGACCGAAGTGTCGCTGGCCCGCCAGCAGCAGCCCAAGGGCGCGCTGCCCGCTACTCTGGTTGATCGGGTCAAGCAGCGCGTGGCCGCCGCCGATGCCGCCGCCACCGATGCGCATGCACGCCAGGCCACGATCAGCAGCGCGGTCTACGCACTGCGCCAGGTCGGCGACGACGCCGGCGCGGAGTCGCTGCTGCTGGCCGAGCTGAAGCGCAGCGAGCAGCCGTACTACTACATGCCTGAGCTGGCCGAGCTGGCCGAGCAGCGCGGCGACACCGCCGGTGCGCTGGAGTGGCTGAAGCGTGCCTACGACGGTGCGCAGGGCCCGGCGACCCGCGTGCAGTGGGGTGTGCTGTATGTGGAAGGCCTGCTGAAGCTGGCGCCGGACGATGCACCGCGCATCGAGCAGGCGACCACCTCGCTGATTGCCGAACTGGAGGCGCAGCCGTCGGGCTACCACCAGCGCACCCGCCAGCGCTTCGAACGCCTGGCCGGGCAGCTGAAGGCATGGAGTGGCAAGCACCAGGGCGCGCAGACGCTGGCGCGGCTGCAGCAGCGGATGCAGCAGGCGTGCGGCAATCAGGTGGATGGGGCGTGCAGGGATTGGCTGGGTTGAGTGGATGATGGCGCAGGCGGGTTGACCTCAACCAATGTTGAGGTGCGATAACAGTCTCCCCACGGCCAGCCCCTGGCCTTCGCTACGGAGACTGCTTCGATGTCGTACTCGCTTCCCCCGCTCCCCTATGCCTACGATGCCCTCGAACCGCATTTCGATGCGCGGACGATGGAGATCCACCACAGCAGGCACCACCAGACCTACGTCAGCAACCTCAATGCCGCGGTCGAGCAGGCCGGCCTTTCCGAACAGCCGGTCGAGGCGCTGATCGCCCGCCTCGATGCCGTGCCGGAGGCCCAGCGCGGCGCGGTCCGGAACAACGGTGGCGGCCACGCCAACCACAGCCTGTTCTGGACCGTGCTCAGCGCACACGGCGGCACGCCGGATGAGGTGCTGGCGGCGGCCATCGACCGTGACCTCGGCGGCTTCGATGCCTTCAAGGATGCCTTCAGCAAGGCGGCGCTCACCCGCTTCGGCAGCGGCTGGGCCTGGCTGACCAGCGATCGCGACGGTCGCCTGCGGGTTGAAAGCAGCGCCAACCAGGACAACCCGCTGATGGGCGCGGCCGCCGGCCTGTCCGGCAACACGCCGATCCTCGGCCTGGATGTGTGGGAGCACGCGTATTACCTGCATTACCAGAACCGCCGTCCGGACTACATCGGGGCGTTCTTCAACATCATCGACTGGGCCGAAGTCGGTCGCCGTTACCGCCAGGCGGGCGGCGCATGAGCACCGGCACTCCCCATTACGCCGGGCCGTGGGCAGGGGTCTTCCCCGCCCCGGCTCCGGTACCCTCGGTCAGTCTGCCACCGCGTGCATTGCGGCGGCTGCTCGGCCACTTCCCTACCGGCGTGGCCATCGTCTGCACCCGCGACGCACGGGGCACACCGCTGGGCCTGACCATCAATTCCTTCGTGCCGGTGTCGCTGCAGCCGCCGCTGGTACTGTGGAACCTGGCCCTGCACGCACAGAGCCTGCAGGCCTTCCAGCGCGCCACGCGCTTCGCGATCAGCGTGCTGGGCGCGGACCAGGAAGCACTGGCGCGCACGTTCGCCGATCCCCAGGTGCGCAATCGTTTCGACGGCGTACCCCTGCTTCCAGACGAAGACGACGCGCCGCCGCGCATCGCCGGCGCGGTCGCGCACCTGACCTGCACCCGTCATGCGCAATGGCCTGTGGGTGATCACCTGCTGCTGGCCGGCCGCATCATCGAGATCAATGAGACCGGCGGTGCGCCGCTGATGTTCCACCGTGGCCGCTTCCTGCCGGGGCCGCTGGACACCCTGCGGGAGGTACAGACATGACCATCGAGGCACTGGAGGACCTGCTCGCCAACGGCCACGACAGCGCGCTGCTGCGCTTCGGGCTGGGCAAGGGTTGGCTCGACGCCGGCGATCCGGCGCGCGCGGCGACCCATCTGGGCCGCTGCGTGGCACTTGATCCGCATTACTCGGCGGCGTGGAAACTGCTGGGCAAGGCCTGGCTGGCGGGTGGCCAGCCGCAGGCGGCGCGCGAGGCATGGCAACGCGGCCTCAGCGTGGCCAGCCACCAGGGCGATGAGCAGGCTCGGAAGGAAATGCAGGTGTTTCTGCGCCGGCTGCAGCGCGAACAGCCGGCGCCGCAGGAGAGCGCGGGCTGAGCCGGCCGCACAGGCCGGCCGCATCGATCAGCCCGCGTTGGCCGGTGCCGGCGCCGGCATGATGTCCGGCATCGGCAGGCGGCGCGGCTTGCTCGGGAAGGCATGCCGCAGGATGCGCCACACCACCTGGCCGAACTGCCGTGGCAGCGAACCGTTGTTGTAGTGCTGACCGTAGCGAAGGCAGATCTCCTTCACTTCCTTGGCGATGGCCGCATAGCGGTTGGCCGGCAGATCCGGATAGAAGTGGTGTTCGATCTGGTGGCTGAGGTTGCCCGACAGCACGTTGATCAGGAAACCACCGCTGATGTTCGACGAGCCACGCAGCTGGCGCAGGTACCAGTGGCCACGCGATTCGTTGCGCAGGCACTCCTTGGGGAACGTCTCCGATTCAGCGGTGAAGTGGCCGCAGAAGATGATCACGTAGGTCCAGATGTTGCGCAGGCCGTTGGCGACCAGGTTGCCCAGCATCACGGTCAGGAAGAACGGGCCGGCCAGCAGCGGGAACAGCACGTAATCCTTCAGCACCTGGCGCAGCATCTTGCGCGCCACCGGACGGGTCTGCAGCCACATCGCGCGGCTGCTGATGCGGCCCTTCAGCCAGCGCCCCAGGCGCAGGTCCTGGGCGGCCACGCCCCACTGGAACAGCAGCGCGAAGATCGGTGCGATGATCGGCTGCAGCAGATAGAACGGCTTCCAGCGCTGTTCCGGGAAGATGCGCAGCAGGCCGTAGCCGATGTCATCGTCCATGCCACGCACGTTGGTATAGGTGTGGTGGCGGAAATTGTGGGTCTTGCGCCAGTTGTCGGCGGTGGCAACGATGTCCCACTCGTAGGTGTTGCCGTTCAACTTCGGGTCGCCGGTCCAGTCGAACTGGCCGTGCATCACGTTGTGGCCCAGCTCCATGTTCTCCAGGATCTTCGACAGCGCCAGCATGAGCGTGCCAGCGATGGCGGCCGGCCACAGCAGCGGTGCCCACAGCAGCGGCGAGAACGCCGCCAGGAACAGCAGGCTGCGGCCGCCGACGCCGAACCAGCGCACGGCAGCGGCCACGCGCCGGATATAGCGCGTATCGGACGCGCCGAGACTGCCGATCACACGATCGCGGATCGCGTCGAGTTCCTGGCCGAAGGCGTTCATTTCGGCAGGACTCAGGGCACGGTCGGTAGCGCGGGTCATGGCAACGGTTCCTCAGAGATCCAGGGTCAGGTCGGTGGTCGGCGCACTCACGCAGATCCGTACGGGCTGTGCCGCTTCGGAATGCGTATCGCCGGTGCGCAGATGGCGGGTAGCGCCACTGACGCGTTCACAGCTGCAGCTGTTGCAGATGCCCATGCGGCAGCCGTGCCGGGGCTTGATGCCCTGCGCTTCCAGGCTCTCCAGCAGGGAGCGGCCGCGCGGCACGCGCAGCTGGCGCCCACTGCGTGCCAGGGTCAGCGACACTTCGCCTTCGCCGTCGGCATCCAGCAGCGGCGCGGGCGGCGTGAAGGCTTCCGCCTGGAAACCGGCCACCTGATGCGCAAGGCGGCGGCGCGCGGCGGCAACGAAGCCGTCCGGGCCACAGGCCAGTACATGGCGCTGTGCCAGCGGCGTGTCATCGCCGGGAATCTGCAGGGCGTGGGTATCGATGCGCGCGGCCGGCACCTCGCCCTCGCGGGTGGTCAGCAGGTGCACGCGCAGGCCCGGCGTCGCTGCCGCCAGCGTATGCAGTTCGTCACGGAACTGGATGGCGGCCGCTGTGCGTTCCCAGTAGAACAGGTCCACCGGCGCGCCCAGCGGTCGCTGGCAGGCCTCGCGCAGCAGGCTGCGCATCGGCGTGATGCCGCTGCCCGCCGCCAGCAGCAGCACCGGCGCGGCGGCCGGCATATGGAAGTCACCGAAGGCGGCATCGATGCGGAACAGGTCACCGGGCCGCGCCTGGTTCACCAGGTGCTGGCTGACCCGCCCCCCTTCCACGGCTTTGACGGTAATGGCCAGTTCGCGGCCACTCAGCCGGGTCGGGCTGTAGCTGCGCTGCCATACCCGCCCCTCAAGCTCGACGCCGAGGGTGACGTGCTGGCCGGCGCGCATGCCGGCCCAGTGCCGGTTGCAGCGCAGGATCAGGGTGGCCGCGCCCTCGCCCGCTGGTTCGCGTCGGACCAGGCGTGCCAAGGGCTCGCGCAGCGTCCACAACGGATTGATCTGGCCGGCCCAGAAATCGAACAGCGTGGGCGACAGCCAGCGGTGCAGGGAAAACGGGGACGGACGGACGACAGCGCTCATGGCAGCCACTATACGGGCGCACATACACCTGTGTATACACGTGTATATTGAACCGGATTGGGTATGATTCAGCCTTGCCCCACCGGAACCCTCATGGCCGCTGCCACCGTCCTGTCGATACCCGAAGATGCGCAGAGCCCGGCCCGCCGTACGGTGAGCCGCGAAGATCTGCTGGCCGCAGCCCTGAAGCTGATCGGCCCGCACCGCAGCCTGTCCACCCTCAGCCTGCGCGAGGTCGCGCGTGAGGCAGGCATCGCGCCGAACAGCTTCTACCGGCAGTTCCGCGACATGGACGAACTCGCCGTGGCCCTCATCGATGTGGCCGGCCGCTCGCTGCGCACCATCATCGGCGAGGCGCGGCAGCGCGCGACCTCCTCCGCCACCAGCGTGGTGCGGGTATCAGTGGAGACCTTCATGGAGCAGCTGCGCGCAGACGACAAGCTGCTGCACGTCCTGCTGCGCGAAGGTGCGGTCGGCTCGGATGACTTCAAGCACGCTGTCGAGCGCGAGCTGCATTACTTCGAGGAAGAGCTGCAGCACGACCTGGTGCGCCTGGCGGCCCTCGACGGCGCGGTGCTGCATGCACCGGAACTGGTGGCCAAGGCGATCACCCGCCTGGTGTTCGCGATGGGCGCCACCGCGATGGACCTGCCGCCGGAGAAAGATCCGGAACTGGTCGAACAGATCTCCACGATGATCCGCATGATCATCGTCGGCGCCCGCACCCCGGCCGCCTTCCGCCGCGGCTGATCGCCAGGCTCCAGACCGTTGCCGCTTTGCGCCGGAATGCTGCAATGCAGTATTTCGAGACGTCGCCCCCTCGGTCATCTGTGATTTGCGTCACGATTTAGATCGGTGAAATGGGGTTCGCCTCGCTTCGACAGGGGCTTCATGCCGTTTTCACTTCAGCAGGACTATCCAGCATGCGCGAGTTCCGCAGCTGAATAGGCCCTCCACAGCTGGATGGACGCCGCCGCAGGTTCTGGAAAAGTTGCATGGCTCTGCAGGCTGTCGCCCCGCAGAGTGTTGCCTTTGGCCTGTGGGGACGGGCCCCATCCAACGCATTGGAGAGATCCCATGTACACGATGAAGTCCGCTTCACGCGCCCTGCCCGCGCAGGTCGCTCCCCTTGCGCTGGCCCTGGCGGCCTGCGTCGGCGTGCCGCAGACAGGTCATGCCCAGTCAGTTTTTGTCCCGGCCGGCACCACGCTGACGGTGGATCCGGGAAGCCCCTATGAGGGCCGTGATTTTTCCGTCCGCGGAACATTGAACCTCGATGGCGTCAGTGTGGGTCGCGTGGTTACCAGCGAGGGGGGCGTCGTCAATGCGACGGACACGACCATTGCCAGCAATGCGTCGGGAGCGGGAGCATCGATGACCAACTCGCAGGGCCGCTTCCTCAGGTCGGAGATCGTCAACACGAATGCCAGCGGCTTCGGCTTTTCAACCGGCGCGCTGGTTACCGCCACCCCGCAGCCTCTCAGCCTCGCCCAGTTCATCGACAGCAAGGTATCGGGTGCCGCCATTGGTGCTCAGGCCAGTGGGGGCGGCACCATCGTTGCCGAGCGCTCGACCTTCTCCGGAGCCATCGGCATGCGCAGCCTGGCCGGCTCGATCGAGCTGCGTGATGGCTCCGCCGCCATCGGCAGCGACATCGGCCTGCTACTGGGAAATTCCAGAGTGAACCAACCCCCCTATGCGGACCCTGCGGACTGGCACGTACTGGTGGATGGATCACGCGTGGAGGGCACCACCGGTCCCGCCGTCAAGGTGAGAATGGAGCTTGGCCGTGCTCCCGATCTGGCACGCCTCACCGTCCAGAACGGCGCAACGCTCATCGGTGGCAACGGCAATCTGGTTGACGTCGATCCCGACATGGCACTGGACTTCACGGCTCGCACGTCCACCCTCAACGGCAACTTCGTCATCGCCGATACCGCCAGCACGACCCTGCGCTTCCTCGATGGGCTGGTGCTGACCGGACAGATCACCGGCCCGGCCGAGGTGATCGTCGACCAGGGCGGACGCTGGACGCTGTCCGGCGACAGCAGCACCGGCAACCTCACCCTCGGCGCGGACAGCCACATCCTGCTCGGCGCGGAGGGTCAGGCGGCGTATCCGCAGTTGACCGTCAATGGCGATTACACCGGCAACGGCGGCACCCTGCATTTCAACACCGTGCTGGCCGGCGACGCCGCCGCCAGTTCGCGCCTGCATGTGACCGGCGCCACCAGCGGCGCCACCAACGTCATTGTCAACAACATCGCGGGCGCTGGCGCGCAGACGGTCGACGGCATCCTGCTGGTCCAGGTCGATGGCGCCAGCAACGGCAGCTTCGCGCTGCAGGGCCGCGCCATCGGCGGCATGTACGAGTACTTCCTGCACAAAGGCTCGGCCACGACGGCCAACGGCAACTGGTACCTGACCTCGGCCTACACGGGCAATCCATGCGATATCAATCCTTCCCTGCCGGAGTGCGATCCGGAGGATCCGGTGATTCCTCCTCCCGATCCTGACCCCGATCCCGAACCCGTGCTGCGCCCGGAGCCCGGCGCCTATCTGGCCAACCAGATCGCAGCCGAGCAGATGTTCCAGGTACGTCGTCACGATCGCGGCGAGCCCGGCTTCGACCGCGCGCGCCCGGGAACCTGGGTGCGTGGTGGCCGCGATCAGATCCAGGCCAGCATTGCCGGCCAGGTCGATGCTCGCACGCATCTCAACGTCCTGCAGCTGGGCAGCGATCTGTGGCGCTGGAGCGACGGGCGCGGCCAGGTGGGCGTGATGCTCGGCACCGGCGACGCCACCACCCGCGCGGTCTCCATGCTGTCCGGCTATGGCACCCGCGGCAGGATCAAGGGCAAATCGGCAGGCGTGTACCTGGGCTGGGTACAGGATGCACAGAGCAGCGGCGGTCTGTACGTGGACGGCTGGGTGCAGGCTGCCCGCTTCGACAATGATGTGCAGGGCGAGGGCATTGCGGCGGAAACCTACGATGCGGACGTCCGCAGCGCGTCGCTGGAGCTCGGCTACGCCTGGGCGATCCGCACCCGCGAGGCCAGCACTCTGTACCTGCAGCCGCAGGCACAGCTGACCTGGACCGACTACGACAGTGACAGCCTGGTTGAAGACAACGGAACGCGGGTCGAGGATGGCCGCAGCATCGGGCTGAACAGTCGGCTGGGTGTGCGTCTGTTTGGACAGAGCACCCTGCGCGGCAATCGCGTACAACCCTTCCTGGCGGTCAACTGGCTGCGCGGCCAGCGAGATCCCTCGATGCGCTTCAACGAAGAGCTGTTGAGCGCGAAGACGCCCGACAGCCGCTACGAAATGCAGGCGGGCGCGCAGCTGCAGCTGGGGCAACGCTGGAGTGCCTGGGGCGACCTGCGCGTGCAGCGCGGCGACAGCGGCTATCGCAACCACGGTGCACAGGTCGGCCTGCGCGCCGCCTGGTAACACCCGGCGTCCCGCCCGGAACACGCGCCTGAACACCCCTGCCGGATATGACATCCGGCAGGGGTGACGTCGTCTATTGTAATGTTATAACACCGTCATTCCTGATGAGGCGCCCTGTGCCGTGCCCATGAAAGCAGCGTCGCGCTTGATATAGCAATTGCTATATCTATGAGCATTTGCTTTCATGTACACCAGCCAGGTCGCCCTCGCCGCTCTCTTCCCCAAGGACGACGCCTCCATGCCCCACGCCGTGCCGCCGTGCCACCTTCCGCTGGCCACCGCCATCTTCTTTGCCCTGTCGACCCCGGTACTAGCCGGCACGCCCTCGCCCACGCAGCTGGACCGGGTGCAGGTCAAGGTCAGTACCGCCACGCGCAGCGAGCGCCTGCTTGCCGATGTGCCGATCCGTACCGAAGTGCTGCGCAGGGAGGACATCGCGCTGCGTGCGGCCACCGATTTCTCCCGTGCGGTCGAACTGATCAATGGCCTGCGCGTGGAAAGCAACTGCCAGAACTGCAACACCAGCGAAGTGCAGCTGCTGGGCCTGCCGGGTGCCTACAACCAGCTGCTGTTCGACGGCATCCCGCTGCTGTCCACGCTGGGCAGCGTGTACGGCCTGGAGCAGATTCCCGCCGGCTTCGTCGATCGCATCGAAGTGGTCAAGGGCGGTGGCTCGGCGCTGTATGGACCCGGCGCGGTGGCCGGCGTGATCAACCTGGTTCCGCCGCTGCCCTCGCGCAGTGGTGGCCATGTGCAGGCCGGCGTGGATGTGCTGCGTGGCACGCCGCAGAAGAATGCAGATGTCCGGCTGGATCTGGTCGCCGCGCAAATCGATGCCGGGCTGTCGGTGATCGCCCAGCGCAACTGGAACAGTGGCATCGACTACAACGGTGATGACTACACCGAGATCACGCGCAAGGATCTCAAGGTCGGTGGACTGCAGGCGTGGTATGCGCCCACACCGGGAACACGGCTGCGCGTGGACGTGCAGGTCACCGATGAAACCCGGCGCGGCGGCAACCGCCTTGACCAGCCGGAGTATCTGGCCAACATCGCAGAATCGCTCGACACCACGTACCGGCGTGGCAGCGTGTCCTGGGACCAGGAAGTAAGCCCGGACATCGACTTCCGCCTCGCCTATGCCTTCGCCGACATCGATCGCGACAGCTTCTATGGCGGTCTCGGCGATGTGGTCACCGACCCGTCGGCAGCCGGATACGATCCCTCCGAGCTGGACCCCACCGTGGCCGGCAGCGCCGCCTCGCGCTCCTGGCGGCAATACGGACGCACGCACAATCCGCTGCATTACCTCGACAGCCAGTTGAACTGGCGGCTGGGCGCGCATGCCCTGGCGTTCGGCGTGCAGTACAAGCACGAGCGCCTGCGCGACGACAACCGGACCGGTGACGGCCAGCGCCTGGCCGTGCTGGAGGACGCCAGCTTCCACAACCTGGGCGCCTTCGTGCAGGACGAATGGAGCCTGCGCGAGGACATCGACCTGGTGATCGGCGCGCGCGTGGACAAGACTTCCGAACTGGACAACGCGGTGCTCTCACCGCGTGTCGCCTTGGCCTGGCAGGCCACGGAGAACCTGAAGTGGCGGGCGGGCATTGCCAGCGGATTCCGCGCACCGGAAATCTTCGTCGAGGATGTGCATGTGGACACGCTCGGTGGCGAGCAGGTGCGCGTGCGCAATGCCGAGAGCCTGAGGGAGGAACGTGCGCTGACCACCCTGCTCGGCTTCGACTGGCGTTCGGATCCGGCCGAGCCCGTGTGGACGTGGGACGCCACCGCCTCCTACGCGCGCATCCGTGACACCTTTGCGCTGGGCGAGATCCTGCGCGGCGCCGACGGCCAGCTCGGCCAGCTGCGCTACAACGCCTCGGGCTCGGACGTACTGGGCATGGAAACCAATCTGGGCTGGCAACCCTCGCCGCAATGGCGTCTTACCGCGGGCGCATCGTGGTACCGCTCGCGCTTCCGCGAACCCCAGCGCATCTTCGATGACACCGGCGAGGGCGGCGACACCGTGATCGACAGCCGCGACTACCTCAAGACCCCTCGCTGGACCGGGCTGGCCCAGCTCGGCTGGTTGCCTTCGGAACCGTGGGAGACCTTCATCGCGCTGCGCCACACCGGTTCAATGCCGGTGCTGAACAACCGGCTGGGTGAACTGCACCGCACCCGTGCCTTCTGGGTGACCGACCTGGGTGCCCGCTGGCATCGCCACCTGGGGGTGGGCGCCGAACAGGAGGTGTCCGTGGCAGCCGGAGTCAAGAACGTGTTCGATCAGCGGCAGAAGGATCTTGAAGCCGGCGCGCTGCGCGACAGCGACTACGTCTACGGGCCCCGCTTCGCGCGCTCGTGGTATGTCAGCCTGCGCTATGCGTTCTGAAGCACTGCGCGTTCTGCTGTGCGCCGGCAGCGCGCTGCTGGCCGCGCCGGTCGCGGCAGAGAATCTGCACGCGCAGGTCTCGGCGTCGCTGATGCGACCAGAGGCGCGATCGCTGCGCCCGATGCAGTGGTCGCCGCCGCCGCGATTGATCGCGCTGTACTTCGGTGCGGACTGGTGCGCGCCCTGCCATGCCTTCGTGCCGACCCTGCGCAGCGTGCGTGACGCACTGCGCGAGGCCGGTGCGGACACCGAGGTGGTGTACGTCAGCCAGGATGAGAGCCAGGCCGCGCTGCGCCGCTACATGCGCCGCCAGGACATGCCGTGGCCGGTACTGGACCCGCGCAGGGCCGCGCGCATGCCGGTGCTGCAGGCCCTGGCCGGCCCCGCGCCGCCCAATCTGGTGCTGATCGACGCGGAAGGTCGCGTGCTGGCGAAGGGGTGGCATGGGCGGCGCTATGAGGGTCTACAGCCTGTGCTGAAGCTGTGGCAGGCAGGGGCATGCGCACAGGAACAGGCGCGCTGCCCGCCGCTTGAGTGATCTGCGGCTCCTTCCACGGCCGCCGGGCATGGCCCGGCGCTACCCCTCCTTCCCAGCGCATGCAGCCGCCGGGCATGGCCCGGCGCTACCGCCACCCAGATCGCGGGCACCGGCCCTACCCGCCCTCGGCCTTGCGCACGAATGCTTCGAACAGCGCCAGCGTCTGCTCGCTGACATGATGCTCGATGCCTTCGGCATCGCGCCGGGCGGTATCTGCATCCACGCCCAACGCCAACAGGAAGCGCTCCACCGTCTGGTGCCGCTGGCGACTGGCATGGGCCAGCGCCTCGCCCTCGGCGGTCAGAAAGACACCACGATAGGGCCGCTGCACGACCCAGCCGTCGCGGGCCAGCCGCCGCAGCATCTTCGCCACCGTCGGCTGCGCCACCCCCAGGCGGGTGGCGATGTCGACCTGGCGGGCCTCGCCGCCATCGGCCAGCAGGTCCGAGATCAGCTCGACATAGTCCTCCACCAGTTCCATCCGGTGCGCCTCGCGCACCTGCCGGAAGCTCTCGACCTGGCGCTCGGCCTCGATCAAGGGGGGATTCTTTGGCGATGTCGAATCGTCGCTCTTGCTCACGCGTGCGCCTGTCCTGCCGGAGTCGTCCGGGAATGAACCTGAATTCTGGACCAGTGACGCGATAAAGACGATTGTTTCACATTGCTATTGGATATAGCAGTAGCTATATTAAGCGCATGAACACCCTGGCGCCCGATGACCCTTCGGCCCCTGCCCCGGCCAGCCTGGGTGCGCTCAATGCCTCGGTGGCGGTACCCGACAAGGGCCACTGGTGGTTCCGCCTGCTGGCGTTCCTCGGCCCGGGCTACATGATCTCGGTCGGCTACATGGACCCTGGCAACTGGGCCACCGACCTGGCCGGCGGCTCACGCTTCGGCTACCTGCTGCTGTCGGTCATCCTCGTGTCCAATCTGATGGCGGTGATCCTGCAGGCGCTCTCGGCGCGGCTGGGTATCGCCACCGGGCTGGACCTGGCCCAGGCCTGTCGCGCGCGCTACCCGAAGCCGGTCAATCTGGCCCTGTGGGCGCTGTGCGAGGCAGCCATCATCGCCTGCGACCTGGCCGAGGTGATCGGCACCGCCATCGCACTGAAGCTGCTGTTCGACCTGCCGCTGCTGTGGGGCGCAGTGATCACCGCGCTGGACACGCTGCTGGTGCTGCTGCTGATGAACCGCGGCTTCCGCGCGCTGGAGGCCTTCGTCATCGCGCTGCTGATGGTGATCTTCGCCTGCTTCGTGGTCCAGATCGCGATGGCCGCGCCGCCTGTCATGGCGGTGCTTGGCGGCTTCATTCCACGCGCACAGGTGGTCACCGATCCGCACGCCCTGTACATCGCGATCGGCATCATCGGCGCCACGGTCATGCCGCACAACCTGTACCTCCACTCGTCCATCGTGCAGACCCGAGCGTACCCGCGTACCGACGAGGGTCGCCGCAGCGCGCTGCGCTGGGCGGTGACCGACAGCACGCTGGCCCTGACGCTGGCACTGTTCATCAATGCCAGCATCCTGATCCTGGCCGCAGCCGTGTTCCATGCCAACGGTCGCTTCGACGTGGAAGACATCGAGCAGGCGCATCAGCTGCTGGCACCGATGCTGGGCGTGGGCGCCGCGGCGACGCTGTTCGCGGTGGCACTGCTGGCATCGGGCCTGAATTCCACGGTGACCGCGACGCTGGCCGGGCAGATCGTGATGGAGGGCTTCCTGCGCCTTCGCCTGCCGCCCTGGCTGCGGCGGCTGCTGACCCGGGCGCTGGCGATCATTCCGGTGGTGGTGGTGATCGTGCTGTTCGGCGACCAGGGCGCGGTGAAGCTGCTGGTGCTGAGCCAGGTGGTGCTGTCGATGCAGCTGCCGTTCGCGATCATTCCCCTGGTGCGGATCGTGACCGACAAGGTGACCATGGGCGCACTGGTGGCACCGCGGTGGCTGGGTACGATCGCCTGGTTGATCGCGCTGGTGATCGTGGCACTGAATGTGAAGCTGCTGGTCGATACCTTCGCCGCCGCCTGACGGCCGAGGGCCGCCACCGGGCCATGCTCGACGCACGCGTGCAGCGCTGTCGAGCCTGGCCCCGCTCTACAGATGCAGGGCGATGGCAGCCTCGATCTGCTGTGGCGACTGGAATCCGGCCAGGCGGATGCGTTCATTGCCGTCACGGAACAGCGCAAGCGTTGGTGTCTGCCGCAGCCCCAGCTCCCTGAAGAAGCCTTCACCCAGCACTTCCAGCTGCACCCGCAGCAGGGTCATGCCATGCCCCGCACCGCTGCTGGCGACGCGCTGCAGGGACATCTCCAGCATCCGGCAGCCCGGGCACTGGTCCTTGTGGAAATCCACCAGGACCCGGGGGTGTTCGGCCAACAGCTGCTGGAGCTGCTCAGGCGTGGTGGCGTCGATGATCTGCATCGGTGGTACTCCGGTAATGGGCCAGGACCGCGTCGGTCCAGGCGTCGATGGCGGCGGCGTGGCGTTCGCCGTGCGGCATCTGTTCAATCTCCAGCGGCGGGTAGCTGCTGTGGAAGTAGCGGATCAGGCGGTGCACGGCGCCGCAGTAGTACTCCTGGCCCCACTGTGTCTCACCGGTGCCGAACACGGCTACCTGTCGCGGCCGCTGACCCAGCCCGGCAATGCCGGCCACCCATGCCTTCATCTCCGCCGGTGTGCGCCCGGCGTTGTCGGTCCAGCTGCCCAGCAGCACGAGGTCGGCTTCATCGGCCGCCAGCGGAGCCGGCTGGCGCAGGTCGTCGGCCTCCTGCCAATGCACCGCGTGACCCGCCGCGCGACACCGCTCGGCGATCTGCCGTCCCAGCTCCCGGGTATTGCCACTGAGCGAGGCGACCACGATCAGGATGCCCAGCGCCGGCCCCCGCTCAGAGATCGTCGAAGCCGTTGTCGACGTTGGTCTTCTTGTAACTTGCATTGCGCATCTCGAAGAAGTCGGTCTTGGTTTCGGTGAAGTTGTCGGCGTAGGCCTTGATCCACGGCATCACATTGTCGGTCGTATCGCTGTACAGCCGCTCGATACCCAGCATGCCGGCCATCTTGTTGGCGCGGTACTTCACGTAGCGCACCATCTCGTCCACATCGATGCCGTCGATACCATCCAGCACTTCCGACGACCATTGCGTCTCCAGCGTGATGGCATGCTCGAAGGCGCTGTGTACGTAAGCCGTCAGCTCGTTGGTCTGCAGTTCCGGATTCTCGCCGACGATGGCCCGGATCACCTCGCTGATGAACTTGGTATGGGCCAGCTCGTCGCGGTTGATGAAGCTGATGATCTTGCCGGTGCCGGTCATGCGGTTCTGCCGCACCAGGTTGTAGAAGTAGGCGAAGCCGGAATAGAAGTTGATGCCCTCCAGGATCGACGACTGGATCAGCGACTTCAGCAGCGTCTCGGCGGTCTTGTCGCGCATGAAGTCGTCGTACGCCTGCATGATCGGCGCGTTGCGGCTGATGATGGTCGGATGCGTGCGGGCCAGTTCGAACACCCGGTTCTGGTTGGGCAGATCGGTGATCGACGCCAGCACATAGCTGTAGCTTTCGTTATGTATCACTTCCTGCTGGCCGATGATCGCCGCATTGGCATGCGCGGCCGGATCGGTGATGTACTCGGCGACGTTGTAGATGAACCGGGTCTGCGGCGAATCGAGCGTGGCCAGCAGGCCGATGATCGAGTCGTAGGCGTTCTTCTCGCGTCCGGACAGTTCACCGTACTGGCGTGCGTCCAGCTTCATGTCCACTTCATCGGGGATCCAGAAGTTGGTCGACAGCTCCTTGTACGCCCGATAGAACGAGGGGTACGGAATGTCGTTCCAGTTCAGTATGCCGCTGGTGCGGCCGTTGATGATGCCGGTGCTGCGGTTGGGATGGCGTGGTTCAAGGATCTTGATGCGGTCAAGCGGCGTTGCCATGATCGTTCCTGCAGAGGTAGCGCCGGGCCATGCCCGGCGGAATGTAGAGTGGCCGCGCGGTGCGCTCGCCGGGCATGGCCCGGCGCTACCGCGGCTGGGGCGCAGCGATCAGCTTGAACACCACTCGCATTCGCTGATGTCGATGTCGTTGGAGCGCACGTAGTAGGTGGTCTTCAGTCCCGCGCGCCATGCGCTCAGGTGCAGCTCCAGCAACGTGCTCGCACGGATGGTGCTGGGCACATACAGGTTGAAGCTGATCGACTGGTCCACATGGCGCTGGCGCCGGGCGTTCTGCCGGACGCTGGCGAACTGGTCCACCTTGTAGGCGCCCTTCTCGTAGTACGGCCAGGTCTCCAGCGACAGCCCGGGGGCCGCGACCGGCCGTCGGAAGTCCTTCTTCTCCTCGTAGTAGAACGCGCTGTAGATGGGATCGATCGAGGCAGTGGAACCGGCGATCTGGGCGGTGCTCATGTTCGGCGCGACCGCCAGCAGCCAGCCATTGCGCAGGCCATGGCGGGCCACCTCACGCGCCAGGCCCTGCCAGGCCGCATCACGGTAATCGCGGTCGCTGAAGTAGCGGCCGGTGTGCCAGTCGCTGCCGGCGAACATCGGATAGTGGCCCTTCTCTTTCGCCAGTTCGGCACTGGCCTGGATGGTCAGGAAGTTGATGCGTTCGTACAGGCGGTCGGCCAGCGCCTCCGCCTCCGGCGATTCCCACGGGATCGCCTGCTGCGCCAGCAGGTGATGCCAGCCGAACGTGCCCAGGCCGATGGCCCGGTACTTGCGGTTGGTGATCGTGGCCTGCGGCACCGGCAAGGCATTGAGATCGATCACGTTGTCCAGCATGCGCACCTGGATCGGGATCAACCGTTCCAGCACGTCCTTCGCCAGCAGATCGTCCGGCGCGGTGACCGCCCGTCCGAGATTGATCGAGGACAGGTTGCACACCACGAAATCGCCGGCGCGGCGGGTGGTGACGATCTGGTCGCCGCTGACGATCTCCTGGATCATCCGCGTCGGGCTCATGTTCTGCAGGATCTCCGTGCACAGGTTGCTGGAATAGACCATGCCCGCATGCTTGTTCGGGTTCCTGCGATTGACTTCATCGCGGTAGAACAGGAATGGATTGCCGGTCTCCAGCTGGCTGAGCATGATGCGCTTGAACAGATCGATCGCGCGCACGGTGCGCCGGCTGATGCGCTCGTCGGCCACCAGCTCCGCGTAGCGGTCGCGGAAGCTGCCCGCACCGCGCGTCTCATCGTAGAAGTCCTGCAGGTACCAGCCCTTGGCCTGCTTCACTTCATGCGGGTCGAACAGGTACCAGTCGGCCCGACGCTCGACCGCCTCCATGAACAGATCGGGCACGCAGACCGACGTGAACACATCATGCGCGCGCAGGCGCTGGTCGCCGTTGTTCAGGCGCAGATCGAGGAAGGCCTCGATGTCGCGGTGCCAGATGTCCAGGTATACCGCCACCGCACCTTTGCGCTGGCCGAGCTGATCGACCGATACCGCGGTGTTGTTGAGCTGCTTGATCCAGGGCACTACGCCGCCGGACGAGTTGGGCACACCCCGGATCGGTGCACCGCTGCTGCGCACGTAGCCCAGGTAGGCGCCGACACCCCCGCCGTGCTTGGACACGCGGGCAATGTCCGTATTGGAGTCATAGATGCCCTGCAGGCTGTCGTCCACCGTATCGATGAAGCAGCTGGACAGCTGTCCACCGACCTTGCCGGCGTTGGCCAGCGTCGGCGTGGCCACCGTCATGTACAGGTTCGACAGCGCCCAGTAGGCCTCGCCGACCAGCTGCATCCGCCGCTCACGCGGCTTCTCCTCCTGCATCAGGTACAGGGCGATGGTCAGCCAGCGCTCCTGCGGCAACTCGTACACCTCGCGGCTGCGGTCGGTGGCCAGGTAGCGCGTCGCCAGCAGGTACAGGCCGTTGTACGCGAACAGGCGGTCGCGGTCGGGATCGATCATCTCTCCGGCCTGCTGCAGCTCCTCCTTCGAGTAGCAGCGCAGGATGTCATTGCTGTAGACGCCACGGTCGGCCAGGCTCTCCTGCAGGCCTACGTACGAGCCGTACTTCAGGCTGACATCGTAGAAGCGGTTGCGGCTGGCGCGCTTGTACAGGCGGCGCAGGTAGATGCGGGCGGCGAACCGCTCCCAGTCCGGCGCGACCAGGTCCACACGGGATTCCGCCTCGCGGATCAGCAGGTCCACCAGGTCGTCAGCACTGATGCTGGGCTTGCGCTCAACCATCGCCTGCACCACGCGGCGGTAGTCGGCTACGTCCAGCTGCGGGAACTCGGCATGGATGGCGTCGATGCTGCGCTGCAGGCGCCCGGCGTCGAACGGCAGGCGTCGGTTGCCAGCCTCCTTGGTGATCCAGGTCGGCACGCGCTCGCCACCGGCGCGCAGGGCGTCGCCGGCGCCGGCCGGATCGGCCGCGCGGTAGGTGTATTCAGTCATGGTCCTGCGTCTCCAGGCTCGCACGCACGATTGCGCCGATGCCATGGCGGCCCTGCACGCGATACCGGCGCACGGGGCGATCGGGTGGGATGCCAAAGCGCGGGAACACCAGATCGTCGGCAAGTGCCTGCGCCTGCGGCCGGTATCCGGGCCGTGGGGGCGACCTGAGTCCGCACGAGGGCGGCCGCGTCGACACGGCAAGCCTTCAGGGGCGGGCCGCGGGACGTGTCTTGCATCGTCCGGCGGCGGCGGCTGACCGGGAGTGACGGCCCCAACATAGTGGGGATGATGGATATCGTCAACACAAGATGCAGTAAATAGCGCCCTCCGCGACGAACCGTCGCAGGATGCCGTGTTGCGTCTGCGCCGCCTTGTCGACGCCGCACGCATCCCCACTTCGATACAACCTCCACTTTCCGCGGAACATCCCCCATGCGCGCTGCCCAGTACTCCTCCTTCGGCGACCCGTCCGACGTCCTTGCCGTCGCCGAGGCCGCCCTGCCTGAACCTGGTCCTGGCGAGGTGCGCATCCGTACCGTGCTCGCCTCCATCCACAACCACGATCTGCTGACCGTGCGCGGCCTGTATGGCTACAAGCCGACGCTGCCGGCAATCGGTGGCAGCGAGGCACTGGGCGTGGTCGACGCGGTTGGCGACGGCGTCGACGGCCTTCGGGTCGGTCAGCGTGTCGCTGCCGCCTCGGTGCACGGCACCTGGGCCGAAGCATTCATCGCGCCGGCACGGATGGTGATTCCGATGCCGGAATCGATCCCCGATGAGACCGCTGCGCAGCTGATTGCCATGCCGCTCAGTGCGCTGATGCTGCTGGAATTCCTGCATGTCGAGCCAGGCCAATGGATCGTGCAGAACACCGCCAATGGCGCGGTCGGCAAGTCGCTGGCGATGCTGGCGCGGGCGCGGGGTGTCCATGTGGCCAACCTTGTGCGCAACGCCGATGCGGTCGCGCAGCTGCAGGCGCTCGGCATCGATCATGTATTCGATACCTCGGTGGACGGCTGGAAGGACCGCGTGCGTGCAGTGACCGGTGAAGCGCAGGCGGCGGCCGCCGTGGATTCCATCGGCGGCGACGCCAGCGGTGACCTGGTCGACCTGCTCGGCCACCACGGCACGCTGGTGTCCTTCGGCGTGATGAGCGGCGAGCCCATGCGCATCCCCGCCGGAGGCCTGATCTACAAGGAAGCCACCGTGAAAGGCTTCTGGGGCAGCAAGGTCAGCCAGGCGATGGCGGTGGACGACAAGCGACGGCTGGTGGGCGAACTGCTGCAGCGTGCAGCCGGCGGCGAACTGACGCTGCCGGTGGAACAGGTGTTCGCACTCGACGATATCGCTGCGGCGGTCAAAGCCGGCGCAGGTTCCGGCCGCAACGGCAAGGTGCTCTTGCGGCCTTGACGGTCGGCCAACCGGGGTCAGATCCCTTTCTGTTGGGTCGGCCGACCGGGGTCAGATCCCTTTCCGTTGGAAAGGGATCTGACCCCTGAGAGGAATGCGCAGCACCGGTCGATAACAGGGCCAGTCACTCGTTAAGAACCTGTGATGTATAACTGAATGCGCTTTCGTCATTGGAAGGCGCAGGCGAGCGCATGCGGTACTGGCGGCTCCTCTTCTGTCCGGCGTTGTCGCTTCCATGTACCGCACCACCCTGAACCTGCTTGCCGGCGCCATCGCGCTGGGACTTACCGCCGGCGCTGCCGGCGCTGCTGAAACCACCGATACCGGCAAGGACAGCAGCACGCTCGGCACCGTGCTGGTGACCGGATCCAACATCAAGCGCAGCGACACCGCCGGCCCCAACCCGGTGCAGATCGTCAGCCGTGAACAGATCGAACAGACCGGTCGCAGCACGTTGACCGATGTGCTGCGCAACCTGTCGGCCAATGCCGGCAACAGCTTCGACGAGCAGTACACCGGCAGCTTCGCGGCGGGCTCGGCGTCGATCGGCCTGCGCGGGCTGTCGCCGAAGAACACCCTGGTGCTGGTCAACGGCTATCGGGTGGCCAACTTCGGTTTCGCCCTCAATACCCAGGACACCTTCGTCGATCTCAATGCGCTGCCGATCAGCGCGGTCGAACGCATTGAAGTACTGAAGGACGGCGCCTCGGCGGTGTATGGCTCCGATGCCATCGCCGGTGTCATCAACATCATCCTGCGCAGGAACTTCCAGGGCGTGGAAGTGGGCGGCGGCTTCGGTACGGCCACCCAGGGCGGCCTCGACGAACGCAAGGCCAATCTGCTGGCCGGTTTCGGTGACCTCGAACAGCAGGGCTGGAACGTGCTGTTCGGGCTGGACGTGCTCAAGCGCGATCGGCTCGACGCCGACCAGCGCGCCTATACCCGCAGCGGCGATTTCCGCGACAAGCCCGGTGGTCGCCTGGCCGGCTGGTCCACTGCCGGTGGCAACTGGCTGGCGAACCCGCGCGCGCCGCAGCCATTCTCGCCCTGCCCCGAGGGCAGCCAGCTGCGGCCCTACAGCGACTTCGGCAGCAGCCTGCCCGGCCAGGCCTGCGCGTTCAATGCGCAGCCATTCAAGACCCTGCAGCCCGGTGCCGAACGCCTGCAGGCCTCGCTGAGCGCGACCTACCGCTTCAGTGACAACGTCGAAGCCTTCGCCGACGTGCTCTACAGCCACAACACGGCCGACCAGATCTTCAGCGCGCCACTGACCGTCGGCCCTGGCCTGCGCGCCTACAACCCCGCCACCGGCACCCTGCTCGACATTCCGGCAGTGCTGCCGGTCGGGCATCCGAACAACCCGGGCAGCGCTCCCCTGCCCTTCGAGTACACGTTCTTCGATCTCGGCCCGCGCCTGAAGGACAACACGCAGGTGTTCTACCGTGCATTGGCCGGCGTGCGTGGCCAGGGCGAGCGCTGGGACTGGGAGGTCGCCGCGCTGACCTCGCAGAGCGAGCAGCGCGAGTACGTGGACAACTTCATCAACCGCTACGCGTTCGAGCAGATCCTGCGCGATGGCAGCTACAACTTCCTCGACCCGGCCAGCACGCCGGCCGCGCTTGACGCGCTGCGCCTGCAGACCAAGCGCCCGGGCTGGTACCAGCTGCACTCTCTGAACCTCAAGGCATCGACGTCGCTGTGGGAGCTGCCGGCCGGCGCGGTCGGCTTCGCCTGGGGCGCGGAGTTCCGCAAGGAATCGCTGGATGCACGGACCAGTGCGCAGGTGCTGTCCGGAACGGAGCTGCGGCCGGCGATCAACGTGGTCGATGGCGAGCGGCAGGTCAGCGCCGCCTACGCCGAGTTCAGCGTACCGTTGCATCGCACATTGGAACTGCAGGTCGCCGGACGCGGCGACCGCTACGACGACTTCGGCAAGGCGTTCTCGCCGAAGTTCGCGCTGCGCTGGCAGCCGCTGGACAGCCTGCTGCTGCGCGGTTCGTTCTCGCGCGGTTTCCGCGCCCCCTCGCTGCCGGAAATCGCACCCGGACAGACGGTCAGCTACGGATCGGTGATCGACCCGCTCGACCCGTTGCAGCCCGGTGGCAGCCGCGGTGTCACCAACATCCGCACCGGCAATCCCGACCTGAAGGCCGAGCGCTCGCGCAATCTCAACGTTGGCGCGGTGTGGTCGCCGGACGCTGACAGCAGCATCGGCCTGGACTGGTACCGCATCGAGCAGGACAACCTGGTCAAGCCCGACAGCGCACAGTTCATCGTCGACAATCCCGCCCTGTTCCCGGGCCGGGTCCAGCGCGATGCGCAGGGCCGCATCCAGTTCATCACCAACCAGTATGCCAACCAGGGGGAGCTGACCACGTCCGGTCTCGACCTGGAGGCCAGCCGCACCTTCCGCACCGACGGCTGGGGCAACCTCACCCTCGCCGGCAGCTGGACCCATCTGCTCAGCTTCAAGCAGCCCCTGGTAGCCGGTCAGGCGCCCTATGACGGCGCGGGCAACAACCGCCACGGCGCGCTGCCGCGCACCCGCGGCACCACGTCACTGAACTGGGCGGTGGGCGACTGGAACAGCACGCTGAGCCTGCAATATGTCAGCGGCTACGACCAGCGGGTAGCGACGGCCACCAGCAACCCGGGCCTGCGCGATCGCGTCAAGCCCTATCACCAGCTGGACCTGTACGTGGCGTACGAAGGCATTCCCAACACCACGCTGTCGCTGTCGGTGCTGAACCTGACCGACAAGGACCCGCCATTCGACCCGGCGGGCGGCTCCAACGGCTTCGACATCAGCCAGTACAACCTGCGCGGCCAGTTCGTCACGGTGGGGGCACGCTACCGGTTCTGATGCGGAAACTGCACATGCAGCGCCGAGCCCATGCCCGGCTGCTTTACCGGCTTGATGGAGCCGAGCGTGGGCTCGGCTCCACGGAGTGCGCGGACCAACGGTCCGCACCCATCGCAGCGGTCGTGCATCACCGGCTCAGGTGCAGGAACTGCAGGTGCCGCTCGTACTGGCTGATGATGTCGTTGATGATCTGCTTGCGGCTGTATCCGACCAGGTCGTAATCCTGGCTGCCTTCGAACAGATGCACTTCGGCGCGGTAGTAGCGCTGGTTGCGCAGCTGCTGGGCGGCGAACGACGGCGTCAGGTAGCCGCGGAGGATCACCCGATACAGGAAGTCCTGCTGCTCGCCATGGTTGACCGAAAGTTCCATGTCGCCGGCTTCGATGCGGGTATGTACGTCCCAGCCCTGTTCGCGCAGCTGCTCGGCCACGGCTTCCATCGCCGGTTTCACCGTGTCATCCATGAAGCGGTAGACCTGGTCGCGCACCGGGAAGTGCATGGCCTGCGCAAGCCGCTGGCGCCAGCCCTGGTGGTGGCGATCGTCGCCGATCAGCGGCGATGGCCGGTACTGCAGCGCGCGCTTGCGGTGCGACTCATCGCTGAACGCCCGGGTGAGGCCCCACATCATCAGCAGCAGCACCGCCGAGAATGGCAGTGACGCCAGCACCACCGCCGACTTCAACGCATCGATGCTGCCCGCCAGCAGCAGGCCTGCGGTGAGCACGGCGATCACCGTGCCCCAGAACACGCGCAGCCAGCGCGGGCCATCGTCTTCCGGAGCGCCGCCGTGCGACGACAGCGTGGACAGCACCACCGCGCCCGAATCGGCCGATGTCACGAAAAAGATGAAGCTGACCAGCACGGTCACCGCGATCACCGTGCGGCTCCACGGATAACCATCAAGCAATGCGTACAGCACGGTCGGTGGGTCATCCACGGCCAGCTGTGCCAGCTGCTGCTGGCCATGGTGCAGCACCTGGTCCAGCGCGCTGTTGCCGAAGATCGACAACCAGGCCAGGGTGAAGCCGAGCGGAATCAGCAGCACGCCGAACACGAATTCGCGAATGGTACGTCCGCGCGAGATGCGGGCGATGAACAGGCCGACGAACGGCGCCCAGCCGATCCACCAGGCCCAGTAGAACACCGTCCAGCCGCCCAACCATGCCGGCCGTCCGCCATAGGCGTACACGTCAAAGCTCTTGCCGACCACGCTGCCCAGATAGTCGCCCAGGTTCTGCATCAACGTGCCGAACAGGTATTGGGTGGGCCCGGCGAACAGCATGAACAGCACCAGCGCGATCGCCAGCAGCATGTTGATGTTGGCCATCCAGCGGACCCCCTTCTCCACGCCGGACACTGCCACGGCCACCGCCGCCCCCATCATGCTGGCGACCAGGGCGATCTGCACGAAGTTCGAGTGCGGGATGTCGAACAGGTGCGACAACCCGGCGTTGAGGTGCAGGACACCGAAGCCCATGTCGGCGCCGATGCCGAACACAGTGGCGACGATGCCCAGCGCATCCACTGTGTAGCCGATCGGGCCGTTGATGCGCTTGCCGATCAGCGGATACAGCGCCGAGCGCAGCGCCAACGGCAGGTTGTGGCGATAGGCGAAGTAGGCCATGGCCATTGCCGCCAGCGCGAACACGCCCCAGCCATGCAGGCCCCAGTGCAGGAACAGCAGCTGCATGGCCTGGCGCGCGCCGGCCTCACCGGCGGCGGGATCGCCCTGCGGTGGCTGCAGGTAATGGGTCAGCGGCTCGGAGACACAGAAGAAGAACAGGGTGATGCTGATACCCGCGGCGAACAGCATGCCCGCCCAGGAGAGATAGCTGAACTCGGGCTCGTCATGGTCGGCACCGAGCTTGATGCCACCATACTTGGACAGCGCCACGCCGACCACGAACACCAGATAGAGGGTCATCGCCAGCAGGTAGTACCAGCCAACGTTGAGTGCCGCCCAGTCCTGTGCGCTGAGCAGCAGGCGTCCGGCACCGATCGGATAGAGGCTGACGAACAGCGCGAACGCCACGACGATGATCGCCGCGAAGGCGAATACAGGCCGCAGGGTGCGCACCGGGGATTGTTGCGGCTCCAGGGCTTCCACGGGGCGGCGTTCTCCGGTCGATCAAAGAGTGAGCCGGCGGATTCTGGCTGAACGGCGGTGGACGCAGGATGAAGTGCTGTCGCGCGATGACAGCACAGGGACAGCACGCGCGTGGTATCACGCGCGCGCCGCGAAGTTCAGCGCATCACGTGCACGGCGCACAACTTGTTGCCATCAGGGTCGCGCAGGTAGGCCAGGTACAGCTGCCGCCCGGCCTTGTGGCGTACGCCCGGTGGATCTTCGATGGCGCTGCCGCCGTGGGCGATGCCTGCCTCCTGCCAGGCGTGCACCGCCTGCGGAGTCTCCAGCGCGAAACCAATCGTACCGCCATTGGCGTGGCACGCCGGCTGGCCATCGATGGGCGGGGTCACGATGAACATCCGCCCGTCCTTGACGTAGACCAGTCTTCCATCTTCATCGGTGATGCCCGGTCGGCCGCCGATGGCTGCGAACAATGCGTCGTAGAAGCGGCGCGAGACCGCAAGATCATTGGAACCGACGGTGATGTGGCTGAACATGGCGGCACTCCGTTGCGGAAAAACCGCAGTGTCGGACAGCGCGCTCCGGTCTGCAATCGTCGCCGCTCATGCGGTACTGAGCAGAAGCACCGCCCCCGTCACCAGTGCAATGCCGATCCATCCGATGGGCCGCAGGCGATTGCCGAACAGCAGGCGCCCGCAGGTAGCGGTGCCGATCACGCCGATGGCACCCCACAGCGCATAGGCCGTGGCCAGGTCCAGGTAGCGCACTGCCTGGCCCAGCAGCGCGAAGGCGATCCAGACCATGACAACGGCACCGACACCCCAGTGCCAGCGGCGGAAACCTTCGGACTTGGCCACCATCATGTTTGCCGCGACGTCGATCAGTGCGGAACAGATCACGAAGAACAGTGCCGTTGTGTTCATCAGTGCGCCTCCCCAAGGGTGACGCAGACAATGCCGGCCACCGCCAGCAACAGGCCGGCCAGCTGCTGCATCGACAGGCTCTCGCCGAACACCGCAATGCCGACCAGGGTCAGCAGGGTCAGCCCCAGCCCCTCCCACACCGCGTACGCAACGCCGACCGCGATGCGCCGTACCGACAGCGCCAGGAAGTAATAGGACAACGCCAGCGCCCCGGCCATCACCAGGTAGCCGGTCCAGCCACCGGCGCGGGCGGCATGGGCCATGAAGGACGTGCCGACCACTTCGGCGACGATCGCCACGGTCAGGCAGGCCCAGGCAATCAGGGGGCCTGGGGCGGAAACACGACGGGTCATGGGAAAACTCCAGCAGGATTCACAGCGCCCGCTGACAGGGGCGATGGCGTCCAGTATCATCGCCATTTACGATGGATCAAAAATGGACTCCATCGACATTAGCGATGGATCGATGCCCTACTCTCCTGAATCTCTGCAGGCGTTCGTCGAGGCTGCCGCACTGGGCTCCTTCTCGGCTGCCGCGCGGCGCCTGCGCAAGACGCAATCGACGGTCAGCACCGCCATCGCCCATCTGGAAGCCGATCTGGGCGTATCCCTGTTCGACCGCAGCGGGCGCTATCCGCAGCTTACCGACCCGGGGCGGCAGGTGCTGGGCCATGCCCAGGAAATCCTGGCTGCCGATGCGCGACTGCGGCAGCTGAGCGTGCGCCTGGCTGCACCTGTCGAACCCCGGCTGACGGTGGTGTTCTCCGATGTTTACCAGCTGGACCCGGCGCAACAGGTGCTGCAGCGCTTCGCTGAAGCCTTTCCCGAAATCGAACTGGAGTGGCTCGACGCTGAAGGGCACGATGTGCTGGAACTGGTCGGCAGCGGCCGCGCCGGACTGGGCCTGCTGCCTCGCCAGGAGCGCTATCCGGATGCAGTGATCGCACAGCCCCTGGCCCATCACAGCGAGCTGGCGGTGTATGTCGCGCACGGACACGCACTGGCCGCGGCCGGTGCGCGCGCCGCACCGCAGCTTGCCCGCCATCGGCAGATTCGCTTGAGCGCACAGGTCGATCACGCGCGTGCCGTCGCCGGCCCGGCCTGGACCGCATCGGACTACCTGATGGTGATGGAAATGGCCGAGGAAGGCATCGGCTGGGCCGAACTCCCGAGAGCGCTGGTGCAGCGCTACGACCGCGGACACCTGGTGGAACTGGCCCTGCCCGGTTGGCCGCGGCGCATCCACAGCGACCTGGTATGGCGACGCGACACGCCGCCCGGGCCGGCCGCACTGTGGTGGGCCGACGCGCTGCGGTAGCGCCGGGCCGTATCGGCCCGGGATGTATCAAGGTTGTTGCAACCGCAGCCGCGCATGGGCTCGGCACTCCCCCTCATCGATGCGCCAGTGCGTAGTCCAGCGCAGAGCAGACCGCGGCCACCTGCGCGTCGTTGCACTGCTGCGGCGTGGCGCGCGGGCTGTCCGGGTAGACTTCGGTGGTGGTGGTGTACGGCGCACCGGTGATGCCGGCACAGAGGGCCAATTCCACCAGCGGGTACTCGATCACGCCATGGGCCACCACCGGAGAGCCGATGATCTCGCCCTTGTCGTCGGCCGGTGCAATGTGGGTCACCTTTTCCACCGCCGCGATCACGGCCTGCTGGAACGCCGGCTGCGGATTGGCGCTGTCGTCCACCAGGTAGAAGCCATCAGGAATCAGGCCCGGTTCGAACGGCTTGCCGTCGCGCGCCGCCAGCGCAGGGCGGAACTCGCTTTCATCGCTGTCGGTCGTCTCATGCAGATCGATGTGCAGCACGAACTGGCCCTTGAGGGGTTCGATCAGCTCGATCAGCGCGGTTGATTCGCGAGCCGGACCACCGGCACGGAAGTTGCGGTTCGGATCGATCGCGTCGAAGTTCCAGCGGTTGATGCGCTCGAAGCCCCACGGGTTGACGCACGGTGCCACCAGCAGGTTGGCCTTGCCCGCGTAATCGGCCGCGTGCTTTTCAAGGAACTCCAGGGCACCCATCACGCCACTGGTTTCGTAGCCGTGCACGCCGCCGGTGACCAGCGCCGCCGGCAGCGCCGGGTTCCAGTCGCGGCTGCGCAGGGCGAACAGGGTATAGGTCTCTCCCGCGTAGTCGAGCTGGCCGTAGGCCACCTTGTCGAAGCGCGCTGCCAGTGCCTCGATGCGCGGCAGTACTTCCTCGTCGTAGCGGCGCAGGCGCTGCTGGCGCGCACGCCACTGCTCCCGTTCCGCCGCTCCCCACGGCTGGCCAGGGGTTCCGACGGGATAGAAGACAGCTGCAGGCATGACGGATCTCGGTGAGTCAGGAGGCAATCATTCACTTTACCACCCGACCCCGAAGGCCATCGGCCTTCGATTCCATTCACGAATGGAATCAGCAATAATTCTCATTTACCACCTTCCCTGCGCCGTCCAGATGCCCCTCCGCACCCCGAAACCGGCCCAGCTGCCCTTGGTGGCAGCCCTCGCCCTGTGCCTGATGCCCCGTGCTTCCGCCCTCGCCCAGGACGCGCCGACCACGCTCGACAGCATCCAGGTCTCCGGCAGTTGGCTGGGCACCGGCCTGCATGACAGCGTCAAGAGCTTCGCCGGGGCACGTACGGTGGTCGATCGCCAGCGCATCGAGGCCAGTGGCGCGGCCAGCATCGGCGACGCCATGCGCCGCATCCCCGGCGTGCAGATCACCGACAACTCCGGCACCGCCGGCAGTTCGGTGTCGCTGAACATCGGCGTGCGCGGCCTCACCGGCCGCTACTCACCCCGCTCGACGGTGCTGCTGGATGGCGTGCCGCTGGCCGTCGCACCCTACGGCCAGCCCCAGCTGTCGTTCGCGCCGGCCAGCCTGTCCAACATCGAATCGATCGACGTCGTGCGTGGCGGCGGAGCCGTGCGTTACGGGCCGCAGAACGTGGGCGGCATCATCAACTTCAGCACCCGCGCCATTCCGCAGCAGAGCGGCCTGCACGGCGAGGTCGGGATCCGCTACAACGCCCATGACCATGGCGGCGGCGACAGCACCCAGTACAACACCTTCCTCGGCGGCACCAGCGACAACGGCCTGGGCGTCGCCCTGCTCTATTCCGGCCAGGACGGTCGCGGCTGGCGCGAAGGCAGCGACGACCGTTTCAACGATCTGGCACTGAAGTTCGCCTACGCCATCGACGACCAGCAGACGCTGCGTGCCAAGCTGTCCTACTACGACGTCCGCTCGCTGACGCCAGGTGGCCTGACCCGCGCGCAGTACGAGGCGGATCCGTTCCAGAACACGCGTCCCGATGACTTCTGGAAGGGCCACCGCACGGGCATCGATCTGGGCTACACCCACACGTTGTCCGACACCAGCGAGTTCGAGGTACTGGCCTATTACAACGAGAGCACCCGTGCCAGCTCGCTGATCAACGCTGCCAACACCCAGGTGAGCGTGCAGCCGCGCGACTACCGCGTGCTCGGCATCGAACCGCGCTACACCCAGCGCCTGCACTGGGGGGCAAGCGTGCACGACGTCACCGCGGGCTACCGCTTCCTGCGGGAGCGCGGCAACGACCGCAGCTACACGGTGACCCGCCGCACCGGCGCCGCAAGCCCCATCAACCGCTTCGACAATGCCACCGACGCCCACGCCTTCTATCTCGACGACCGCATCGCCATCGGCCAGTGGCGGATCACGCCGGGGGTGCGCATGGAATGGATCGACATGGACCGCCGCCAGGCCGATGGCGGCACCACCTTCAGCAGCCGCAACGACAAAGCCCTGCCCTCGCTCAACGTCGCCTACCTGTTGACCCCGCAGCTGACCGTGTTCGGCAACTACACCACCTCGTTCGGGCCGGTGCAGAACATCCAGCTGAACTCGCAGACCGCCAGCAATCCGCTGAATCCGGAGGTGGCCAGGACCACCGAGCTGGGCGCCCGCTGGCAGGACGGCGCACTGCGCGCGGACGTCACGGTGTTCAGGATGCGCTTCGACAACCAGATCCTGCAGGTGCCGGGGATTACCCCGCCCACCTTCCAGAACATCGGTGCGACCGACCACAAGGGTGTGGAAAGCGCGCTCGAATACCGCTTCGCCGAAGACAGCGTGCTGGCCGGACTGGAACTGTACGCCAACTACACCTGGACCAAGGCGATCCAGCAGTCCGGTGACAACCGCGGCCGGGACGTGCCCTTCTACTCGCGCGACACCGACAGCATCGGCGCCCGCTATGCGCTGTCGGCCTGGACCTTCAATGTCTCCAGCACGCACCAGAGCGGCCAGTTCTCCGACGCTGCCAACACCTGGCAGGAAAGCGCCGATGCACGTGTGGGCCGCGTGCCGGGGGTGCGGCTGTGGAATGCGCAGGTGGCCTGGCAGGTTCCGGGGCTGGGCGACAGCGAGATCACGGCCGGCGTGAACAACCTGGCCGACAAGCGCTGGTACACCCGCAATGTCGACGGCAATGCCGGGCGCATGGTGGCCGCGCCACGCACCTTCTACCTGCAGGGACGCTACCGCTTCTGATGCGGTAAATGCCCGATGCGGTGACGGTGGCGATCACGATGGCGGCGTATCATGCCGCCACCATGGCCTCCACGGTTCCACCATCGCGCCTGCATCTGGCCTTCCAGGGCCTGCGACTGCGCCTGCGTGGCAGCGACCTGTGGTTCATCGCACTGGCGTTGCTAGTCGGCCTGATCGCCGGTGGCCTGACGCTGCTGCAATCGGACATCGCGCGCGGGCTGCAGAGTGCGCTGTACGGGCTGGAGCCCGGCATGCGCCTCAGCTCCCTGCCCGCGCTCAGCTGGACCGCCCTGCTGGTGCTGCCGCTGGGCGGCCTGCTGGTCGGGCTGGTCAGCCTGGCGGCCGCGCGGCGCAAGCGCCCGCTGCTCGACGCGGTCGAGGCCAATGCCCTGCATGGCGGTCGCATGTCGATGCGCGACAATCTGATCGTGCTCACCCAGACCCTGCTGTCGAACGGCTGCGGTGCGTCCGTCGGCCTTGAGGCTTCGTATACCCAGATGGGTGCGGGCAGCGGCTCGCAGCTGGGCCGTGTCATGCGCCTGCGCCGCAATGATGTGCGCATCCTGGTCGGTGCCGGTGCCGCCGGCGCCATCGCCGCGGCCTTCGGGGCTCCGCTGGCCGGCGCGTTCTACGCGTTCGAGATCGTCATCGGCGCCTACACGCCCGCCGCTCTCGCGCCTGTGGCCCTGGCCGCACTGGCGGGTGCATTCGTCGCCGACCAGGCTGGCATCGAGGCGTACCTGCTGCCCGCAGCCTCGACCATCGATGTGCGCGCCGCCGACTACGCGATCTACGGCCTGCTCGGTTGCTGCTGCGCGATGGTGGGGATCGGCGTGATGCGACTGATCGCCTCCATCGAAGGCGTGGTCAAGCGCAGTCCACTGCCCCTGTGGGGGCGCCCGGTGGTCGGCGGCCTCCTGCTGATTCCACTGGCCATGGCCAGCCCGCAGGTGCTTTCCTCCGGTCACGGTGCGCTGCACCTGGACCTGACCACGCAGCTGCCACTGATCTGGATCGGCGGCCTGCTCGCCCTGAAGCTTCTGGCCTCGGGCATTTCGCTGGGCTTCGGCTTCCGAGGTGGTCTTTTCTTTGCGTCGCTGTTCATGGGCACCCTGGTCGGCACCCTGTTTGCCGGCCTGCTGGCGACGGCCACCGGCGTGCCCGTGGTTGATGCCACGTCCGCGGCGCTTGCGGGCATGGCCGCGTTGGCCGCCGCAGTGGTCGGCGCGCCGATGACCATGGCCATGCTGGTGCTGGAAGGCACCCACGACTTCCTGCTGACCAGCGTCGTGATGAGCGCGGTACTGGTCTCCAGCACACTGGTCCGCCAGTGGTTCGGTTACTCGTTCTCGACATGGCGCATGCATCTGCGCGGCGAAACCATCCGCAGCGCACGCGACGTCGGCTGGATCCACACCCTCAACGCCGGGCGGATGATGCGCAAGGGCGTTGCCACCACTCCGGCCGGGCTGGATGCCGCTGCGTTCCGCCAGCGTTTCCCGCTGGGCTCCGGCGGTCGCGTGGTCCTGATCGACAGCGAAGGCCACTACGCCGGCATCGTGCAGATTCCGCGCGTCTTCGCCGACGGCGTGAAGCCGGAGACACCCGTTGGCGATCTGGCCGAGAACCGCGAGGTGTCACTGTTGCCGGGCGCGGATGTGGTCAGCGTGATGCAGTGCTTCGACCGGACGCAGGCCGACGAACTGGCCGTGGTTGCCGCCGATGGCCAGCTGCTGGGCATTGTTTCCGAGGCCTTCGTGCGCAGGCGCTACGCCGAGGAGCTGGACAAGCGCCAGCGCGAACTGATGGGCGAGCGCGTCGAAGACGCCGATTGATCGCCCGCCCCGCTGCTACAGCGCTTCGCCGGCATCGGCCAGCCGCGACTCGATCAACGCGTACCATTGCTCCAGCATGTCGATCAGCATGTCCAGCTCTGCATCGGCACGCTGCGCCCGGCCACTGCGCAGGCAGGCCTGGGTTTCCTGCAGCTGGGCCAGGAACCCGGCCACGGTATCGGCCTGCAGGATCAGGCCCGGCAGGCGCCGCCCGGGGATGCGCACGACCGCATGATTGCCGAGCTGGCCATACACGCTGAGGGTGGTTTCCGTCTTCATGGACAGAGGCAGGAATTGGGCGTTCATCGCGTGCACCGTATGAAAACCTGAGCCACCGGCAGGGGTGGACGACGGGGGAGACGTGGCCACGTCCTGCCGGTGGTCAGGGGGGACTCGGGATGCCGGGGCATGGCCACGGCGCGGGAGACTTCAGCGCGGGTGCGCGATCCCGACGATCTGCACCCGGCGATTCGGCGCAAGGCACGCGATCAGTTCGCGACGGTTGCGCTGTGCGCACTGCACGATCGGTTCAGCCGCGCCGCGCCCTTCGGCACTGATGCTGCCCGGCGGCACTCCGCCCTGCACCAGGGCCGTGCGCACCGCTTCGGCCCGCTTCTGCGAGAGTTGCTGGTTGTAGCTGGCCGCACCGATACGGTCGGTGTAGCCGACGACCTGGATCGACTGCACCTTGCTGGCCTCACGGACCTGCGCCAGGATGCCCTGCACCGCCTGCTGGCCTTCGGCGCTGAGTACCGCGCTGTCGAAACCGAACAGTGCATCGGCGGCCAGGCGCAGCGGCTGTTCGGGCAGTGGCGCGGGTGCCGGCGGCGGCGGTGGTGGCCGCGGCGGGTCGAGCACGGCGGCGCAGGATTCGGGCTTCCAGTAGCCGGCCTGGGCGATGCCCTTGTTGTCGAAGCGCACCTGGAACTGGCAGGTGAAGTACTCGGCGCCCTGTGCGGTGCGGAAGTTGAACAGGTAATTCCACTCGCGCACGCCCCACATGCCTTCGTTGAAGTGCGGCGTACCCAGCAGGCTGTACAGCTGCCGCTTGCTCATCCCGGGCGCGAATCGGCGCAGGTCGGCGATGTCGGGATAGGTACCCTCCTTCAGCGACGCCTTGGAGACTTCCGGGAAGGCCACTGCAGTGGCCTCCGCCGGACCCTCACCGGCGGGCGCGTGGCTGCGGCAGGCGGCCAGCAGGCCGGCGGCGAGGATCAGGCCCAGCGACGCGGCGATGCGGCCAGCGCGGGCGATGCGATGCTGATTCATGTCATTCC
Organism: Stenotrophomonas maltophilia; assembly: GCF_025642255.1. NCBI lineage: Bacteria > Pseudomonadati > Pseudomonadota > Gammaproteobacteria > Lysobacterales > Lysobacteraceae > Stenotrophomonas > Stenotrophomonas maltophilia. The sequence continues at coordinate 2,304,029 of NZ_CP106759.1, forward strand.
CCCTGTAGACGTTTGCGCGGCAACCGGGCCGCGATTGCGGCCCGGCTACGGCGGTTACCACTGGATGCCGGCACCGACGGCCACACCGGCCTCGCCACGGCTGTTGGTGGAGCCGCTGAACTTGTAGATCCAGCGGCCTCCTTCCGAGACACCGGACAGGCCCACCGCCACGCCCGATTCGCCGTTGTAGCTGCCGGCGGCGAACGAGGCCATGCTGCGACCCGCTTCGCTCGGCTGCGGCAGCGAGGCCGTGGCCATGGCCGAAGCGATGCCGGCCGAAGCGCGGTTGTCGGTCCTGCGCAGGTCACGCTCGAAGCCGCCCATGCGCTCGTCGGTATAGGCCTTCGACCAGTCCAGAGTCTGCGCCATGCCGGACTTCAGCTGGTCGACATTGACCGCGTCGGTGCCTGCCGTACCGGCGGCAACGTTGCGGACCGTCGTCGGGCCGCTGGTGCTGCTGCCGAGAGTGACACTGTTGAAGTTGGTGGCTCCGTTGACGGTGGTGTCGTAGCGGATGGTGCCCTGCTGCGAGGCCTGCAGCTGCCGCACGTTGACCGCATCGGTGGCCTGGGTGCCGTCTGCCACATTGACCACCTGCCGTTCGGCGCCGCTGGCCCCCACCGAAACCGTGTTGGCACGGTTGGCCACCGACCCTGCGCCCAGGGCCACCGAGTTGTCGGCCTGTGCCTGCGAGCCGTTGCCCAGGGCCGTCGAGTTGGCACCGGCGGCCGTCGATCCTGCACCACCGGCTGCGGAATTGGCGCCCGTCGCGGCCGGATCGGCCAGGTTGTTGCTGTTGTTGGCGCGGAAGCTGCCGGCGACGTTGGTGATGTTCTGGATCTTCTGGTCGGTGTAGGCCTTGGACTGATCGATGGCATAGTTCACGCCATTCTTCAGCTGGCCGACATTCGTCGCGTCGTGATCGTCCGAGCCGTCGGCAACGTGGGTGATCTTGCGTTCACTGCCGCTGCTGCCGACCGACACTTCGCCTGCCGAATTGCTGGCACCCGTCTGACCATAGGCACCGGTATAGCCGCTCTGCGCGCCGACGCTGGCCACCGAGCCGGCACCCAGTGCCACGCTGTTGTCCGCGCTGGCGTTGGCACCGTTGCCGACTGCCACGGCCGAAGCACCTGCCGCACTGGCCTGCGGACCCACCGCCAGCGCCTCCGCACCTGCCGCAGCGGCCGCCGCGGCGCTGGAGTTCACTGCCAGGTACGGGCTGCCGCCACCGTTGGTGATGCGCTGGTTGAGCACCCTCAGCGAACCGTCCACCGCGGAGAACGCTGCGGTGACGTTGCTGTAGTCGTTGGCGGTCAGGGTGCCGTCGGTGGCGATGCTGGAGATGCTGAACGACGGCGCGGTCCACAGATTGGTGGTGCCGTCGAAGGCCGTGCTGCCGCCGAAGTAGTTGGCGATGGTCGAGTTCGTGCTGAACAGCTGGTCGCCGGTGATGGCGTCGCTGCTGCCTGCAAGGATGCTGCCGGCCGCCACGTTGGTCACCTTCACCGCACCCGTGCCGGTACCGCTCAGGGTGACCGTGTTGACGACGTTGCCACTGCCATCGACATCGTACTTCACCGCGCGCTTGTCGATATCGTCGGTCTGGTCGGCGACATTGGCCAGCGAATTGCTGACCGCGTCGAAGGCGGTGCCGACGTCGTTGTAGCTGCCCTGGCTGATGGTGCCATTGGCGGCGATGTTGTTGATCGTGTAGGTCGGCGCGGTCAGCACACCGGCCGCATTGACCGCCGCGCCGCCCCCGAGATGGGTGGCGACAGCCTGGTTGGCAGCGAACAGCTGGGCACCATTGATGGCTTCGGTGCTCGTGGCGCTCACCTGGCCCGGGCCGAGGTTGCGCAGCGTGGTCGCCGTGCCGCCCTGACCCAGCGTGGCGCTGGCGTAGTTGACGCTGCCATCGCCATTGAGGTCGTAGCGCAGCGCGCCTTCCTCCGAGGCCTGCAGCTGGCCCAGGTTCACCGCATCGGTGGCAGCCGTACCGGCGGCCAGATTCGTCACCTGGCGTTCGGCACCCGCGGCACCGATCGACACGCTGTTCGCACGATCAGCCAGGCTGCCGGCACCGACCGCGATCGCGTTGGCCGCCGTGGCGCGGGCGTTGGTACCGACCGCGATGGAGTCGGCACCGGTGGCCACTGCCTCCACGCCCGTGGAGTTCACCCGCAGGTACTTGGTGCCGCCGTTGCGGATATCGTTGATCTGCGTGTTGAGATTGACCAGCGAGCCGTCGACGGCGTCGAAGGCATCGGTCGCATTGTTGTACAGGCCCTGCGCGATGGCGCCGTCGGTGGAGATCGTGCTGATCTCGAACAGCGGCGCGGTGAAGGCGCCACTGACCGGATCGAAGGCGGTGATGCCACCGAAGAAGCCGGCGATGGCGGCGTTGGTGATGGCCAGCTGCCCGCCGTTGACGGCTTCCAGGCCGCCGGCGGTCACCGCACCCGCGGCGAGGTTGCCGATGGTGGTGATACCGGTGCCGTTGCCGAGCGTGACGCGGCGATAGTCCGGATTGCCTGCGCCATCGACGTCGTACATCACCGCGCCGGCCGAAACATCATCGATCAGGCTGATCGCGCCCTTCAACTGGGCGACGTTGACCGCATCGGTATTGGCGCTACCCGCAGCCAGGTTGGTGATCTGGCGCTCGCCACCGTTGGCGGTACCCACCGAAACTTCACCGGCAGAGACCTGGGCGGCGGTCAGGCCATAGGCGCTGTAGCTGGCCTGTGCGCCGCGCAGCGCAGCAGAACGGTAGCCCAGTGCCACCGAATTGGCCTGGTTCGAGGTCGCCTCCGCACCCAGCAGGGTCTGGCCGTTGGCAGTACCCACCGCGCTGTCGCCGACAATCACCGAGTGGCCCATGCGCGCGGCGTAGTCCGCAGTCGGCACGCCGGTTGGATTGGTGGGATCGTTGGGACCGGCTCCCGGGAACGCCACGTTGGCATCCACCTTCGGCAGCTCATGGCGGGCATTGGCGCCGATCACCACTTCCTTGGAGCCGTTGGCGAAGGCACCGTCACCCATCAGCACCTGGTAATCCTGTGCGGCGTTGACCGCCCAGCAGGAGATGTCGGCCAACGCGATATCCAGGCACTTGGCGGCCCATGCCGGCGAATCGGTCGGCAGCAGCAGGCCCAGCAGGCCACCGGGGTTGCCGTTGTTGATGTTGTAGATGTAACTGTCGGAGGTGACGCCACCGATCAGGGTCAGGTGCGAGCTGCCACCGGTCACCGCGCCGCCCAGGCCATTGAGGGTGCTGCCGACCGGTGACAGGTTCACGACCGGCAGGCCGAGCACGTTGACCGTGGAGTAGGCCTGCATCACGTTCGCATTGCTGAGCTTGAGATTGCCGTTGTGCAGATAGCCGTCACCGCCGAACAGGCTGCTGGTCGTCGGGCCGATCAGCTGGCCGACGTTGCCGACCAGGCCACCGGTACCGATGATGAGTCCCGCATTCGGATCAGCCGGAGCGGGTGCCTTCGGGCTGTCCGGCGGAATCGCCGAGGGCTGGGTCAGGCCCAGGCCACCCAGCGTGCCGCCCACCAGCCCGCCGACTGCGCCGCCGAGATTGTTGACGGTACCGTTGAGGTTGCCCTCCAGCAGGTTGCCCACCGCACCGCCGACGTTGCCGAGCGTGCCGGTGAGTACGCCGTCCAGCCCGCTGCCCGGCGTGGTGCTGCCACCCCCGAGCAGGCCACCGACAACGCTGCCGACCGAGCCGACCGTATTGTTGAGTGCACCGCCCACGGCACCTCCGATGGTGCCGACGGTGCCGTTGAGCACACCACCCACCGCACCACCGACTGCGCCGACCGTGCCGTTGAGCACGCCTCCGACTGCACCGCCGACTGCGCCCACGGTGCCGTTCAAAGCACCGCCTACGGCGCTGCCGACTGTGCCAACGGTGCCGTTCAGCGCACCGCCGACTGCACCGCCGACCGCGCCGACAGTTCCATCCAGGACGCCACCGACTGCACCTACCGTACCGTTCAACGCGCCGCCTACCGCGCTGCCGACCGTGCCGACCGTGCCGTTCAGCGCACCGCCGACTGCACCGCCGACCGTGCCGACAGTTCCATCCAGGACGCCGCCGACCGCACCAACAGTGCCGTTCAACGCGCCACCCACAGCACTGCCAACCGTGCCAACCGTGCCGTTGAGCGCACCGCCAACGGTGCCGACGGTTCCATCGAGGACACCGCCGACTGCACCTACGGTGCCGTTGAGCGCGCCACCGACTGCACCACCGACAGTGCCGGTGGTTCCATCGAGGACGCCACCTACGGCACCCACGGTACCGTTCAAAGCGCTGCCTACGGCGCTACCGACCGTGCCGACCGTGCCGTTGAGCGCGCCACCCACCGCACCACCGACGGTGCCGACGGTTCCATCGAGGACGCCGCCGACTGCACCCACCGTGCCATTCAAAGCGCCGCCTACGGCGCTACCAACCGTGCCGACGGTTCCATCGAGGACGCCGCCAACCGCACCCACGGTGCCGTTCAACGCGCCGCCTACGGCGCTGCCGATCGTGCCGACCGTGCCGTTGAGCGCGCCACCCACCGCACCACCGACGGTACCGACGGTTCCATCGAGGACACCGCCAACCGCACCCACGGTGCCGTTCAACGCGCCGCCTACGGCGCTGCCGATCGTGCCGACCGTGCCGTTGAGCGCGCCACCCACAGCACCACCGACGGTGCCGACGGTTCCATCGAGGACGCCACCTACAGCACCTACGGTGTTGTTCAACGTGTCGCCCAGGGAACCACCGACGTTGCCGACGGTGCCGTTCAGTACACCGCCCACCGCACTGCCGACCGTACCGACAGCACCGTGGAGCGTGCCGCCTACTGCGCCCACGGTGTTGTGCAGCGTGCCGCCCACTGCGCCACCCACGGTGCCGACAGTGCCGTTCAGTACACCGCTCACCGCACCGCCGACGGCGCCGACGGTTTCGTGTAGCGTTCCGCCTGCTGCGCTGCCCACCGTGCCGACCACGTCGTGCACTACGCCACCCACCGCACCGCCGACCGTGCCGGCAGCTCCGTGAAGCGTGCCACCTACTGCGCCCACGGTGTTGTGCAGCGTGCCGCCCACTGCGCTACCTACGGTGCCGACGGTTTCGTGCAGCGTCTCGCCTGCTGCGCTGCCCACCGTGCCGACTACGCCGTGCACTACGCCACCCACCGCACCGCCAAGATCGCCCAGGGCGCCGTGATGCAGGCCTCCGAGACCGAGCGTGCTGGCCTGCGCACTCACGACGGTCCGGCCCGCGAGCTTCAGGTTGCGATCGGCCACCACGTCCTGGCCACCCGGGCCCTGCACGCGCACCTTGCCGGCGACGCCTGCATCGAACGCCGCCGTGATCGCCCGATCATCGGTCTCGCCCGGCAGTTCTTCCTTGGCGGGCAAGCTCACCGCTGCGGTTGCGGAGGCCTTGCCCTGGCCCTCGATTCGATGTCCGGCGATGGCCAGATGCGAGTCGGCGTTGCCGTCGATGCCGGCCTTCAACCCGGACAATCCCTGCGAGGACGTCGTGATGCCCGCTGCCGCCCTGGCGCCGGCACCCACCGATGCCACCGGAGCGCCTGCGATGCCGACCCTGGCCTTTGCCTTCGCATCGGCTGTCAGCCCCAGCGGCGAAGCGGCACCGGAGGAAACGTTCGCTGCCAGTGAGGTATCCACCTGGGTACCCGCTCCGATGCCGAGCTGGGCCCGCACATCAGCGGCCAGGGCTGGCGTGGGCACGTGCTGCGGCGATGCGTTCGCCCCCAGCTTCACCTGCACGGCGGCCGGCAGGACATCGCGCACCAGCGGCAGCGAGGTCGTGCTCAACTGCAGGCCCACACGCGTATCGGCACTGATCGCAGGCGTCGCCTGCGCCTGTCGCGCGGCTGCGGCCAGGGCGACTTCGGCATCGACCTTCACCGGCAAGGTCTGGGTGTACTTGGCCGCCAGCGCCTGCAGATCGCGCAGCGACTGGTTGGATTCGGTTGCGGATGCCGGCCCGCTGGCCAGCACGCACAGCAGTGCAAGCGCAAGGGCGCTGGGCGTCAGCAGGGAGGTGCGCGGATCGCGTGATGCGGTGCCGCCGCTATCGCCGGTGGCCAGTTCCGAGGCCACAACCAGAGCATTGAGCTGGCGGTTCCATACACGCCGGTAGATGCGGTTCATGAGCATTTCCCCCGTAGGCGAACAACTTGAATGACAGTGGACTTGCCGCTAGGCAGGTGACTGACATTTCAACGGTTCGCGGAGGCGTGGCGCACTTCAATCCGGCAGGGCAATCGCGCAATCCGGCAAATCCACGGCCGGATTCGGCAGCCGGATATGCAAAACCGGCAGCAATGCCGTGAAAGCCCCTGTGGGGCAGACTCAGGCCGGTTGGCCCAACTGCGCGGGTGCACGCATCAGGGTATCCCGCGGAAGTTCACCGAACACCTTCCGGTAATTGTCGGCAAAGCGGGAGAGATCCCACAGGCCACAGCTCAGCGCGATCGCCTTGACCGAACGCCTGCTGGAGTCGGCCATCGACAGGCTGCGGCAGGCTGCACAGAGGCGCAGCATGGACAGATAACGGTTGGGCGACGTACCGAACAGATCTTCAAATGCATAGCGCAGGCCACGCTCGCTGACACCGGCGGCGTCGCAGATTTCATTCATGTATATATTGCGACGCAGGTTGAGCCGCATGAAATTCTCGGCGCGCTGGGCGATCAGGTAATGCGTACGCCGTGCGCGGCTGCACCCCGGGCGATCGACGGCACCGGCACCCAGCAGGGCCTGGATGTGCTCATGCAGCAGCCGCTCGGTTTCCTCCGGCTGCAGGCTGGCACCCTGCCCCAGCTGCTGGTGCAGCTGCTGGTAATGCAGCGCCAGCGGGGCGTCATCACCGGACAGATTGAACAGCGAGAGCGCCTGTCCCGCCGGCGGCGTGCTGCGCAGGCTCAGTTCGGTCAGCTTGCGCTGCACGCGGGATACCGGCACCAGCATCAGGGTCAAGCGGGTACCGGGGCTGAGGGTGAATTCACTGATGCCTTCGGGAAGCACGGTCAACGCCATCCCGGCCGCCAGCGGTACGCCATGGCACCAGCTCACCGCCTCGTCGGTGGCCTGCAGATACCCCAGCATCGCCCAGTCCGGCGGCAGCATGAAGCGGCCACGGCAATGGAATCCGCAGCTGATGCTGCAGAACAGGGCTTCCTCATGCACGCGCGAAGCGAACGCCGCGCGCGGACCATTGCCGTCGAGCAGCAACAGTTCCACATCGCATACGCGAAGCACACCGCTCAGCGTGGCCAGGTCGATCGACCGGAGCTCGCCGTCGTCGCTGTCAACCACCCCACCATCAACCATGACAGTGTCGTCCCCCGTTGGTCAGCTGCCCGCCGCAACCCCCACTGCCCTACAGGTGCGCGCGGTTTCCAAGAGCATCATCCGTTGCCGTGATGGATGCGGCCACTGGCCGGCTCCACCTTGAAAGTACCAAACCTTGAATACGAGTATGCCCGATAATCCACGCAGGTAAACAGGTCGCACGGGAATACAGCAACCCGCGCCCGGCGTGAAGGAAATGTGGGCGCCAGTGGCACGATTCTCGCATGCGTTAACCCGGGTCACATTATTAACATCACGATGAATCGTTACGCCTGGGAACGGCGCTTCATCACAGAATAAGCAACCGATTATCAGGAATAAGAGATTCCTGCCGAATTTGCATATAGGTTCCGGTTGCACCCGGCCGCCATTCAGGCAAAGTCGGTATCACGGTGATCGAACCGCTCCGATGCGGTCACACCCAGGGGACAGCATGACGATGCACACGCTGCTCGATGACGTTGCGACCACCGGCCTGGTGCCGCGCGGTCGCACATGCGCGGTCGCTGCACTCCCTGGCGGAGATCACCCTGCTTTAGCGATGCGGGACAGTCCCGCATTGCCACCTCCGCCAGGATGGCAGAGGTCCATGGACGGTCCCGACGGAGTCGGGCAACCGGCCGATGCAGGTGTCTTGTTGCCATTGACAGGTAGAGGGAGACAACCGTCATGAACGCTTCCATCCGCAAGTTCCTGAAAGAAGAAGATGGCGTGACCGCGCTCGAATACGGGCTGCTGGCCGCTGTGATCGCCGGCATCCTGATTGCCGTGGGCCGCACCCAGATCACGGCATTCTTCACCACGCTGTTCACCCGCCTTTCGGCAATCGCCACCGAAGCAACCACCTGAGCGACCTGCGGACGCACCACCGCTGGTCGCGCCATCCGCGACCACGGTGGCCGCAGGCCGGGATGCGGTTGCAGACGGTCCAGTGACGGACGAAGGGGAGTGCGATGACACTGCTGGGACTATTGGCCATCGGTGTGTGCCTGCGGATCGCGATCAGCGATCTGTATGCCCGCCGGGTGCCCAATGCCTGGCTGCTGGCGGCGTGCGCATTCGCAATACCTCTGCTCGTCGCCGGGCAATTTGGTGAGCCACGACTGCCCTGGCCGGCGCACCTGCTCGGTGCCGTTGCCGGCTTGCTCGCGCTCCTGCCCTTCTACGCACTACGCTGGATGGGCGCAGGCGACGTGAAATTCTTTGCCGTGCTCGGCCTGCTGCTGGGATGGCATGCCTTGCTGCCGATATGGGTAGTGGCCAGCCTTGCCGCCGGCGCCCACGCAGTGGCGATCCTGCTCGGGCGTCAGCTGGGCATGCACCTGCCGATGCGCGTGCAGCTGCAGGTATCGCGCGCCAGCGAGCAATGGCAGACGCACCCCGCATTGCGCGGAATGGAGGCTGCCCGCCAGGGGCGCCGCGGCATTCCCTATGCGGCCTACCTCGCATTGGCGGCGATCGGCTGGCTCCTGGCCACGACCTACGGAGGTCTCGCATGAACACCCTCGGTCCGCGGCGCCAGCGTGGCGTGGTTGCCGTCGAATACGCGCTGATGATGATCCTCGGCCTGGTGCCGCTGCTGCTGTTCACTTTTTCCGGCGTGCTGATCATGGCTGCCCAGCAGACGCTTGCAACGGCCGCTGCCGAAGGCGCGCGCGCATCGCTGCGCTTCGGAACCGCCAACGAACGGCGCACGGCCGCGTGCGTCGCGGCACGCCAGTCGATGCAATGGCTGCTGCAGTTCTCAAGGCAGAACCCCGACTGCAGCGCCGGCGGCACCGGTCCGATCCAGGTCTCGGCGCAGGCGCCCTGCGCGGGCATGGCAACCGCGCAGTGCATGACGGTCACCGTCCGCTACGACTATGCCGCCCACCCCTTTTTCCCCGGCACCGCCACGCTTTACGGCTGGGTGATGCGGGCCCCCATCCGCAGCGTCGCGGTCGCCCAGCTCGACCTCGGCTCCGGCAACTGACGGTACAGGAGACGGTTCCATGCTCAAGTTGACCCGCATCGCCGCCATCGCTCTGATCGCACTCGCGGTGCTGCTGGCGCTGATCGCATTCGTGATCGGCCGCAGGCCCGCCCCTTCGACGGAAAGCGCGGCTCCGGTCGTTCACGCCGACGCACAGGCCATTACGGTGGTCGAGGCCATCGCCCGGCTGCCGGCCGGTGAACCGATCACAGCCAATGGCGTGCGCCTGGCGCGTCGAAGCGCAGCCGTGCCGGGTGCCGCCGCCGACCTGGCCGCCGTGGTCGGCAAGGTGCCGGTGCAGGACATCGCCGAAGGCAGCACCATCAGCGACGCAGTGCTGGCCCAGGGCTTCTCGCTGCAGCTGCGGCCCGGCGAGCGTGCACTGGCGGTGCCGGTGGATGAACTGGTCGGTGCCGGCAACCGTATCCTGCCGGGCGATTTCGTCGATGTGTTCCTCAACCTGCGCAGCGAACCTGCCAGCTACAACGCGGCACCCGACGCCGCACAGACCCGCCTTCTGCTGTCGCGCCTGCGCGTGCTCAGTTATGGCCAGCAGGACATCGCCCCGAACACGGGCAGCACGAATGCCAGCGCCGATACCAGCAACCGTGCAGACCCGCGCGCGGCGGATATCACCAGCAACGCCAGCAGCGGTGGCGGCAGTAGCGGTGACGCAGCCCAGCCGGCCCGCAGCGCCGTGCTGGCGGTGCCGGTGGCCGATGCCAACCGGCTGCTGCTGGGCGCGCAGCAGGGCAAGCTCTACCTCGCGCTGCGCAATCCCGCCGACGCCGGCCAGCCCGACCTGGCCCTGTTCCCGCAGGCGCGGGGTGTGATCGACCCGCTGCGTGGCCTGGACGCGGAACAGCAGCTGGCGTTGCAGCGCCCCGAGAACCACGCCTTCGCCGGCATCGATGGCGATGCCCTGGCCGGTCGCAGCAACGCACGCGCACGCACGGTGAACGACGCCCCGGCACAGCCCCCCGCCGCCCGCCGCAGCGCACCGCGCGCATCCGGAATCGAGATCATCCGCGGCGATGGTTCTGCGCCCCGCGGCTCCCTTTGACCTGCACCGAGAGCTTCCATGACCGAACGTCGCCAGAGTCCACGCCCCTCCTCCCGCCAGCGCTGGCTCGCTCTGCTGCTGGTGCTGCTGGCGCCTGCGACCAGCGTGGCTGCTGACGACCTGGTGCTGCAGGCCCGCGAACAGCGGCCATGGACACTGCCCGCGGACCTGGAACGGGTGGCCATCGCCGATCCGGGCGTCGCCGATATCGTGATGCTGCGAGGCCAGCGCCAGGCGCTGCTGGTCGGCAAGGCCCCCGGCACCACCACCCTGCTGCTGTGGCACCGCAAGCAGTCGGAGCCACAGCGCGTGCAGGTCCGCGTGCAGAGCGCGGTGCAGGGGGCGGCCGATGCGGGTTCCAGCGGCCTGGTGTTCACCCAGCAGGACCAGCAGGGCCTGCTGCAGGGAAGCACCGACAGTGCGCTCTCGCACATGCAGGAACAGAAGGCGGCCGCGATGGCGTTGGGCAAGGATGGCCAGCTGGCCGATGCCTCCACCATCGCCAGCGGCGGTGTGGTCCAGGTCGAGGTGAAGGTGGTCGAGTTCAACAAGACCGCGCTGAAACAGGTCGGCATCAGCTTCCAGAACCGCAACGGCGGTTTTGCCTATGGCTTCGCTCGTCCGGGCGGCATCCTGCCGGGCAACACCGGCGTGCTGCCCGGCATGCAGGAGGGCAATTCCAGCAACGAATCGGAATCGCCCATCTCGTCGGCCTTCCGCCTGGTGTTCGGCTCGACGAAGGGCCTGTGGAATGCGGACCTCGATCTGCTGCAGTCCAATGGCATGGCCCGGGTGCTGGCCGAGCCGACCCTGGTCGCGCTGTCCGGCCAGAGCGCCAGCTTCCTCGCCGGTGGTGAACTGCCGATCCTCGAACCCCAGGGCCTGGGGACCACCACCATCACCTACAAGCCGTTCGGCATCGGCCTGACCGTCACCCCGACCGTGCTCGCGCCCAACCGCATCGCCCTGAAGGTGGCGCCGGAAGCCAGCGACCTCGACTACACCAACGCCATTTCCCTCAACGGTGTGCAGATTCCCTCGATCAGCACCCGCCGTGCCGATACCACGGTGGAGCTGGGCGATGGCGAGAGCTTCGTGATCGGCGGTCTCGTCAGCTCGACGGTCGCCTCCACGGTGAACAAGATCCCGCTGCTGGGCGACCTGCCGATCATCGGCTCGTTCTTCCGCGATTTCGACTACAAGCGCCAGGACAAGGAACTGGTGATCATCGTCACGCCACGGCTGGTGCAGCCCCTCGCCCGCGATGCCGAGCTGGCACTGCCAGGCGAGCGCGAGGCCCGGCCCAACCTGCCTGAGTGGGGTTCCTGGCTGCTGGGTCCGGTCAGCCAGGACCCGGTGCCCGGTTTCTCACGTTGAATCCATGATGCCTGCGATACCACGCCCATGCCCTACGCCACTGCCCAGCCGCTGCATCCGCAAGGACCGCCGATGAACCTGGTCCTGTACGGGATGGATCGCGAACTGCTGCCGCGGCTGGCGGCCAAGCTGCCGCCTGCCACCACCCTGCACTGGCAGGACAGCGGTGAGCCGACATCCGCGCAGGACCTGCAACGCGGTCCGCAGAATCTGGTACTGCTCGACTTCCGCCCCGAGCACGCCGCCGCCTCGACCGTGCTGGCGCAGCAGCTGCAGCAGACCCAGCCGGACCTTGCGCTGGTCGCCGTTGGCGCCACCAGTGCCGGGCAGGTCGAAGGCGTGGTGATGGCGCTGCGCGCCGGCCTGCGCGATGTGCTCGACCTGGACAGCGACAACACCGGCATCGAGGCCGCGCTGCGCCGCGCGCTCTCGCCCCGGCCCGCCGCTGCCGCACACCAGCCGCACAAGGCGCGGTTGATCCTGCTGCTGGGCGTACGTGCCGGGGTCGGCACCAGCACACTGGCCGCGCATCTGGCCGTGCTTGCACAACAGACCCATGCGTTGGCGCAGGGCGAGGCCAGCACCCAGGACGGTCTGCTGCTGGAACTGGCGCAGCCGGCAGGCGACCTGGCGCTCTACCTCAATCTGGACAGCCGCTTCCACTACGAAGACGCACTGCGCAATGCCAGCCGCATCGACGCCACCCTGGCGCGCACTGCGATGGCGCGCCATGACAGCGGACTGGTCCTGCTCGACCGCGCCAGCGGCAGCGATGCGCTTCCGCCGTCCGATCCGGGCGCCCTGCTCCAGCGGCTGCGCGGCGTGTTTGCCAGCGTGCTGTGCGACGCCGGCGGCTGCCCGCTGCGTCAACTGCCACCGCTGCTGCTGGACCAGGCCGACGAGATTTGGCTGGTCGCGGACGCTTCGATTGCCACTCTGGTCTCGCTTGACCATGCGCTCAAGCATCTGTCCGGCCAGCGCGAACGGGAGAAGCGCCTGCAACTGGTGATCAACCGCCATGACGACAGCAGCGGCATGAGCCCGGAGCAGATCGCCCGACGGTTCGAGCTTCCACTGCTGGCCACGCTCCCCGAACGACCACGCGTACGTGCCTCCGCCAGCCACGGCCACCTGCTGCTGCAGGACGCGCCGCGTGATCCGTACCTGCGTGCCCTCGCCCCGCTCGTCCAACGCCTGGATCCGGCTGCATGCCCGGTCCAGACGCACGGCCTGCGGGAAAGACTTGCCCTTGCCCTGGGTGGATCGCAATGGAAGACAAAGTAACCCCGTTTCCGCACGCCGTCGCCCGCCACACCGTTCCTGACCACGTTGCGGGCAATCTGCCGTTCGCACAGACCGAGCAGTACCAGAAGGTGCTGTCCGCGGCGCATGAGCACCTGCTCAACAGCATCGAGGACGAGCGCATCGATATCGATTCCTGGGCACCGGACACGATCGCGCGCTGGGTGCAGGTGCAGACCGTGGGTTTCATCCAGGAGTGGCGCATCCCGATCAATGAAGAGGAGATGCAGGTGGTGGCCGAGGGCCTGGTCAAGGAGCTGACCGGCTTCGGCCCGCTGGACGACCTGCTGCATGATCCCACCATCGAAGACATCCTGATCAATGGCTTCAAGGATGTGCACGTCTCGCAGGGCGGACAGCTCAAGCGCGCAACCCAGCGCTTCACCGACGACACCCATCTGCTGCGCATCCTGCGCCGCATCCTCGCACCACTTGGCCGGCGCCTGGATGACTCCAACCCGATGGTGGATGCGCGCCTGCCCAACGGCGGCCGCCTCAATGCGATCATCTCGCCGCTGGCGGTGGACGGCCCGATGGTCTCCATCCGCAAGTTCCGCAAGGACCCGTTCACGCCCGATGAACTGCTGGCCAAGGGCACCTTCGATGCGCCGATGCAGGCGCTGCTGAAGGCGATGGTGCTGGGTCGCTGCAACATCCTCGTCTCCGGTGGCACCAGCTCGGGCAAGACCTCGCTGCTGAACGCCCTGGCCAGCTACGTGCCACCCACCGAGCGCGTGATCACCGTCGAGGACACCGCCGAGCTCTCACTCAACCATCCGCACGTGGTGCGCCTGGAGAGCCGCATCGGTGGTGCGGAGGGACAGGGCGCCGTCAGCATCCGTGACCTGGTGCGCAACAGCCTGCGCATGCGCCCCGACCGCATCGTGGTCGGCGAGGTGCGCGGCGCGGAAGTGCTGGAGATGCTGCAGGCGATGAACACCGGCCACGACGGCTCGATGGCCACCATCCATGCCAACTCGCCGCGCGACTGTCTCTATCGCATCGAGATGCTGGCCGGCTTCGCCGGGTTCCAGGGCAGCGAAGACAGCCTGCGCCGGCAGATCGCCAGCGCGATCGATTTCATCGTGCAGATCTCGCGCCTCGGCAGTGGCCGGCGCGTGCTGGTATCGATCACCGAGATCACCGGCGTCAGCGACAACCTGATCACCACCCAGGAGATGTTCCGCCACGAAGTGCAGATCGACGGCAGTGGCAAGGAGACCGACCGCTGGATCGGGCTGGGCTTCCAGCCGCACTCGCACAAGCTCGAGCCGTTCCGCCAACTGTTGCGCGAATCCCTCTACGGAGACTACTGAACATGGGGACCGGCCTGCTGCTGGGCGTATTGAGCATCGTGTCGGTGCTGCTGGCGCTGGCGGTATGGCTGTGGGGCACCGCCAACAGCCGCGAACAGCGGCAGGCATCCCTGCAGCATGCCGAACAGCAGCTGGCACGTGGCAGCGCGGGCCCGGGCAGCAACGCGGCTGCGGCCAACGATGGATCGCGGCCGCTGCCGGCAGCAGCTGGCCGTCGCGCGCTGCCCTGGAATGGCCTGCTGCAACGCGCGGGCCTCGCCACCGGCTGGAAGGTGCCGCTGATGCTGCTGGTGCCCGGCCTGGCCCTCTCGCTGTTCGCGATGCTGCGGCTGGGAACGGCATGGATGCTGCCGCTGACGCTGCTGCTGTACCTGCTGGGCTGCTGGTTGTGGATCATGCGCCGCACCGCCAAGTTGCAGGCCAAGCTGCTGCATCAGCTGCCGGACTTCCTCGACAACCTGGTCCGCCTGACCGCGCTCGGCAACAGCCTGCAGTCGGCCTTCCAGGTCGCGTCGCAACAGGCGACGCCGCCACTGCGTGAGCTGCTGGACACCACCGTGCGATACGCGCGGGGCGGCATGGACCTGGACCGCGCACTGAACCTCGCCGCGCAGCCCTATCGGATGGAGGTGCTGAAGGTGCTGGCCGTGGTGATGGGCGTCAGCGTCCGCATCGGCGGCCGCGCCGATCAGATCCTGCAGCGCATGGGCGATTTCATGCGCGACCTGGAGCAGGCCCAGCAGGAGCTGTCAGCCACCACGTCCGAGACCCGCATGTCGGCCTGGGTGCTGGGACTGCTTCCGCCCGCCAGCGCCGTACTGATGGCGATCTCCAGCCCCGAGTTCTTCCAGCCCGTCCTGCACGATCCGCTCGGTCACAAGATCCTGCTGATCGCCCTGGGCCTGGAACTGCTCGGTGGTTTCCTGCTGTATCGCCTGGCCAAGTCGCTATGAGCATCCGCAGCGGAGGTTCCCGATGAGCGCAACTGCCTGGTTCGCACTTGCCCTGCTGGTCCTGGCCGCCGGCGTCGCCCTGCTCGGTGTGGGCGGCTGGGTCCGCAGCCATCGCGAGGACCGCAGTGCGGCAACGCTGAAGACCGCATTGCAGCCACGTGATCCGATCGCCGACGAGGACGCGGCCCGCAGGGATTCACTGGGCTGGCTGGAGCGCTTCGGCCGGACGCTCAGCGGCGGGCGCCTGGAAGCCGCACTGCTGGCAGGCGAGGATCGCCTGCTGCTTGATCTGGCCGGCTGGAACACCCGTCGCGGCACGGCGATCTATCTGGGCCTGCGCCTGCTGCTGGCAGTACTGGTGCTGGCGCTGACCCTGGCCGTGAGCGATGCCACCGGCCTGGCCCGGATCATGGTGATCGTCGGCGCGCTCGCCGCCGGCCTGCTGCTGCCCAAGTTGGTGCTGGCCGCGTGGGTCAAGCGGCGGCGGCGCGCCGTCAACAACGAGTTGCCGCTGCTGATCGACCTGCTGCGCCTTCTGCAGGGGGTTGGCTTCAGCATGGATCAGAGCCTGCAGACCCTGGGCGACAAGCTGCGCGACGCACTGCCGGTGCTCGGTGGCGAGATCCAGGAGGCGAACGTCGCCTACACCCATGGACGCACTCGCGCCCAGTCGCTGCGCCGGCTCAGCGATGTCTACGGCGATGACGACCTGTCCAGCCTGGTGCAGTTGATCCTGCAGGTGCACGCCCACGGCGGCGCGGTGCAGGAGCCGCTGCGCCAGTTCAGCATCCGGCTGCGCGAACAGCGCCGCAATGCTCTGAAAGAGAAGGTCGGCAAGCTCTCGGTGAAGATGACCGTGGTGATGATGCTGACCCTGCTGCCTGCACTGATGCTGGTGCTGGCCGGGCCTGCGCTGGTCGCGCTGGCCAAAACCCTGTCGAACATGGGATGACCGTCATGCCTGCTCTGCGCCACGCCTGTCTGTTGTTTGCTCTTGCCACTGCCGTCGCGGGATGCGCCTCGTCCACCCCGAAGTACCTGCGCGCGCCTACCCTGGCCGAGCCCGGGCCCGCGCCGCAGGACAGCCGCAATGCCTACCTTGAGCTGATCGAGCGCATGCAGCTGCAAGGGGCCTGGTACGCCTCGCTGGCGCATGTGGATGCATTCCGCCAGCGCTACGGCGATCCTCCGGCGCTGCGCCTGCTGCAGGCCAATGCACTGCGCGAGACCGGCCAGACCGACGCCGCAGCCGCGCTGTACCGCGAACTCAGCAGCGGGCCGCAGGCCGCCGCCGCGGCACATGGCCTGGGCCTGATCGCCGCGCATCGCGATGACGAGGCCGGCAGCGAACTGTCGCTGGCCCGCGCCACCCAGCTGCAGCCGTTGAATACCGATTACCTGGGTGACCTGGGGTATGCGCGTCTGCGTGCCGGCCGCTTCGACCAGGCCCGCGAGCCGCTGGCCAAAGCACTGGAACTGTCACCGGGCAACGCCAAGGCGACCGCCAACCTGGCGCTGTGGGCGGTCCTGCGCGGCGACAACGCCACAGCCGAACGCCTGGCTGCGCAGGCCAACCTCAACGAAGACACCCGGCGCAGCATCCAGCAGCAGGCCCAGCAGATCCGCAGCCGGCTGCAGCAGCGCCAGGCGCAGGCGGCGGCCAGCAGCGCGGCACGGATCACCACCGCGCCGACCAACGCTACCGCCCCCGCCAGCAGCCGGCTGGCGGCCGAAACACGCCGTGACGCCCGCGATCGCGACCCCTCCCGTCTGCCGCCGTCGATGCTGGAGCGCTTCGGCACGTCCGACCACCCGACCGAGAACACGCCATGACCGCCATGACCCTGATCCGACGCCTGCTGCCTGCGGTCACCTGCTGCCTGCTTGCCACGGGAGCCCACGCACAGGCGCCACAGGCGCCGCTGACCGGCCAGATGCTGGGAGGCGGCCCGGCCGCCGGCCCGGCCGTCGCCCCACAGCAGGCCGAAGCACTGGCAACCGTCGACCTGGCGGCGCCTGCGCCGCCCCCGGCGATGCCAACCGCGCCTCCTGCTCCGGTGGCCGCCGCACCGGCTGCGCCACGGCGCAACGAGGTCGGTGATGCCACGCGCCAGCTGTTCCAGCTGCAGGCGTCCGGGCAACAGGCGGGCGCGCGGCTGCCGATCCTCGGCGACCAGGCCACCGCCAGCTACGCGCGCTACCTGAAGAGTTTCGAGCAGGACATCCCCGCCTTCTTCGACACGGATGTCGGCAGTTCCAAGAGCACCTCCAACTCCGGACGCTGAGGCATGCCATGAACCGCTCTCGCCAGCCCCGTTTCCACCGCCCGCGCGGCGGCATGTCCGTCACCATGATGCTGGTGATGCTGGCACTGGTGGCCATGCTGGGTCTGATCGAGGTCGGTTTCCTGTTCTGGGCCAAGCGCGATGCGCAGAAGGTCGTGGACCTGGCGGCGCTGGCAGGTGCGCAGCGACTTGAGCTGTGTACATCGAGCAACGGCGACAACAGCGCCGCGCGGCAGAGCGCACTCACGCAGAACCAGTTCCCCGGCACGGTGCAGGTCCGCTGCGGCAACTGGAGCGCCGCACGTGGAGGCAACCGCTTCAGCGAGACGGTCGACGCCAGCAATCCGCGCAATGCGGTGCAGGTGGTTGCGACCCGCAGCGTGCTGCCGTTCTTCGGCCAGAACGAGAGCCTGCCGACCATCACCGTACAGGCCGTGGCGCGCCGCTCGGAACCGACGGCGGTGTTCGCGGTGGGTTCGCAGCTGCTGCGCACGAACGGCAACTCGCCCTTGATGGGCACCCTGCGCCTGGTGGGGCTGGACGTCACCAACGCCACGGTGCTGTCGTACGACGGACTGGCGCAGGCCAACATCACACCGTCAGGCCTGCTCAATGCGCTCGGCATTCCGGTCACCGCCAATCTCAGCGTGGCCGACTTCAATCGCCTGCTGTCGTTGAACCAGGTTTCACTGGCACGGCTGGTGGACGCCACCGCCACGGTGGTCGGCCGCAGCACCACCGCAGGCGTGCAGCTGCGTGCGCTGTCGGACCTGGTGGCCACCCGCCTTGACATCAATCGGGTCAATATCGCGCTGGGCAGCCAGAACGGCGGCGGCGGACTGTTCGCCGAGGTGATCTCTCCCGACGGCACGGTGGGCAGTGCGCTGCAGTCGCAGATCAACGTGCTTGACCTGGTCAATGCAGCCATCTCCATCGCCAATGATGGCAATGGCGTAGCGGTGCCGAACCTCAACCTGCTCGGCATGGATATCAAGGCAGGTGTTGTCGAACCGCCGTCGATCGCCATCGGCGGTGTCGGTTCGCGGGCCTACAACGCACAGGTCCGGCTGATGGTCGACGTCGACAGCGACCGCCTGTTCGGGGTGGGGCCACTGCTCAACCTGCTGGGCACGCGCCTGCACCTGCCATTGCATGTGGACGTGGCCAACGCGATGGGAACACTGACCAGCATCCAATGCAGCGCGGCACCGCCCACGGCCACCATCCAGGTGGACTCCTCGGTACTGCGCGCGTGCGTCGGCAAGGTCAATGCCGCCGACCGTTTCTCCAAGAGCAATGTCTGCGACGCCACCTTGCAGAACGAACAACTGCTGACACTGCTGGGACGGCCGCTGATCAACGACAAGATCACCCTGCCGGCGCTGACCGGCACGCAGAGCCTGACCCTGGCCGCCGGCCAGACCGGCACCACCCGGATCAATCCCCTGGCCGTCGGTGACGCGGTCTCGCACCTGGTCAACGAGCTGCTGCGTGTCCTGTCGGGCATGCTGAGCTCGCCGGCACAGGGCATGAATGCCAACGACACGGCCAAGGCACTGGCCGACCGCTACCTGCAGGCAGCGTTCCCCTCGGGCGGCCGCTACAACGTCGACCAGCTCATTCCCCTGCTGCGCGACGGCGACCCGTCGCGCAACCTGGCACCGCTGGGCAACTGGACGGTCAAGAAGGGCGTGCCCAAACCCTGCCTGATCGGGCTGGGCACCTGCTGGGAAGATGGCTCGGTCTGGGCAGGCTACCGCGCCACCGTGACGGGACAGGGCCTGGGTCTGCTCGACGGGCTGCTCGGCTCACTGGTCGGCGGGCTGCTCATCAACCGCTGCGACAGCCTGCTGGGCAACCTGATCGACTACAACGGCTGCGTCCGCACCAATCTGGCCTCGTACATCCAGACCGCCCCGGACGGCTTCCTCGACGCGGCGGCCGGCGGCGGTGTCACCACGCCCGGCAACAACGTGTCCTGCAGCGGTGTGCTGTGCACCGTGCTGAGCCCGGTGCTGGCCGCGCTCAAGCCGGTGCTCAACACCGTCGGCTCCCTGCTGAGCACGACCCTGGCCAGCCTGCTGGGGCTGGAGCTGGGCCGCACCGATGTCAACGTCCAGTCCATCCAGTGCAATGGCGCACAGCTTGTGTTCTGAGCCGGGCCGGCGCCCTTGGCGCCGCCGCCGCGCATGCTAGACTCCCGGGCGGGGAACACTTCCATCTCAACCCACACTCATCCGTGGATGGTCCAGACATGCGAGAAACTTCAGGGGGCACCGTCTTCGCCCGCCACGCGCGCGGCGCGGCACTGCTGGCCGTGGCCATGCTGCTGGCGGCACCGTCCGCACTGGCGGCGCGCAGCAGCCGCGAAGCCGCAGCCGAACCGGTACGCAGCAGCGCACCCGTGGTACGCAACACGGTGGACGAGCTCAAGCAGTTGATGGACGCACGCCAGCTGACCGAACTGCGTACCACGTACAACGGCAACTACGGCGCCAGCCTGCTTTTCAATGCCAGTACCCTGACCTACTACGTCGCCCTGTTCCAGGAAAAGAACTTCTGGCGCGTCATCAAGACCGATGCCGTCGACAACGCCGAGCGGGTCTATCGCACGTTCGTGCAGCAGACCGAACAGCTCGCGCAGGTCTACATCGATACCACCCGCCTGGAAGCCGGCAAGCGCTATACCGAGCGCCTGGTGGCCTACAACGAAGAGCGCCTGCGTACCCTGCAGCAGGAAATGGAGCAGCAGCAGGCGCAGTCGGCCCAGGTCAGCGCGTCACTGCAGCAGGCCCAGCAGCAGGCCGTCAGCCTGAGCACCGATGTGCAGAGCACCAACAGCCAGCTGGACGCCCTGCAGCGCCGCATCCAGATCCTGCAGGCCGAACAGGGCAACCCCGAATTGAGCCTGCCGAAGCCGGACAGCACACCCGCGCCGGCAGCGGCCAGCGACGTTCGCTGAATCCCCCGACAGAACCCGACAGCGGCGCCGAACGGCGCCGTTGTCGTTTTTGGCCTGATTGCGACCCGATTCAGCGGCAGGCCTCGAACACGGCATCGTCCCACTGCCTGCGCTGGACGAAATCCGCCCGGCGCGTTCTGGCCAGCGCCTCCGTGCGCATCCTGCGCGCCCGTGCACAGGCCGCAGCATCCGCACTGATCGGAATCAACGCCCCCTGTGCACGGCCCGATCGCCGCGTCGGCCTGCGTCCACCGTTACCCGTGGGGGTCGCCTCGGCGGTGAGCGGCGCACTGCCGCGCGGCAGCGACTGCTCGGCGGGCACTTCCCAGCGCCACTCCGCCTGCCCCTGGCAAGGCGTCTGCTGGTACAGCGCACGCCCGCCGTCCGTGCACTTGTAGACCTGGGTCTGCGCCGCTGCGGATGTCGTCAGCAGCATGGCCAGCAGCCCCCATCCCGGCAGAGTCCTCATCTTCACCCCCTCCCACGACCAGCACTCATGGTCGGTACGACGAGCGCCGCGCGCCAGAGCGATCCGCGTCACATCCGTGCTCATCCAGCACAGCCGTGCAAGCCACTGCATCACCTCTGCGCTGTACTGCCACAGGCGACGGCCACCTTCGCCGCCGCCGTCCTTCCCTTCCGCCAAGGAAACCGCAATGAGCAACTACATCACCGTCAACGACGGCGCCCGCATCTTCTACAAGGACTGGGGCACCGGGCAACCGGTCGTTTTCGCGCACGGCTGGCCACTGTCCTCAGACGCCTGGGACCCGCAGATGCTGTTCATGGGCCAGAACGGCTTCCGCGTGATCGCCCACGACCGGCGCAGCCACGGTCGTTCCAGCCAAACCTGGGACGGCAACGACATGGACACCTACGCCGACGACCTGGCCGCGGTGATCGACGCATTGGACCTGAAGGACGCCATCCTGGTCGGCCACTCCACCGGTGGTGGCGAGGTGGCCCACTACATCGGCCGCCATGGCAGCGCGCGCGTGGCGAAGGTGGTGCTGGTCGGTGCGGTACCGCCCCTGATGCTGAAGACCGCGGGCAACCCGGCCGGAACGCCACTGGAGGTCTTCGACGGCATCCGCAAGGGCACCGGCGGTGATCGTTCGCAGTTCTTCCAGGACCTGGCCACACCCTTCTTCGGCGCCAACCGTGACGGCAACACGGTCACCCAGGGCATGCGCGATTCGTTCTGGCTGCAGGGCATGCTGGGCGGTGTGAAGGGCCAGTACGACTGCATCCATGAATTCTCGGAAGTCGACTACACCGCAGATCTGCAGAAGATCGACGTGCCGGCATGGGTCGTGCACGGTGACGACGACCAGATCGTCCCCTTCGATGCGTCGGCCAAGCTGTCCTCGCAGATCATCAAGGACGCCGAACTGACGGTCTACCCCGGCGCGCCGCACGGCCTGACCGTCACCCATGCCGATCGCTTCAACGCCGACCTGCTGGCGTTCGCCCGCAAATGATGTCCCGCGGCGGCGCCCCACTGCGCCGCCGCTCCTGCGGGGTAGCGACGGGTATTGCCCGGCGAACGTATCCAGCATCCGCCGGGCATGGCCCGGCGCTACCTGTCAGATATCGCTGTGATGGTGCGGTACCGCCGTGGGCAACGGGTCATGCCCGCCGACGAAATGACGTACCACCGGCGCGCGTTCACCACGGTGCAGGGCACGCAGCACTTCCTGGATCGCCTTGTCGTCGGCCGTGATGCGTTCGTGCTGGCGCAGGTGCTCCAGCCAGGACGGGGTCACGAAATACTCCAGATGGATGCCCGGGCTGGCCACATCTTCAACCACGCCCCACACCACCGCACCGTCACGGCGCCGGATCGTGCCCAGCGCGCGCATCTGCGCCTGGAACGATGCACGGTCGGCGGCCTCGATGCGGTATTCGATCGTCACCAGCACCGGCCCGCGATCGTTGGAGACCGGCACCGACAGTTCCGGCGCCGGCCAATGACCCGCAGGGCGCAGGTTGAGATCTTCGGTGCCAGCGATTCGCACCCTCCACACCAGCAGCCCGCCGATGACCGCGCCTGCTGCCGCAACCAGCAGCGCCAGTTCCGGCGATGTTCGCTGCGCCAGCGCGCCCCAGCATAGGCCGCCGGCGGCCATGCCTGCCGAGAACACCATGATGTACAGCGCCAGCGCTCGTGCCCTCACCCACGCCGGAACCGCCGTCTGTGCGGCGATCTGCAACGAGGACAGCACCGTGATCCAGGCAAAACCGTTCACCAGCATCACCACCGGCAGCAGGTACCAGCTGCGGGTCAGCGCCAGTCCAACCAAGCTCAGTGCCAGCGCCAGCGTCGCCAGCAACACCAGCAGATCGCGGTCCAGCTGTGCGCGCAATCTAGGCAGCAGCAGCGCCCCGGCAACCGCGCCGATGCCGATGCAGCCCAGCAGCATGCCGTACTGCCCTGCACCGCCATGCATCTGCCCTCGCACCACCACCGGCAACAATGCGTTCATGGCCGCAGCGAAGAAGAAAAAGCCGACCGATTTGATCAGCACCGCCTGCAGACGCCCGGCGCGGCTGGCATAGCGCAGTCCGGCCTTCAGTCCGGCACCGAAGCCTTCCGGCGGCAGGCTCGATGCCTTCGGGTCACGCTTCCAGCCCCAGACCACGAACAGCATCGCAGCGAAGGTGATGGCATTGAAGCCAAAGGCCCACACGGCTCCCAGCTGGGCGACGATCAGGCCACCGACAGCAGGCCCGATCGAACGGGCGATGTTGATGCCGATCGAATTCAGCGCCACTGCCGACGGCAGCATCGACTGCGGAACCAGCTCGGAGACGATCGCTGCCTGCGCCGGCATCGCCATCGCCGCGCCACATCCCATGCAGAACGTGAGCAGCACCAGCAGCTGCGGCGTCAGCATGCCGAGCGAGGTCAGCACCGCCATCAAGGCCGCCACTGCCAGCATCCATCCCTGGGTGGCCAGCAGGTACGTGCGGCGATCGACGATGTCGGCCAGGGTTCCTGCGGCCAGTGCCAGCAGCACGATCGGTACGGTTGTGGCTGACTGCACCAGGGCCACCATCAACGGTGATCCTGTGCGTTCGGCCATCACCCAGGCCGCGGCCACGTCATTGACCCACGTACCGATGTTGCTGGCCAGGATCGCCAGCCAGATCGAGCGGAACATGCGGATCTTCAGCGGGGACCAGGCACCTGCGGCCGGTGCGGGAGGTTGCGATGTGCGTGCATTCACCATTGCCATGCTCCAACGATCGAGGCGAACAACGTGTCCTGGCCACCGGCCTGCGTCAGCGCAGGACCGGCATCGACCCAGGCCAGCTGCAGCTGCCACTGCCAGTGTGCACTGGCCTGCCAGCGGGTTTCGGATTTGTACTGGCGGCCGATCCTGCGCGCGCCGCCTGCGCTGCCGGGCAACGCCACCAGCGGTGCGGGCGTGGTGTACACCGCATCGGCGCGGCGGTGCTTCCAGGCCATCTGCATGCCCAGTTCAGTGGTGACGGATTCGTGCAACCGCAGTGTGAGGGTTGGCTGCACGTCCATCAGGTTCGCCGGCGCCAGCAGGCTGGCTTCGCTGAAGTAGGCCGATTTCGGGAACAGGGCATTGAAGGTGCCCAGCCGGGCGTCGTTCGGGCGGCCATCACCACTGGCGATGTCGGCCTTCAGTCCCAGCCGTGGCTGCAAGGGCAGTTGCGGCCAACGCCAACCGGTATCGGTGGCCAGCGTCCACGCGCGGATATCAAGCTGCTCGCTGGTGGTCCGCAGCTCACCGCCCTGCACGACCAGCTCGCTGTTCCAGTCCAACGATCCGGCCTGGCCGAACCAGCGCGCCCCGAGAGTCTGCCGGCGCTCGATGCCGGCGCCTGCCGCGAAGCGGGCGTCCTCCCGGCGATAGTCCAGCAGATAGAGGTCCCACTGGCCCGGACCCTGGCCTGGCGCCGTGGTTGCATAGGCACCCCACAGATGCGAACCGCGTTCGCCACGGTCATCGAACGCACCCGGCCGGTTCTCCACCGGACGCAGTGCCATCAGTTCCAGCACGCCCAGTCCGCCCTGCCATCCGACCCTGGCACCATCGAAGGCCAGGCGGATATTCGGCCCGTCGCGCACCGACAGCAGGCGCGAGCTGCCATGGCCCGCCTCCTGCCGCCCGAGCTGCACATGCAGGCCGCCGCGCTGCCAGCGCCAGTACGCCTGCTGCACGTCCAGCGCACCCCGATCGGTCCTGCCAGGTCCACCGGCCCTCCCACGCTCGCCGTGCACGCCCAGCTGCAGCATCGCCTTCCAGTCGCGTTCACCGTAGGTGGCCGACGCCAATGCGCGAAGCAGGCCGTAGCCATCCTCGCCGCCGCCGATACCGAAGCGGGTCGGGTCGTAGTACATGCCGCGCAGACGCATCGAGGCATCCCACTGCAACGTGCCATCAGCGGCATCGCTGCAGTAGCCCCCCTCGCAGGCGAGCGCAAGGGACGGCGCGGCCAGCAGGGCGAGGCTCAGAATGCGAAGCACGAGCATCCCATCGCACCCCAGAATGCGGTCAGATCATTGCTGGGTGCTGCGTGGCGCGCGGCATGGTCGTGTGCACCGTGGGTCCTGCAGGCCGCACCATGGTGATGGTGATGCGCCATCGCCAGGCCGGTGGACGCGCCGCCCACGTGATACCCCCCGAACCGGTTGACCGGCGACCAGTCCGGCATCGCCGGCGGCAGCTGCGGCGCCAGTCCGGCATAGTCTTCGCCGGCATGCACGATGCGGCCACCGACCACGGTAAGCACGCTGGTGATGTCGGCGATGCGGGCATCTTCGACGCGGAAGAAATCGGCCGAGAGCAGGATGAAATCGGCCAACTGGCCTTCCCTCAAGGTGCCCTTCACCGCTTCATCGCCGGAGAACCATGCGCTGCCCTGCGTCCACAGGCGCAAGGCCTGCTCGCGCTCCAGCAGGTTCTCCTCCCCATACAGCGCCAGGCCGCCGACGGTGCGCCCGGTGACCAGCCACGACAGCGCGACCCAGGGGTTGTAGCTGGCCACGCGGGTGGCGTCGGTGCCGGCGCCGACCGGCACGCCTTCGGCCAGCATGCGCTTCACCGGCGGCGTGTGCCGTGCCGCCTGCACGCCATAGCGTTCGACGAACGCTTCGCCCTGGTAGGCCATGCGGTGCTGTACCGCAATGCCTCCACCCAGTGCCCGGATCCGCTCGATGTTGCGCGGGGTGATGGTCTCGGCGTGATCGATGAACCAGTGCAGTCCATCGAACGGTACTTCGCGGTTGACCTGCTCATAGACATCGAGGATGCGGCCGATGCTCTCGTCATAGGTCGCGTGGATGCGGAACGGCCAGCGCTTCTGCACCAGCAGCTTCACCACATCATGCAGCTCCGGCTCCAGTTCCGGCGGCAGCTCGGGGCGTGGTTCGCTGAACAGCTCGAAGTCCGCTGCCGAGAACACCAGCATCTCGCCGGCGCCGTTGTGGCGCAGCAGATCATCGCCCTGGCGGGGCTGCAGGATCTCACTCCAGCCACGGAAGTCATCCACTTCCTTGCCTTTGTTCTGCGTGAACAGGTTGTAGGCGATACGCACGGTCAGCTGGTCGTCGCGGTGCAGCTGCTCGATGACCTGGTAGTCCTCGGGATAGTTCTGGAAGCCTCCCCCGGCATCGATCACCGAGGTGATGCCGAGCCGGTTCAACTCGCGCATGAAGTGACGGGTGGAGTTGGCCTGGTATTCGACCGGCAGGCGTGGCCCCTTGGCCAGCGTCGCATACAGAATCAACGCATTGGGCTTGGCCAGCAGCAGGCCGGTGGGGTTGCCCAGCGAATCGCGCACGATCTGGCCACCGGGCGGGTCCGGCGTTTCGCGGGTGTAGCCGCATGCACGCAGCGCCGCCCCGTTGAGCAGCGCGCGGTCATACAGGTGCAGCAGGAACACCGGCGTATCCGGTGCGATCTGGTTGAGCTCCTGCAGGGTCGGCAGGCGCTTCTCGTGGAACTGGGCGGCGGTGAAGCCCCCCACCACGCGCACCCATTGCGGCGCCGGGGTGCGATCGACCTGTGCCTTGAGCATGGCCATTGCATCGGCCAGCGAACGCAGCCCGTCCCAGCGCAGCTCCAGGTTGTAGTTCAGGCCACCACGGATGAGGTGGGTGTGACTGTCGTTGAGGCCGGGCACCAGTCGCCTGCCCTGTGCGTCGATGAGCGTGGCTTCGGCTCCCCAACCACGCATGATCTCTTCATCGCTGCCTACGGCGATGATGCGCCCTTCCTGTACGGCCAGCGCCTGTGCATGCGGACGGTGTGGATCGAGCGTGGTGATGCGGGCGTTGCGGATGACCAGTGTGTGCATGCGGCGCTCCTTGGGGGCGGAATCGAGGGCGGCGCCGGCCTGTCCGGCAAGGCCCAGCGCCACGGCAGCGCCGGTGCCCAGTACGACGCTGCGGCGGCCGGGATCGAGTGGCTCATGGTTCATGCGATGTCTCCGGGAAATACGGGGCTGTCCAGCGCCCAGGCTCCCGGCCCGGCCAGCGCGATGGCCAGCAGGACGAGGGTCCACATCAGGGGGTACTCGGCGCCGGCGCGCATCCAGAACCAGCCCTTGGGCACGGCCAGCAGCACGGTGAAGCCGATGAACGCCGCTGCGGCCAGCGCAGCGATGCGTGTCTGCCAGCCCAGCAGTACGGCCATTCCGGACAGCACCTGCAGCCCGGCCAGCAGCAATGGCAGAGGCGCGGCCGACGGCAGGCCGAAGCCACGCAGTTCGCCCGCAAAGCCGCCCAGGCCAGGGCCACCGAACCAGCCGAACAGCTTGCCCAGCGCGTGGGGCAGCAGGAAGCCGCCCGCCGCCACGCGCAGGATCAGCAGCGCCAGGTCGAGCCCCGGATCCATGGTCAGTGCCCGCCTTCCTGGGCGCCGAACATGGTCTTGGCGTACTGGATGCCGATGCCGTAACCGCCCGCATGATCACGGGCGATTCCGGTGGTCAGGCCATAGGTCTCGCCGCGCGCCCAGTCGCGCTGCAGCTCCAGCAGGTACTGCACGCTGGTCATCGGCACCGCACCGGCCTGCACCATGCGGGCGATCGCCCGCTCATGTGCTTCCACGCTGACATCGCCGCAGGCGTCGGTGATCACGTACACCTGGAAACCCTGCTCCAGCGCTGACAGCGCAGGCCCCACGATGCACACGCTGGTCCACAGCCCGGCCATCACCAGGCGACGCCTGCCGATGCGATTGATCTCATCGATCACCGGCTGGTCTTCCCAGGTGTTCATCGAGGTGCGATCGAACACCTTCTGCCCGGGGAAGATCACCGGCAGCTCCGGAAACATCGGGCCGGAGAACGAGGTCTCCGCGACCGTGGTCAGCACCACAGGCACATTGAAACCCTGCGCGCCCTTGCTGATCAGCGCGACGTTGTTGCGCAGCGCCGAGATGTCGATCGTGTGGGTTGCAAATGCCATCTGCGACTGGAAATCGATCAGGACCAGTGCGTGATCGGTGGGCGATAGCAGGCCTTTGGCAGGAATTGCGGTAGCGAGGCTCATGGATGGACTCCGTTGCGAACAAGGGCAGGGGGAAGGGACAGGGCTGCATCTCCAGCCAGGTACTGGCCGGGGCTGCAGCCGGTCTCCGCGCGGAAGCTGCGGACGAAATGGCTCTGGTCGAAGAAGCCCAGCTGCTGCGCCAGGCAGGACATCGGCAGTTGCACGACGGGCAGTAGCTGACGGGCACGCTCGATACGGCGGCGGCGCACGTAGCGCAGTGGGCTCGCGCCGGTTCCGGTGCGGAACAGCCGCACCAGATGGAAGCGGCTCACGCAGGCCGCGTCAGCCAGCTCGGTGACCCGCATCGGCTGTGACAGGTGTTCATCGATGTAATGCAGCGCACGCTGCAGAGCGGCAGCCTGCCGGGGCGGCAACGCCGCGACGGTCGGAACAGGGCGGGATACGGTAGCCATGGAGGGGTGCCACGACGGGGTGCCCCATGGTGCGGGGCGCCGGCACGATGCCCTACCCCCGACGGACGAGGGCAGCACCTACCCGAATGGGGGAGACCGTCGCTCCAGCACACGTCGTCCGAACAGCCGCGCGTCCAGCGAGTAGGCACCCGGCCCAAGTGCCAGCAGGGCCAACGGCAGCAACGCCAGGGCCCACGGCACGGACTGCCAGAACAGGCACGGCACGGCCAGCAGCGCCGACACCGGCGTCAGCACCCCCAGCAGCAGCGACAGGGCGACCAGCAGGCAGGCAGCCGTCAGCCAGCCCGCGTCGGACGGGCGCACGCACAGCGCTGCGACCACGCACAGCCGCAGCCACAACAGGCCGGCGCCGGGACCGCGGTCAGGAAACATCACGAACAGGCGCTGCATGGAGAGTCTCTGTGGTCCATGCCGGCGTGATAGCCGAGTGCCGCGGCAGGCGCCTACCCCGTTCGGGTCACCCCGCCCTGCCCCGCACCTGCGAGAATGCGCTGCATGCATGGCTGCCCCTTCCCTTCCCTGCGTCGCCTGACGGCGTTGCTGATGTGCTTGCTGCTGTGCATCGCCCTGCCCGCCCACGCCGTGCAGCGCCCGGCAGTGAGCAGCGGGCTGCCCGGCTACGAGCACACCGCCTGGCGGGTGGGACAGGGCGCACCCGGCGATATCTGGGACATCGCCCAGGATCGCGACGGCCTGCTCTGGCTGGCCACCGGCTCCGGGCTGTACCGCTTCGACGGGCGTCGCTTCGAGCGGCAGCCCGCACCGCCCGGCAGCCGATTTCCCTCCACCAACATGGTCACTCTGGTGCCCGGCGATGGCGATGCGCTGTGGATCGGCTATTTCCAGGCGGGCATCAGCCAGTTCGCCAATGGCCAGCTGCGCAACTTCGGGCGCGCGGAAGGGGTTCCGGTCGGCGTGGTGCCGCGCTTCAGCCGCGACCAGCACGGACGCCGCTGGGCCGCCATCAACGGCGGGCTGCGCTGGTTCGACGGCAAGCGCTGGCGGCCGCCACCGGCCAGCGCAGGCCTGCCCGAGCGGCGCGTGCAGTGGGTCCTGCAGGACAGCCGCAATACCTTCTGGGTGCTGGCCGACCTGAAGATCTGGAAACGCGCGCCGGGTGCCGTCCGCTTCGAGGACACCGGCATCGCTGTCTCGCAGATGGCCACGTTGGTGGAGAGCCCGCTGGGTGAGGTGTGGCTGGCCGACCGCGTGCGCGGCACCTCGCCGCTGGCCAACGCGGAGGGTGTGCTGCCACAGCACGAGCGCGAGGCACGCCGCCTGCCGGAGCTGGTCGCTGCGCGGCTGCAGTTCACCGCTGATGGCGCGCTGTGGGCGACGATGAGCCCGCACGGTGGGGTCGCCAGGGTCACGTTCGATGGCAGGCGCGCCGTGCGCATGGAACGTTTCGATTCACCGGATGGCCTGACCGCAACGTCGGCCGTGCCGATCATGGCCGACCGCGAAGGCAATATCTGGGTCGGCACCAATCTCGGCCTCAACCGCTTCCGCGCGCGCAGCGTGAAAACGCTGTCGGCCGGTCCTGCCGATCCGTATCGCTCGCTGGTCCGTGCCAGCGATGGCCGCGTGTATGGCTACGGCGAGGATCTGGCACCTTATGACCTGCGCCGGGAGCTGCTCGACGGCAGTGGCGCGCAACTGAAAGCCGCTGCACGCGGCGCGCCGACGCCGATCTGGCAATTCGACTGGGTCAATCTCGCGCGCACGCGTAACGGCCGGACCGCACGGATCGCACTGCCGGCGCCGTTCACCGGCCAGCCACTGCACGCGCTGCTGTTTCCCGATGACGAGCAGGCCTGGGTCTGTACCGGCGAGCGCGGCGTGCTGCATTACGCGCAGGGCCGTTGGCAGCGCGAAACGCGCCTGCCCGAGCAGGCCTGTTCCTCCCTGGCAATGGACGACAACGGCCAGCTGCTGCTGGGGTATGCCGATGGACGCCTGCGCCATCTGGGTGATAGCACGATCGAGACCTTCGGTGCCGCGCAGGGGCTGTCAGTGGGGCCGGTGACTGCCCTGCTGCAGCAGCGCGATCTGTTGCTGGTCGCCGGCGAATCGGGCCTGGCCGCACGCCTGGGCGGCGGACGTTTCATGCCGGTACGAACCGACCTTGCGGGCGTGCTCGAGGGCATCACCGGCATGGTGGCCGATGCACAGGGCCGGCTCTGGCTCAACGGCAGCCGCGGCCTGGTGCGTCTGGACAGCGCGCATCTGCGGCACGCGCTGCGCGCCGGCCTGCCGGTGACGCCGCGCCTGTTCGATGCCGTGGACGGCATGCCGGGCGTCGCCCTGCAGAGCGGTCCGATCTCCACGGCGGTGCTGGCCGGTGACGGGCTGCTCTGGCTGGCCACCAACCAGGGCCTGGCATGGCTGGACACGACCCACGCGCACGTCAACAGCATGGCGCCGAGCGTCCGCATCGGCGATGTGCTGTACGGCAACGTGCACGAACCACTGCGTGACAATCTGCGCCTGCCCGCTGGTACCACCCAGCTGCAGATCGACTACGTGGCCCTTTCACTGGCCCGGCCCGAACGCAACCGCTACCGCTATCGACTGTCGGGTGTCGACGAGGACTGGCAGGACGCCGGCAGCAGCACCCGCGCCTACTACACCAACCTGGCCCCCGGCAGCTACCGCTTCGAGGTGGAGGCCGCCAACGAAGACGGCATCTGGAGCCGGGTGCCGGCGCATCGCAGCTTCCGCATCGCACCGACCTTCATGCAGACGGTCTGGTTCAAGCTGCTGTGCGCGCTGCTGGTGCTGGCGGTGCTGGTGATGGCCGTACGGATCCGCAGCGGACAGCTGGCCGCGCTGTTCCGGGCCCGGCTGCAGGAGCGCAACGGCGAACGCGAGCGCATCGCCCGTGACCTGCATGACACGCTGCTGCAGGGCAGCCAGGGCCTGATCCTGCGCCTGCACGCGATCAGCCAGTCACCACAGACACCGGAAACCGTGCGCAGCCAGCTGGAATCGGCGATGCAGCTGGCCGAACGCAATCTGGCCGAGGGCCGCGAACGGGTCAACGCCCTGCGCGACGGTCCCTTCGCGGGTCGTGATCTGGCCTCGGCCCTGGCCGATGTGCACGCTGAGTACGCCGGCCAGGGCACCAACCCACTGCGCCTGACCGTGGAAGGCACCCCGCCCCGCCTGCAGCCGGATGCTGCCGAGGAGGTGTTCCTGATCGGCCGCGAGGCGATCCGCAATGCATTGCGGCATGCGCACGCCAGCGCCATCGAGGTCGAGCTGTCCTACGGTGCCCGCTGCTTCCTGCTGCATGTCCGCGATGACGGCGTTGGCATTGCCGACGACCATGCCGGTGCCGGCCACTGGGGGCTGCAGGGCATGCGCGAGCGCGCGCAGCGGCTGGGCGCGGCGCTGAAGCTGTGGACGCGGCCCGGCCTGGGCACTGAAGTGGCGCTGTCGGTCCCCGCGCGCCGCCTCTATCACCGAAGGCCGTCGCGCTGGCGCTGGCCCTGGAGCAGACCTGACCATGACTGAGCTCTCCCCTCCCATCGGCGTGCTGGTGGTCGATGACCACCCGCTGCTGCGCGACGGCCTGGCGGCCCTGCTCGGCGCCCAGCCGGACCTGCGGCTGCTGGGCGAAGCTGCCGACGGTGAAGAAGCCATCGCGCAGTACCAGCATCTGCAACCGGACGTGGTGCTGATGGACCTGCAGATGCCCCGGCTGGACGGTGTCGAGGCCATCATGCGGATCCGCGCGCTCGACCCGCGTGCCCGCATCATCGTGCTGACCACCTACCGCGGCGACGTGCGCGCGGTGCGCGCCCTGCAGGCCGGTGCCAGCGCCTATCTGCTCAAGGACATGCTGCGCCATGAACTGATCGATACCATCCGCATGGTGGCCGGTGGTCGCCGTGCGCCTATTCCACCCGCGGTGGCCGCCAGCATCGCCGCGCACGTGGTGGAGGACCGGCTGTCGCCGCGCGAAACCGAGGTGCTGCGGCATGTTGCCGGCGGACTCTCGAACAAGCGCATCGGCGAACGCATGCAGATCTCGGAGCAGACGGTGAAAGCGCACATGAAGAGCCTGATGGACAAGCTGGGCGTCGGCGACCGCACCCATGCGGTCACCCAGGCCCTGCGCCGCGGCATCATCAGCCTGGACGACAGCGGCCACGATTGACGCGCGGCTGCGCGCGCACCGCTCAGCGCAGGCGGATCAGCAGGCTGCCACCGGCACAGAGCGTCGCCAGCCATGCCACCCCATGCCACCCCCACTGCGCCAATGCCAGGCTGCCAAGTGCTCCTCCGGCCGCCATGCCGATGAACATGCCGGTGAACAGCACTGCATTGAGACGGCTGCGTGCGGCGGGCGCCAGGCCATACACCAGTGTCTGGTGGGCCACCAGGGCCGACTGGAAGCCGAAATCGAACAGCAGTGCGCTGGCCACCAGCAGCGGCAGCAGTGCCGCTGCGGGCAGCCACGATTCGGCGAGCAGCAGTGCAAAGCCAAGCAATGCCACCATGATCGCCAGGCGTGCCACTGCGGGGCTGCCCAGCCTGTCGGCGAAGCGACCGGCGAACGGCGCCGCCAGCGCGCCCGCCGCACCGGCAATACCGAAGGCGCCGGCGGCAGCACTGCCCAGTCCCAGACGCGCATGCAGCATCAGCGCCAGGGTTGACCAGAACGCGCTGAAACCCACCGCCAGCAACGACTGGCTCGCCACCGCCCGGCGCAGCTGCGGCTGCTCCCGCCACAGCGACAGCAACGAGCCCAGCAGCGCCGGATAGCGCAGGGTGCTGGTGGGTGCGAAGCGGGGCAGTGCACGCGCCATCACCCCCCCCATCGCCGCCACGGACACGGCCGCCAGCACGAACTGGGTGCGCCAGCCCCAGGCCTCGGCCACCATCCCGCTGACCACGCGCGACAGCAGGATGCCCAGCAGCAGACCGGTCATCACCCGTCCGACCACCTGCCCGCGTTGCGCATCCGGTGCCAGCGCCGCAGCGGCAGGCACGATGTCCTGGGCCAGCGTTGCCATCAACCCGACCAGCAGGCTGGCCATCAGCAGGCCCGGCAGGTGCCCCGCCCCGGCCGCTGCGGCAAGTGCAACCGACAGCAGCGCGGACTTCAGCAGGATCAGCGACCGGCGGTCGAAACGATCCCCCAAGGGCGCCAGCAGCAGGATGCCCAGCGCATAGCCGAGCTGGGTCAGGGTCGGCACCAGACCTGCCGCGCGCTCGCCCGCGGACAGGTCCTGGGCGATCAGTCCCAGCATCGGCTGGCTGTAATAGAGCGATGCCACCGAAAACCCGGCACCGGCCGCCATCGCCAGTACCAGGGAGGTGGAAGGAGCCACGACCGGCGGGGCGGTCACGGAAAGCGTGGGGGTGGACATCAGCAACTCCAGTCAGGGAACGGGAGGTAGCCTGCGCCTATTCGCCTCACGTCTGTAGTAGGATCAAATGAATACTTTTCATACATGGTGCGTATGATGGACATGGCCCCGGGCGCCGACCGGCTCGACCTGCTGCGCACCTTCCTGCGCATCGTCGACGCCGGCAGCCTGTCTGCCGCCGCCGCGCAGCTGGGTACCACCCAGCCCACCGTGAGCCGCCGCCTGCAGGCACTGGAACGGCAACTGGGCCTGCGACTGCTGCACCGGTCCACGCATGGTCTTCAGCTGACCGAGGAGGGCATGCGCTGCCAGCGGCACGCGCAGCGGGTGGTGGAAGAATGGGAAACGCTCCAGGCCGAACTGCAGGGACAACCCGACGTGCTGCGTGGGCGCCTGCGTGTGATGGTGCCGCATGCGTTTGGACAGGCACAGCTGCTGCCGACCATGCTCGCCTTCCTCGCCCGGCATCCACAGTTGAGCCTGGAGTGGATCCTCGAAGACCGGCGCCCGGACTTCATTGCCGAGGGCGTCGACTGTGCGGTGCGGGTCGGCCCGGTGGACGAGCCACGCATGGTCGCGCTGCCGCTGGCCGAAGTCCCACGCATCGTGGTCGCCGCGCCTTCGCTGGTCGATCCCGATGCGGTGACCACCGCTGCACAGGCGCAGGCATTGCCCTGGATCTCCCTCGTCACCTACTACCGCGAACGCCTGCTGCTGCACGACGCACGCGGGCGTCCGCACACACTGTCGATCACGCCGCGCCTGCTCAGTGACAACCTGTTCGTGGTCCAGCAGGCGGCGCGTGCGGGCCTGGGTGCGGCGGTGGTATCGGCCTGGCTGGTCGCCGAGGATCTGGCGCACGGCCGCCTGGTCCAGTTGTTGCCGGGCTGGGAAGCGCCGCCCCTGCCGGTGCATGTGGTGTTTCCTGCCGCGCGCCAGCAGCCGGCGCGGCTGCGCGCCTTCATCGATGCGATGAAGGCCGCCCTGCCGCAGCTGCATGGCATGCGGCCGACTCCCGGTCTCAGTTCAACCGCGCCTTGATCAACGGTCGCAGCAGGTAGTTCAGGACGCTGCGCTTGCCGGTCAGGATGTCCACATCCGCCACCATGCCGGGAATGATCGGCAGGGCCTCGCCGTGCCGCCGCAGCTGGCTGCCATCGGTGCGGATCAGCACCTGGTAGAACGATTCCTTGCCCCGCGGCGTATCCTCCTCGATGGTATCGGCACTGATCTGCTCGACGGTGCCGCTGAGTTCGCCGTAGATGGTGTAGTCATAGGCGGTGATCTTGACCTTGGCCGGCATGCCCGGCACCAGGAACGCGACGTCGCGCGGCTTGACGCGGGCTTCCACCAGCAGCCGTTCCTCCACCGGAATCACCTCCATGATCGGCTCGCCGGGAGGAATCACGCCACCGCGGGTATTGATCAGCACCGTGTTGACCCGCCCACGCACGGGCGACAGGATCTCGGTGCGCCGCAGCTGGTCCTGCCGCTGGTGCACGATCGGCTCCAGTGCGGACAACTCCGCCTTCAGCTTGGAGCGTTCGGTATAGGCTTCCTGGAAATAGGTGTTGCGCAACTCGCTGAGCTTGCCGGTCAACGTGGCGATTTCCTGGGTCAGCTTCAACTCTTCCATCTGGCTGACGGCGTTGCGCGCGACCAGCGGCCGCACGATCCGCAGTTGGTCGCGCGCGATCGACAGCTGCTGGCCGATGGCTGCCGAACTCTGCTGCAATGTCGCACGGCGGGACTGGTACAGCTCCCGCTCCGAACGTGCCAGCGCGCTCCCGGCCGGAATGTCGTCCGGGAACTCGATGGCACCTTTGCCCAGCACCTCCGCATCCAGTCGCGCGATTGCGGCCCGCAGCACCTGCGACTGGTTGGCCGATTCCTCGTAGTTGGTGCGGAAGTGGGTTTCCTCCAGCCGCACCAGCGGCTGGCCCACTTCGACCAGGTCTCCCTCCTTCACCAGCAGGCGATCGAGGATGCCGCCTTCCAGGCTCTGGATCTTCTGCATGCGGCTGTACGGCACCACCCTGCCCTCGCCACGGGTCACCTGGTCCAGCTGCGCAAGCGCGGCCCAGCCCACGGCGATGGCCACCGTCGCCAGCAGCACCCACAACAGCGGTCGGTACACGGGATGCGTGGACGCCAGCAGTGGATCCGCAAGCTCGCGCCGCAGTCGCTGCGAACGCTTCTGCCGCTCAACCATGATGTCCTCCTGCGACCGCGGCGATCGGCTGCACCTGGTTGCCCTGCACCACCTGCTCCAATGGGCCGTCCATGATGATCCTGCCGTTGCGCATCACCACGGCACGCTCGACGAGGGCCAGCATGCTGCGCTTGTGGGTGGTCAGTACCAGCGTGCGCTGGCCGAGCCAACGCTGCAGGAACTGGATGACATGGGTCTCGCTCTGCTGGTCGAAGGCGGCGGTGGGCTCATCCAGCAGCACGACAGGCGGATCCTGCAGGATCACCCGGGCCAGGCCGATGGCCTGGCGCTGGCCACCGGACAGGCTGCCGTTGCCCATCACCAGCTGGTCCAGCCCCAACGGATTGCCGCGCACGAAAGGCCCCATGCCCACCGCATCCAGCGCCTCCAGCAGCTCATCATCCCGCCAGGCGGCACCTTCCAGATTGAGGTTGTCGCGCAGGCTGCCATGGAACAGCGCCACGTCCTGCGGCAGATAACCAATGTTGCGTGCACGGTCACCGGGATCGATCTGTGCCAGCGCCACGTCGTCCAGCAACAGGCGTCCCTGCTGCGGCGTCACCAGTCCGGACAGAACACGCAGCAGGCTGGACTTGCCCGCACCGTTGCCGCCCAGCAGCGCCACACGCTGCCCAGGTGCGATGGACAGCGCATGCACGTCGACCACCCACGGCCCTTCGCCCAGCGCCAGGCGGACATCGTGCAGCTGGTAGGCACCCTGCAGGCGCGACCGGTGCACGAAGCGGGCACCCTGTGGGCGCTCCTGCTCGGCGCCCATCAACTGGTCCAGCCCCTCCATGGCGACGCGGGTGTGCTGCCAGCGCCCCAGCACCGCCGCAACCTGCGCCAGCGGCGCGATCGCCCGCGATGACAGGATCGAGCACGCCACCAGTGCGCCCACGGTCATCGCACCGTCATTGATGCGGTAGACACCGAAGGCGACCACACCCACATACGCAAGCTGCTGCACCACGGCCGCGCCATGGCTGAGGCTGGCGGTGAGCGTACTTGTCTTCAACGCCGTTCCCGCCAGCTGCGCCGTCAGGCTTTCCCAGTGCTTCAGGCTGCGGCCTTCGGCACGCGTGGCCTTTACTGATTCCAGGTGTTCAAAGGCCTCCAGCAGCACGCTGTTCTTCATCGCCCCTTCGCGCAGATTCTGCCGCGACAGCTCACCCAGCCGGCGCTGCGCGAGCACGCCCGGCAGCACCATCAGGACACAGGCCACCACCGGCACCCAGACCACATGCCCACCGATCAGCGCGATCAGCAGCAGGAACACGAACACGAACGGCAGGTCGCTGAGCAGCGCAGCGGTGGACGAGGTGAAGAAATCACGCACGCCCTCAAACTCGCGCACCTGCGTACTGAATGCCCCCATCGACGCCGGCTTGGCGTTGATCCGGGTACCGAGCACGCGGGCGAACAGCAGCGTTCCCAGCTGCAGGTCCATGCGCTTGCCGAGCACATGCAGCAGCTGCCCGCGCAGGACGCGCAGCACCCCTTCGATGATGACCGCCAGGGCAACGCCACTGGCCAGCACCCACAGCGTGTCGAACGCTGCCACCGGCACCACCCGGTCATAGACCTGCATGGCGAATATCGCCGTCGCGATGGCCAGCAGGTTGGCCACGAATGCGGCGGCCCCCACCTCGACATAGGAGCGCCACAGCTGACGCAGTGGCCCGTAGAACCAGTGCTCGCCCCGGCCCGCGGCGAAATCGCCGACCCGGCCATCCGAGCGGAAGCGCGGTTTGGCGAACACTGCCGTACCACTGTACAGCGCCTGCAGTGGCTGCAGCGGCATGGCCTGTGTGCCACCCTCGGCCTGTGGCACCTCCACCTGCGCCTGGTCATCGCTGATCGCCGTCAACAACAGCGTGTTCCCATTGTTCAGCAGCAGCAGGACCGGCAGCAGATAGGCGTCGATGTCGGTCAGCTCGAAGGCCTCCACGCGCGCGTTCAGGTCCGCCCGCCGCAGCGCGCGTGGCACCCGCTGCAATGGCAGCCGCCCCTGCTCCAGAGCAATGCCGTCAACCAGCTCGGCAGCACCCAGTGGCCGGCCCAGCCGCTCGCACAGCAGCAGCAGGCCATCCTGCAGCGGGTCGCGCGGCGTGTTGCCGCTGCCGGTGGTAGTCGATTCAATGCGCGGCGTCTGCATGCGTCCTCCCTCCAAGCAACTCACCCAGCTGCCCGATCTGGGCGGCAGCGCGATAATCGATACGGACCCGCTCCATGCGCAGAGTTGCCAGCTGGCGTTCGGCCTCCATCCGCTCGCGCTGCACGCTGAGCAGATCGATGATGTCGCGGCGTCCGACCTGGAACTGGTCGTGATACAGGCCGCCGACGTGCGTGGACTCCTCCACCTGTTGCTGCAGCGCCTGCTCACGCAGTACCAGCGCATCGGCGTTGTCGAACAAGGTGCGC
This sequence comes from Stenotrophomonas maltophilia, assembly GCF_025642255.1. Classification (NCBI taxonomy): domain Bacteria; kingdom Pseudomonadati; phylum Pseudomonadota; class Gammaproteobacteria; order Lysobacterales; family Lysobacteraceae; genus Stenotrophomonas; species Stenotrophomonas maltophilia. Next base: position 2,342,642 of record NZ_CP106759.1, read on the forward strand.
ATCTTGCGCCGCAGATCACGGCGGGTGGCGTCGGCACTCCACTGCGCCGCCTCCAGTCGCTGCCGGGCCGCCGCCGGCCGCTGGAAATTGCTGAAGCCGCGCAGGACATCCATGCGCAGGCGCAGCGAAACCACCGAATCGTTCTCCATCTGGCCGCCGATCTCGCGGCGCAGCGCCGATGCCTCCACGTTGAGCTGTGGCTTCAATGCCGCGCGCGATTCGGCCAGCTCCGCCTCGGCTGCCGCGGCATCCTCGCGCGATTCCCGCAGCAGCGGCGCGGCCTCGATTGCTGCATCCAGGCCGTCACGCTGCCACGCCCGCCGTCCGGCAGGCAGGTCCGGCGCCTGCAGCGGGCCAGGATCCCGGCCCAGCAGCAGGGCCAGCTGGTTGTTGGCATCGCGCAAGGCGCCTTCCTCGAACGCCAGCTGGTCCTGGCCGCGGGCGAACTCCAGCTGCGCGCGATCCAGCTCGGTGCGGTCGGCGTAGCCGCTGCCGCTGCGGTCGCGGGCCATGCCGCGGACGCCCTCGATCCGCTGCAGGAAGTCACGCACGGCCACCACTCTTTCGCGGGCGACCAGCACGTCCAGGTAGGTCTCGATGATATCCAGCGCTGCGTCGTCCCGGGCGACCTCCAGCGCTGCCAGATAGCGGCGCTGGGTCGCACTGGCGGCCTCGACCTGGCTGCGCGTCCGGCCCCAGTCGAACAGCATCTGCGACAGCGTGACGTCGTACACCATTTCGGACATGTGTCCGGCCTGCGGTCCGCCGGAGATCTGCAGTGCGGGAAAGTAGCCCCCCCGTGCGATTTTCACGTCGGTGCCTGCCCGTTCCGCTTCGCTCAGCGCCGCACGCACCCGGGGATGGATCGCCAGTCCGGTCTGCACAGCCTGCTCCACACTCATCGCACTGGCCCCCGCCGGCAGGCCGCACAGCAGGAGGAGCGCGAACGCTCCTCCTGCCCACCGCCTTCGGCTCCGCCGTTGCGGCATCAGGCCACCACCTGCACCGAGTTGTCCTCCACCAGCAGCGTGGTGCTGCCAAAGGTGTACACGTCGTAGGTCACACCATTGATCAACTGGGTGGTTCCGGTGTTGACCGCACCGATGACGTTCAGCACATCGTTGCTCTCGCCGGTGATCTGCAGCGTGTCGTTGCCATCGGTGATCGCCGCCACCTCCGCCGCAGTGAGGGTGAGCACGCTGCCCGAATCTCCCGTGCCCAGATCGATGCGCTCGATGTTGCTGAGCGTGCCCACACCAGCCGAGTTGTAGTCCAGGTCGATGCCATTGGCCAGGATCAGGGTGTCGAATCCAGCCCCTCCATCGATGCTGACGAAGTTGGTGGCGGTGATCTGGATCGCGTCGTCGCCGTTGCCGGCGACCACGTGATCGCCGCTGCCGACGTTGAAGATCAGATCGCTGCCATCGCCGCCGTTGATGTGCTCGGAACTGCCGTTGGCGCCGGACAGTACGTCATTTCCGGATGTACCGTTGACATCGATCTGACCGATGTTCAACGACAGGCCGTTCGGACTCAGCGTGACGCCGTAGGCAGCGCTGTCGTTGCCGTTGGAATCGGTAGATACCAGATTGAAGGATATCTGCGACCCAAGGTTGAGGATATCGGTGATGTTCAACCCGAGCTGGCTGAGGATGGTCGGACTGAGCAGGTTCAGCGAGAAGTTGCCGGAGGAATCGGCCTGGATCGGCAGCAGCTCGACGTTCAGCGCGGGCGTGATCACCCGGATCACAACGCTCGAATCCGGCTCGGTGGTGCCACTGAAGCCAAAGCGCGGACTGAGAGGATTGAGGCTGACGTCCACCCCGAAGTTGCCGATGGTGACCGGCTGTTCGATGCTGGTGCCGATGCCGATGCTGGCCACGTTGCTCGGATTGCCAGCCGGATCACTGCCCACGACCGACACCTGTGCGTTGAGCAGCTGGTCCCAGGTGAAGTCGATATCCAGATCGGTGAGCAGGTTCAGCGACGCCAGGCCACTGTTGTCGGCGGTGACCGTCGCCGTGGCCGTCACACCTCCTACCGTCAGTGTGACCGTCAACTCGGTGCCGGGTTCGGCGGAAATGGTCAGCAGATTGCCGACCAGCGACAGCACCGGGGTTGCGGGTGGAACCGTATCGATGGTGAAGGCTTCCGGCGCCGATGCGGTGCCACCGGCGACTTCGGCGGTGATGGTCGATGCGCCTTCCGGGAACGGCCCCATGCCAGCGGGCGGCGTCAAGGTCACGGTCACCGAACCGGCCGCGATGTCCGCAGCGGTCAGGGTGTGGCTGACATCGGCCTCGTAGCCGTTCTGGCCCGCGAACCTGACGGTGATGACCTGCCCGACCTGCATCGTCGGGCGAACGGTCACGTCGACCTGGATGCCGTCGCCGATTTCCGCAGCATTGATCCACGTGTCGGCGGCCTCCGGCACGCTGATGTCCGGTGGCGCAAGATCGGGGGCATTGATCGTCGCCGGACCGCTGGTATTGCCCGCCAGATCGATCGCCACCGCAGAGATCAGCTCGCCGGCAATCAACGGTGGTGCGAACGGCAGGCTGAAGTTGCCGCTGCCATCCACATTGACGGTGATCGGATTCGCGGTGTCTCCATTGACCACAATCCGGACCTGGCTGTTGGGCTCGGCCGTGCCGCTCAGCAGCGTACCGTCAGCACTCACGCTGAGCAGCGGCGCCGGCGGCGCCACGGCGTCCACCGTGGTGGTGGCCGGGCCGCTGTTGTTGCCCGCCGCATCCTGGGCCACCGCGTTGATCACGGTGCCATCGGGCAGCGGCGCTCCAGGAGTGAAGCCCCAGTTGCCGCTGCCATCGGCGGTGGTTTCGCCGATGGGATCGCCGTTGCCATCGGTCAGGATCACTGTTGCACCGGCTTCAGCGGTGCCAGTGATGACGCTGCCGTTGCTCGGATCGATCACCGGGGCCGGCGGCGCCACCGCATCCACCGTGGTGGTGGCCGGGCCGCTGCTATTGCCTGCGGGATCCTGTGCCACCGCGTTGATCACGGTGCCGTCGGGCAGCGGCGCTCCAGGGGTGAAGCTCCAGTTGCCACTGCCATCGGCGATAACTTGCCCGATCGGATCGCCATTGCCATCGGTGAGGATCACCGTGGCGCCGGCTTCAGCCGTACCGCTGATGACGCTGCCATTGCTCGGATCGATCACCGGGGCCGGCGGCGCCACCGCATCCACCGTGGTGGTGGCCGGGCCGCTGGTATTGCCTGCGGGATCCTGTGCCACCGCGTTGATCACGGTGCCGTCGGGCAGCGGCGCTCCAGGAGTGAAGCTCCAGTTGCCGCTGCCATCGGCGATAGCCTGCCCGATCGGATCGCCGTTGCCATCGGTGAGGATCACCGTGGCACCCGCTTCGGCCGTGCCAGTGATGACACTGCCGTTGCTCGGATCGATCACCGGGGCCGGCGGCGCCACCGCATCCACCGTGGTGGTGGCCGGGCCGCTGGTATTGCCTGCGGGATCCTGTGCCACCGCGTTGATCACGGTGCCATCGGGCAGCGGCGCTCCAGGGGTGAAGCTCCAGTTGCCGCTGCCATCGGCGGTGGTTTCGCCGATGGGATCGCCGTTGCCATCGGTGAGGATCACCGTGGCGCCGGCTTCAGCCGTACCGCTGATGACGCTGCCGTTGCTCGGGTCGATCACCGGTGCCGGCGGCGCCACCGCATCCACCGTGGTGGTGGTAGGGCCACTGCTATTGCCTGCGGGATCCTGTGCCACCGCGTTGATCACGGTGCCGTCGGGCAGCGGCGCACCAGGAGTGAAGCTCCAGTTGCCACTGCCATCGGCGATAGCTTGCCCGATCGCATCGCCATTGCCATCGGTGAGGATCACCGTGGCGCCGGCTTCAGCCGTACCGCTGATGACGCTGCCGTTGCTCGGATCGATCACCGGGGCCGGCGGCGCCACCGCATCCACCGTGGTGGTGGCCGGGCCGCTGGTATTGCCTGCGGGATCCTGTGCCACCGCGTTGATGACGGTGCCGTCGGGCAGCGGCGCACCAGGAGTGAAGCTCCAGTTGCCGCTGCCATCGGCGATAGCCTGCCCGATCGGGTTGCCACTGCCATCGGTGAGGATCACCGTGGCGCCGGCTTCAGCCGTGCCGCTGATGACGCTGCCGTTGCTCGGGTCGATCACCGGGGCCGGCGGCGGCACAGCGTCCACCGTGGTGGTGGCCGGGCCGCTGCTATTGCCTGCGGGATCCTGCGCCACCGCGTTGATCACGGTGCCCTCGGGCAGCGGCGCACCGGGAGTGAAGCTCCAGTTGCCGCTGCCATCGGCGGTGGTTTGGCCGATGGGATCGCCGTTGCCATCGGTCAGGATCACTGTTGCACCGGCTTCAGCGGTGCCAGTGATGACGCTGCCGTTGCTCGGGTCGATCACCGGTGCCGGCGGCGCCACCGCATCGACGGTGGTGCTGACCGGGCCGCTGCTATTGCCCGCCGCATCCTGCGCCACCGCGTTGATCACGGTGCCGTCGGGCAGCGGCGTAGCCGGGGTGAAGCTCCAGTTGCCGCTGCCATCGGCGATGGCTTCGCCGATGGGATCACCGTTGCCGTCGATCAGGATCACCTTCACGCCGGGCTCGACGGTGCCGGTGATCACCGTGCCGTTGCTGGCATCGAGCGTCGGCGCCGAGGGCGCGACCGCATCGACGGTCGTGCTGACCGGGCTGCTGTTGTTGCCGGCCGCGTCGCGCGCCAGTGCATTGATGACGGTGCCATCGGGCAGAGGCGTGCCGGGCGTGAACGACCAGTTGCCACTGCCATCGGCGATGGTCTGCCCAATCGGAATACCGTTGCCGTCAGTGAGGATCACTGTCGCACCGGCTTCGGCGGTGCCGCTGATGACGCTGCCGTTGCTCGCGTCGATCGTCGGTGCCGGCGGCGCGACCGAATCAACCGTGGTACTGGCCGGGCCGCTGCCGTTGCCCGCCGCATCCTGTGCCACCGCAGTGATCACCGTGCCATTCGGCAACGGTGTAGCCGGCGTGTAGCTCCAGTTGCCGGCGCCATCGGCGGTGGTCTGGCCGATCGGGTTGCCGCTGCCATCGGTCAGGATCACTGTGGCACCGGCTTCGGCTGTACCGCTCACCACACTGCCGTTGCTCGGGTCGAGCACCGGCGCCGGCGGCGCCACCGTATCCACGGTGGTCGTGGCCGGGCCACTCGCGTTGCCTGCCGCATCCTGGGCCACCGCCGTGATCACGGTGCCATCGGGCAGCGGCGTGCCGGGCGTGAACGACCAGTTGCCACTGCCATCGGCGGTGGTCTGCCCGATCGGATCGCCATTGCCATCGGTCAGGACCACCGTCGCGCCGGCTTCGGCGGTACCGCTGATCACCGCACCGTTGCTGGCGTTGATCACCGGCGCCGGCGGCGCCACCGCATCGACGGTGGTACTGGCGGGGCCGCTGCTGTTGCCGGCCGGGTCCGTCGCGATGGCGTTGACCACCGTGCCATCGGGCAATGGCGTGGCCGGAGTGAAGCTCCAGTTGCCACTGCCATCGGCCGTGGTCTGCCCGATCGGGTTGCCGCTGCCATCGGTGAGGATCACCGTGGCACCCGCTTCTGCCGTACCGCTTACCACACTGCCGTTGCTCGGGTCGATCACCGGTGCCGGCGGTGCGACCGCGTCCACCGTGGTGCTTGCCGGGCCACTGGTGTTGCCCGCCGCATCCTGGGCGACCGCAGTGATCACCGTTCCGTCCGGCAGCGCTGTGGCGGGGGTGAAGCTCCAGTTGCCGCTGCCATCGGCCGTGGTCTGCCCGATCGGGTTGCCGTTGCCATCGGTGAGAATCACTATCGCACCGGCTTCGGCGGTGCCGCTGATCACCACGCCGTTGCTGGCGTTGATGATCGGTGCCGGCGGTGCCAGCGCATCCACGGTGATGCTGGCCGGGCCACTGCTGTTGCCGGCCGGGTCCGTCGCGATGGCGTTGACCACCGTGCCGTCGGGCAATGGCGTGGCCGGGGTGAAGCTCCAGTTGCCGCTGCCATCGGCCGTGGTCTGCCCGATCGGAGTGCCGCTGCCGTCGGTCAGCACGATGACTGCATTGGCTTCTGCAGTGCCACTGATCTCGACCCCATTGCTGGGATCGATCACGGGCGCCGGCGGCGCAACGCCATCGATGGTGATGGCCGCCGGCGCACTGTCGACACCCGAAGGACTGCGCGCGATCACGTTGACCACGGTCCCATCGGGCAGCGGTACGCCCGGGGTGAACGACCAGTTGCCACTGCCATCAGCCGTGACCTGGCCGATCGGGTTGCCGCTGCCATCGGTGATGATGACCGTATTGCCCGGATCTGCAGTACCGCTGATCACCGAGCCGTTGCTGGGATCGATCAGCGGAATCGAGGGCAACGAGCTGTCGACGGTGGTGCTTGCCGGTGCGCTGGTGTTGCCTGCGGCATCGGTCGCGGTGACGTTGACCACCGTGCCATCGGGCAGCGGCGTGGCGGGGCTGAAGCTCCAGTTGCCGCTGCCGTCGACAGTGGCCTGCCCGATCGGATTGCCGTCGCCGTCGGTCAGCGTCACGGTGCTGTTCGGTTCGGCAGTGCCGGTAAGGACGCTGCCATTGCTGGCATTGACGACCGGGGTTGGCGGCGCCACTGCGTCGACCGTGGTGCTGCCTTGCGGGCCGGTGTTGCCGGCCGCATCCTGCGCGACCGCGTTGACCACCGTCCCGTCAGGCAGTGCCGTGGCCGGGGTGAAGCTCCAGTTGCCGCTGCCATCGGCAGTGGTCTGTCCGATCGGGTTGCCATTGCCATCGGTGAGGATCACCGTGGCGCCGGCCTCGGCGGTGCCGGTGATCGTCGTGCCATTGCTCGGTTCGAGCACGGGGGCCGGCGGCGGCAGCGCATCGACGGTGATGGCCGCCTGGGGACCGGTATTGCCGGTGGCATCGGTGGCGGTCGCCACGATCACCGTCCCGTCCGGCAGCGGCGTGCCGGGAGTGAAGCTCCAGTTGCCACTGCCGTCGGCGGTGACCTGGCCAATCGGATTGCCGCTGCCATCGGTCAGGATGACCGTGCTGCCAGCTTCGGCAGTACCACTGACGGTGGTGCCGTTGCTGGGATCGATGACCGGCGCCGGCGGCGCACTGGCATCGACAGAGACGGTGGCCGGCGGACTGGTATTGCCTGCCGCGTCCACCGCCACGGCCGTGACGACGGTGCCATCCGGCAGCGGGGTGGCCGGCGTGTAGCTCCAGTTGCCGCTGCCATCGACGGTGACCTCCGCGATCAGGCCACCGTTGCCATCAGTGAGGATGATCGTGCTGTTGGGCTCGGCGGTACCGCTGACCGTGTTGCCGTTGCTGGGATTCAGCACCGGCGTCGCCGGTGGCAGCGCGTCCACGGTGATGCTGGTCGCGCCGCTGGTATTGCCAGAGGCATCGGTGGCGGTCGCGCTGACGACGCTGCCATCGGGCAGCGGCGTAGCGAGCGGGAACGACCAGTTGCCGTTGCTGTCGACCGGGGCCTGACCGAAGGGATTACCGCTGCCATCGATCAACGTGACGACACTGCCCGGCTCGGCCGTGCCAGTGAGCGTGATGCCATTGCTCGGGTTGACCACGGGTGCGGCAGGTGCGACGGCATCGACCGTGATCGACGAAGGCGCACTGGTGTTGCCGGTGGCATCGGTGGCCGTGGCGTTGATCACGGTGCCATCAGGAAGCGGCGTCGCCGGAGTGAAGGTCCAGTCGCCAAAGCCATCGGCGGTGACCTGCGCAATGAGATTGCCATTGCCGTCGGTGAGCGTCACCGTGCTTCCCGGCTCGGCGGTGCCTACGATCAGGGTGCCATTGCTGACGTCGAGCACGGGCGCCGACGGCGCCTGCGAGTCGATGGTGACGCTGCTGCCGACGCTGGCGTTGCCGGAGCCATCCACTGACACGGCGTTGACCACCGTCCCGTTGGGCAGCGGCGTGGCGGGCGTGTAGCTCCAGTTGCCGCTTCCATCCACCGTTACGCTGGCAATCGGATCACCATTGCCATCGGTGAGGATCACCCTGCTGCCAGGCTCGGCGGTGCCAGTGACTGCGCTGCCGTTGCTCAGGTTCAGCACAGGCGCGGCCGGTGGCACCGCATCCACCGTGGTGCCGCCCTGCCCGCCGGTGTTGCCTGCTGCGTCGGTGGCGGTGGCATTGATCACGGTACCGTCCGGCAGTGGCGTGGCCGGGGTGAAGCTCCAGTTGCCGTTGCCGTCAGTGGTGGTCTGGCCTATCGGAGTGCCGCTGCCGTCAGTCAGCGTCACGGTACTGCCGGGCTCGGCGGTACCGCTGATGCTCGTGCCGTTGCTGGGGAGCACGACCGGGGCGGCGGGTGCGACCGCATCAACGATGATGCTGGCGCCGGGGCCGGTGTTGCCGGTGGCGTCCGTGGCACTGGCGTTGACCACGGTGCCGTTCGGAAGCGGTGTGGCCGGGGTGAAGCTCCAGTCACCGTTGCCGTCGGCGGTGACCTGCCCGATCGGATTACCGTTGCCATCGGTCAAGGTGACCGTGCTGCCGGGCTCGGCGGTTCCGCTAAGCGTGGTGCCGTTGCTGGCCTCGAGTATGGGCGCGGCAGGCGGCTGCGAATCCACGGTGACCGTTGCCGGCGGGCTGCTGTTGCCTGAGGCATCCTGGGCAACCACCGTGACCACCGTGCCATCGGGCAGCGGCGTGCCGGGGGTATAGCTCCAGTTGCCGCTGCCATCGACGGCGACTTCCGCAATCGGATTGCCGTTGCCGTCGGTCAGCACCACCGTGCTTCCGGGCTCGGCGGTGCCCGTGAGCGTGCCGCCATTGCTGGGCTCCACGGTAGGCGTGGACGGCGCGACCGCATCGACCGTGATGCTTCCCTGGCCGCTGGTGTTGCCGGCCGGATCGGTTGCGGTGGCATTCACCACCGTGCCGTCCGGCAACGGCGTGCCCGGGGTGAAACTCCAGTGGCCATCGCCATCGGCGGTGACCTGGCCGATCGGGTTGCCATTGCCGTCGATGAGGGTCACCGTGCTGCCGGCCTCGGCGGTACCGCTGATCGTCGTGCCGTTGCTTGGATCGATGACCGGTGCGGCAGGCGCAACGCCATCAATGGTGATCGACGTGGCGGGGCTGGTATTGCCGGCCGCATTCTGGGCCACGGCAGTGACCACGGTTCCATCAGCAAGCGCCGCAGGCGGCGTGAAGCTCCAGTTGCCGCTCGCATCCGCTACCGTCTGGCCGATCGGATTGCCATCGCCATCCGTAAGCAGGATGGTCAGGCCCGCGCCCGCCGTTCCGGAAATCACACTGCCATTGCTGGCATTCACCAGCGGCGCGTCGGGATAGTCGGGCGCCTGCACCGTGACCGGCGGACTGCTGTTGCCGGCCGGATCGGTCACTACCACGCTGATCGTCTCGCCTTGGGTCAGCGGTGGATCCAGTGGCACCGTGAACTGGCCGTCGCCGCCGATCACCACGGTGGCATCGGGCTGGCCATCGCCATCGGTATCCACGCCCACCGTTGCTCCCGGCTCACCGCTGCCGCTGATGCTGCTGCCGTCGTCAGCCACCACCACGTTGCTGGCCGCTGCAGGCGGTGTCGTATCGGGGGCCGTCGCCTGCCCCGGTCCGCTCACGTTGCCGGCGGCATCGACCAGCGTCACGCTGACGCTCTCGCCGTTGGTCAACGGCGGCGACAGGGTGACACTGAATCGCCCATCGGCACCCACCGTTCCGGTCGCATCAGGCTGCCCGTCACCATTGGTATCGACGCGCACCGTGGCACCGACTTCACCGCTGCCGGTAAGCGTCCGGCCGTCTGCACTGAATGCCAGCCCGGTGGGTGCGGCCGGCGGCGTGGTATCGGGTACCGGGGGATTCTGCGGTGGATTCGCCGATCCGCCACCACCACCGCCGCCGCTGTCGGCCAACGCCACCGCTGCGCCGACCGCGGCCAGCCCGCCCAGCACCATCGCGCCGCTGATGCCACTGCCCGCGCCCGCGCCCGCTGCCGTCAGCGAGTCGAATCCAGCCAGCGTCTCCTGCGGCAGATAGCTCGCCGCCAACGGCCCATCGCTGGCCACCACCGGCAGATCGACGGCCACGAGCTTCTTGTCATCCACCAGGAACAGATGGCTGGGCGATTGTCCTTCAGCATAGAAGTTGACGATGCGGACGTTCTCGCCGGTCTTCAGCTGCACCACGAGATCCTGGCCGTCCTTCACGTAGCCGGCGACCTGGTCTGGATCGATGTCCAGTGCGACGTTGCTGCTCTGCTGCAGCGTCACGACATCATTGCGGACGGTGGTGGCGGCGGTATCGGAGCTGATCGATTCGCTTGCCGGGACAACCTTGACGCGGATGGCCATGGGACATTCCTCTCTACAGGCGCACCGCCATGCGCACAACGACGTCACGCACAGCGATCACGCTGGCACGGCGGCACGGAATGGATATGTTTTCGCGCGAAGCCACCGCCAACGGGCAAAACGCCTGCTGCCGGATACGTGCTTCGGAATCTTCAGGCGACCGGATGCAGCGATGCGACGCGCCCGGTCGTGGTGCGATGCAGCGCTACAGCGTGGGCGCGAGATGCAGATGCATGACGACAATCCTCTTGTCTGGAATCGCCGACGCGCGTTCAGCGACGCGGTCAGGGCCGTCGGACGTCGGCCATTGCTCCCCGTCCGCTGCGGGAGGGTATACACCGCGTCGAAGTGAACGTTCCATGCAGATTGCGTGCATGCGGCCTTCATTGCGTGGGCCATTGAAAGCTCTGTGACGCAGTTGGCACGTCATTACGCTGGAACACCCGTTTTCACGGGAAAAAAATGCGATCCAAATTGACGCTTCAGGCTCGTTTTGCGCAGCGCAAAACGAACGAAGGAACGGTCGGGAGTGCCCGCAGCAACGTGTGGCGACTCCCCCGTTCCCCTCATCACTACAACGATGACTGCGTTCAGTCCGCTGATCGGGCCTTGTCTGCTTCATCGTTCCACGCGGCCACGCGCGCGCGGGTGTCGGCCAGCATCTTGTCCAGCGCTGCACGATCATGCACGTGGCCGCGCAGGATCACGCTGTCGATCTTCCGGGTCCCGGCGATGTCCTGCAGCGGATTGGCGGTGAGCAGTACCAGGTCCGCGGCCTTGCCCGTGGTCACGCTGCCGTAGCGGTCCATCTGCCCGAACCAGGCCGGGCCAGACCGCGTGGCCGCTGACAGGGCCTGGGGCGGTGTCAGCCCTTCCTGCACGAACAGCTGCAGTTCCTGGTGCAGTCCGATCCCGGGATAGTTGAACGAATTGAGGAAGCCGGCGTCGGTGCCGGCAATGATCGTCACACCCGCTTCCTGAAGCATCGGCAGCACCGCGGCCACCTGCCGGTACTGCGCGTGCCGCGCCTGGATCTGTGCCGGCGTGGCCTTGGCCGCGCGTTCCACGCGCCACTGGTAAGTGGCACGCAGGCCTGGGCCGATGTAGGCCAGATAGGGATCGTGGGCATGATCGTCCTGGTCGAGGAAGTCGAGAATGCGTCCGCCGTTGAGTGTGGGCGTCACGAACACGCCTCGACGGGCGAAATCACGATACGCGCGCATCGCGGTGTCACGGTCGAAACTGGCATCCAGCTGCCGATTCGCTTCCGTACGATCGATACGTCCGGCGCCGAAATCGGCTGCAATCCGCGCCTCATCCCTGCTGCCCGCCTTGAACGCATAGTCCAGGTGTTCGATCGACGCCAGGCCAGCATCGACCGCCTGCTCCACGGTCAGCGCCATTGGGATATGGCCCGATGCCCTGAATCCTGCCTTGCGCGCGGCGGCAGCCGAGTACAGGAACAGTTCCGGCGTCAGCGTACTGTCCGTGATCTTGACGAAGTCGACCTTGTCGCGCTGCAGGCGCGTGATCGCCTGATCGGCATCGGCGCGGCTGCCGACTTCGATCGTCCCCTTCCAGACCGGCTTGATGCCTTCGATCTTGGCGCCGGAGCTGAGCAGGCGTGGACCGAACAGTGTGCCGGCGGAGATCTCGCCACGCCACTGCAGCACCTGCTGCGGCAGATCACCCGAACAGTCGCGCACGGTGGTGATGCCATGGGCGACGTACAGCGGCAGCAGTGCCTTGTTCTCTTCGATCAGCGCAGGGCCTCCACCGAAGTGCACATGCATGTCCCACAGTCCCGGAATCAGGTACTTCCCCTGCGCATCCAGCTGCCGGTCCGCGCGCCACTGGCCCTCCAGCCCTGCGTCAGGGCCGACCGCAACAATCGTCTCGCCGCGGATCACCACGCTCTGCCCCGGCAGGGTGCGGGCGTGCTCCACATCGACCACGGTGGCATTGCGGATCAGCAGATCGGCACGTTCGGCTGCAGCAGCGGACAGCGGTGCGCAGGCGAACAGCACAGCAAGGGACAACGGGCGGAAACAGAACATGGACAACATCCTGGTAGGCACGGCCAGCGTGCGGAATGGAAGGAGCAGATATCAGCGTGTCGCGCCATGCTGGCGCAGCAGGGTTTCGATCGCGGCGAATCCGCGCTGGCGCGCGTGAGCCAGCGGCGTCACGCCCTCGCCGTCGGCCAGCTCAGGATCGGCGCCCGCTTCGAGCAGCAGCTGCACGATCTGCGTGTGGCGCGGCCCTCCGTCGCCGAGCAGGATCGCCTCCAGCAGCGCCGTCCACTGCAGTCGATTGACGTGGTCCACTGCCACGCCCGCACGCAGCAGCATGCGCACCGTGGTGACGTGGCCACGCTCGGCGGCAGGAATCAGGGCGGTGCCGCCATAACGGTTGGTGCTGCGCAAGTCGGCACCATGGCTCAGGGTCAAGGCCAGGATCCCGTCCAGTCCGCGCGCACCGGCGTACAGATAAGCACTGTCCTGCAGCCTGTCCTTGGCGTTGACATCGGCCCCCGCCTCGATCAGCACGCGCGCCGCGTCCACGCGGTTGCCATGGGTCGCCAGCAGCAGCGCGGTGCGGCCCTGTGCGTCGCGCGCTTCCAAGGCCGCGCCATCGGCCAGTGCCTGGCGCACCGCTCCGGCATCGCCGCGGCTGGCGGCCTCCCGCAACCGCACGTCGGCCTGGCCGGACGGGTCTGCGGCACAGGCCGGAAATGCCACGGCCAGCAGGCACAGCAGAAGCGCGCGCCGTGAGGGCGCAGCCCAGCGCAGGCAGCGGTGTTGCAGGTACATGATGAACCCTCCGGAGTCAGTCGGCCGGACGTTGCCGGTGCCTTGGCCGCATGGTAGAAGTCGCCACGGGTATCCAGAAATGAAATGTTCAAATGCAAGAAAGTTCAAAATCGAATAGGTCACTGTTCGAACTGGACCTGCTGCGGGCCCTGGTGATGGTGGCCGACTGCGGCAGCTTCACCACTGCGGCGACCCGCCTGCACTCGACCCAGTCCACGGTCAGCCAGAAGGTGCGTCGTCTGGAAGACCTGGCCGGTCATCGCCTGCTCGAGCGTGGCCATCGCGATGTGCAGCCCACCGACGCCGGCCACACGCTGCTGGGCTATGCCCGGCGCATGCTCGACCTGAACGAGGAAATGGCACAGGCGTTGGCGGGCGCCACGGTCGAAACAGCGGTCCGCATCGGTGTGCCCGAGGACTTCGTCAACGCGCAGACCACGCGCATGCTGGCCGCTTTCAGCCGCCGCCATCCGCAGGTGAAGCTGGAGATCAGCAGTGGCCTCAGCCGCGATCTGGCCCATGGCTTCGATCATGGCGAACTGGATCTGGTCCTGGTCAAGCAGCGCCGCAACAGCCGCCAGGCCGTGCATTGCCGGCGTGAACCCATGCACTGGATCGACAGCCTGCGCAGTGGCTGCCTGCTGCAGGAGCCCCTGCCGCTGGTGACCTTCCCGCCGCGCGGACTGTACCGCGACGAAATGATCCAGGCGGTCGAAGCACTCGGCCTGCGCTGGCGCATCGCCTTCACCAGTTCATCGCTCAGCGGCATCCAGGGCGCGGTTGCCGATGGCATCGGCATCAGCCTGCTGCCGCGCCGGGCAGTGGGCCGCGGACACCGCATCATCGACGGCGAACGGAACCTGCCGGTGATCGACAACTACGAGATCGGGCTGCTGCACCGTGGCGACGCCGATGATGCCGTGCGTGCGCTGGCCAGCGAGCTGTGGCAGCAGGTGCAGCGCGAGCCGGTATGAGCCCGTTCGATGAATATCGCCGGGTGCAGGGGCGCGGCGGGTGCGCCGTACACAGCGCTGAACGGGTACCATAGACACCTGTTTCCGCTGTGATGCCGCATGGGCCCGTCCGACCGCCACGATCGTATCCGCCGCTGGCAGGCCGCTTCACTGCTTGCCGCCGCGCCGATCGCCAGCCTGTCCGCCAGCGATGCCGTCGGCGCTCCGCCGCCGCAGGCACCGCCTGGCCAGCAGCGGATCGCCCCGGCGGCGCTGGTCGAACGGCTGCATCAGCGGGTGCTGTCCGGGCAGAGCGCCACAGCCACGCTGGAAAGCTGGTGTGCCGAACACGGCCTGGCCCAGCAGGCCCGCGTCCGCGCGGTGCGCATCCATGGCGATGACAAGCAGGCCCCGGCCGAGGTGCTGCAGGCACTGGGCGCCGACTCCAGCGCCGCGCTGCGCTACCGCCGCGTGCAGCTGGTGTGCGGGAACCGCGTGCTGTCCGAGGCCGACAACTGGTACCTGCCCGGCCATCTCAGTACGGCGATGAACCAGGTGCTGGACAGCACCGACGAGCCTTTCGGCCGCGTGGTCGGCCCGCTGGGCTTCCAGCGCGAGACCGAAGCCGACCAGACCTTCTGGCCCCCCCGTGGCGAGGGCGACCACGGCATCATCCTGGAAGTACGCGCCTTGCTGCGCGACCGGCAGCAGCAACCTTTCAGCTACGTCATCGAATCCTATCTGGTGCAGGCGTTGCCGTAAGCGTGATTGCGAGCGGGGGTGACGACTGTCCGTGCGTCGTGAAGGCATCAAGCGACGCCTCTCCGCTCGCCGCAGACGCGAGTCGAAGAGGCGCCCCACCTGCGCTGCTCAGTTGAAGCGGTAATCCATCTCCACCCAGAACTGGCGGCCATAGGGGTCGTAGTTGCCGACCGGATAGAACGGCCAGCCCCCCCCGTTGCGGTCCGCCGGCGGCCGGCTGTTGCGCAGGTTGTTGACGATGACACCCAGCGACAGGTTGTCGCCGAAGCTGCGGAACACGCTCGCGTTGTACGTCATGTACGGTCCGATGCGGCCGCTGCCATCGCTCTTCGGCAGCGAGCCATAGCGGTTGCCGTACACCGTCGCGGTCCAGTCACCGCGGTTCCAGGTCACGCTGCCATTGACCTTGCTGCGCCACTGCCAGTCGTCGAGGGAATTGCGGATGTCACGCACCTCGTCATCGGCGAACTGCCGGTACTCATGCTCAAGCACGACGGTGTAGGCCAGACGCGTGGTGAAGCGCCCCGCCCGCCCGGCATCGAAACGCCAGTTGCCCTTCAGATCGATGCCGCGCACGGATTCGGATGCCGCGTTGATCGGATTGATCAGCACCCGGGTGACCTGGTCCGGCTGCACCGCCGCCGTGGAAGGATTACGGATCACGCGGGCCAGCGCGTCCTGGCACAGCGGCGAACCGATATCGCGCACTTCGCCGCCCAGGGTACGGCCGAGGCGGCAATCGGCTTCGTCGCGCAGGATGCGGCTGCTGTCGAGATTGGTCACCTCGTTGTCGATGCGGATGTCGTAGTAGTCCGCACTGAAATCCAGGCTTGCCAGCGGCGACCAGACCACACCGAAGCCGTACGACTTGGCGGTTTCCGGTTGCAGCTGCGGATTGGCGCGGTTGCTGAAGTCGATGGACAGGCCGTTGAAGTCGCAGTCGTCATACGGCTGACCGGCGGTACGGCACCGCCAGTAATCGGTCATGCCCGGGTTGTAGCCGCGGGTTTCAGTGGCGAACACGTAGTTCATGTCCGGCGCACGGAAACTGGTGGCGGCCGTGCCACGGATCAACAGGCTGTCCAGCGGGCGGAACTCCACGCCGAAGCTCCACGTCGCCTTGCCGATGTGTTCGCCTGCGGCCCGGTACTGATCGTAGCGGCCCGCCAGCGTGGCGGTCAGGCGCGGCAGCAACGGCAGCTGCAGTTCGGCGCCCACCGCATAGCGATCACGCTCTCCTCCTGCGCCAACGCCGGCACTGGTGTTCCAGAACTCTCCGGTTCCCAGCCGCGGGTCCGGTCGGTTGCGATACCCCTGGCTGCCGGCCTCGACCACGGCCGCCAGCGCCGCGTCTCCCCCGGGCAGTTCGAAGAGGCGGCCGTTGACGCTGGCGCTGAAGGTCTGCAGCCACGCCGCATTGCGGCTCTCCTGGTAACCGGACAACTGCCCGTACTCGTCCGGCGTCAGCGGCTGGTAAAGCCGTGCCGGATCCGGCGCGTAGACTTCCACCCCGTCGCGCACGCCCAGCGTGGGGCCGAGCAGGTATTCGTTGATTCCCGCCAGCAGCACCGGCCGCCGCGTCCGGTTCTCGTAGCGCGAGCGGCTGTAGACGGCCTCGTAGTCCCAGTCACTGTCACCCAGCTGGCCGCGTACACCGACGTTAAACGACCACGATTTTTCCAGGAAGCGATTGGCGTTGCGCGGCAGGCCGCCCACTTCTTCCGGTGCGAACCGGCGATACCAGCTCTCCAGTTCACCACTGTTCTGGTTGTAGAAGTAATTGCGTGCGGACGTCCACGTCGGGGCACGGGTGTTGTTGTAGATGGTGGCGCTGCCCACGGCCAGGTCGGCGAACAGATCGGTCCGTTCGTCCAGGTGGAAGGTCAGCAGGCCATAGCCATCGAGGTTGCGCTTTTCAGTCTGCACGGTCCAGTAGCTGGCGGCGGCCTCGTTGCTGCCGCAGTAACTGCCCAGGCGCGGATTGGTGGCGCGGAACACGCTCCCGCCGTAGATCCCGGAAGCGGCATCGCAGCCGTCACTGCCCGGGTCGATGTTCCTGCCGGTGGCTGCATTGCGCCGATAGGCGATGGCCGTGGCCTGCGGGACCGTGCCACGCGGATCATCGTCCAGCGAGTCCATGAAATCGCGCTGGCGTGCGTGGATGGCCTTGCGGATTCCCAGCTCGAAGCCGAACACGCCTTCCCATCGCTCACCGGCACCACCTCCCACCACCTGCACGCGCTGGTTGTCTCCCCCGCCCTGCTGGGTACCGCCGGCACGTACGTTGATGTCCACGCCGTCGTAGCGCTCCTTGAGAATGATGTTGACCACGCCGGCGATGGCGTCGGAACCGTACACGGCCGAAGCGCCGCCGGCGAGCACTTCGATACGCTCGATGAGGGCGCTGGGAATGTTGGCCAGGTTCACCACGTTGACCGAGCCTTCGTAGGCCAGCGGATAGTCGGACTGGCGACGACCGTTGACCAGCACCAGCGTGCGGTTCGGCCCCAACCCGCGCAGATTGATGGTGTTGGCGGCCGGGGTGAAGGTATTGCCGTAATCCTCGCCCTGCACGTTGCCGGTGTTCTCGGTCAGCGCACTCAGGGCGTCGAATGCATTGCGGTAGCCCTGTGCGTCGATCTGCTCCCGGCTGATCACGGTCACCGGCGACGGCCCTTCAACGCTGGCGCGCGGAATGCGCGAACCGGTGACCTTCACTTCCTGCAGCGATGTAGGTGCGCTTTCCTGCGCGAAGGCGGGCAACGAGGCCAGCATCAGGGACGACAGCGCGAGCACCAGCGGACGATGGCGCAGCGCCTGGGGAGAGGCGGACATGGGCTTCCTGGGGGAGTTGGACGATTGGACGGGACGCGGCGGCCTGTGCACGCATAACGATCCCGTAACGAAAGTGTCCCGAACGGACAGTTTCAGCGGAAATGACCAGGCCTGATGGGCTTATGCCGGAACCTGATAAGTGACACCGCGCGCTGACAACGTGCGTTTTACAACATTCTTGATGGTGTGGCGGCGCATGTACGGGCATCGTCAAGCCATGACGACCTGTTCCTTCGGCCCTCCGATTCCGCCGCTCCGCCCCGTGCTGCGCCAACACCTCGTGCAGCTGCAGGCGGCCCCGATCACCCTGCGCCTGTTCAACCGCGCCGATCTGCCACGCTGGCGCGCCTTCGACGATCGAAGGAGCCGCGGCATCTTCCGCCCGTCAGGCGTCGACGAGGAAGCGCGCTTCCTGGCAGGCGTCCACCGTTCGCGCCTGCAGCAGGACAACGACCAGCTGCTGCTGGGCGTGTTCGATGACCGGCACGGCATGCTGCATGATCAACTGCAGATCCAGCTGCACTCCGCCCACGCCCGTTGCGCCGAGCTGCGTTCAATGCAGCACAGCCACGAGCATCCCGCGCAGGCGTTGCAGGCGCTGTGCCCCTTCCTGTTCGACCAGGTCGGACTGCATCGCGTGTTCACCCTGCTTCCGGTGGCCAGCAGCACGCCTTTCGTCGATGCACTTCGCTCGGTGGGGTTCGAGCATGAAGGCCTGCTGCGCGATCACCATCTGGATATCGATGGCTGGCAGGACCGGCAACTGCTGGCCTTGACCGCGCCGCGCTGGCGACAACAGGTCCGCCCGGACTAGCGGACCCGCTCCAGCGCCGCATCCGCCCCGGTCAGTACCGAGCACGCATGGTCCTGCAGCTCCTCGCCGCTGGCCTCGTTGCCGGTCGCGGGATCCAGGCGGGTCGCCAGCAGAATGAAGCCGGGGCCTCCCAGCACATTCTCGCGGCCTGCCACCACCAGGCTCCATTGGCCGACATCGGGCAGCCCGCTCAGGTCATAGGCGAGCAGGTTCAATGGATTCGCACGCAGTTCTGCTCCCGGCAGCATGCGCGCAACGTAACGATGGCCACGCAGCGGCACGGGCAACGCCGCCCACTGCATTCCGACCGCCGCGGCGTGCGTGTCCAGCGCCTGCAGCACATCGGCGCGCAGGCAGTCGATGTGGATGTGAAGCTGATGCTGGGAACGGCCGTGCGGCGAGTTCAGTGCAAGGCTTGCGACATTGCGCGGCAGGGGGCGGCCCAGTGCCTGTTCGGTATGCCCGCGGGCCTGCCAGGCGGCCGCGAAGTAGTTCGGCGCACCGCGCTGGTACAGGGCAGCGCTCTCGATGCCACTGACCTTGTCCAGTGGCATCAGCAGGAACTGGTAGTCGCCATGGGCATCCTTGATGAGCACATCGCGGCGGGCCGCGGTCGCGTCCCGTTGTAGGCAGGCGCCACGCGGCACATCGGCACCGCGGCAATCGCGCTCGATCAGCCTCCACAGCGCATCCGACGGGACCGGAGCAGGCGCAGGCGCGCTGGCGCAGGCCGCCAGCAGCGAACAGGACAACAACAGGATCAGGCGGGTCACGGGTCTCACAATCGACGGCACGGCAAGGGCTGCGCCGGCCAGTGTACCCTGCCCCCTCAGCCGGGCACGGCCTCTCGCGTATCCGCCGTCTCCTCGACCTTGCCGGGCGTGTACTTGGTCGCGCCGAAGTACAGCACCCGCCATTGGCTCAGGTTGCCGATGAACCAGTGCGCCACCGAGTCATGACCGTACCCGTCGAAGAAGGTCTCCACCTCCGGCGGCAGCAGGGTCGTATTGTCCCAGGATTCCAGAGTGACCCGCTCGGCCATGGTCAGCGTTCTGCCGCGCTCCCGGCGCCGTCGCAGGCTGACGATCTTGTCCAGCAGCGTGTCGTTCTCCTTCTCCAGCCCCCGGCGCTGCTTGCGTACCGCAGAGAGCTCATCGTTGCGCGCCTTCAGCTCGTCTGAGACCCGGTTCCATTCGGCGGTCTTCTCCGCATTGCCCTGGTCGGCCAGATGCAGGTTGTCGTTGTCCCAGGGCGATGGCAGCTGCGACTGCCGTCGGCGCAGCGTGCGCACCTGTTCCCGCAGGGCCTCTTCGCGTGCAGCAAGCCGCTGCATCGACGGCAACTGGTCACCGCGTGCCACGCGCACGCGCAGCCAGCGATACAGCAGCTCCATATGCGATGCCTGCACGTCCTCCATGCGCCCGCGCTTGACCCGCACCGCCTGCAGATAGGCGTTGAACACCGCCTGCAGTTCTGGATCCTGCTTGTCGAACTCGGCCTTGACGTGCTCTTCCAGGCGACTGATCGGGTTGAGCAGCACCCCCCTGGCCTGCGCCATGTCATACATCTCGTTCAGGGCAAAGCGCGCGATGCTGTTCCGGCGCCCCTGGTGCTGGGGATCGTAGCCACCGCCCACGTCCGAGTGCACACCCGGGAACCATATTTCCACCGTGTTGGCGGGGTATTGGGCATGCTCGCGGGTGGAATCCAGGGGGAACTGGCCGCGCAGCTCATGGGCGGCGGTCATGTGCACCGACTGCTCCACGATCTCCGGTATGGTCATGCCTTCAGCCCATCCGGTATGCCCATTGCGGTAGTTCACTGCCGCCGCCGTCAGGCTGGGCCACACCGAGCACACCGTATCGAACACGCCCATGAATCCGATCCGCAGCGGAATACGCTCGCGGTACAGCCAGGTGCCATCGGCCTGGCGTCGGCAGCGCGCGGCCAGATCGCGGGCGAACGCGCGTGCCGAAGCCGCTCCGCGCGAAAAGCCCAGTACCGACACGCTGACCACCAGGATGCGCATCGGCTCGGGCTGGCTGTCTATCAGCTCGTCCAGCGACTGCAGCGCGAAGTCGATGCGCTCGCGCCCGCCCTTGCCGATGGACAGCCCCAGCAGCCCCCCCTTATCACCGACCTCCGGGCACGGTGTTCCTACGCCGGACAGGTACTGCCGTTTTATGTTCCGTGTGTCGTCCCTGTGCGCGATGAACAAGCGGGCGATGTTCGACAATGCGCGCTCATTCTGGGCCTTGTTCAGCTCCTCATCGCGATTGTTGCCGGTGCCATCGAAGAATACGGCCAGGTGCAGGCTCTGCGTGCATCCCGTAGTGGCCGCTTCCTTGTCGGGCACGGTGCCACACATCGCCTCCTGGCGACGGCGGCGCTCGGCATCGCTCAGCGGACGTGTGCCGCGGGCCAGTCGCGCAGTGCGTGCCGTGCCCTCAGCCTGGGCGACCGGATCCGGGGTGCCCGGTTCAAGATCCACCTGCCCGGGAATCGCGGTCGGATCAATACTGGTCATGGTCCTTGTGCTCCTTCGGCACTGGCATGCGCCGTACGTCCCACTTGTTCACGCCCTTGTCCAGCAGCTCGGCCTCGACATGGCCGTCCGCATAGAAGTGCAGCAGCAAGGTGGCCGGGTTGGGCGGATAGGGCGTCTTCAGCGGTACCACGGCTTCACGCGGCACGCGGTGCCCTTCATCCAGATAGCGGTTGGTGGCCAGATCGTATCGGTTGGCCTCGATCCAGCGCACGCGCACGCTGTGCGGCCCCTTGCCTCGTGGCGCGCGGGGGCCCATGCCGGAACCACCGTTGGTGTACCCGTCCAGCCCTCCGAGATACTGCCCGTCGACACGCACGTCAGCGAGGTAGTTCGGACTGTAGTTGAAGGCGAACAACGACATGATCGGCGTCTTACCGCGTGCCATCGCCCGGCTGCAGCCGACGCCCATCAGCAGCAGTGCGATCACCGCCAGCGCGCTCCACCACAGGTACTTGTTGCCCATCATTCCGATCGCGCTCCGTTCAGTCCCAGCTTTCTTCAAGCGGCCACACTTCGTCACCGATATCGGCAGCGCTGCGCCGCCCCGCCGCGAAGTCCTGCAGGCGAAGCCGCCATGCGGGATCCTCGCCAAGATCGACGCCGGCCAGCAGCGCCCAGGTCGACACCATCACCAGCCGTCGGCTGTCCTCGATGCCGACGTCCGCGGCCGTGGCCACCACCCGTCGGAAGAAGGTATACCAGCGCGCACGGGGAAGCCGCGCCAGCAGCTCCGGATCGGAGAGCTGGAAGTGATCGATCAGCGTGTAGGGGTAGCTGGCATCGATCAGGGCGCGCCGCTGCGCCGCCTCCAGCACCCAGGGAGGATCGTGCGGATCCTGCACGCTGTCCTGCAATTCCAGGTGCGCCCATTTCAGATCGTGGCGCAGGTACCACCAGCGCTCTCCCAGCGCCAGGAAGGCCCGGCACTGCGCCGCGTCCAGCACCTGCACCCACCATGGCAGCACCCGCGCGTCGAAGAAGCGGGCCAGGAACAGCTTGCCGTTCGGGTAGCTGGCGTCCAGCCGTCTCTGCAGCCGCTGCTGCAGCTCTTCCGCAGGCAATGCCGTGTCGATCAGGCTGAGCAGGCCCGGAGAACGCGCGTAAGACGCCGCACGCTGCAGGAAACCGTCAAGCTCCAGGCCACGCGGCAGGCGCGCGAGGAACACGCTGGCGTCATCCGTGCCATCGGCCAGCAGGCCGTCAAACAGGGGCAGCGGCGCCCAGGGCAGCGCGCGCAGCAGTTGCAGGGGCTGCTCGCACTGCGCGCCATCAAGCAGAACGTAACGCTGGGTGCCCTCCTCCAACGGCGGTGGCGAGAACGGTGGGAACTGCCAGTCGTTGGCCACGCTCAGCCTCCCTTCGGTGTCAGCGGGGCTGCACGCTGTGCGGCCAGCAGCAGGCATTCCTTGCAGACCGACTGCGGGAAGACCGGCAACGGGTAACGGCCGCGATCGCCGGGCAGGAACGACTTGCGTCCCGCGTGCACGGCGATCCTCCCGGGTGCGTTGAACACGATGTTGCCGCCGCTGAGGGTGATGCTGGCCCCGCCTGCGGTGGCCACCTGCACCGTCCGGCCCGCAGCCACCTCCACGGCGCCCTGTGCGCTCGTGCCACGCAGCGACTGCCGCGACTGCACGCGCACTTCGTCCTGTTGCGCCTTGACGTCCAGCACCTGTTCGCCACTGGCCAGGGTCAGCGCCGGCTCGCCCGGATCAGCCCCCTCCAGTGTTGCGGCCAGTACGCCGATGGCCTGCCGTCCATGCCAGCGCGCCTGCCCCATCACCACGGCCTCGCCGTGCTGGCCGCTGCCCAGTGCCAGAGTCTCGCCCGGCGCCCAATGCAGCCCCTGTCCGGCCACCATCAGCGCACCATCAGGTGCAGCCAGGCCCAGCAGGGCATCGCCGGTATGCGGAACGCGGCCCTCGCCGGCATCACCGCTGCGTTCCGGCGCCGAGCCGGCCGCATCCTGCAACGCGCTACCGGGCACCGTACTGCGCACGCTGGCCAGCAGCACCGGCAGCGGTGACTGCGAACCGTCCAACCGCGAGCGCTGCGGCGATTGCACGCCGACATGCGCGGCCGGCCGCACTGTCAGATGCGTACCCGCCGCCGCAGCATGGCTGTGGGCCAGCGTGGCCAGCTGCTGCAACAGCGCAGCAGGCTGTGCCGCCGTACCTGCCGGTTCGACGCTGCGGCGGGCATAGGCACTCAACCAGAGCCCGCCTTGCCCGCGCACGCTGCCCCAGGCGTCGCTGCGCAACTCGAATCCACTGCCGCGGAAGCTGCCTCTATGGTTGTCCGCCTGATGGCGCAGATGCCCCAGCGTCAATGCCGAAGCCTGCTGGCTGCTGGCCAGCTGGGCCCGCAGCTGCTGGTCGCTGTCGTCGAACAGCAGACGATTCCAGCCGGCCCCCTGCCACTCCCGTGATTGCACGCCCCACAGCGCACCGGCGTTGCGGTGTGCCTGCTCTCCGGTCGCCGCCGCGTGCCAGGCAGGCGCCTGGCCGCCCCCGAGGTTGGCCTGCGCACTGCCGGTGCCATCCCTCGCCTGTGCGTACATGGACGTATCGGCCTCCGCGCTGGCGCCCGCCGGGGTCGGCGCGACGCCGCCTTCTCCGCGCCCGTTGTACAGCGCGCCCAGCACCAGCGGCCGGTCGATGTCGCCCTCGAGGAAGCCCACCAGGACTTCCTGGCCGATACGGGGCAGGAACTGGCTGCCCACGCCCGGCCCCGCGTAGCGCTGCGCGACGCGCAGCCACGCGCTGTCCGTGCTGCCCTCTTCCTGCTGGAAGTGGAACCGCACGCGGATCCGTCCCAGTGCATCGGCGTGCAGCTCGGCGCCATCGGCGCCCTGCGCAGCCACCACGACCGCTGTCTGGTAACCGGGCGCCAGCGGCCGCGGATTGCGTCGCGCACCCGTGCCGTCCCATAGCGTCGGACGCCAACGCCGGTCGCGGGGCAGAGCGACGAATGTCTGTGCGTAGCCCTGCGTCTGGGCAGCCACCTGCAGCGTGTCCGCGGTGGCGGCGGCATCGTCCATCGTTGCCAGCGCCTGGCGCAGATCCACCGGCAGGTTGTTGACCCCGGCGTGCTCGACGTCCACCAACAACAGTTCGGTCGGCACTGACCCCGGCGTTCCGCTCAATGACCAGACCTGGCCGGCATCGCCGCTGCGCACGCTGCCACGGCCGTGCCACTGCAGTGCCTGCGCCTCCAGTGCCTCGGCGACCAGCCGAGCGTGGTGCTGCAGCTCGGCCGCGTCGGCAAAGGCATGCGCGCCAACCGGGTCGTAATCCTCGCGTCGCGCCTGCCCGCTGCCCTGCACCGGCAACTGGCCGGCCAGCGAGCGCGCACTGCGGTAGTCGCTGCTGTGCAGCTGCACGTGCGTGCTATGCAGCCGCCGTTGCAGGCCGAGCTGCTGCACGCCATCACTCTGCTCGGTGCCATCGGCGCGATGGAAGCGGATCCCTCCCGCCGACTGCGACGCAGCGGCTTCCGGCAGGAGGGTCGAATCGGCGAACAGCAGCACGCCGTGGCCGGCCGTCGCCTCCCCGGTATCCTGCACGCACCAGCCCAGCCCTTCTTCGGCCAGCAAACGCTGCACGAAGGCCAGGTCGGTCTCGCGGTACTGCACGCAATAGCTGCGCGGCCGGGATGCGGCCAGCATCCCGTCGACCTCATCGCTCCAGCGCCAATGCGCATGTTGCGGGTGCATCTGGAACACCGCGTCCACGATCTCGCGCACGCTCTGTTCCTGGAACACGCGGCTGCAGCGGGCCTGGTCGAGCCACCAGGTCCAGTCACGCAGCGTGATGCGATAGCGCACCAGTCCACCGTCAGCGCCCACGCACTGCGCATCGGCGATCACGCCGTGACGCGGCCAATCCTGGCCATCGGCCAGGTGCACATGCAGGCATGCGGGCCGCCCCGGCCAGTCAGCCAGTGGCAGCGATGCGTCCAGCGCGAGTACATCGATCTGAAGATGCCGCCCCTGCGACAGGGCATCACGCCCGTGCCACCGGTCGACAACGACCGCCGGCATGCCGGGGAGATCCAACCGATACAGGCGGCTGCCGGCATCAAGACCCGCTGCCTGCACCATGAGGTTGCGAATCGCTTCCATGGCGTTCCTACCGTTGCTGCCCTCCGCGACGCGGCGGGCAGGTCCTTCCCCTGTAGGGCGACGGTAGCAGATGGAAAACGGCGGCGCACGCGACCGCCGTCACGCCGGATTAACGTTCCGGATCAATAGGTTCCGTAGGACACTTCGACGATCACCGGCTTGCCTGTGTCTTGTGCCGGTTGCAGGGTGAAGCGGTCCAGCGCGCTGCTGTCATCCCCCAGCGGCGTGCTGCGGAACTGCAGGCGATAGGTCGCCCCTGCCTGCACGCTGCCATCGGGCAGCAGGCGCGCGTCGGCGGGCAGCAGCAGGCCTCCCAGATCGCTGTAGGCTTCGGGCGCGTCGCTGAAACCGTAGTCGACAAGCTCATCGGTACGACGCATTTCGTAGACCCGCGTCGGCCAGGGGCGGGCCGTGCTGCGGCCGTTGCGCAGGTCGGTCACCCACTGCTCTGGCAATTGATAGACCTTGCGCAGTGCGGTGTCATCCAGCTCGGCACTGGCCACCTGCAGGCAGCACACCAGCCGCTTGCTCTCGCGGTCATACACCGAGAAGCGCGCATCGCGTGCGACCGGCGTCGGCAGCAGTGCGAACGGGATGTCGCGCAAGGCGGGCTCGGCACCATCGCGGGAGTCCAGGTTGCGCCAGCCACCAAAGGCCGGTTCGGCGGCCTGTGCCAGCGGCGCCGCCAGGCACAGCGCCACCGCAAGCCCGCCGGCGGTGCGTCCGATCCACTTCTGCATGTCGTTCATCCGTCGATGGCCGGTGGCCAATCAGTTTCGTGAGGATGCCATGAAGGTGCGACGCCCGCCACGTCGGGAGGCCAGGCTCGTTCAGCCGGGCCCGGCGCTCGCGGGGGAACGCGGCCGCTACTGCATGTACTGCGTGGTGTGGCCGGTGAATCTGACACCATCGAATCCGAAGCAGAAGCGGCCCTCTTCGAATGCCCGGTAGACGAGCAGTGCGCCGTTCACGCAGAACGTGTCGCTCTCAGCGGATGTCTCCACCGTGCCATAGGTACGCGCGCCCTCCTTGCCCACCAATGGGCCCGAGAACGCATCGATAGGCAACGGATACACGGTGCCGTCGCGGCTGTCGATCAGCACGATGGAGCGCTGGAAGTACTCCTTGCGCTCGTCCAGCTGGGCCAGGATGTAATGCCGGTTGAAGTTCGGCACCTGGGTAAGGATGGCCTGGTCGATCTGCGCGCGATGCTGCGCATCACAGAAGTCCACCGGGCTGTATTCGTACGCGCAGCCGGAGTGTGGATAGCTCATCACAACGCCTGCGTAGGGCGCGTTGTGGGGCGTCGATGCCGGTCCTTGGCTGGCCGCGGCCGAACCTCTCGATGGATCCGGCTTGCCGGCGCACGCGGCAATCAAGACAAGCAGGATCAGCAGCAGCACTTGCTGGAAACCGCAGCAGCTGTCCGAAGTCCTGTTGCGCCGCACGCAGTCCTCCATCAGGTTCGACATGCACATCCCGCAGTAGCCCCCAGGTCCGCATGTGCTCCGTACATGCCTGCGCGCCGATTCAATGGCGGCAACTAATAGGTTCCGAAGGGCACTTCGACCTTCAATGCCGCACCGCCCTTGGCCGGTTTCAAGGTGTAGGTATGAACGCCACCGTCACCATCGGCCAGCGAGGTCTCATGGCGCTGGACCGTATAACGCTCGCCGTCGATCTCCAGGGTGTCGGCCGCCACCGCCCGCGCGTCGGGTGGCAGCAGCAGACCACCAGCCGCTTCACGTTCTTCCTTGAAGGTGTAGCTGCTCAACGCACCCTGCACCTTCAGCAGCTGCACATGCGGGCGATAGGGTGCGGCATCGAGATTCCAGCCATTGGTCAGATCGGTGATCCACGGCCCCGGAATGTCAAAGCGATCCTGGAGCTCACTTTCGCCCACCTCGGCACCGTCCACCGACAGGCAACACACCACCTTGCCCGCCTTGGCGTCGTAGGCGGCCCATCGACTTCCCGCTGCTGCAGCGTGCGGCAGCATGGAGAAATGGTACTGTCGCTCCAGATCGCTGTCGGAGACTCTGCGCCAGCCGCCCACTTCGGGAGGCTGTGCATGGCACCCCACCGTGAGCAGTACACCGGCTACTGCAGCAGCCCGAATCACGAAGCCAGACATCTTCAGTTGCCTGCCTTGGACCAGGCCATCATTGCAACGGGCATTCCAGACGCTGCATCGCCTCACCCGCCCATTGCCGAGCCCAGCTGCTGGAACGCGCCGCCGATGGTGGGGATGTTCGCTGGCGGCAGCGTAGCCGGATCCCGGCACTCCTGAGCCCTCCTGCCGGCCACACTGAAGACCTCGCGATAGCGGAGGTAGCCGTAGGTATTGACGGCAGGAATATTCAGCTCCGTCCACTTCCCGATGTAGAAGCCGGCCAGCGAGTCATGCATGTAGTTGTCAAACAGCACCGTACTCACATCGGGTACCGGCGCACCGTCCAGCACAAGGTTAAGCAGAGTGCTGGTCTCGGCCGGGATTTTTGCGTAGTCGTAAGCCGCCTGGGAGGCCCGCGGCGTAGGTTCAAATACCGGTCGCCCGATCTTGCGACCCGCCTCCATGCGCTTCTGGCTTTCGTCCAGCTGCCTGCGGTAGGCCGCCATCTCCTCCTTGCCCCTGCGCAGCTTTCCAACCAGATTTGCGAAATCGCGCTGCGCATTGGCCAGATCCACCTGATCCTCGGCGTCGGACTGCTTGAAGAACGGCTGTTGCAGCACGCTCTGTGGACCATTCGGCAGCCGCTTGCCCTTCCAGGCAACGTACTGCCGGCAATGTCCTGCAATCTGCTGCGTGTGCGCGCCTCCGGGGACACCGTGACCGGTCAGCCAGGCGTTGTAATCGCGGATCAGCTGTGGGTGGCAGCCGAAATGCATGGCGAGCACTGGCTGCGCCCCCAGTTCCTCGATCGTTTTCATTATCACGCCTGCCTTGACGGCCTCATGATGCATGTCGATCAACGGAATCTGCGCAAGCTTGGCGGTACCGTTCGCGGCACCGGAAACGAAGTCCTTGCCCTGGCCGCCGGGCGAGTAGCCGCCACCGACATCCGAGTGCATGCCCGGGTAAAGCACCTCCTTCCCGCTGGTCGCCAGGTCCAGCGGGAAATTGATCCGCTGCTCGTGCAGGGCCGCGAAATGCACGCTCTGGCGCGCTTCGGGGTGAATGCTCATCATGTCACCGGCGGCCCAGTCCCACTTGCCCTTCGAGACGCGGCTCATCGCAGCAACGCCGACCGACGCAACGGTATCGAAGATGCCCATGAAGTTCAGGTAGAGCGGAATGCCGGCAATGTTGTAGCCGCAACCGCTGCCCCAGGCTTCTGCCGTCTCATACAGCCGGTGCACGAACGCCCGCGCCTGTGCCGCGCCACGCGAGAAGCCGAAGACGGAAACGTGCACCGACTTGACCCGGCGCTGGTGCCCCTTGACCACGCGCTCCAACCGCTGCGCGATTGCCGTGAGCATCGCGCGTCGCGTCATGCCTTCCAGCAGTCGCGTCTCGCTCATTGAGGCGACCAATACTTTGGCTTCGTTGGGCTGGATCAGGTCACCACCGTTCAGGTACTGATGTACCGAATTGATGACCTGCAGGATGGCCCAGTGGATGCGGTCCGCACCATAACGCGCGGCGCCGCCTCCCAGCGTGTCACCATCCTGGTTGGTATCGCCGACGTCGGTGAATGGCGTGCCGACGCCGGGAACGTAGATGCTGAAGAAGCCGTTGCCACGCTCCTTCAGGGCGGCGTCGTACAGGCGCGCCACATTGCTGTGACCGTTGCGGGCCAGCTGGGTCTTGGGGGAGCGCGTCTTGCCGGTTACAAAGGTCCCTTCCCACTCGCGGTTGTTGCCGGTGCCGTCGAAGTAGATGCCTACGTGCACCTGGCCCTGGCATTCGGAGCCCTTCTCGCGCATGCACGCCATGGCCCGCGCCCGCTGCTGCGCTTCGGCGCCGCTCAGCGCTCTGCGTCCATCTGCCGGCATTGGTTGCGCGCCGGTTGCCGTGCGTCCACTCATGTCCTTGTCTCCTGGATTCGCTGCTGGTCCCCGCCGGGATCGTTGTCCTTGCCACCCACGCCAAGCATTCGGATCGGATGCCCGGTGAGCGACCGGGCCCCGTGATCACTTTTCAAGCGGGCGCCGAAGGTGCTCCCAGATTGGATTCTCGCCCTCGCGCAAGGGCGCCTCGGGGCCGGTCAATGGATAGTCGGGATGACCGAGCACAAGATTGGTGACGAAGACCTTGATCTCGCCATTGCGCAGGAAATGGACGGCCAGGTTTCCGAGCTGGTTGTACTTCGGAATCGCAACGGTCTTCTTCTGGAACGTTTCGAGATCCGTGGTCCATTCGATCTCAACCTTCATGTCCGGCGTCCATCGATCAGGCAGCACGACGCAGCAGACAGTTCCGCCTTCCGAGTGGGAATCGGCCGACCCGCCACTGCCGCCATTCACGAGGAACTGCGCAATGTATGCATCCGTATGGTTGTAGCCGAGCACGGCCACCGGCGTGGAGGCCGTCCGTCCCTTGCAGGCCGCCAATGCCGGCAACAGGAGCAGCAACGCCAGGGCCGCCAGCAGATGGGTCCGCATCAAACGCATGATTCTTCCTTCACGTCCACGAGGGTGCAGGCTCGGCCTGCAAAGGCGAGGCGGTGTGGTCCCACAGCGGGACGCCCGTCGTCCAGATATCTTCCGGCAGCGCTGATGCCCAGTCCGCGAACGGCACCTCACAGCTCCCGGCAGGCTGCGCGAAACGCGCCTGCACGGCAGGATGGCCGCGGCACGCGCCGGAGGTGTACAACGCCAGCAGCAGGTACTGCACGTGATCGTCCACCTGGTTCACACCGTGGGCGATCGTATCCTGCATAAGGTCGACGACGAACGGGTACAGCGATCGATACGGCACCCGCTTGATCTCATCGGGGATGACCCTGCGAAGCTGGGCAATGGCCACATCCGGCTCGCACGCGTCCAGCAGGCGCGTGTACTGGTCTTCGTCCAGGCGCAATGGCGGAAGCGCAGGCAGGCCGGCATCATCCATTCCGGCCAGCATCTCGGCCAGCGGCCATTCCTGCAGATCGCCGTAGCGATCGAAGTACTGCAGGCGCTGCACGCCCTCCAGCAGGGCGGCACGCTGCGCAGGCAACAACAGATCCAGCAGTGCAGGCAGGATACGGGTGTCGTACCAGCGCAACAGCATCTCACGACCGCCCTTCTCGGGCACCTTCACCAGATGGAAAGCACGCAACCGCTTCGCGAGATCGTCCAGTTCCAGTGCACTCCACAGCAGGGTCACGCCCGGCCTTTGCGCCCCCATCTGCCGGATCTCCGCATCCAGCTGCGCGTGCACGTCCCTGTCCGTCCAAGCCACCAGCAAGGGAGCAATATCCAGCAGGCCGGCCTCGGCCGTGCCTTCGAACAGTGAGCGATAGCGCGCGCCAAGACGCTCCAGCCGCTCATGGAAGTGCGACCGCTGCGCGCTGTCGATCACGGCGTAACGATTCACACCAGCACTCCCGGCGTGCCCTGGCGCATGGCGTCGAGAATGCAGCTCTTACAGCTGCTGCGCGGGAACTGGGGAAGCGGATAGCCCTGCTGCGCCGGGCCGACGAATGACTTGCTGCCCGCATGCACCTTGATCGTGCCCGGACAGGCGATGGTGATGTTGCCACCGGCAATGGTCAGGCTGGCCCCCCCGGACGTCGCCACGTGGATCGTATTGGCCGCTGCGAGTTCCACCGGCGCCTGCGCGCTGGCCCCGCGCAGAGCGCCACGCGACTGCACGCGCACCCCATCCGCCTGGGACTGGATATCGAGCATTTCAGTGCCGGCCACGACGTCAAGCGCGGTGGGTGTGGCCGCTGCTCCCTCAACCACGGACGCAAGCACGCCGATCGCCTGCCCCGCATGCAGACGGGTCTGCCCCATGGTAACCGTGTCGCTATGACCGCCACTGGCCAACAGCAGGCCTTCACCGCTCCCCCAGTGCACTCCCTGGCCTGCCACCTGCACCAGTCCCTGCGGTGCGGCCAGTCCAAGCAGTGGATCACCCGAATGCGGCACGCGATCCTGCCCAGCATCCGACTTGCGCTCGGTCGCACCACTCTTGCCGATATCGAATCCATCACCGCCCGTGGTGGTGCGTACGCTCGTCAGCAGCGCGGGAACCGGCGACTGATCGGGAACCAGCTCCGAGCGCTTTGGCGCGCGCGCGCCCTCCTGCATCGCCAACGGGCTGGTCAGGTGTGTACGCGCGGCCTGGGTGAAGCGCTCGCCCAGCGTCTGCAGCTGCGCAAGCAGCGCGGAAGGCTGCACCGCCTCGCCCGCAGGTGCCGTCGACCGATGCCCGTACGCCGAGAACCAGGCACCGGCCGTGGCGCGCACCGCGCCCCACGCGTCGCTGCGCAGTTCAAAACCGGTGCCACGCAGGCTGCCGACATAATTGTCTGCCTGATGACGCAGGTGCCCCAGGGTCAGTTGTGACACCTGCTGGCTGCTGGCCAGCTGCGCGCGCAGTTGCTGGTTCGAGTCATCGAACAGCAGATGGTTGGCGCCCTGCCCGCCTTCCCACTCGCGCGAGCGGATACCCCACAGCGCACCGCCCTGCCGATGCGCCTGGTCCCCCATGCCGGCAGCATGCCAGGCCGGCGCCTGGCCGCCACTGAGGTTGGCCTGCGCGCTGCCGCGCATGTCTGCAGCCTGGCCATACAGCGATACGTCGCTCTGGCCGCTTCCGCCGGCTGGCGTCGGTGCCACGCCCGCCTCGCCACGTCCGTTGTACAGGGTGCCCAGCACCAGTGGCCGATCGATATCGCCGTCGAGGAAGCCCACCAGCACTTCCTGACCGATGCGCGGCAGGAACTGGCTGCCCACGCCGGGTCCGGCATAGCGCTGTGCCACGCGCAACCATGCGCTGTCGTTGGCTCCGCCGCCCTCGCCTTCCTGGAAGTGGAAACGCACGCGCACGCGGCCATGGCTGTCTGCGTGCAGGTCCTTGCTGGCGCCTCCGTCGCCGGCAACCACGACAGCGGTCTGGTAACCCGGCACGGTCGGGCGCGGATTCAGCCGTGCGCCACTACCGTCCTGCAGCAGCGGGCGCCACGGCAGGGTGCGATCCACCGCGTCGAAACGGTTGCCATACCCGGTTGCTTCGGCCTGCTGCCAGAGCGCAGCGTCGGCCGGATCGATCGGCGCCACGCCCAGCGCGTCATCGAGGCTTCGTCGCAGATCGGTAGGGAGATTGTTGATGCCGGCATGTTCGACGGCCACCAGCAGCAGCTCAGGCGGTGTCGCACCGGGGGCCTGCTGCAGCCGCAGCCATTGTCCGGACTGGAAGCCGCGAACCGTACCCGACCCCTGCCAGCCACGGCTGTGGGTTTCGCGCGCCTGCGCCTGCAGGCGGGCCTGACGCGCACCGGCGGTACTGTCGCTGAAGGCGTAGGCACCTACCGCATCGTAGTCTTCGCGCGACGATTGGCCACCTCCGCCCTCCATCGGCGACTGTGCCACCAGTGCGCGTACCTGGCGGTAATCATCGCTCTGCAGGCTGATCGAAGTACTGGCCAGGCGCCGACGCAGGCCAATGGCCTGCACGCTGTCACTGGATTCGGTGGCGTCACTGCGATGGAACCGCACGCCTGCAGCCGCGCTGGTGGCATCTTCCGGCAGCGCGACGCTGTCGGCGAAGATCTCCATGCCATTGCCGCAGGGCGCTTCCTCATCGGCGTACAGACGCCAGCCCAGGCCTTCTTCGGCGAGCACGCGCTGCAGGAAATCCAGGTCACTCTCGCGGTACTGCACGCAGTAGCTGCGCACGCGCTGGCCAAGGAAGGCGTCGACGCCCTCGGCCCAGCGCCAGCGCGCGATGCCAGCGTGCCCTGCCAGTACGGCATCGACGATCGCACGCACGCTCTGTTCCTGGAACACGCGGCTGTGCCGAGCATGCTGCAGCCACCACGTCCATGACACCAGCTGCAGCCGGTAGCGCACCAGGCCACCGTCGCTGCCCAGGCAGGAAGCGTCCGCGATCAGGCCGCTGCGCTGCCATTGACCACCATCGGCCATCTGCGCGACCAGTGTCGCACGCGTGCCCGGCAGGGCATCCAGCGCGATATCAGCGCGCGTGGCGAGTACATCGACATCGGTCCAGGCATGTTGGCCGAGCGCATCACCGCCGCGCCACCGCTCCACCGTGCACCCTTCCAGTGCATCGGACCGCAGTCGATACAGGCGTTGCGCGTCACCGAGCCCGGCAACCTGGGTCATCACGTAGTTCAGCTGATCCATGCCAATTCCAGTGTGAAGACGCCTGCACCTACCCGGCGGCGTCGGATTCCAGCCATCAAATCTACCAGATTGCGGTGTTCGTCAAAATCACGACGCCTCGACCACCGTAGAAGTGGGTTGTTCGTCACATAACTGACGGCATTCCGTATTCAGGCATGCCTGGACGGACCAATCCCGCGACCGCGTTCACATCGGCGGGCTAGAATCGCCCACAGTCCCCAACGAGACCCGCCATGCTGGATCAGGAAGCCCTGCTGGCCCCGATTTCGGAACACGCCCCGACCGGTGAAGACCTGTCGTTCTCGGCTGAATTCGATCGGATCATCGAAAACCGTCGTGCCGACGACCCGACCCTGGACCAGGGGGCGTGGCAGACCGACATCAAGTACGCTGACTGGAGCAGCGTGCTGCGCGATGCCACCGACCTGCTGCAGACCCGGACCAAGGACCTGCGGCTGGCAGGCTGGCTCAGCGAAGCCGCCACCCAGCTGGAAGGATTCCAGGGCCTCGCCGCTGGCTACCGGCTCACCGCCGGCCTGTGCGACCGCTACTGGGATGACGTGCATCCGCAGGCACCTGACGGCGATTTTGAAGAGCGCATCGGCAACCTGAGCTGGTTGCTGACCAACTCGCTGCAATGGCTGCGCTCCGTGCCGATTGCCGTCGCGCCGCAGGGGCGTTTCAGCCTCGCCGACTTCGAGCATGCCCATGCCCGTGCCAACAGCGGCGAAGAGGATGACGGCCGCCCTGGTCTGGACATTCTCACTGCCGCCCGCCGCGATACCCAGCACGGGTTCTACCGGCAGCTGGCCGACGACCTGCCCGACTGCAGCCAGGCCCTGGCCGAACTGCAGGCCGCGGTCGACAACCGCCTGGGGCTGGATGGCCCAAGCTTCAGCGCGGTGCGTGAGCAGCTTGAACACCTGCAGCGCACCGTGCTGCGCTTCGCACGCGAAGCCGGGGTGTTGCTCGATGGCGAAACCGAAGCCTCCTCCGACGATTTTGAAGATGCATCGTTCGGCCATGAGGCGCCCGCGTCCGAAGCGGCCCCGGTGACAGTACCGCGTGGCCCTGCGGGCGCACCCGGCTCGCGCAAGGAAGCGCTGCAGCAGCTGCGCCAGGTCGCTGAGTTCTTCCGTCGGACCGAACCGCACAGCCCCGTGGCCTATCTCGCCGAGAAGGCCGCACGCTGGGGCGAGATGCCGCTGCATGTCTGGCTCAAGCGCGTCATCAAGGACCACGGCACGCTGGAACAGATGGAAGAGATGCTGGACGTCAATCCAGAAGACTGATCTGCCTGCGGATCACGCTCATGCGGGGATCGGGACTGGCCCAATCCCCGTCATGTTTACTGGATCTTGAACTCGATGCGCCGATTGCGTGCGCGGCCATCGTTGCTGGTGTTGTCCGCCACCGGCTCGTCCGGTCCCTTGCCGACGACATCCATGTGGCTGCCCGGAATGCCCTTGGACACCATGTAGTTCTTCACCGACAGCGCACGCGCGTGGCTGAGCGCCAGGTTCGATTCGCGCTGCCCGACATTGTCGGTATGGCCGATGATCAGGAAACGGCTGTCCGGCATCTGCGCCATCTTGGCGACCATCTCGTCGAGGATGCTCATGCCAAACGGGGTCAGACGCGCACTGCCACTCTGGAATTCGATGATGCGGTTGGCCAGCGTCTGGTCCAGCACGTTCTGCTGCGAGCCGACCTTCAGCGCGTTGGTCACGGTGTAACTGGTATTGCTGGCCAGACTCAGGTCGCTGGCCACCTGCTGCCGCAGCGCTTCGTTGCCGACCTCACCGGTGATCCGCACTGCCTGTCCGTTCACTTCCAGCTTGCCGGGCGACACCCGCTTCAAGCCGGGATTGATCATGCCCGCCACGTAATCGCCCCAGTTCGGCGGGGTCGCGATCGTCTCGACCTGGATGCGGTCGACCACGCGCTCGGCGCCATACACGGCACGCAGATTGTTCAGCAGCTTGGCCTTGGTCGCCTGGTCAGGCACCACGCCTTCGATCACCACCGGTCGTTCGGTGGCAGCCTGTGCCGCAGCAGGCGCGTTCTGCGCGGCCAGCGGCACGGCTGCGAGCAGCAGCGGCAACGCAAGGGAGAGAGGGTTGCACAAGCGCATCATCAGGTTCCCAGGAAAGTCTCGCCGAACAGCTTGCGTGCGGTGGCCAGGGCCAGATCGTCACGGTCGAGGAAGCTGCCGAAGCGGTTGAGGTTGTAATCGCCGCGCAGATAGTCGTCCACCCATTCCGAATGCTGGATCCGGATCAGGAAGTCGCCGGCTTCCGCCGGGTCCAGCACCGCACGCAGCACCTGGCGGTCGGCGCCGTTGAAACCGACGATCATGCTCGGCGCAGCGTCGTTGCGGATCAGCACCGCCAGTTCGAAATCGCCGCGGGAGACGAAGCTGGACAGCAGATCCAGCCAGAATGCCGCCACCAGTGGGCGATAGGCCGGGTCACGGACCAGCGGAAACACCAGCGCCTTGTCGATGTTGACATCGCCCCCGCTGAGCACCGGCTGCAGCAGCAGGCCCAGTGCCGGCAGCACCTGTCGCAGCGCCACCTCGCCGTGACCGGAATCGCGCAGGCGCGACTCGAGGTCTGCCACGGAGGTGCTCTCCAGGAAGTCCTGGAAGCTGCCGTTGTAGTCACCGGGATCGGTGCTGATGCTGAAACGTGCGTCCGCCAGCTGCGCCAGCGCCTGCGCCGCGTCGCTTTCCTGGTAGGCCTGGCGTGCCAGGCGGGCCAGCCCTGACCAGGCGTTGGACATCGCCAGCGGGCTGCGGCCGATGAACGGCAACGGTTCCGGCGCATCCAGGCGCAGCGCGGACAGCAGCGGGAAGCGGCGTTCGGAGGAATCGCGGCTGGCCAGGAAGTGCCCGCACAGCACCATCTTGCTGCGAGAACCCAGGAACGCGTAGTGGATCTCCGGTGCCTCGTCGTAGCGCTGCTTCCAGTCCGGGCTCTGGCTCAGCAGTTCCAGGCTCTCGCCCGCCCACCGGTCCAGCCAGCCCAGCAGTTGGTGATTGTCGGCCGCACGGACGAAATCACCGCGCGACGGCACCTTGCCGAAGTAGGAAACTCCGGCGCTGACGACGCGGCTCATTGCGCACCTCCCGTGGTCTGCGCCGCAGCAGGCGCGGTGGCCGCCGGCGCGGGCGCGGCAGGGGTACCACCGGCCACCCGCTCGGGAAGCTGCAGGCCACGCTGCCAGTCACCGCCGCCCTCGCTGCCGCTGCCGGCCCGGCGGACGATGCGCATTTCCACCGTCACGGCCACACCATTGCCGTTCCAGGTGATACGGCTGGAATCATCCAGCCGCTCGTATTCGCCTTCGGCCATCAGGCGGTTGAAGCCGTTCGCGCCCGGTGCACTGAATACCTCCACGGTACGACCATCGCCGGTCACCGCCGTGATCTTCACGCCCGGCACCTGACCCGCGTTCGGGTACTGCATGGTGGTCCACTGCGGCGGGGTATTGCGATAACGAAGCACCTGGCCATCGATCTCGATGCTGTACTCCAGCGCGCCGGCAGCCGGCGACGGCAGGATCTCGAAGATCGTGGTGTCCTGCGCCGCGCCGGCGGCAGAGCCGCTCACCCAGTTGCCATAGTTGGCAACCAGCTCAGCCGACAGGTTCACACCCTGCCCTGCCCAGCGGCGGGTCTCCAGCAGCGGACCGCGCTGGATCACCAGCGTGCCGAGCGCGTCCTTGTTGAAGGCGGCAATGCTGCCACTGGCACCGAAGATGCCGGCGATGTCGCTCGGTGCGGCATCCACATCCGAGTTGAGGTTGAACGGGTACTGCTGCCCGATGCGTGCCTTGAACGGGTCATAGACCTGCGCCTTCCAGGTCTTGTTGACCTCATCTTCGGTCGGCGGGATCAGGGCGCTGAAGGTCTGGGTCAACGGGCGCAGCAGCAGCGGGCGCAGGGCTTCACGCTGCTTCTCGTCCAGCCCGGTCAGTACCTGCTCGTCGACCAGCGCCAGGCCCGCGCTCAGTTCGGAGCCTTCATTGCTGAAGGTGTCCTGCATCAGCTTGCGGGTGCCCACGCCGATTTCGCCCTGGCTCTTGATGGCATTCAGGCGCGCACGCAGTTTGCCCAGTGTCTCGAAGTAGGCCGTGATCACTGCCGGCTGATCGCCGCGCTCACTGGTGAGCCGCGCGATGCCTTCGAACGCCTTGCCGATCGGACCCACCGGCTGCGCGGCGGCCGTCGCTGCCGGGTCCTTGCGCAGGATGGTGCGCTGGAACCAGGCCACGAAGCCCTTGCGCGCCTTGCTCGAACGCGCCTGCGCCGGCGGGTTGTCCCATACCGTCTCCTCGTTGATGCGCTCCAGCAGAACACGGAGCGGCGAGTTGCCGGGATCACCCAGCTTGTTGATGCGGGCCACCGCCTCGTCGAACGTACTGAACTCGGCCACGCTCAGGCCCTGCACGAACTTGCTCCACTCGCGCGCGTAGTCGTTCTTGTACAGGGTCACCAGCTCGCGCGAGACATGCTCGGGGCTGCCGGCCAGCGACAGATCGCTCTGCTCGGTGGTACCCAGCACCCAGTCGGTGGTGCTCAGCTGGGTATTGGCTGCTTCCTTGATCGCATCCTTTACGTACTCTTCCCACGCCTTGCGCGTGAACGCACCGGAAATCGCATAGCTGCCGTTGATCAGGCGCCCGTTGCGCTCCACACCCACCAGGCTGTCGACGGTGGTGGTTCCGAAGCGGGCGCCGGCACGTGCCTTGATCTGCGCGTACACGCGCTCCATCGCCGGCTGCCCCTTCATCACCTGCCCCAGCGCCTGGCGCGTGTCGGACACCAGCGTGACCTTGTTCTGTATCTGCGGCCAGCTGGGCTGGCCCGCCTGCGCCACGTAGAAGGTCATCAGCTTCTCGGCCGCGCGCACCATCTCCTCACGGCTCATCTGGCCGCGGTTGGCCTCCAGCCAGGTGCGCCAGAACAGGGTCAGCTGCTGCGACAGGTGAGCACCTTCGACGTACTTCGGGTTACCCAGCATCAGGTAGGTCTTCAGTGCGTTGTACGCATCGTTGGTACTGGTCGGCGATGCGTTCTGATACAGCACCTCGCTCTCGGCGGCAGCGCTGCTGCCCTGGCCAAGCTTGTCGCGCTCGGCGACCACCTGGCCGAGATAGTTCTCCAGATTGGAGACGGTCGGCGCCAGCATCACCTGCTGCATGCCGTGGTTGTACTCACGCAGCAGCTTCTCGCGGATCGCGGTGCCCTGGTACAGGCCCAGATGGGTGGTGATGCCGCCCTCCTTGCCATAACGGTCCAGCTGCTCCATGCGATCCTGCAGCAGAAGCAAGGCATCGATGCGCGACTTCAGGTCCATGCGGTCCTTCTGCACGCGCACGGCCTGATCCAGGTCCTTGGTGGCATTGGCCACCAGCTGGGCATTGGTGGTGTACGACCAGGTCCACAGGCCCAGCGCCAGCGCCAGCACACCCACTGCGCCCAGGAACACGCCATAGCGCAGCCGGTTCTGGTGCGGGCTGGAATACTGCCGGACCAGTTCCTTGTCGGCGAAGATCACCTTGCGGAACAGGTCCTTGAGGAAGAACGCGGTATGGCCGGTCGGCGCCTCATCGACATTGGACCCGCGCTCCAGGTTGAACTGGCGGCCGACGCGTTCGGACGCGTGATGCACCGAACGGCCTTCCTGCAGTGCGCTGGAGAAGTAGAAGCCACGGAACACCGGCTTGAACTGGTAGGGGTTGTCCTCGAACAGCGTAGCGATGAAGGTGCGCAGCGCCGGCTTGATGCCGACGAACTCCAGCGGCAACGACAGCAGCCCAGGCGAGACTTCACGGCCACGCTGCATCGCCATGTGGGTCAGGCTCATTTCCTTGATGCCTTCGGCCAGCTCGTCGAAATGGCTGTCGAATGCCGCCAGCGCGTCGCCCTGCTGATGCACGTCGAACGGCAGCGTCGCACCCCACACATGCTCGCGCTCGCCGGGATCGAGGTTGCGGAAGAACTCGCTGAAACCGGCGATGAGGTCGGCCTTGGTGAACAGCACGTACACCGGCGCGAACACTTCCAGCCGCTCGGTGATTTCCTGCACGCGCTGGCGCAGGTTCTTGGCCAGCTCGATCGCGAACTCCGGCTTGCTGCCGGACAGCTCGGCCAGGCTGGCGGCGATGATCACGCCGTTGATCGGTGCGCGCGGGCGGTTCTTCTTCAGCAGGCCGAGGAAGGTCAGCCACTCCATGCGGTCCTCGACGCTGACCGAGTAGCGGCCAGCGGTGTCGAGCACGATACCGTTGGTGGTGAAGTACCAGTCGCAGTTGCGGGTACCACCGATGCCCTGCACCACGTTGCCGCGGTTGTCCTCGAACGGGAACTGCAGGCCGGAATTGAGGATGGCCGTACTCTTGCCCGCAGCCGGATTGCCGATGATCACGTACCACGGCAGCTCGTACAGCGCGGCGTTGCCCTTCAGCACGCCCATCCGCGAGGACTTGATCTGCTTGACCGCGTCCATCATGCGCGTGCGCAGCGCCTCGGTATCGGCACGCTGGGCGGGTTGAGCGGTGGCTACCGCCTTGTCCGCCTCATCCTTGACCATCGCCTCCACGCGCTTGGCCGCGCGACGGGCCAGGATCCGCTTCACGATCCAGACCAGCAGCGCCAGCACCAGCAGGCCGGCCAGCACGATGGCCACCCAGATGCCGATCTGCCGTGCTTCGGCCTCACCGTAGTGGGCCAGCGCAGCGGCACCGACCAGGCCGAGCACCATCCAGAGACGGTAGTCGCGCAGGTAGTAGCTGAAATTGCTCAAACTCATGCAGGGATCCAGGAAGTCAGGGGGCCGACGGCGCATCGGCCGCCTGCGTCGGGGAAGGAAGAGGGTCGACCAGGCCGAACAGTCGCTGCTGGTTGTCGGCCACGCCGAGCAACAGCACCGGCTCGGCCTGGCGGTCAAGCTGTGCGCGGGCCAGTGCCAGCTGCGCCAACGGCAGCACCGGGCCCAGTTCGCCTGCGCTGATCGCCAGCGCCAGGCTCTGCGGACTGAAGTCCAGGTCGGGAGCCAGCGACGCCGTGATGGCGGCGGCATCGACCATCAGATCGCCCCGGTGATCGGCATCATGCAGCACGAACTGGGCCTGTGCGCCCTCCAGGCCCAGCGTCTGCTGCCACTGCGCAGCGAGCGTCGCCAGCTGACGGCGCTGTTCGGCCGGCCGGGTTGCCTCGATCTGCTCGGCGCGTACCAGTTGCGGGCGCCACAGCCGCGCGTCGCCTTCATGGGCAACGCCCCGGCTCGCCAGCAGGACGCCGGCAGCACCCTCGCCCGGTATGCGGCCATCCGGATTCTGTGCGGTTGCCAGCACACCGGAGGACTGCCATGAGGAAACGATGGCGGCATCGATCGAAGAAGACGCGGACACCAGCAGGTGCCAGCGTGGCTCGCCCTGATCCAGTGCGTCGATCACCCGTTGCAGGTGCGGCCACACCTCGCGTGCGCCGTCCAGCGAGGTGACCCGGACATCGAAGCGGCGCGCATCGATGCCTGCCATCCGCGCCTGCTCCAGCAGCCATGTCTGCACCCAGGGGCGCAGCGCATCGGACCAACTGCCCGGCACCAGCAGCTCGACGCTCAGTACGTTCTCCACGCGCTGTTCGTCGCGACGCCGCAGACCGGCCACCACCACTTCCTCGGAAGCCATGATTTCCGGCAGCGCCGCGGATGCTGCCTCCAGCAGTTCCTCCAGCACCGGCTGCAGCAGGGCAAGCGCACGCCGTTCGTGGGCTGCGGTGTCGATGCCGTCCTGACGGGCCTGCAGCACCAGGAACTCATCGAGGTCCTGCGCCGCGCTCATGCGCACCGGCAGGTTGTAGTTGTCGCGGAAGCGGCCATCGAGCGTCGGACGCGGCGGCGCAGCGGCAGCAGCCAGCCATGATTGGGCATCCAGATCCACACCCAGCCTGAGGCCACCGGCAATCAACGCCACCGATGGCGGCACCATCACCTTCGTCGCGACCGCTTCGCCTTTGCCCTTGGTCGGCTCCCCATCGTTGGCCGCAGCCTTGTCCAGCGCCGCATCGACGCCACGGCGCGCGGCGCCACGCAGCATGAAGCCGGCACCGCTCAGGCCGACGGGCAGCAGGCCCAGGTAGGCCAGCATCTGCATGCCGGTCGGTACCGTGCCGCTGTTGCGCCAGTAGAGAATCGTCGCGCCCCAGGTGGCGACGAAGATCATCACCACCGAAGCTGCTTTGCCCAGCCATCCTGCCATCAGTTGCCCTGCTCCATGCGCTGCTCCTGTCGAC
The DNA here is from genome assembly GCF_025642255.1 of Stenotrophomonas maltophilia. Lineage (NCBI taxonomy): Bacteria > Pseudomonadati > Pseudomonadota > Gammaproteobacteria > Lysobacterales > Lysobacteraceae > Stenotrophomonas > Stenotrophomonas maltophilia. The sequence continues at coordinate 2,384,462 of NZ_CP106759.1, forward strand.
CGCGCAGGTCAACGCAGACCGGTCATGGCCTGTGAAGCGACCAGCGTCGCTCCACACGCGGTGCGGTCGCCGTCGCGCGCCACCGGCTGACCGTCGATGAGCACTGTCGCGTCGCCACTGACAATGGTGGTGGCGCCGTGCACGGCGCACAACGCACGATCACCGACGCGCGCCACCGGCCTGCCATTGATGTCGGTCTGTCCGGTGCCCGCCACCACGGTCCCTCCGTGGCTGAGCGGGTCACCGACGACGATAAACGGTCGTGCCATCCATCATGCTCCTTGATCCATGTGTGACCCGGCGTTCCATCGCCCCCCGGTTCCCCCGACGACGCAGGCCATCGGCGTAACCATACCAGTACCGCCGTGCGGTTATCACCCTTGACGGGACAGTTCCTCGCGCTTTGCCACCCGGGCGGCGCGGCAGCGGTCCGTCATTTCCACGTGAACATAGTCCTTGATGCTCCGCCAGTTTCCGCCCCAGTCCAGGCCCGCCTGTTCAGCCAGCTCGCCGTACAGGAAGTACCCACGCCGGGTCCACGGATCTTCCATGTCCCATTGCAGCTTGCCATCGCGGATGGGTGCGCTGTCCACGCCCAGCCCATACTGGTGGCAGCTCTGCCAGGCACCGGCCCGGGTCGCCTTGCCACCGGCCATCAGTTCGGCCTGCCGCTGCGGACTGCGATAGCCTTCGATCAGCACCATTTCGTAACCGTACTGGCGTCGCATCACCTCATAGATGGCCAGCACGCGCTGCTGCAGATCGGGATCGATCTGACCCCATTTGCGATCAGCCGTGACGATTTCAGGCCGCAGACGACGCACTTCGGCAGTGGTGAACACCTCCGGCGGCGGCGGCGGTGGCGGCGTCAGCCGCTCCCCGCGTAGCAGCTGGGCGACCATCGAACTCGATTCCGCCAGATCATCGCCCCTGAAATCCTCCAGCACCACGGTCTGCCGCGTGACGAATATCACAATTGGAGGAATCAGCAGCAACGCTGCGGCGACAACCAGAATGAGCCAGTGGCGCCGCAGTGCGCCGTGCACGGCTCCGACCTCTTCACGAACCCCACTGCGCACGCGGGTGGCGCCGTGGCCGACCCGGTCACCGACCTGCCCCGCCCGACGACGGAATCCGCCCAGACGCTTCGCGATCGCCTGACGCAGCGATTCGACCGTCTCGGGGAACAACAGTACCCAGCACACGCCAGCCACCAACAGTACGACGGCAATGGCAGCAACCACGATTGGCAACACCGGTCCTCCCTGACACGCGATCTGGTTGACGCCCCAACCGCTTTCACTAAGAATGCGCAAATTCGCTTCGGCAGTTGCCGACTCAAACCAAGGGCTGGATGCACTTGAATAATGGCGGAATCAATCGGCCAAGTCTGCTCTCAGGGGGAGCGCAGGCAAAGGGCCAGGCCCCGAATTCGGGCCGTATTCTGGCAGACATGGAGGGCCGGCAGGCAACCGCGTCGCCACGTGCCGCACGCGCGCCGTCCAGCGGCAAACGCCGTACGGTCCTGTGGCTGGCATTGGCCAGTGCCGTGGTCGTCATCGCCGGGCTGACCGCCTGGGGTCTGTCCGGTAGTAATGACTACAGCGACCCGTCCGAGTATTCACTGACACCCGACACCGGCCATGTGACCGGGCACCCGGACGCCCCGTCGGTGGCACCGGGTGAAGGCGCCGCGATGATCGTCGATGCGCCCGCTTCTCCGTCTGAGCCGGCGCTGCCGGCCACCGCCGGGAGCCCACCCGCTCCTGCCGCTGACGCGGCAACCGCTGCTGCGGGCGCTGCCGCAACCACCGGCACCGCTGCAACGACGCGGGCACGGGGCGCCCAGCCGGGTGAACGCAGCAGTCGCGCCGCCGGTACCGCAGGCAAGGGCGATGAAAATCTGCTCGGCACCCTGCTCGGCATCATCAAGGAAGAGGACAAGGCCAAGGCAAAAGCCAAGGCCCAGCCTCAAAGCATGGATGATCTGATCGCCCAGATCGAAGCAGACCAGCGCAAACGCGCCGAAGACGAGCGCGCCGCGTTCGAGCGCGTGGCCAGCAAGAAGTCCGCCTCGACCGAATCCAACATCCAGGCGCAGCTGCGCAGCTGCCCCAGCCCTACGTCACTGAAAGGCGTGGACTGCCGGCGCAGGATCTGTGCGGCGGTGAGCGGCAAGGATCCGGCCTGCCCGGCGATGTGATCCCGAGCCCTGCCTGCTGACGCAGGCAGGGCGCTGCCGCAGCGGCCCGCTCAGAGCGGACGCCGATCCGGCTCGAACTGCGCCATCACCTCGGGTTCCACGAGCCGAAGAGGATCGTTGGCATCGATTGCGCACTCGTCTTCCACCCACTGTGGCCACACGGGCGCGCGGCAGGATCGAAGGACCAGCCATCTGCACAACACCAAGGGCAGCAGCAAGGGCATCAGGATGAAGCGTGCGCCCAGCAGGCTGGGACCGAGACTGGCCACCACGAACAGGTAGCAGTTGCGCCATGACGGCGTCACGGACAGATTCATCTGGCGACCCTCGATGGTATCGACCACCTCTGCCGGCCCCTGCTCCATGTAGCGGCGAATGAACTCCCAGATGCCGCGGATCTTCTGTTCGTCATCGAAGTAGTGGCCCACCGCGAAGGTCCGTTTGATCACCCGATCCTCGAGGATGCTGCAGCGCAGGTCGCGCAGGAACGCCTGGCTGGTCCCCTGCCCGATGTAGAACACGGCCTCATCCCATGGCACGGATACAGCGCCCTCTTCCCCACCCGTGAAGAAGTAGACCGTCCGGTTGCGCCGGTTGAACCGTGTCGGATACCAGACATAGGTGAAGAACTCGTAGCGCAGCGTCGTGTGCCAGAACAGCACCGGGGCACCGACCACGCACACGCCGACCATGGCGTACATCACCCAGTCCCAGAAGTCGCCTTCCAGGTTCGGGATCACCAGCGTGAAAAGCAGGAAGAAACCGAACAGGAACAGGGCCAGCGTCCCCAGCAGGACCATGGTGGTCGAGACCATTCCGCGCAGGCGGAACCTTCGGTCGATCAGATCGATGTAGGTCGAGTTGAAATGAACCAACGACGCACGTTCGTCAGGTGCAACCTCCTCGGCGACCCGAGGATCGAAACGCGAGGCGCTCTCCTGCGCCGAGAGAAAGCGATCCGTCGGGAAACTGCGCATCCAGCCGCTGTACATCCGTGATCCTCGCTCACTCGTCTGAGCGAGAATGCCACGCCATGCATCCAACGCCCACTTCACGCATTCAACGAGGTTGCCTGCAGCTGCTGACGAATCTCATCGTTACGGGCCTTGGCTGCCGTGATCGAGTCCTTCCAGAAGCGCTCCATTTCATCGGCACGACCTCCGGATCTATCCACGCGTCCGTACACAGCCGGTGCACGTAGCGGGGGACTGCCCGAAGGCTCGGACTTTCCGCGCCGGGTCACAGCTGCCGGCCAGACCGGCCTACGGCACGACTTCATTGCCAGGAAGCGGAACAGGGCCCAGGGCAAGGTGAGCGGTAGCGCGATCCACATCAACCCGGCGCCCGCAGAAGAGACATGAATGATGAACGCGTTGCGGAAGCTTGGTACTACCGAGGTGTAGAGCTGCAATGGCGGAAACGGAAGTGCTGAACGCCCTTCCTCCATGAAGCGCCGGATCATCTCCCAATGTGCGAGCGTGATCGCTGGGTTGGGACCGCTGTCAGATCCAACAGCAAACGTATAGACGACCTGCTCCCCATCCATTACAAGCCCCCGAAGATCGTAAGTACATCCCTCATCGGGGCCCACAGGCTTGTCCCTACCAATAACAAATCTAACATCCCGCCATGGAACCGAGACCACCCTCTCACGCTTACCCGTAAACACATGTACCTGTTGTGCGACTCGATCAAACCGAACTGGGTAGTACTGATAGCGTAGAACATCCCGCAAGAGCAGCTTGCAGAAAATGAACGCCAGAAATGCAACACCAAGAGCGATCAAGCCTCCGATCGCATAAGTATCACCTGATTCGAGCGGCCCAGTTCGGTCAACCAGAGAGGAAGTTGCGTGCAGGATCGCCACGACAAATAGCAATCCCAGCGCAATGAAGACACTCGCCCCCATCAATGCCCAACCGCGATATAGGAAGTGACGATCAACATACTCAATGCAATCATCATCAATGGCGATGATTCCCTTATCGATTGGCACAAACGTGGATGAGTCGAAACGGCGCACATCAGCAGCCTTTTCGTACTCAGTAAGGGGACGATTGTTGCGATACCTCTGGGCAAGCCAACCTGCAAACTGACTCACTACTCACGCTCCTGCAGGAAGCATAGCGTTATATGCCTCAACCTGCTTTTCAGGCGACTCGAATCTACCATGCTCATGAACTCCAAAAGGCGTCATATCAAGCCACCTCTCCACCTTATCGTCACGAATGAGATTGATAAGCCACTCGCCCAGCATACTTATCAACCCCAGCACGAGAAGTACAATAAAACCGACCCCCGCTGTCATGGCACCAACAAACATGAGGTAGGCCACTACTGCTCCCGCCACAGCAGTTGTTCCATAGAAGACCGCCATGGGAATATCTCCCGTCTTGATTGATTCATACATTTTCCACCCATCAACGACAGCCCCCATTAGCCCACCAACTGTGCCCAGCAATCTGCCGAGAAAACCGACAAGTCCCGCTCTACTTGCGACTTCAATTGCACCAAATCTGATCTCAGACGCCAAGGCTGTTCTGCCCCACATCGTCTTAGCCAAGGCCATCCCTGTTAGCTCAACGCTGGTGCCCGCAAATCCGACTAGCGCGGAGGCAAGACTCAACTGCCTACGACCGGCCGGCCCCTCCTTCTCCACATCCAGCTTGCCGTAGGAATCCGCGACGTTCCATGCATCCAGAACCAATCCAACAACTCCAAGACGCACGTCAAGGTTTACATGGGGAGCGCTGTACTGGGCAGCACGGTTCCTTACCAGTACCCGTATTTGCTCCTCACTCATCAGCATATTTCCCAAAGAGCCCGGCTGCCCATTCCGAACGGCTGCCATCGCCTCCTTGTCCCAGAACACAGCCCACTCAAATACTTTTCTCCCACGCGAGTTGCGATCTCCTGTAGCCACCCTTGCGCCACTACGCTCGCTGAGCTCCTGTCGAAGATGCTGATCAACACGCGCTCTCAGTTCCCTCTTGTTGACTCCAGCTTGCCCCTCGCTCAGTGCCTCCACCAGAAAGTGCGCCATCTCGCGCTCCGAGGCACGGATGCTAACCCGTTGGATCCGCTTTCCTGAAAGGACCCCAAGCAAGCCAACCAGATTATTCCTTGTCGCGGCAGAAATGGCGATATTGATGCCTGCCTTTGCGACTGTTGATCCTGCCTTGGTTAGGGCTGTTACAAACATCCCAGACATCTTGAAGACAAGACCTGCAACCAAGCCTAACCCCTGTTGCAGCTCCTGGGGCTTGCTACCACCTCGGTCGAGAACGTGAGCATATGCCTTGAATATATTGGACCAAGCACCGGGGTTATCCGAGTTGCTCAAGAATGTCTTGGATTGCTTCTCAATAACCTCCGCCGCGATCCTATCATTGAGCGTCAGCGCTCGAACAGTGCAATTCTTGATGTCCTGAAAACGACCAGCGAGATCCTCCAGAAGCGCAGCCTGTACGCACCCAAATCCAACAACCCCTTCAAGCGAATTATCGACAATCTCCGTCAATCTCATTGAACTGTATGACAGCTCATCATTGTGATTACACGCCAGCCAAGTCCTGAAGTCCTCGCTCTTGTACCAGCGCACGAAACTCTGGGCAATCGGCGTCAGGTGCGAAGATGTGTATCGCTCCATTTCCGGCACGAGGCTTTTGTCAAACTGATCAAGCGCTTGCTGGCTGTAATCATCACGGTAGCGATCCCATGCGGAGTCTCTGGCTTTCTTGTCTTCTTCGGCCGTCAACTCCTCACGCATTTTGGTGATTCCCGCCGCATACAGCTCCATCGCCGCGCGCCCGGTGTACGCGCTGGCACGTACGGAGCTCAGCTTCTCTGCGGCCGCCTGATCCTCAATTGCCTGCCGGATTCCGCGGATCGCCACTGAGGTTGCATGCTTCCACCCCCTGTCATCTTCCTCTTCGAACTCTCGGGTCTTCTGCCGAACAAGTGCGGAAAGCTCCTGCGCTATTCCTGCGGGATCATTCAGCGCCACCATCATCGGACGCGCAGACAAAGAGCTCTTCTGAAGCCATGCCTCCATTCCTGGCACATCCTGTTTGCATCTTGAAAAAGGCGCAAAGGAGAACGAAAAGCCAGGATTAGCATACACATCAACGACTTCGAGAACCGTCTCAACTGCACGATCCACAGTTCGAGGCCTCCCAGGGTCCGCAGCCGGCGGCGGACTCGAGGGGAGCATAGGGATCTTCACTTCAGACTCGGATTTTACTCTCTTGCCAAACTTGAACTCGCTGACCATGGAGGGGGCGTCAGCCGCACTTCCCACGTGATCCAGCGACTTTCCTTTGAGCCACATCTGGACATCAATACAGCGCATGTGCTTCTTGCGCTCGCTGGATTTTCGATTTCGCTCCATGATCTCTTTCGTCCATGGAGCCTCCGAGAAGCCAAACCAAACTTTTCCAGCTCGCTTGGGGTCGGGGATGATAACGAAGCGGGCCACCTGCGAATCGGCCATTCGCGCGCATGTAGGTTGAAAATCTTCCTGCGGTGGAGGAGCCGCATGCGGATCGAACTCCAAGAGATAGGAGTCGCTGGTGATCTGATAGCCCTTCCATTCGCCACGGATCTCGTTGAATACATAAAGATACCCTTGGCGGGCAAGTCGCAACGTGTAGTGAGCCTCACTGGCCGGAAGGGTGACACTGGCCACATCCTTTCCAAACCCTCCTCCCAGCCTTGGCCCTTGCCACATTTCCTTGACGTCTGAACGGCAGATGGCGTATCTGATCGGAAGAATCGGCAAGCCGACCTGATCGCAGACATCACACTTCTTCGCGGGGTCACACGACTGTGTCGGCCTCTTATCCATGCTGCCAAGCTCCTTGTTCTGTCTGCTCCAATGAAGGTTCATCCACCTCTTCGTCGGAGGGGTCGCTGACGGCACTGCGGAACGCGCCAGGCTCTAAGCAGGCGATCCGAAGAGCCTCTTGATACCGCGGCGTGTTATGAACTTCGGGTGATTGAAATACTGAAGCAAATGCATACGCTTCCTTATCGTCAGGGTCTGTCAGCCCGCACTCGCCGGCCTTCTCCATCTCGTCAAAGACACGTCTCGAAAGCCCAGCACCCTCAATGCTCCCACCCTCTCGATGCAACCGATCGATCACCCTGTTAACAGAAGCCAACGAGGAAATCGCGTACAGCTGATCGGACGTTAGATGCATCCCATCCTTGTTACAACCACTGTTTTCGTATGATTGCCACCGCGCGCCCTTGTCCACGGTTGCGGTCCAGGCATTGATGGGACCAAGCAATGCATCCAGCTGCGACGACAAGAGAATCCACTTCAGCGCGTTCCAGACACGAGGATCGTAGTATCTGAATAGCATCTTCTCACCATCAAATTTTCTCACCATCATACGAGCCAAGTGATTTCGGACTCGCTGACTGTCGGCATTGCATTTCAGCAACGCCGAGAATGGGATGCGGTCATGATCGCGTGCGTAGTGCACAGTTTCATCAAGTGCCGCTAGACGCGCATCAGGCTCAATTTCTTCCAGTCTGATTAGATAGGGAAGAAGATGCTTCTGCCCAAGGAGCTCCTTGGGAACGATGGGTTCGCATGGCCAAAGCTTGGCGATACGTCGATCGATCTGGAGTGGATTGATCAACGCATACTGATGAGCTTCGAATAGCCGGTGATCGAGTTGCATCTCTCAGGCTCCCAGTGGGACCAAGCCGGCGCCCGACTGTTCCGCTGCACGCACGCGATACTCGCATGCCTTGTGTGAACCATCTGGCACCTTCGCCTCCCCCACCACACTCGCCGGCCCCAGCCATTCGCGCTGGCTCGCCTTGAATTCCACCTTGCCCGGCGCGCCCAGTTCGATGTTGTCGCCCTCGATCCGCAGGTAGGCCCCGGCCGCCGTCGCCAGCAGATGCTTGCTCGGTGCCGACAGCTGCACGTCCGCTTCGGTGCTGGCGATGCGCACCTGCGTCTTGGCCGCCACGATCACCTGGTTCTTGTGCGCACGCGCACTCACCTTGCCCTGTGCCGCATGCAGCGCGATGCCACGTTCCTGGTTCGGGCTCTCGCCGCTGGGTTCCATGCCGGCGGTGTACAGCACCAGCCCGCCGGCCACGGCCATCGTCAAGGAGCCCTGCGTCATCCAGTTCAGTGCCACGCCGCTGGCCAGCGTGGTATGCGTGCCACTGACCCATACCTGGTCGGCCGGGGTCAGGCTCAGCACGCCGGCCACGCCACTGCCCAGCAGGACCGGCGCACTCCAGCCCGGCGCTTCACCGTCGCCACCGGCAATGCTGCCCGCCGCGCTGCCACTGTGGGTGGCGCGCAGGGTCTCCTGCAGTTCGGTCAGCGTCGTGTCCACCGGCAATTCGTTGGGATCACTCGGAAGCTGTGCCTGCTGGTTGGCCGCCGACTCGGCCAGCTGCTGCAGCAGCTGCTGGCTTTCCTGCAACTGGCTCAGTGCCTGCGGCGCCGCCAGCTGCGGCGTGCCCGGCTCGGTGGTCAGCAGCAGGCCACGGCCGGCGCGCAGTGCACCCTGTGCCTGCGTGGACAGCTCCACACCAAAGCCCCGCTCGCCCTCGCGTACGTTGTCCTGGCCGCCCTTGAGATGGCCCAGGGTCAGGGTGGTCTCGTGCTGGGTGGTGGACAGCTGCGCGCGGCCCTGGCCCGGCGTGTCATCGAAGCGCAGCTGCTGGTAGCCGCCCTGCCCGCCCTGGCTGTCGGCCAGTGCCTGGCTCTTGAAACCGGTATACACCGCGGCGTGATCGTTGCCCTCGAACCATGCCGCCGCATTGCCGGTGGCGTTGGCACCGCCACCGTTGATCTGGTTGTGCTGCGCGTCCTGCTGGCCACGGCCGTTGTACACCGCACCGACCACCACCGGGCGGTCGATGTCGCCCTCCAGGAACGCCACCAGCACTTCCTGGCCACGCCGTGGCAGCACCACGCCGCCCCAGTTGTCGCCCGCCCATGGGGTCATCACCCGCACCCACGTCCAGGCCCCCCCGGTGGCCGGGGCATTGTCGTCCCCACCCGGATGGGCCAGCCCGCTGCTGGCGTTGCCGCCGCGCTGCCACGGGAACTGCACCTTGATGCGGTGGTCGCGGTCGGACAGCAGCGGGTCGCCATCGCTGACCACGATCGCACTGAGCGTGCCGGTGATGGTCGGCCGCGGATGCAGATGCGCGCCATGGCCATCGTCGGTCTGCGGCCGGTAGGTCACTTCGGCCGGGATGGCCACGAAGCGGTTGTCGTAGAAGGCGGTGGAGACCTCACCGGGCGCACGTCCATTGGCCAGGCCCGACAGCGCGCCCGGCAGTGCCGGCGCGGTCACGCTGGACGGACCCAGGGTCTGCTCCAGCGCATCGAATACATCGGCATCGAGGTTGTTGCGCGCCTGGTGCTGCACCGACAGGCACAGGAACTGCGCGTCCTGGCTCACCTGCGGGTGCTGCGACAGGCCGAACCGTGCACCCGGGGCCAGCGTGCGCCACTGGCCGGCACCCTCGATGGTCTGCGCGCGCACGCGCAGCGCATCCAGGTGCTGCTGCGCGCGGCGCTGGCCGCGGGCATTGTCCTGCCAGCCGTAGGGGCCGCAGGTGTCGCGGTCGATGATGCCCAGGTCGTTGGCCTGCCCGCTTTCGGCGCTGGCCTGGCGGCGCTCCAGCGTGCGGTAGTCCCAGGTGGCACGCTGCACCTTGCCCGGACGCCAGCGGTGCGCGGTCGACCACTGCTGCACGCTGTCACTGCGCTCGCTCTCATCGCGCCGATGGAAGCGCACGCTGCCCAGCTCAGCGGTGTCATGGCTGTGATCGGCCAGTACCAGGGTGTGGCTGCCGAAGTCGGCACTGCCAGGGTCACCGGCGTGCTCGAACCAGTAATAGATGCCTTCCTCGGCCAGCAGGCGCTGCAGGAAGGCCAGGTCGCTTTCCTGGTACTGCGTGGTCAGGCTGCGCCGGGCGTACTGGCCGGCATCGGCCAGCGACCAGCGCCAGGCCGGGGCCAGACCACCGTAGTCGGCGAAGATGTCCTCGACGATCTCCACGACCGTCCTGTCGTGGAACACATAGCTGTCCACCCGCTGCGACAGGAACGCCAGCCACGGCTGCAGGCGCAACCGGTAGCGCGCCAGCCCGCCATTGCTGCCCAGCCGCTCGGCGGCGGTGATGCGTCCATGCAAGGGCCGCAGGCTGCCGTCGGCCTGCTGCATCTGCAGCAGCGCGCCCTGCCCGATCAGCGGGCCCAGCGACAGGCCCGCATCCAGCGACAGCGCCGTGATCGTCCACTGGAAACCGATGCCGTCGATCTGTTCGACGCCATCCAGCGTTTCGGCCACCAGCACGTCGCTCCCCAGCGAGGTGTGCAGCCGCAGGAAGCGCTGTGCATGCGATGGGCCGGCCAGCGCTGCCCGCAGGTTGTTTACCAGGTCCATGGTGATTCCCCGACTTCCCGTGCTTCAAGGTGGTCTGCATGCGGCGTGCGCATCGGCTTCCTCCGGTTCCCGCTTCCGCGTGGCCTGCGCCCCTGCGCGGGGCGACAAGCTCACACGATCATCAGGCGGCCTGGACGATTTCTTCCAGCTGCAGGCGGACGCCTTCGCTGATCTTCAGGCGGTAATCGCGTCCACCGGCCGTGATCTGCAGTTCGCGCACGTTGCTCACCAGCTGCGGCTTGCCCACGACCGGGGCATCCATGTGGATGCGCCAGGAACCGCGGCTGATCTGCGCGGCCACGTTGCGGGCATCCTGGCGGGCAGCGGGCACCGCGGTCTCCAGCAGCTCGATCACATGTTCGGGGCGCAGCCGGTTCCAGGCACGCACACGGTCCAGCTCACGGCCAAGGCCGAGTTCCAGGCTGTCACAGTGGTTGAGAGCCGCTTCGCGGTCGAATCCATAGAATTCCATTGCCTTCTCCATTTGCTCAGTGTCAAGACACTTTGTATTTGAAGTCACCCTTCTTGCCGGCGGTGACCTTGATGGCGTTGATCCGGTTCCCCTCGGCCATCGCCGCCAGCACGCTCTCGGCGATTTCCGGCAGCAAGGTTCCATTGAGGATGTGGTCAACGTTGCGGGCACCTGAGTCCACTTCGGTGCAACGCGCAAGCACGGCCTCCACCAGACTGTCGTCCCAGCTGAAGGTGGCCTTGTGGTTGGCAATGACGCGGTCGCGGATGCGACCGAGCTTGAGCGTGATGATCCGCGCAAGCACGTCATCGTTGATCGGGTAGTACGGTACGACCTTGAGGCGGCCGAGGAAGGCCGGCTTGAAGCTGCGCATCAGCACCGGGCGCAGCGCGTCGGCGAGCGCGTCGGCCGCCGGAATCTCCTCGGCCGGCTTGTTCAGGCAGGCCTGCATGATCTGCGAGGAGCCGATGTTGGAAGTCAGGATGATGAGGGTATTGCGGAAGTCGATTTCGCGGCCTTCCGCATCATCCATCACGCCCTTGTCGAACACCTGGAAGAACATCTCCAGCACGTCGGGATGGGCTTTCTCCACCTCGTCAAGCAGCACCACGCTGTAAGGGTTGCGGCGCACGGCTTCGGTCAGCACGCCGCCTTCGCCATAACCGACGTAGCCCGGCGGCGAGCCTTTCAGCCCGGACACGCTGTGCGCTTCCTGGTATTCGCTCATGTTGATGGTGATCAGCTTGCGCTCACCACCATAGAGAATGTCAGCCAACGCCAGCGCGGTCTCGGTCTTGCCGACACCGGAGGGGCCGACGAACATGAAGACACCGCGTGGCTTGTTCGGGTCTTCCAGTTTGGCCGTGGCGGTGCGCACGCGCTGGGCGATCGCATCCAGCGCGTGGTCCTGTCCGATCACGCGCTCGACCAGCAGATTTCCGAGCGTGCGCACGGTACGGATCTCGTCCTTGACCATGCGGCCCAGCGGCACACCGGTCCATGCCGACACGATCTCCGCGACCACGGTTCCGTCAACCTGCAGCGGGACCATCGGCGTCTCGCCCTGCAGCTCGCGCAGCTCGGCCTGCAGTCGCGCCAGTTCAGCATGCTGCGGCGACAGTTCCGGCTTGGCCTTGCCGCGCTTGGCGGCCGGCTTGGCCACGGCGACGTCGCCCTCACCGTCATCGCTGGGCGCTTCGCCATCGGCCGCCTGGGCCTGGCCCTGCTCCATCTGCTGGCGCAGCGCGGCAATGCGGCCTGCCAGTTCGCGCTCGCGGGTGAGGCGCTCCTCATTGCTGGCCAGCACCGCCTGCGCTTCCGCCTGCTGGGCATGCAGCTCGTCCAGGCGCTCGCTATGCTGTGCACTGCCCCCTGCGGTTTCGCGCTGCAGCGCGCTGATTTCCGCCTGCAGGCGATCCAGGTGCTTGCGGGTGTCTTCGATGATCGCAGGCGTGGCGCTCTGTCCAAGCGCGACCTTCGCGCAGGCGGTATCCAGCACGCTGACAGCCTTGTCCGGCAGCTGGCGGCCACTGATGTAACGGTGCGACAGACGCACGGCTTCGGTCACCGCTTCGTCCAGCACGCGGATGTTGAAGTGCGACTCCATCAACCCCACCATGCCGCGCAGCATCGCTGCGGCCAGCACTTCACTGGGCTCTTCAACCTTGACCACCTGGAAGCGGCGGGCCAGCGCCGCGTCCTTCTCGAAGTACTTCTTGTACTCGCTCCAGGTGGTCGCCGCGATCGTGCGAAGCTCACCGCGGGCCAGCGCCGGCTTGAGCAGGTTCGCCGCATCGTTCTGGCCGGCGGTTCCACCGGCGCCGATCATCGTATGCGCTTCATCGATGAACAGGATGATCGGATGCGGGCTCTTCTTGACCTCGTCGATCACGTTCTTCAGGCGGTTCTCGAACTCGCCCTTGACGCTGGCGCCGGCCTGCAGCAGCCCCATGTCCAGCGTGTGCAGCTCGACACCCTGCAGCACCTCCGGCACATCCTTGTCGGCAATGCGCCGGGCGAGCCCTTCGACCACGGCGGTCTTGCCCACGCCGGCTTCGCCGGTGAGGATCGGGTTGTTCTGGCGGCGACGCATCAGGATGTCGATCACCTGGCGGATCTCGCCATCACGGCCGATCACCGGATCGATCTTGCCCTCACGGGCGCGCTGGGTCAGGTTGGTGGTGAACTGGTCCAGCGCAGGCGTCTTGGACAACCCACCCTTGGCCTCGCCGGATACGGCTTCCTCGCCCTCACCGCCCTCTTCCTTCGCCGAGGCATCGGCGAAGCGGACGGTCTGCACCGCCTCCTGCGAGCCCTCGGTGAGCTTGGCGAAGTCGTGCTTGAGCTCTTCGCGCTTGAAACGCACGAACAGCTTCGAGCCACGGTAGGCCAACTGCGCCAGGTCCGGCTCGGTCAGCAGCGCCAGCAGCAGATGGCCGCTACGGATGCGGGTGGTTTCCGAGTCCAGCGAGGCGATCAGCCAGGCGTGCTCGAACAGCTTGGGAATGTGCTGGGAGAACACCGGCGTGCGGCCGTTGCCGGTCTTGAACTGACTGATCTCATCGTTGAGATCACGCTCCAGCGATTCCGGCAGGATGCCGCTGCGACGGGCAATCAACACGAAATCGCTCTGCGGCTGCTCGAGCAGGGCCAGGAACAGATGCTCCAGGTCCACCTCATAGTTGCCGCGCGCCATGCACAGGTTCGCGGCCCGCTCGGCCGCCTGGCGGCAGGTGTCGTCCAGCTTGCTGATCAGGGTCTTGAGGTTGATGCTCATGCGGAAACACGCACTCCTTGCTGGAACCGTTCGAGGACCGCAGGCACGGACGCCTGCGGCGGGTTGTCATTGCAGCGTGTGGATGCCATAGGTGGTGTCCTCACGCGATGTGGTCTGCGCCTGGGTGCACATGTAGCTGTCCCAGCCCAGCCGAGCGCCGCCGCCGCTGCCGAGGGCGCTGCCCTGCACATCCTCGGCGCGCAGCACCAGCCGCACTTCGTACTCGAGAACGCCGCCGGTCAACAACGACAACCACTTGGACAGGGCTTCGGCCGCACTGCCGCCCGGCAGGAAGGCGTCGAACTGATCGCGCCGCAGCGGCCCGATGCGCAGTCGCATGCGCAGGTCTCGCTGCCAGACGCGATCGCCAGCCAGGGCACTCGCCCCCAGCACCGCATTGGCCTGGCCCAGCCGCGTTGCCTGACCGGCGGGCACCCGGTACCACGCGCCGACAAACTGCTCCAGGTGCAACGGCACCTGGAAATAGTCCGACAGGATGCGCTGCATCAGCACGGCCGATACGGGGCGCTGGCGCACGGCACCGGCGTAATAGGCAACGGCCTGATCGAAGATCTCGCCCTCGCCCTCGTGCAGGCGATCGCGCAGCTCGCTCATGCCCATGCCGAGCAGCGAGAGCACCAGCGGCAGGAAGCGCTCGCGGCGATCCAGTTCGTACTGCAGCGCCAGCCGATGCTTCTTCCACGCCGCGTAGTGCAGCGATACGGCGCGTGTGGAGAAGATGTCCAGGAACGCGCGCGCGGTGCGGTCGCGCTGGTACAACTCGCGCAGCTGCAGGGTCTCGGTGTAATGCAGCGGCAATGCGCCAGCGGTGCCCAGCAGGCCCATGAACTGCGGAGTCAGGTGGACCTCGGCCAGTTCCTCGCCGTGCAGCGCCTGCTCGATGGCCTCGCGCCCCTCCAGCCGCTCGCCCTTCAGCGAGTAGACCTCACCCTCCGCGGACAACTCGGTGGCCGGGAAGCCCAGCGACAGCGAGTTGCGGAAGCGCACGCGCATCGGCACGGCCTGGCCGGGCTTGACGCCTTGCCGCTGGAACACCTGCTCAAGCAACCGCACCGCCTGGAAGAACTGGAAGCGGTGGGGCTCGGTGAGCAGCTGCTGGGCTACGCCAGGATCGATTCGCCGCTGCGCGCTGGGCATCGGACGATCTCCTCCCCGCTGTCGCCGGAAACCAGCACCAGACGGGTAAAGCTGTTGGCATGCACGTAAAGTGCGAAGAAGTGGTCCATCACCTGGGCAAAGGCGGCCACACCGGTACCCACGAAGTGGGCTTCATTGATCGTCAGGCGGATCTCCAGGCCACGCACCACCGAAGCGAACTGGCGACCATGCATCCAGGTGGTGGTCGGGGTCTGCTGCAGCTCAAGGATGCCGTCGATCTGGCGAGCGGAAACATTGCTGCCGGACAGGTCGTACAGGCGCAGCATCTCCTTCAGCGCTGGCAGGCCGCTGGCGGTCAGTGACAGCTGGTTCAACGACAGGTGCGAGATCAGGCGCCACTGCGCATTGCGGCCATGGCGGAAACGCAGCGGTTTGGTCGGCTTGCGCAGCAGGCTGATCGCCCTGGCCGGGCTGCCTCCCTCGATGTTCAGGTCACCACCGGCCACACCGAAGGCAAGCTGGTTGGGCAGATCGCGGTTGCTGCAGGTCAGCTCCAGGCTGACCGTGTCGGTCTGCGGAAGCACCGGATTGAATGACAGGTCAACGAAGCTGATCTCCGTCTCGAATCCGGGGCTCTGCCGTGCGACATCCTCATCACGACGTGCCACCCAGTACTGACCGGTCCGCTCCGGATCTTCACCGTGATGCAGCGAGTAGAACGGACGGAAGGCCTGGATCAGTTCGCCCTGCGGTGTCTGCCGGATGCGGTGCACCGAGTCGATCGAGTGCACCTCGTAGGCGAAGGCGCGACGCGCGTCGGCCAGCACCGGATAGTTGACCGTGCGATGGGTGACGCGGATCGGCTCGCCACTGGTCCTGAACAGGTTGACGATGGGGGTGCAGCCCAGGCGCACGTTGTGCGTTCCCAGCTCCTCCAGCACCATCGTGTTGCCCCGGTCCTGGCCCTGCGCATGCAGCACCAGGTGAAGCGTGAAACGACGACTGGCGCCGGCGGTCACTGTGGGCAGGTGCAGATCGACGAATCCGAACTTCTCCGGATAGGCGAACAGCTCGGTCAGCAGCCGGTACGCCGGATGCGAGCGCGCCGGGAAGTCGATCAGCGCCTCATCCTCGGCAAAGCCCACCGGGCTCAGCGGGACCTTTTCCAGGCGTCGCCAGCGGCCATCGCCATCGGATTCGACATAGGCCGCCTTTACCCCGAGCATCAGCGCATCGCGCAGAGCGGCCCGCACCGACGGCTCGCCATCCAGGAACAGGCGAAGCTGATCGGTGCCCAGCTGGCCGAAGCCGAGCTGATCGGACAGCAACTGGAAGCCCAGCGAGATCTGGCCGCCGGTGCCCGCCGGCAGCGTCGTGGCCATCGGTGCATCGGCGACACTGCGGTAGACCACCTGCTGTACCCCGATCGGTGCCAGGACCACGTCGTAGGCGGTGCGGAAATCACACGGAACGCCACGCACGGGGCGGCTCTGCAGGGCGGTACCGCGGGGTACGCGCACCGGCGCGCTCAGTTTGGAGGCTACCCCTTCCATGTCGAAGTGGGCGATCGAGCACGACGGGAACGGGCGCAGGTAATGTGGATAGAGCACATCCAGCAGCGCGTCGGTGAACTCGGGATAGTCGTCCTCGATGCGCTTGGAAACGCGGGCACTGAGCAGCGCGAACGCTTCGATCAGCCGCTCGACATGCGGGTCCTGGCTGCCCTCCGCGGACAGTTGCAGGCGGCCGGCAATCTTCGGGTAACGCTCGGCGAACTCGCGTCCGTAACGACGGAGATAGGCCAGTTCGCGTTCGTAATAAGGAAGCAGGTCCTGCATCAGGCGGCCTGCGTGCGACGTGCGCGGGTGACCTGGTACTGCAGGGTCGAGGGCTGCAGCATCGCGTCGAAGCTGACCGGCTCGCGCGCCGGTTCCAGATCCAACAGCGCATGGATGGTGAAGTGCAGGCCGCCGGCAAACTGATTGCCGGCGTCCAGGTGCACGTTGACGTTGCGGAGCCGGCGCTCGTGTCGCGCCACGGCCTGCTCCAGGGAGCGGCAGATGGCGGCGCGATCATAGGCGTTGGCCAGGCTCATCGCGGAGAAATCGGCCAGCCCGTAGGTCAGCAGCGACTGCCGGCAGTTGGGGAACTCCTTCATGTCGCCTTCCTGGAACGCGGCGCGCGAATTCAGCAGCCCTTCCAGGTCACGGGCAATGGATTCCTTGTACTGCTCCAGCGAGACGGACTTGAATACCGGCCCGGCGCCCGGCTGCTTGGGGGCGTCGTCGAACAGTTTTTCCAGCAGGCTGGGTTCGAGTCCCTTCATTGGTCGATCCACTCAGGTTCGGCATCCGTGCGGGCGGCAGCGGTGCGGCAGAGACAGGGCCGTTCCTGGCCCTGCCCGACGATCAGACTGCGATGGCGCACGAGGCGCCATCGCAGTGACACAACATCACACGGTGTAGTTCGGGATGTTCTTGGTTGCGCTCCACTGCGCCACGGTCTTGCCACCAACGCCGCCTTCCGGCTTCTGCTGCTGGTAAGTCCACTTGATGGCGCCGAAGCTCAGCTGAACAACTTCCTGCGGCATGCCTTCCTTGTCCACCGTCGTGGTGACGCGGTGGACCAGCACGTTCAGCAGCTCGACCGTGTAGTAATTGATCGCGTTGCCGTCCTTGTCGGCGCGCATGAACTGGATCTGCGCCTTCGGGAAGGTGGTGCCGTTGGAGGCGGCCTGGTTCAGGGCCGTGGAGGCGAGGTCGATCGACTTGGTGATTTCGATCGGGGACAGGTTCACGCGGGCAGCGGTGGTGCCGCCGGAGGTCGACGCGGTGGCCGAACGCGGCTGCAACAGGTCCTGCGAGAACGACTGGATTTCAATCCAGTCCTTGTGCTTGTCGTCGTGCGACTCGCCCTTGATGGTGTCAATCGAGAGGAAAGCGTGCTGCATATCTGGTCTCCTAAATTCCGTTCTTCCGTGAGATTTGATGTGCCAGGCGGGGGCCTGGCGGTTAAGGGGGGCTGCGCCCTCTTGAAATAAGCGTCACTGCAATCCGGGGAGCGGACTCCCCTGGACGCTTCAGTTACAGCAAACCGTTACGACTTTTTCGCGGACGCCGGCAGTTCGGCGACCAGACGCAACGAAACAGACAGCTCATCGAGCTGGAAATGCGGCCTGATGAAGGCCACCGCGCGGTAGACACCAGGCTTGCCCGGCACCTCCGAAACCTGCACAGATGCCTCGCGCAACGGGAACTGGGCCTTGGCTTCCTGCGATGCGTTGTCGTCCAGCAGCACGTACTGGGCGATCCACCGGTTCAGGAATTCCTCGACGTTGCCCGCCGATGCGAAGCTGCCGATCTTCTCGCGCATCATCGCCTTGAGGTAATGGGCGATGCGCGACACCGCGAAAATGTACTGCAGCTGGGCAGACAGGATCGCGTTGGCGTTGGCCGAATCGGTGTTGTACTTCTTCGGCTTCTGTGCCGACTGTGCGCCGAAGAACGCGGCGTAGTCGGTGTTCTTGCAGTGCACCAGCGGCATGAAGCCGAGGTCACTGAGTTCCTTTTCACGACGGTCGGTGATGGCCACTTCCGTCGGGCACTTCAGCGCGACTTCGCCATCATCGGTGCGGAAGGTATGGGTCGGCAGGTCCTCGACCAGGCCGCCACCTTCCACGCCACGGATTGCCGCGCACCAGCCGAAGTTCTCGAAGGCCTGGGTCAGGCGCGCACCCATCGCATAGGCGGTGTTGCACCACAGGAACTTGCTGTGGTCGGCCGCTTCGATCTCCTCGACGAAGTTGAAGCCTTCGACGGTGGTGCCATCCTTCGGGTTGTACGGCAGACGGCCGAGGAAGCGCGGCATGGTCAGACCGACATAGCGGCTGTCCTCACTCTCGCGGAACGACTTCCACTTCGCGTACTCGACCGTGTCGAACACCTTGGCCAGGTCGCGCGGCTTGCCCAGATCGGTGAAGGTTTCCAGGCCGAACATGCCTTCACTCGCTGCCGAAATGAACGGCGCGTGCGCGGCGGCAGCCACGTGCGACATCTGCTCGATGAAGTACATGTCCTCCGGCTGGCGGCCGAGGAAGTAGTCGCCGATCAGTGCGCCGAACGGCGCGCCACCGAAGGTGCCGAACTCTTCTTCGTAGACCTTCTTGAACAGCGCGCTCTGGTCGAAGTCGATGGCCGACTTGAAATCCTTGACCAGATCCTTCTGCGGCGAATTGAAGACCTTGATCTTCATGTTCGGGCCGGTGGAGGTCTGCTGGCACAGGTAATGCAGGCCTCGCCAGCTGCCTTCCAGCTTCTGGAACGGTTCGGCATGCATGACGGCGCTGAGCTGCTCGGAGATGATCCGGTCGATCTCGGCGATGCGCGCATCGAGGGTGAGGTTGAGGTTGTCGGAGACGACCACGGTGCCGTCCAGGACTTCCTTCGCCAGCGCGGCGATGATGTCCTTGGCGCGGTCATGCTCGGTCTTCGACTTGGCGACCTTGCTCTTCTCGACGATCTGGTCGAGCAGGCCGACGTCTTCGGCAACGGCGGCCTGCGTGGCCAACGGGCTGGCTTCGGCTGACATCGGTCAGTCCTCCTTGGTCACGCCGAGCTTCTTCAGCTGCTCGGTGTTGTTGAGCACATCGGTCAGCAGGTCTTCCAGCTTCTCGTTGCCGGCCAGCTTGTTGCGCAGGTCGGCGAGCTTGGTGCGCGACTCGAGCAGGCGCCGCAAGGGCTCGATCTGCTGGACCACCGCCTCGGGACGGAAGTCATCGATGGAGTTGAACTTCAGCTCGACGCCAAATTCGCCGCCTTCGTCGCTGATCTTGTTCGGCACGCGATAGACCGCACGCGGGGCGATGCCTTCCATCACTTCGTCGAAGTTGTCCATGTCGACGCTGACGAACTTGCGATCCTTGACCTTGGGCAGCGGCTGCTCCGGGTTGCCGCTGAAATCGCCCATCACGCCGACCACGAACGGCAGTTCCTTCTGCTCGATCGCGTCACCCTTCTCGACATCGTAGGTGAGCTGGACGCGCGGCGGGCGGATCTTCTGCAGCCGCTTCTGGATGCTTTCCTTCTTGGCCATGTGTGTCTCCTGACTGGGGCCGGGTCCGGATCAGTTGCCGATGTTCTGGAACGGATCGGAGTTGTTCGAGCGGGCAGCGGGCTTGGCCGGCTGTGCAGCGGGCTGTGCGGCAGCGGCGGGCGCGGCGGCACGGCCGGCACGGGCGCGGCTGCGCGGCTTCGGCTTGGGCGCCGGATCGAGAATGGCATCACCCATGGTGTTGCGCAGGGTGGTAGCCAGGGTCTGCGCTTCCTTGCGGGCAGTATCGGAAGCCAGCGCGCCGCGCCCCTGCAGGCGGGTCAGCGACTGGTTGGCAATGCGGAAACCGGCCACCGTGATCACGCCATCGGCGACCAGATCGCTGGGATCGCGCTGCAGCACTTCCTCGGCAGCCACAATGGCGCGGGCATACTGGCCCTGGTCGAACTGCAGCTGAGCGATGCGCACCCACGGCTCCTTGCGCGTCGGATCGGCCTTCGCCGCTTCCTCGAATGCGCTGATGGCGGCATCCGCGCCACCGGTGGTGACCTGTGCTTCGGCATTGCTCAGCGTCGTTTCGAACGGCACGACCTCGGCCTTCTTCGGTGCCGATGAGCAGGCCGCCAGGCCCGACAGCAACATCAGCGCGAACATCGGCCGGTAGACAGCCTTCCCCATTGCCTTCACTTCCATAGTGATCCCTCGTCGAAATTAGTTCCTAAAGGAAGCCGAATCGCCGCCGATACACCGCACGGGATTCCTGCCCCTGTCGGCGGCAGTGTACATTCGCGAATACGCATCGGTATAGTGAATTTCGTCAAGAATGTGGCGGTTTTGATAGACACATTCTTCACATTCCAATGTGATATCCGCGAGCGAAATCCGTTGCATACGTGACTTTCACCCCGCCCTTCGAGCCCGCCGACTCCAGATGAATGCGCAACTCTCCTCATTTCGCCGCGTGATATCCGTCACGATTTTCTCCTTCATTGTTTCGGGTTCCCTTGCCGGTTGCGCCAGCGACAGCAAGCTCGGGAAAGCGATGGACAAGACGCTGCAGGCCGTCGGCATCCGCGAGGAAAAGCCGAAAGCGCCACCGACCGTCCCATTGCGCCTGTATGCCGGCACCAACCTCAATGCCGGCAACGACAAGCGGGCGAGCGCGGCGGTGGTCAAGGTCTACCACCTGCGCAGCCTGCAACGGTTCGAACAGGCGCCCTTCAACGCATTCCTGGACCAGGCCGGAGAGCAGGCCGCCCTCGGTGCCGACCTGCTGTCGGTCAATGAGGTGGTGCTGACCCCCGGGGCCCGGCAGGAATTGTCCGAGCAGCTGAGTGAAGGAAGTGCAGTGCTGGGCGTGGTCGCCCTGTTCCGCGCCCCCGCCGAGAACCGCTGGCGGCTCGCGTTCGACACCAAGGGCAAGACCCTGCCGCAGGACGGTGTGACCATCGGTGTCCACGCCTGTGCCCTGACCAGCGACAGCAAGGCCCTGCTCACACGACTTTCCGGCGATCCGGGCAGTCTTGCCTCGATCCGCTGTGCAGGCGCGAAATAGGACCGCGTCGGAATTCTGGCACTCAAATTGCCGCAATGCGATAGTATCTTCCGCGCAACGTTTGCCCCGCCGCAATCAATGTGCGATGTGATTCACACTTTCACATTGCAAGGCAGGGCCTTCGCCGCAGCGGAACGCGAGGACGGCGGAACCGGCCCCCAAGGGGCAACCTTTCAAGGTATTTCCAAGGATTGAATGTGGCTTATGTAAGCAGGATGTCGAAGGTTCTCTGGGGTGAAGGGCTGTTCCTGCGGCCCCAGCATTTCCAGCGCCAGGACGCGTATCACGAGGCACGGCTGCAGGATCTTTCGCAGACGCTGCACCCGTACGCGTGGGGCGCGCGCCGCGTGCGTTTCGACCCCCATGCCTTGTCCGGCGGCACGTTGAGGCCGCTCGATCTGTCGGCGGTGTTTCCCGATGGCGAAACCTACGATGCCCCCGCCCACGACAGCCTGCCGGACGCGGTGTCGCTGCAGGATCTGCCGCCTGGCGTGCAGTCCACGGTGATCTACCTGGCACTTCCGCTGCTGCGCGATGACGGCGCCAACTGCACCGATGCGGAAGGCACGGTGCTTGCGCGCTATCGGCAGGCAAACCGCGATACGCAGGACCTGTTCACCGATGCGGTGGAGGCCGAACTGGCCTACCTGAGCAAGGCGGTGAAGCTGCTTACCGACGACCAGCCCCGTGATGCCTATGCCACCGTGCCGGTGGCGCGTGTGCGCCGCACCTCCAGCGGCGGCTTCGAGCTGGACGATGAGTTCATCCCGCCCTGCGCGCAGCTGCAGGCCTCGCCGTTCCTGCATCGTGAACTGCGTGCGGTGCTCGATGCGCTGCAGGCCAAGGTCGATGCGCTGTACGGGCTGCATCGGCAGACGTCGCAGAACATCATCGAATTCCGCTCGGGCGACATCGCGTCGTTCTGGCTGCTGCATACGATCAACAGTTCCTTCAGCGCGCTGGCCCATCTGCTGCATCATCCGCAGCTGCATCCCGAGCGCCTGCACCAGGAACTGCTGCGCATGGCGGGCGCACTGCTGACCTTCTCCAACGCCTACCAGCTGGGCGACCTGCCGGTGTACCGCCACGACCAGCCGGAAGCTTCGTTCCGCAAGCTGCTGGAGATCGTGCGGGCACTGCTGGATACGGTGATCTCCACGCGCTACTTCAAGATCGCGCTGAACGAGGTCAAGCCGTCCTACCACCTCGGTCGGCTGGACTCGCAGCGGATCGACGGGAATGCCTCGTTCTACCTGTCCGTCTCCGCCTCGCTGCCGGCGCAGGAGCTGATCCAGAGCGTCCCGGTGCGCTTCAAGGTCGGCGCGCCGGACGACGTCGAGAAGTGCGTGCTGTCCGCACTGCCAGGCGTGAAGCTTACCCACGCCGCGCAGGTGCCGGCAGCGATCCCGGTGCGCCCGGGCAGCCATTACTTCGAATTTGATTCGCGCGGTGCGCTGTATGAGCGCATGCTCAAGGCGCAGTCGGTGATGATCTATGTGCCGGCCGGCATTGCCGAGCTGAAGATGGAACTTGTGGCGGTGACCTCATGATGAATTCCCCCCTGCCCCCGACCCCGGGCCCGATGCCGTCGCTGACCGCCAATGGCGCGATGGTCAATCCGACGCCGCAGGCGGCCAATCCGCAGAGCCTGCAGGATCTGATGTCCGACGGCTTCTACCTGCTGCTTCTGCTCAAGCGTGGCCAGTTGCCGCACGACGCAGAGGGCTTCGTGCAGACGGTGCAGAAGTTCCTCGATGGCGTCGAACGCAACGCGATGCGGCTTGGCGTGGCGTCCGAAGATGTCTACGCCGCCAAGTACGCGTTCTGCGCCGCGGTGGATGAGGCGATCCTGTCGCAGCCGTCGCCGCTGCACGAAACCTGGGAACGCAATCCGCTGCAGTTGCGCCTGTTCGGCGAGCACTTCTTCGACCGGCTGGAAGAACTGCGCCGCCAGGGCGCGGCGCGCCTGCCGTCGCTGGAGGTCTATCACTACTGCCTGCTGATGGGCTTCGAGGGCAAGTACCGTATCGAAGGCACCGAGAAGCTGGGCTATCTGACCGCGCGCCTGGGTGACGAGATCGTCTACCTGAAGGGCAAGCGCCACGGCTTCGCCCCGCACGCGCTGCCGCCCGACAACGTGCGCCATGGCCTGCGCCGGGTCGTGCCGCTGTGGCTGCCGGCCGTGGTTGTCGGCTGCTTCGGCATCGTCGCGTTCTTCGGCATGCGCGCCTACCTCGGACACGAAACCCGTCAGCAGCTGGCCGCCTACAACGACGTGGTGCAGATGCCTGAGCGCACCGCCCACATTACGATCACCCTCCCATGAGCCTGACGATATGGACATCTCGCGCTCCACGCTGCTTGCTTCCCTCGCCTCGCTGTCGCATCGGGATCGCCTGATCCAGCTCAAGGGCCCTGACGAGGGCCTTGTGGTCGAGCGGTTTGAAGGCACCGAATCGGTGTGCGGTGACAACCGCCTGCAGATCGACTGCCTGTCCACCGATGCGTTCCTGGAACTGGAGCCGTGGCTGGAGCAGCCGCTGACCCTGCAGCTGCGCCAGGCCGATGGCGCGCTGCGGCAGTGGCACGGGCTGTGCACCGAGGCGGCGCAGCTGGGAAGCGACGGCGGGCTGGCCCGCTACCGGCTCACCCTCGAACCCTGGACCGCCCTGCTGCGCCTTCGCCGCAACGCAGTGATTTTCCAGGACCAGGACACCCGCGCGATCTGCGAGCAGATCTTCGCCGACTACCCGCAGGCCGCCTTCCGCTTCGACGTGCAGGCCCAGTTGCCGGCCCGCGCGATCACCACCCAGTACCGCGAAACCGACTGCGCCTTCGTCACCCGCCTGCTGTCCGAGGCCGGCCTGGCCTGGCGCATCGAGCAGGCGCAGGAGGGCGATGCCGCCCACACCCTGGTGGTGTTCGAGCCCGGCGCCGAACTGCCCGATGTGGGCCGCGTGCGTTTCCATCGCGCGGACATGGCCGAGAGCAGCGATGGCATCACTGCCTTCGCCGAACGCCAGCAGCTGGTGCCCAACGCCAGTACCGTCGCCAGCTGGCACAGCGAACAGGTCAACGCCGTGGCGGCGCAGTCCAGTGCCGACGCCGGCACCCTGCCCGCGCTGGAGGTCTATGTGCAGCCGCGTGCCGGCCGCTTCGCCCAGCCCGCCTGGGCCGACGCCGAAGCGCAGGCGCGGCTGGACGCACTGCGCGTTGGCCAGGTGCTGTACAGCGGCAGCGGCAGCGAGCGCCAGCTGGCCGCAGGCAGCACGTTCAGCCTGGCCCAGCATCCGCAGCATGAGGGCCAGCGCTTCCAGCTGCTGGCCGTGCAGCATGTCGCGGTCAACAATCTGGACCAGGGCATCGCCGAGCTGCTCGGCAGCACCGATCTGGAGCGCGGCGCCTACCGCAACGCCTTCCTCGCCACCGGCGCCGGGGTGCCGCTGCGCGCCCTGCCGCAGGACCGCCCCACCCTGCATGGCCCGCAGACCGCACGCGTGGTGGGTGTGGCCAATGCGGCCGTCAGCCCGAACCGCGAACACCAGGTGCGCATCCAGTTCGGCTGGCAGCGCGGCAGCCAGCCCAATCCGGGCGGTCTGACCGACACCGGCAGCGCCCAGACCGGCCATGCGCCCGGCGACCACACCAGCGGCAGCTGGGTGTCGGTGGCCGAATGGGTGGCCGGCCCGAACTGGGGCACGGCCTTCCTGCCGCGCATCGGCAGCGAAGTGCTGGTGGAATTCCTGCACGGTGACATCGACCAGCCGCGCGTCACCGGCCAGCTCTACAACGGTGAGGTCGCCCCACCCTTCGGCGGCGGCATCGATGAGAACGCGCGCCATCCCGGCGTACTCAGCGGCCTGCACACCCAAGCCCATGACGGCAGCGGCACCCAGCAATGGGTGATCGATGACACGCCGGGCCAGCTGCGTACGCGCCTGCACAGCTCGCTGGCCGACAGCCGGCTGGAGCTGGGCTACCTGATCGCGCACCAGAACACCGCCCGCGGCGCCCTGCGCGGCGAGGGCTTCGAGCTGGCCACGCAGGGCTGGGGAAACGTGCATGCGGCCGAAGGCCTGCTGCTGTCCGCCAGCGCGCAGGAGCGGGCCGCTTCCACGGTCATGGACAACGCCAGCGTGGTGGCGCAGCTCAAGGGCGCCGAGCGCAGCCTGGAGCAGATGCAGCAGACCCTGGCCCAGCAGCAGGTGCCCGGACTGG
Source organism: Stenotrophomonas maltophilia (assembly GCF_025642255.1). Lineage (NCBI taxonomy): Bacteria > Pseudomonadati > Pseudomonadota > Gammaproteobacteria > Lysobacterales > Lysobacteraceae > Stenotrophomonas > Stenotrophomonas maltophilia. The sequence goes on from NZ_CP106759.1 coordinate 2,410,289, forward strand.
CCGAGTTCGAGCGCACAAAGCAGCTGCGTGAGCAGATCGATCCGCAGGCACAGGGACGCTACGAAGGCGAGGTCAACGGACAAAGCGCGATGAAGCCGGGCGGCGATGGCCGCAGCCCGGGTGACCAGCCGGTGGAGCGTCTGGCCAAGCCGCTGCTGCTGGCCGAAGCACCGCACCACATTGCCTGGACCACGCCAGCCAGCGCGGTGGCCTACGCCGGGCAGAACCTGCAGATGACGGTGCAGCAGGATCTGCACATCAGCGCAGGCGAGACCATCGCCACGGTGTCCGGCGAGCACGTCTCACTGTTCGCGCAGAGCGGCCCGCTGCGGGTGATCGCCGCCCAGGGCCCGGTCAGCCTGCAGGCCAACGATGGCGAACTGGAGCTGCTGAGCGACCAGGCACTGACCATCACCGCCACCGATGACCGCATCGATGTGCTGGCGCAGAGCAAAGTGGTGCTGCAGGCCGGCAGCAGCGCGATCACCCTGGAGGGCGGCAACATCACGTTCAGCTGCCCGGGCGAGTTCAAGGTGAAGGCGGGCGAGCATCCGTTCATGGGGGGGGGAAGTGATGCGCCGTCCATGCCGGTACTTCCCAGTGGGCTGTACTCGTTCAAGGAAAGCCTGCGCTTCGCGCTGGAAGGCGCCGATGTACTGGCCAAGGAAATGGGGTGGAAGGACAAGGCCTACCGCATCTTCAACAACGAAGGCGAACAGGTCGCCAGCGGAACCATCGGTGAGGACGGTCGGTTGCCCCGCGTGATGGCCGATGGCCTGGGTCGGCCGCTGACCTTGGAGGTTGGCGATGACACCTGGGAAATGTTGGTGTCGGCGCCGGGCCGCCCACCCGAGAATGACGGCGACACACCCGACAGCGACGGCAACGACCCCTTCCTCGGGAACCTGGACGCGGCCGATGCGACCGGCGCCCTGACGTCCGAACAGATCCTGGAACTGCTCAACGAACCCCCGTCATCAACATGATCATCCGACACTTCCTGCTGCTGCTCGCATTGTGCATGGGCGCCTCCGCCAATGCGCAGCAGTATTCGACCGGCAGCACTGACATCAAGACCGCTCAAGGTACGTTGCGCGTGAATTCCGGGTATGTCAGTCATTCCAATGCCCACAGTTTCCATGTTTACAGCTTCCAGTACCGTCCGATTGCCAACGAAGCCGTGTGGAACCAGCTTCCGCTGCTCCCACGCAACGATGCGCCGCCGGTGGATTTCCTCGTAAAGGCCACGGCCACGGCTGACTTCCCGCTCCGCGACGCGCGTGTGCGGGTCGAGGCGGGCAAAGTGGTCCTCTACATCGCTGAGTTGTCCTTCAAGGATACGCCATACGACGACGACGCTGCTGTCGAGCTGAAACGCTACCTTCTCAAGCAGCAGCCCGACGAGGAGCGCTGGGTACTGGTGCTCGATTCCACCCGCCGTCTGCCCCAGGGCGTTGATGTCGCACAGGCCCTGAGCACGCTGACGCCCCGATAGGACGACACGGAATGCCTACCTACATCAGCGCGGTTTTCAACAAGGATACGCGCACTGTGGAGTTCACCGCCGACAACGGTGACAAGCTCATCCGCAGTGGCGGCTCGCTGGCTTGGCTGCTCAACAACCCCGGCAACCTGCGTCCAGGCGGAAAGTACGCCAAGATGATCGGCCAGGCCGATACGAAGAGCGGCAAGTTCGCCATTTTTCCTACGGCCGAGGATGGCCGCGCCGAGAAGCGCGCACTGCTGCGCCGCAAGTACAACGACATGACGTTGTACAACGCCATGCATACCTATGCGCCGGAATCGGAAAACGACACAGCGGCCTATCTGGCATACGTGCGCAAGCGATCTGGTGCCACCGACCAGACGGTCATCAAGGACATGACCGATGAGCAGTTCAACGGCATGATCGCTGCGATGGAGCAATATGAGGGCTTCAATGCAAAGCCTGAGACACGCAAGGAACGGATCGTGCACGCCACGCAGGTCACCTTGTCTGACGGCGCCCGACCGATGCCGGCAACGCCCGTGATCGTGCGTAGCAGCAATACGGGCGAGAAGAAGGTCACCACCAATGAGCACGGGGCGCTGCCGACATTCATCACCCGCCAGCCAGGAGAAGTGATAGAGCTCTTCCTTGAGGAATCAGGCAAGATTGGAAGCCGAATCGGCCAGTTTGCGCTTCAGCAGGCCTCAGCGTCCCTGGTATTTGCGCGCAACATGATGACGGTCGGCGGGAATTCGCAACCACACACTCCAACGCAGCCCAGCAAGGAGAAGCGCACACCGCTGCGCTACGTGGTGCAGCCAGGCGACACTCTCGCCTCGATCGCCAGCAGGTTCAAGACCTCAGTTGACGATCTGGTGAGCAACAACCATATCCGCAACCGCAACCGCATCTATCCCGGTCATGTGGTTTGGATCTACGGAAAGGCGCCGGCTGACGCAGCCAACGACGGCGCCCCGGCGACTCCAACAAGGTCACGTCAAGCCAGCTACAGCGTTCGCTCCGGCGACACGCTGAGCCGAATTGCAGACCGCCATCACACCAGCGTCGATGCGCTGATGGCCGCCAATCCGTCGATCAGCAATGCCAATCGAATCAACCCTGGCCAGAAAATCACGCTGCCTGTTGGGGTCGAAGCCGTGCCCCCGTCAGCGGCCGGGTCTTCCGGGCGAGCGGGCAACAGCGGGAATCCGCAAACGTCTGATCGGCCCTCGCTGGTGAAGCCTCCGCCGGAAACACCTGCTGCTGCTGTGCGGCCGCCGGCGTCAGTACAGGCACGGGATACCCGAAGTCGCGAGGGCGAAGGCCACCCAATCGCAATCATTCCGTTTTCGCAGAAGCGCGCACCTTGGGTGGAGCACGCCTATGCACAGGCGCGCAAATGGGCGGGCAAGAAAGAGGCTGAGATCAGCCGCACCATCAACTTCCATTCCGAACTCGGCTACGGGAAGCAGTTCACTACGCTGGCCGGAAGCTCCAACGCTTGGTGCGCATCGTTCGTGAACTGGTGCCTTCGCACGGCCGGATACGCTATATCATCTCCACACCCGTACCGCGCGCGTTCGTTCGCCGCCGACACCACGCGCTTCAGCCAGATCGACGAACCGGTGTTCGGCGCGGTAGCCCTGGTCGGTACGTCGCACGTAGGGTTCGTCTACGCCATGGACCGCGGTCGACCTGTGCTGCTGGGTGGCAACCAGAGCGACCAGATCAATTTTGTCCGCTTCAACCCTGCAACGCTGCGTTACTACGTGCCGAAAAGCTATCTGCCATTCGCGCAGAAGGAACTCAAGGAAACCAAACTCGATGAACTGGCAGCCACGGACCTCAACGCGGCGCTCGGCATTGTCGTGGCCAAAAAGGCTGGCGACAATACGCGCTGATCAGCTGCGACTTGCCGTGCTGGCCGTGCTTGCACTCGGTGCAGTCGGCTGCGGTGCGCCGTCCTCACCGGTTGCAGATGCAGCAGACGATGCCGCAACGAATGCACACGCACTTCCCGGGCAGGTTGAGGCCGTGCCCGCTGGTCGACTGGAGCTGTTGCCCGCCCTGGCAGATGCGGAACTGAAAGACCTCTACTCGGGCACGCTGCTGAAGCAAGTGGTGTTCAATGACATCGACGGGCCGGGCCTGCTGCTGCTTTCGCGCAGCGAGCAGACAGTGCCGGCGCAGGGCGATGAAGAGGCGATGGATCAGATCACGTTACGTGCGGAGCTGTTCCGGCGCGCCGGACAAGCGGCTCCTTGGGCCTCGCGGTGGAGCGTGGAAGATCCGGTTCAATGCGAAGGTCTGGATCTGGAGGCCGGCTACTTCCTGGACCAGGTGACTGCAACGGACCTGGACAAGGATGGCCGCGCCGAGTTGACGCTGGCCAGCCACAGCTTCTGCGGCGGCGGCGTCGATCCGCAGCAGCTGCGCATTGGGCTTCGCCAGGGCGAGCAGTATTACGAAGTACGTGGTGAATCGCTGGTGGAGGTGGAAGGCGATGAACCCTTCGGCGGCGACCGGCAGGACGATCCCGCGCTGGCTTCGGCTGCGCCCGTGCTTCGCGCGCACGTAGACAAGGTGTGGGAGGCGATCAAGCGCGGAAGTTCACCGTGACGTCGTCACGATGGCAGCGCCTGCATCAGGCTCTCCTGCTGCTGGCGCTCTCCGCTGCCGCGGACGTCGCCATCGCGCGCACTCCGCCGTCCGGCTCGCTGCAACGCGCGTGTGCAACCGCCATCGATGACAGGATCGAACTGGTACCGGTGGAGGGGAAGCGCGTCAGTGCATGTCCACCGGGGAATGACGAGGACTGCCCATACAGCGGTCAGCGGGGAAAGACCTTCTTGAACGACACGCCCGATCTCAACAACGACGGGCGCGAGGACGCGATCCTCACCTACTTCGGCAGCAGCTACGGCGATGTCGATGTCGCCGATAAACTGATCCTTGCCCAGTGTGCGGATGGAACCTATATCCGTCTGTTGGAGGGCAGGTTCACGACATTGACGGCCCCTGTCGCGCCGCATGCTGCCTGGCCAGCACTGGACGCGACACGGGACTGTCCGACTGGGCAGAATGACACCATCCGTACCGGGAAGATCCAGCTGCAGTTCGACCCGGCGACGATGCGCTATCGCGGTCCAGCCGGCATTGACCTGATCCAGGTCTGCAGTGAATAGCGACAGATGCGGCGCCAACCTCGTCAGTGCCTGTGCTCCCGAGCCCCCTCCTTTGATCCAACGCATGCCGTCGCCACGGGCAGGGTGCTATGGTGGCGCCACCATCTCGCAGGAGCGCCGCTCATGACCCGTTTCCGTTCCGTCGGCCTTGCACTGGCCGCAGTCGCCACGCCGATGCTGCTCGCCGCCTGTGTGAGTACGCCCGGGCCGGAGGTGAAGGGCACCGGCCGCTGCGACGCCAGCCAGCTTGGCTGGGCAATCGGCCAGCCGGGCAATGAGGAGAACATGCGTCGTCTGTCGCGTGAGAGCGGCGCCGGCCTGGTCAACCCGATCGGCCCGACCACGATTACCACCAAGGATATCCGTCCGGATCGCCTGCGCGTCTACATGGACAAGGACAACATCATCACCGCAGCCCGCTGCGAGTAACCACCGCGCGGGCTTCTGTAGAGCCGAGCCCACGCTCGGCTGCCACTGAACAGCAGCCGAGCGTGGGCTCGGCTCTACACAGAACGCGCGTCGGGCATGGACCAGCGTGACAGGGCTCAGGGTTCGGTATAGCCCGCACAATCCGGCAGTGGCTGGTCGGGGTGAAAACGGCCCTCACTGAAACGGAAAAGACGCGAATAGCTGCACGCGGGATCCTGCTCGGTGCGCAGGTCCTTCGTCTTCAACGGCCCCTTCGCCAGCGAATCCTCGAAACGCGATGCACCTGCGGGGAAGCGGGTCGCCACCGTCTGGTAACGAAGCACCGGCATGCCCTGCACTGCCGGATCCAGCCCCAGCTTTGCCGAGAATCCATACTCATCGTGGCAGGCACCGGCACGCTGCCTGATGTCCTGCTCGCTGAAGCAGGCACGGATCATCGCGTTGCCCACCCACGGCACGGTCAGCACATCATCGTCCACCTGGATGCCATCCTGCAGGTGGCGCACGCGTGCCAGCTGCAGCGTCGATGCGTCTGCCCCACCGCCGGAGTACATCATGCTGAAGGTGACCGTGGCGCCTACCAGTACGTTCTGGCGGGCACGCGGCTGCGGGTCAATCACGTCCTCATCCGCGCCGACACCGGGTGCCAGGCGTACGATCCACGGCCACAGCTTCAGTTCGCTTTCCTGCGGCACGTCAATGCGGACGTGGTAGCTGTGCGGCTTGCCCTGGCCCGGCACCTTCTCAAGCACTTCCAGCACGGTGGGCCGCTTCCCCTCTTCGGCCACCGGTTGCACGCGTACGCACCAGTTGCCGTCCCGGGTGCACTCATAAAGTCCTGCCGGGCCTGCCTCCCGGGTGATCAGCACCTGCCCCAGCGGCTCCATCACATTGCCGGCGGCATCGCGCTGCTGTGGCAGGATCGAGCCCTGCGCCAACACCAGGATCGGGGCGGCCAGCAGTGCAGCACACACGGTCGTGCGGACAACGATGGGGGGCATGGGCGGCTCCTGCGGCTGGAATTCCGATGGTAACCGTTGCCCGGGTAGAGTCGAGCCATGCTCGACTGCTGCCTGCCGGGAAGTGCAGCCGAGCACGGGCTCGGCTCTACATCATCCGCAGTCGCAGCCACCCCAGCCCTTGGCCTTCGAAGTCTGCCCGATGCCCGGGTTGAAGGTGTTGCTCGGGTCCAACTGTCGGTAGAACCCAGCCAGCGCCGGCTTGGCCGGGTACAGGTGGCCAACGTTGTGCTCGGCCGGATACTCGGCCCCGCGCCGGTCGAGCAGTGCCCACATCGCGTGCTCGATCGCCATCGGATCTTCGCCCTTGCGTGCAATGTAGTCCTGGTGGAACACGTGGCAAAGGAAGTGGCCGTAGTACAGTTTGTGCAGCAGGCGACTTTCGATGGCGGCGGGCAGCTGCTCGAACCAGTCTGCGTCGTCGCGACGCAATGCGATGTCGAGCGCGACGATGTCCTGCACCTGTTGGCGATGCACCTCGCGATAGCGCACTGCAGCACCGGCCACGGCAAAACGATGCAGGAAGGCCTTGCGCCCTTCTTCGGCCGTGCAGTGGAAATAGCCGCCTTCGTGCTCGGCGAAGAATTGCTGCAACCAGGCCTCGGTCTCGGCTGCATCCTGTGCGGAGACCTTCAGCAGCAGATGATGCTCGTAACGCTGCCGGAACTCGCCCATGCGCTGGGGCAGGTGCGAGGGCAACAGGCCGGTCAGCACCTGCATTACCCGGTCGGTCACGCCGCGCAGGCCCAGCCGCTCGAACCAGCCGTCAACCCTGCTCTTCAGTGCGAATGCCGCGGGCACCCGTGCGGTCCCGAGCCGGTCGATCAGCAGGAATGTGTCCTTTCCATAGCGCTCGCCGATATCGTAGGCGTCTCGGTGGATGTACTCACCGGCGATCGGCAGGCGATCGAAGCCGGTCAGCAGTTGGCGGCGGATGGCGGTGAAACTCCCGGTACGGTTACTGCCGATGTAAAAGACCTCGGCGGGCTCCTTCTCAAACGTATCCAGGCGCACCGCGAACACCGCCAGTTTGCCGGCTGAACCCGCCGCTTCGTAGTGACGACCGGGATCGGCATTGAAGCGCGCCGGTGTATCGGCATCGACCCTGCGCACCTCGTCGGCGTAGCGCGGGTCGGACGCGGAACGGCCGTCGCCGTCGCTGACATCGGCGGCATCGTAGTCACCGGCCTGCAAGCGCTGCAGGATCTGCTCGGGCGTATCGCCCAGCGCGATGCCCAGGTGGTTGACCAGCTGCAACCGGCCCTGCGCATCAACCTGCGCATATAGCGCCAGCTCGGTATAAGCGGGGCCACGCCGCACCAGCGCACCGCCGGAGTTGTTGCAGATGCCGCCCAGCACCGAGGCGCCGATGCAGGACGAGCCGATCACCGAATGCGGCTCGCGCCCCAGCGGCGCCAGCGTCTGCTCCAGCCGGTCCAGGGTGGCGCCCGGCAGACACACCACCTGGCGGCCTTCGTTCAACAATTGGATGCCGGTCAGGCGCAGGGTGCTGACCAGCACGACCGGGCGCCCATAATCATTGCCATCCGGGGTCGAGCCGCCGGTCAGGCCGGTATTGGCGGCCTGCAGGATGATCGCTGCCCCTCCCTGCACAGCCGCCTGCAGCACACGCCACAATTCCAGCAACGTGCCCGGACGCACCACGGCCAGCACCGCGCCGTCGCCGAAGCGATAGCCCCGGCGGAAGCGGCGGGTCGCCTTGTCGCGGGTCAGCACATGGCGGCTGCCGACAGCAGCACGCAGCTGCGACAGCATGGCCCCGTGGCCAGTCATGGCAGCCGCACCAGTGAATCTCGGCCGATGTCGGTAATGCGGTGTGCGCCGGTCAGCGTCATTGCCACGCGCATCTCCCTGGCGATCAGGTCCAGCAGGTTGGCCACGCCGGCCTCACCCTGCGCCGCGAGCGCATAGACGAAGGCCCGCCCCAGCAGCACGGTGTCAGCGCCCAGCGCCAGCATGCGCACCACGTCCAGTCCGGTGCGGATGCCGGAATCGGCGAGGATCTTCAGGTCGCCCTGTACCGCGTCAGCGATGGCCGGCAGCGCGCGTGCGGTGGACAGCACACCATCGAGCTGGCGCCCCCCGTGATTGGAGACCACGATGCCGTCGGCACCGAATGCAACCGCGTCGCGTGCGTCTTCCGGGTCGAGGATGCCCTTGATCACCATCGGTCCCTTCCAGAACTCGCGGATCCACTCCAGGTCCTTCCACGAAATGGATGGATCGAAGTTGCTGCCCAGCCAGCCGATATAGTCCTCCAGCCCGGTGGGATTGCCGCGATAGGTGGAGATGTTGCCGAGATCGTGCGGACGTCCGAACAGACCCACGTCCCAGGCCCAGCGCGGATGGGTGATGGCCTGGCCGATGCGGCGCAGCGGAGCATTCGGACCGCTCATGCCGGAGTGCGCGTCTCGATAGCGCGCACCCGGTACCGGCATGTCCACGGTGAACACCAGCGTCGTAACGCCCGCCGCCTGGGCGCGCTCCAGGGCGTTGCGCATGAAGCCGCGATCGCGCAGCACGTACAGCTGGAACCACATCGACCGCTGGATCGCCGGGGCCACTTCCTCGATCGGGCACACCGACACGGTGGACAGGGTGAACGGAATGCCGCGGCTGTCAGCTGCCCGCGCCGCCTGCACTTCACCGCGGCGTGCATACATGCCGGTGAGGCCGACCGGCGCCAGTGCCACCGGCATCGCAAGCGTCTCGCCGAACAGCTCGGTCTCCAGGCTCAGGTCGGACATGTTGCGCAGGATGCGCTGGCGCAGTGCGATGTCGGACAGATCCGAAACGTTGCGCTTCAGCGTGTGCTCGGCATAGGCGCCGCCATCGATGTAGTGGAACAGGAACGGCGGCAGCCGGCGTTTGGCTGCGGCGCGGTAATCGGTGGAGGCGGAGATGATCATGGGGTCAACCGTGTGGGGAAGGCAGGCGCGAGGCCCGCGCGCGCCGGGCTTCGTTGTCGTCGAGCGTGCGCAGCGTGGTGTGCACGAACTCGAGGTGGGCATGCGCGGCGGCGCGCGCGCGCTCCGGATCACCGGCCAGCACCGCATCCATCATCTCGCGGTGCTGGTCGGACAACGGCGAGAAGGTCCTCGCCGAGGTATAGAGTTTCTCGCGGCTCTGCGAGATGTTGGTCTGCAGCAGATCGAACAGGCCACGCATCACCTGCAGCAGCACCAGGTTGTGCGACGCTTCGGCGATGGACAGGTGGAAGGCCGCATCGGCCTCCGCCTCGCCTGAAGGATCATCCTTGCCATGCGCATCCATCATGGTCTGGAAGGCCTGGGCGATGCGCGCCCGATCCTCATCGGTGGCACGCAGCGCTGCATGCCAGGCCGTCGCTCCTTCCAGCGCGTGACGGATCTCCAGCACGTCGAAGCGGTATTCCGGGTCGCCCTGGAACAACGGCAGGTACGGAGCCAGGGGTTCATCCAGCGCCTGCCGCGCGCGCGTGGCCGGCTCCGCCACGTAGGTGCCGCCGCCCACGCGTGCGCTCAGCAGGCCCTGGCTGGACAACTGCGCGATGGCCTCGCGCAGCGCCGTGCGCGAGACACCCAGCTGCACCGCCAGCGCGCGCTCGGCCGGAAGCCGGTCACCCGGCTGCAGCTGCCGCTCCTGCACCAGACCACGCAGCTGCGCGGCCACCTTGTCTGAAATCCGTTGCGTGCTCATGGCGCCATTGTGGCCCGAAGCGCCTGGCAGGTGCGGCCCATGCTGCGCGGATAGGTCGTCGGCTGCATGGCTCAGGGAATCATCCAGGTCAGCCAGTACGCCTGCGCGGTGGTGATCAGGCCGACCATCACGGTGAAGATCAGACTGTGCTTGACAGTGAAGCGGAACAGGTCCGATTCCTTGCCGGCCAGGCCGACCGCGGCGCAGGCGATGGCAATCGACTGCGGCGAGATCATCTTGCCGGTGACGCCGCCGGTGGTGTTGGCCGCCACCAGCAGCACCTCGGACACGCCGATCTGCTGCGCAGTGGCGGCCTGCAAGGCCGAAAACAGCGCGTTGGAGGACGTGTCCGAGCCGGTCAGGAACACGCCCAGCCAGCCCAGGAACGGCGAGAAGAAGGTGAATGCCTTGCCGGTGTGGGCCAGCGCCAGCGCCAGCGTGGCCGACAGGCCCGAATAGTTGGCGATGAAGGCGAAGGCCAGCACCATGCCGATCGAGTAGATCGGTGTGCGCAGCTCGCGCACGGTCTCGCCGAAGGTCTGCAGCGCCGCCTTGGCCGGCATGCGCAGGGCGATGATGGCAATCACTGCGGCGAGGATGATCGACGTGCCGGTGGCCGAGAACGCGTCGAATTTATAGACCGCCTCGTAGCTCAACGGCGCAGGCACGATCGGTGGCATCTTCTGCACCATCTGGTCCAGGCCCGGCACCGGGATCTTCAGCACCCAGCTTTCCAGCGGGCCACCCGCCGCGAACAGCGACTTGAACGGCTTGATGCTCCACAGCGTGACCATCGCGGTAAGGATCAGGAACGGCGACCAGGCCTTGGCGATCTGGCCAACGCTGTAGCGCGGCGCTTCCAGCGCCTGGGCGGCCGCCTCGGCGCTGGTTTCGGTATCGAAGCGGAAGATCCGTACCGGCTTCCAGCGGCGCAGGAACAGGGTCAGGCACACCAGCGACGCCAGCGACGCGGTGATGTCCGGCAGCTCCGGCCCGATGAAGTTGGAGGTCAGGTACTGGGCAATGGCGAACGACCCGCCGGCCACCAGCACCGCCGGCCAGGTTTCCCTGACGCCACGCCAGCCATCCATGATCGCCATGATCCAGAACAGCACGATGATGGTCAGGAACGGCAGCTGGCGACCGGCCATCTGGCCGATCTCGAAGGCCTCCAGCCCGGTGACCTGTCCCGCCACGATGATCGGAATGCCCATCGCACCGAATGCCACCGGCGCGGTATTGACGATCAGGCACAGGCCCGCTGCATACAGCGGCTTGAAGCCCAGCCCGACCAGCAGCGCTGCGGTGATCGCCACCGGCGCGCCAAACCCCGCCGCGCCTTCCAGGAAGGCACCGAAGGCGAAGCCGACCATCAGCATCTGCAGGCGCTGGTCTTCGGTCACCGACAGGATCGAAGCGCGGATGATGTCGAACTGCCCGGTCTTGACCGAGACCTTGTACAGGAACACCGCGCCGATGATGATCCAGGCGATCGGCCACAGCCCGTAGACGAAACCAAAGCCGGCCGCTCCCAACGCCTGGGTCAGCGGCATGCGGTAGAACAGCAGGGCCACGGCCAGTGCGATGGCCACGGTGATCGTGCCGGCCAGCCAGCCTTTCATGCGCAGCACGGCCAGGGCAACGAAGAAGAACGCGATCGGCAGCAACGCGATCAGGCTGGACAACCACAGGTTGCCGGCGGGGTCGTACAGGTGTTGCCAGGGCTGCATGGAGGCTCTCGACGGGGGGCGGAATGTTTCCCCACCGCATGCGATGGGACGCCGTGGTCACGATTATTGGTATTACCAATAATCAGATTCATCGGACCACTTGAAGCCGATTGAACCGCCATTTCGACGAAGAGCCTATTAGACCATAGAGTTACCGGACATATTGGTATTACCAATAAAGCGCCACATGACAGAAGCTCGAACGTGCTGCCCCGCTAGAGCCTGTCCGCCAACCGTCGCATCACCGCCAGCACCAGCAGGCACAGCACGCTCACACCAAGGGCAATGACGTACTTGCCGATGCCCACCGCAATCCCGATGGCGGCGGCCATCACCAGCGAACTGGCCGTGGTCAGCCCGCTGACCTGGTCCTCGCGGCTGCCACGCAGGATGGTGCCTGCGGCAACGAAGCCGACGCAGGCCACCACCGCTTCGATCAGGCGCACCGGGTCGACCTGCAGCAGGTCGCGGTAGCGCTCCTGCTGGAAATGCTCGGCCACGGAATCGCCGAGGCCCACGATGAGCGCTGCGGCGCCGGCAATCATCATGTGCGTGCGCAGGCCCGCCGCATGCTTGCCCATCTCGCGCTCGATACCGAGCACGCCACCGAACAGCATCGCGGCGGCCACGCGCAGCAGGATCGATACATCCTGGTTGAGTTCCATCGACGTCTCCGGGAGTTTCCCGGAGCGTTGCGCGTCAGCCGTCGGATCGCGGTGAAGGCCGCACCACGGCCCGTTCACCCGGTAGCGCCGGGCCATGCCCGGCACCACCGTCCCTGCGGTCACCGCATCACTGCGCCAGATAACCGCCATCGATCGCGTAATAGGTGCCGGTCGCGAACGAGGCATCATCGCTGGCCAGCCAGGCCACCAGCGCCGCCACTTCCTCGGCCTTGCCCAGGCGCTTCAACGCGTGGCGGTCTTCCAGCGTGGCGCGCACCTTCGGATCCATCTTCTCCAGCAGCGGCGTGGCGATGAAGCCCGGCCCCACCGCATTGACACGGATGCCATCGGCGGCATGCTCCCACGCTGCAGTCTGCGTCAGGCCGACCACACCATGCTTGGCTGCCACGTACGCGGTCGAACCGGCATAGCCCACCTGGCCCAGGATCGAGGCCATGTTGATGATGCTCCCGCCCTTCCCGGCCGCGCGCATGGCCTGGATCTGCGCACGCTGGCACAGGAATACACTGGTCAGATTCACATCGACCACCCGCTTCCAGCCATCGACGGGATAGTCGCCGCTGCTCGCCGCCGGACCGCTGATGCCGGCGTTGTTGACCGCGACGTGCACCCCGCCCAGCTCCTTCACTGTGCGCTGCACCGCCGCCTCCACGGCAGCCTCATCCGTGACGTCCAGGGCGATGCCGATGGTGCGGCTGCCACACCGGGCCAGCGCTTCCACGGTGGCGTCCACCGCGTCCTGCTTCAGGTCCCACACTGACACCGCAGCACCGGACGCTGCCAGCAGTTCGGCCACGGCCAGGCCGATGCCGGAAACGCCACCGGTCACGATCGCCGTCTTGCCGCCGAGCTGATAGTCGATCATCTGTGTTCTCCATCTATCGGGAATCGATGTGGACACGCGTCCACCCGCGACCCACGGTACGCCCCGCCGTGTTACGGCCGCGCCACTTCCAGGCGCTGCAACGAACCTTCCCATCGCTGCAACGCGTTCGACCGTATGCTCGACCTCACCCTCCCCTGCTGTGGAAACTCCAATGAATCCCGCTGACGCCCTGCTGTTCACGCCCACTCACCTGGGTGACATCGCTGCCGCGAACCGCATCGCCATGGCACCGCTGACGCGCAACCGCGCCCTGCACGACCGCGTCCCTTCTCCGCTGGCGATCACCTATTACCGCCAACGTGCCAGTGCCGGCCTGATCATTGCAGAAGCCACCCAGATCAGCCCTCTGGGCCAGGGCTACCTTGATACGCCGGGTATCTACAGCGCCGAGCAGGTCGCTGCGTGGAAATCCATCACCGACGCGGTACACGCCGAAGGTGGCCGCATCGTGCTGCAGCTGTGGCATGTGGGTCGCATCTCCCACACCAGCCTGCTGCCGGAAGGCGAAGTGCCGGTGGCACCCAGCGCCCTCCGCGCCAATGGCAAGACCTTCACCGCCAATGGATTCGAGGATGTCTCCGCGCCGCGCGCATTGGCGCTGGAGGAGATCCCGCAACTCATCGAGGATTACCGCAGCGCCGCGCGCAATGCCATTGCCGCAGGCTTCGATGGCGTCGAGGTACATGCAGCCAACGGCTACCTGATCGACCAGTTCCTGCGCGATGGCAGCAACCACCGGGACGATGCCTACGGTGGAAGCATCGAGAACCGTACGCGTCTGTTGTTCGAGGTGGTCAGCGCGGTCGCCGAAGCAATCGGCGCCGGCCGCACCGGCGTGCGCCTGTCACCGGTCACGCCGGTCAATGATGCCCATGACAGCAACCCGCAGCCGCTGTTCAACCGTGCAGTGGAGCGCCTGGACACGATCGACGGACTGGCCTTCATCCATGTCATCGAAGGTGCAACCGGTGGCGATCGGGACAACATCCCGTTCGACTACCCTGCGCTGCGCGCACGCTTCCGTGGCGCCTGGATCGCCAACAACGGATACGACGCTGAGCGTGCCGGGCAGGCCCTTGCCAGCGGCTATGCCGACATGATCGCGTTTGGTCGGCCCTTCATTGCCAACCCGGATCTGGTCGCGCGACTGCGCAGCGGTGCGCCGTTGGCCGAGCTCGACCCGGCCACCTTGTATGGCGGTGGCGAACACGGCTACATCGACTACCCGGCACTGGATGCCTGACGACGGGTGCAAGCCCGGTCCACCGCGACCGGGCATGGCCCGGCGTTGCCCATGGAAGGTGGCGCCGGGCCAGGCCCGGCGTTGCCCGCCCCGTTTCAGTACACCGGCAGATCGATGTAGCTGGCCTGCGCCGCGCTGTGCCAGACCCGCTGCGTGGCCTTCTGGTAGTCGCCCGGCTTGGCCAGGTAGATGTTCGGCACATAGGTCTGCGGGTTGCGGTCATACAGCGGGAACAGGCTCGACTGCACCTGCACCATGACCCGGTGCCCCTTCTGGAAGGTGTGGTTGGCGTTGGGCAGGTCGAAGCGGTAGGGCAGCACCTGGTTCGCCGCCAGCGGCTTCGGATCGCTGAAGCTTTCGCGGTAGCGGCCACGGAAGATCGCCAGTGACACCGGCAGCTCATAGCCGCCCATCTCCGGCGCCGAGGCCTCCTGGTCCGGATACACATCGATCAGCTTCACCACCCAGTCGCTGTCGGTGCCGCTGGTGGACGCCTGCAGGTGCACTACCGGCGCGCCGCCGATGCGCAGTGGCGCGGCCAGCGGTTCGGTGATGAAGGTCAGCACGTCCGGTCGGCCATCGACGAAGCGCTGATCCTTGACCAGCCAGGTCGTCCACATGTCGCGGTCACCGAAGCGCACCGGGCGCGGTACGAACGGCACCGGCTTGGCCGGGTCGGACACGTATTCCTCGAAGTCGCCCTCGCCCGCCGCCGGCGCCTGGAACGCCAGCTTGCCGCCGGCACGCAGATAAAGCGGTTTGCTGCGGGCGGCGCACCCCTGGTCGCAGCTGCGCGGCCAGCCCTTCAGGCGATCCCAGTGGTTTTCACCGGTGTTGTAGATCAGCACCGGCGGTGTGTCCGCCTTCGGCGCGCCGTCCACCAGGTACTGGTCGAAGAACGGCTTGAGCACATCGCGGCGGAACTGCAGCGCGGTATCGCCGTCGAACTTCAGCGCGCCCAGTTCGCTGGCGCTGTAGTTCACCTGGCTGTGCCGCCATGGCCCCATCACCAGATAGTTGCGGTCGTTGCCGCTATCGCGCCCTTCCATCGCCTGGTAGGCGTGGTTGGCACCCCACATGTCCTCCTGATCCCACAGGCCCTGCAACCACAGGGTCGGCACCTTCAACGGCGTCTTGGCCATCACCGCATCCAGCGCCTGGCCCTGCCAGAAGGCGTCATACGCTGGGTGCTCGACCAGCTTCTTCCACCAGGTCAGCTGGTCCACGCCGGTGAAACGGGCGTAGTCGCCAGCCGAGCCGATGCGCAGGAACGTGCTGTAGTCGTCATAGCCCAGGCTCGGCAGCGGCGTGCCCTTGCCGCGCTTCTCGGTCTGCATCGCGAAGTAGTTGAAGTTGACCTGGCGGAAGGCACCGTAGTTGAGCCAGTCGTCGCCCATCCAGCCATCGACCATCGGGCTCTGTGGTGCCGCCACCTTCAACGCCGGATGCGGATCGGTCAACGCCATCACCACGGTGAAACCTTCATAGGACGAGCCCAGCATGCCGACCTTGCCGTTGCTCTCGGGCACGTGCTTCACCAGCCAGTCGATGGTGTCCCAGGCGTCGGTGGAGTGATCCACCTTGGTGTTGTTCAACGGCCCGCGCAGCGGCCGGGTCATCACGTAATCGCCTTCGGAGCCGTACTTGCCACGGATGTCCTGGAATACGCGGATGTAACCGCTGTCGACGAACACCTCGTCGCCCTGTGGCAGCAGGTCGCGCATGCGCGGCGAGTCACTGCGGTTGGCGCGGCCGGCAGCATCGTAGGGCGTGCGGGTCAGCAGGATCGGCGCGTTACGGGCGCCCTTGGGTACCACGATCACCGTATACAGCCTGGTGCCATCACGCATCGGCACCATCACCACGCGCTTGTCGTAGTCGCGCCCCACATCCGGGGCAACGAAAGACTTGCCGCTGATGTCCGGGGTCATCGGCGGAGTATCGGCAGCCAGCACGCTGCTGGACAGGCAAAGGGCGATGGCTATTGCAACGGCACGCACACGCATGGACAACCCCTTCCGGCGGGAAAGTTCCAAGCCTACTCCTGCCCTGCCCTGTGAAGGGTGTGACGGCTTTGCATTCTGCGGCGGATGCGGGCAGGACTGATGGCACATGTGCCTATGCTGCCGCTGCGCTCGCCGGGCATGGCCCGGCGCTACCGTATTCCTCGGCCCATCGTTGCGCCGCCGGGCATGGCCCGGTGCTACCGCATTCCTCTGCCCATCGTTGCGCCGCCGGGCATGGCCTGGCGCTACCGCTCGTGCGGGTCATGGGGTAGCGCCGGGCCATGCCCGGCGAGCGCAGCGGCAGCCCGCAAACAGACACGGCCCCTTGCGGGGCCGTGTCTGCAAGCGTGAGTACCACGCGGTGTCAGCGCAGCACCTGCTCCACCAGCTGCACGTCCGCGCTCTGCAGCGGTTCGGCGGCATTGCGCGACAGCTGCACCTGGTAGGTGCCACCTTCAATCTTCCACTGGCGGGCCTGCGCATCGTAGTGGGCCAGGGTCTTCGGCTCGGCTTCGATACGGATGCGGCGCTGCTCACCCGGCTGCAGCTGCACCTTGTCGTAGCCGATCAGCCGGATCGGCGTGCTGCTGCCCGCCGGCAGCTTCAGGTACAGCTGGGCCACGTCGGCACCGGCGCGCTTGCCGGTGTTGCGGATGTCCACGCTGGCGACCAGGCGCGAACCTTCCACGCTCACCTTCAGGTTGTCGTAGGCAAAGGAGGTGTAGGACAGGCCATGGCCGAAGGCGAAGGTCGGAGTCAGGCCCTTGGCGGCCATCCACTTGTAGCCGACGTTGGCGCCTTCGATATCGAAATCGAACACATCACCGAACGGTTTGGCCGGCTTGAAGCCCAGGCCATCGATATGCGGGCGCGGCAGCTGCGACTCGTCCGTCACCCAGGTCACCGGCAGGCGGCCGGACGGATTGGCCTGGCCGGTCAGCAGTGCGGCAATGCCCTCGCCACCGCGGATGCCGGGATACCAGGCCTGCAGCATCGCCGGCACCTGCGCCAGCCACGGCGTGCGCACCGGGCCGTTGGTTTCCAGCACCAGCACGGTCTTCGGGTTGGCCTTGGCCACCGCCGAAATCAGCGCATCCTGATTGTCCGGCAGCTGCATGTCCGGCAGATCCACCGATTCGGCGGCCCACTGCGTGGCGAACACGATGGCGACATCCGCCTGTGCGGCGGCCTTGGCTGCAGCCGCGGCATTGTTGCCGTCCACATACGCGATGGTGGCGTCCGGGCGCGCTGCACGCAGCGCCTCCAGCGGCGAGGACGGATGGAACATCACCGGGCCCGGCCAGGTGGTCGGCATCACGCCCGGCACCGCGTTGGTGCCCTTGGCGGTCACGCCCACCATCGACGAACCGCCACCACCGATCACGCCCTTGTCGGCATGGCCGCCGATGATGACGATGCGCTTCACGCTGTCGGCCAGCGGCAACAGGTTGCCTTCATTGCGCAGCAGCACGCTGCCCTCTTCCACCGTGCGCTGTGCCACGGCAAAACCGGCCTCGGCATCAACCTTCTGGTGCTGCGGCGGGTTGTCGAAGTTGCCGTGCAGGAACATCGTGCGCAGGATGCGCGCCACCATGTCGTTCAGGCGCGCCTGCGGCACCACGCCGCCGTGCACGGCCAGGCGCAGCGGCTCGTCGAAGAACACCGCCGCGTCGAACACTTCACCGGCCGACTGCTGGTCCAGGCCGGCCAGCGCCGCCTTTGAGCCACTGTGCACGCCACCCCAGTCGGACATCACGAAACCAGGGAACTTCCATTCCTGCTTCAGCACCTGGTTCATCAGGTAGCCGTTCTCGCAGCCGTAGGTGCCGTTGATCTTGTTGTACGAGCACATCGCCACGCCCGGGCGGCCGGTCTCCAGCGCGATCTCGAAGGCCAGCAGGTCGGACTCGTGCATGGCCTGTTCGCCGATGCGTACGTCATGGAAGTTGCGGCGGGTCTCCATGTCGTTCAGCGCGAAGTGCTTCATTGAGGAGATCACGTGCTGGCTCTGCACGCCCTGTATCAACGCGCCGACCATCGAGCCTGCCAGCAGCGGATCTTCGCCGGCGTACTCGAAGTTGCGGCCGTTGCGCGGATCGCGCTGCAGGTTGACGCTGCCGGAAAGCAGGATGTTGAAACGCTGCTGCCAGGCCTCGCGGCCCATCGTCGCGCCGCCTGCGAAAGCCACCTCGCGGTTCCAGCTCGATGCGGTGGACGGGCCGGAGGGCATGGCGGTGGCGAAGTCGCCGGGCCGGATGCCGCCGGGGTTGGTCACACCGACGCCTGCGTCGGCCGACTGCTGCGAGGGAATGCCCAGGCGCGGCACGCCCGGCACGAAACCGGCCGAACCGACCGCGCCGTCCGGCAGCGGGCCGCCGTCCTTGCCCAGCCCGAAGTAGCTGTGCAGCATCTGGAATTTCTCATCCTCGGTCATCGCCTTCAGCAGCAGCGCAGCGCGGGCGTCGGCGTTGAGGGTGGTGTCCATCCACGGCGCATCGCCCCCCTTGTCGGCGGCATAGGCCAGGGTCAGCAGGGTCGCGCGCAGGGCGCTGCCCTCAACCTTGAACGGCGCACTGCTGGCGGCCTGGAAGCCATCGCTGAAGTAGCTGGCATCGGCTTCCGGGGCCACCCGCGCCGGATCGAAACCGGCAGCCTTGGCGGAATCGCCAGCAACAGCGCCGAGCAGCACCGCCGGCGCACCCAGCCGCGAACGCGACACCAGGGCCGGCAACTGCGGGGCACCCGCGCCGGCATCGGTGTAGACCGCAACGGTGTGGCGACCGTCATCCAGGCGCAGGTAGTTCAGCCCCGGCTGGTCCGGGCCGGATTCCGCCGCGATCGGCAACCGGGTCAGCACGGCCTGACCGCGCTGGGTCCGGCCATCGTCCTTCCCGGCGGCGATGAAGCGGTATTCGTAGCCCAGGCCATCAGCCAGCAGCTGCAGCGGATCGACCTGGTCGATGCTGCGCTGCACATGCCGCACGCTCACGGCATCCACCTGCAGGGATCCAAGCTGGGTGGCCAGGGCCGGCATCGCTTCGGCCGGCGGCGCCTGCTCCAGGGTCAACACGGTGAACGCGGCGGGATCGGCCCACGCCGGCGCGATGACGGCGGCGGACACGGCGAGGGACAGGGCAAGCGGCTTTGTAAACGTTTTCATCGACGGGCGTAATTCCGTTGCCAAGGCAATCGGTCCAGGGAAAATGCCGCCGAAGGGTGCAGCGTTCATGCCGTACAGGCGTTGCCGGGCAACACCTCAGGCCGGAGGGCGGACCGGTCTGCGCGCGGGACCCTCCTCCCGGCGTGACAACCTGCCTGCCCGGGCCACGCACGTGGCCCAACCTGTGAAGATTGTGCGAGGGCGTTCATGCCTGTCAACAGGACCTAAGGCACAGGCCAGCCCCTGCACGCCGGTTATCAGTCCATCACCGGCGGTCATCAGTGGGGTGCGCGGCGCTGCCGATAATGGAAGCCCCTGGCCACGGATCACGCCCATGAACGTACATCGCGACTTCGACCATCTCTGGCGCGACCGCTGTGACACCTCCAGCCAACGCAGCCCGCGCGTGCTGATCCGCGTATTCGTCGCTCCCGGCGAACTGGAGCGCAGTGTGGCGTTCTACGAGCAGCTGCAGGGTGTGGTCGCCGATGCCGGGTTTCCGTTTCCCGATGCAGGACTGCGCCTGGCCATGGTCGGTGCCTTCCTGTTGATCGAAGGCAGCGAGACCGCACTGGCACCCTTCACCTCGACCACGGGCACCCTGCTGGTCGACGATGTCCGGCCCTATCACGACAAACTGATCGCTGCCGGGGCCGAGATCATCTTCCCGCTGCAGATCGTCCCGACCGGTGCGGCGTTCAATGCAGTCCATCCCGATGGCACCGTGGTCGAGTACGTGCACCACCGCCCGGATCCGCAGGGGCGGTGAGTGCGGGGCACGTTGATCGATGAACCGCGCCCGCTCTTCAGCAACCTGAAACGCGGCTCCCGAATTCATTAGTAATTCTACTCACGAGGCGAGTAGCATGTCCGGTCTCAGCCCTTGATACCGGCCTGTCGATACTCGCTCCATGCCAGCCGTTTCCGACAACTATTGTCGCTCTCAGCCAGCCCCCACGCGTTTCCGGACGGTGGGCTGATGGGTGCGGTCATTGCCCTCGACCGTCTCCTGGACGGTCGCCAGCTATGGCGCGGTCCGGCGCGGCACGGCCCGGCCAGCGACCATCTGGCCAGTGGCCACCCCGCCCTGGATGCACGCCTGCCCGGGGGGGGATGGCCGGCCAGCGGGCTGTGCGAGGTGCTGCAGGGCGCGCCGGGTGTAGGCGAACTGGCGCTGGTCTGGCCGGCATTGGCAAAGCTGAGCCGCCGCGAGCGGCCGATCGTGCTGGTCGCGCCGCCTTACCGGCCGCATGCGCCGGCCTGGGCCGCGGCCGGGCTGGATCTGGCGCAGCTGCAGATCATCCAGGCCGGGCCGAAGCAGGCGCTGTGGGCCACCGAACAATGCCTGCGCTCGGCGGCCTGCGCGGCAGTGCTGTGCTGGCCACAGCAGGCCGACGACCGCGCCCTGCGCCGCCTGCAGGTAGCCGCCGACAGTGGCCAGTGCCTGGGCTTCGTGTTCCGCGAGGCGCGTGCAGCCCGCAACCCGTCCCCGGCCAGCCTGCGCCTGCAGCTCGACCACGGCCAGGTCCGGGTCCTGAAGTGCCGTGGCGGATTGCCGCCGGCACAGCCGCTGCCACTGGCCATCGCCCACTGAGGCGGCCGCATGGACTGGGCCTGCCTGTTGTTGCCGCAGCTGGCGCTGGATTGCGTGCTGCGCCTGCAAGCGGATCCGCAGCGGCCACTGGTGCTGCTGCAGGGGCCGGCGCAGCGTCGCGTGCTGCGCGCCGTCAGCCCTGCTGCGCGTGCAGCCGGCCTGCGTCCGGGCATGCTGCTGTCGGCCGCACAGGTACTGGTGCAGGACCTGCAGCTGCATGACTACGATCCGGCCACCGAGCTGCACACCCGCCAGTTGCTGGCCAGCTGGCTGTACGGCTTCAGTTCGCAGGTCAGCCTCGACTTTCCGCACGCACTGGTCCTGGAGATCGGTGCCAGCCGTGCCCTGTTCGGCGATTGGCTGGCAATCGAACGGCGCCTGCGTGATGGCCTGCATGAACTTGGATTCCGTCACCGCCTGGTCGCGGCGCCCAATCCCCATGCCGCACGGGTGCTGGCCAACGTGCATGATGGCCTCGGTATCGATGCAGGACAGTTGCCAGCCCTGTTGGCGCAGCTGCCCTTGCCGCGCAGCGGATTGCCGGCCGATGCGGTGACCGTGCTTGGCCGCTCCGGGCTGCGTACGCTGGGGGCAGTGTTCGACCTGCCGCGCGAAAGCCTGGCGCGTCGCTTCGCGCCGGACGTGCTGCAGCAGCTGGACGCGCTGCGTGGCCAGCCCACCGCCCCCCTGCGCTACTACCAGCCACCAGACCGTTTCGACGCACGCATCGAATTCGAGTACGAGATCGAATCCAGCCAGGCCCTGCTGTTTCCGCTGCGACGCCTGCTGCTGGATCTGGCGGCCTTCCTGTGCTCGCGCGATGGCGGCGTGCAGCGTTTCGACCTGCATTTCGAACACGACCTGCTGCCTGCCAGCGTGCTGACCATCGGCCTGCTCGCACCCGAGCGCGATGCCGCGCTGCTGTTCGAGATCGCCCGTAACCGCATGGAGGCTTTCCCGCTGCCGGCGGGCAGCCGGGCCCTGCGCCTACAGGCCGAACAGCTGCCGCCCTTCGTGCCCGCCGCACGCGATCTGTTCGACACCCGCCCGGCACAGGCGATGCCGTGGACCCAGCTGCGCGAGCGCCTGCGTGCACGGCTCGGCGATGACGCCGTGCAGCCCCTTGCCGTGCAGGCCGACCATCGCCCCGAACGCGCCAGTGGCACCCAGGCACCCGCCAGGCCACCGGCGTACTGGCCGCTGCGCCCCGGCTGGTTGCTGGACACACCACAGGTGCTGCGTGACCCGCGGCTGCGCATCGTCACCGGGCCGGAGCGGATCGAATCAGGCTGGTGGGACCACGCCGATGCGCGCCGTGACTACTACGTGGTGGAAACCGCACACGGCCAGCGCGGCTGGGCCTTCCGCGAGCGCAATGATCCACATGCACCGTGGATGCTGCACGGCTGGTTCGGCTGAACCACCATGCATGATGAACTGCCCGGCTATGCCGAACTGCACTGCCTGTCGGCCTTCAGCTTCCAGCGCGGTGCCTCCACCGCCGAGGAACTGTTCGCACGTGCCCGCGGCCAGGACTACCGCGCGCTGGCGATCACTGACGAGTGTTCGCTGGCTGGCATCGTGCGCGCCTGGCAGGCAGCGAAGACACAGGGCGTGGCGCTCATCGTCGGTGCCGAGTTCCAGGTCGAAGAGGGACCGAAGCTGGCGCTGCTGTGCACCGACCAGGCTGCCTACGCCGGGTTGTGCCAGTTGATCACCACCTGCCGGCGGCGGGCCGGCAAGGGCGAGTACCGCTGCCTGCGCGATGACCTGTCCGGCCTGCCCGACGGCCTGTTGTGCCTGTGGCTGGACCGGCAGCCCGCCGCCACCGATCTGCCACTGCTGCGCGCAGCCTTCAAGGATCGCCTGTGGCTGGCGGTGGAACTGCACCATGAGCACGACGACGCGCACCGCCTGCAGCAGCTGCAGGCGTTCGGCGAACGCCACGGCCTGCCGCTGGTCGCCAGCGGCGATGTGCACATGCATGTGCGCCGCCGCCGCGCACTGCAGGACACGCTGACCGCGATCCGTCACCGCTGCAGCGTGGCCGAAGCCGGCTGGCGCCTGTTCCCCAATGGCGAACGCCATCTGCGCCCGCGCACCGCGCTGGCCCGGTTGTATCCCCCTGCACTGCTGGCCGAGACCGTGCGCATCGCCGAGCGCTGCCACTTCACCCTGGACCAGTTGAAGTACACCTACCCGCGTGAACTGGTGCCGGAAGGTCATGACCCGGACAGCTGGTTGCGTGAGCTGGTGGAAGAAAAGATTCCCTGGCGCTGGCCGGAGGGCATCCAGGAGCCGCAGCGCAGGCAGATCGAGCACGAGCTGGCATTGATCAGGAAGAAGAACTATGCCTCCTACTTCCTCACCGTGCACGACATCGTGCGCTTCGCCCGCAGCCAGGACATCCTCTGCCAGGGCCGCGGCTCGGCTGCCAATTCAACGGTGTGCTTCGTACTGGGCGTGACCGAGATCGACCCCGCGCGCAGCAATCTGCTGTTCGAGCGCTTCATCTCCGCCGAGCGGAATGAACCACCGGATATCGATATCGATTTCGAGCATGAACGGCGCGAGGAAGTCCTGCAGTACGTGTTCAAGCGCTATGGCCGCGAACGCGCCGCGTTGACGGCGGTGGCGATCAGCTATCGCGGCCGCAGTGCGATCCGTGATGTCGCCCGCGCGCTGGGACTGCCGATGGACCAGGTCAATGAACTGGGCGCGGCGATGGACCATTGGGGTGGCAACATTCCGCTACCGGAAACCCTGCGCGAGCGCGGCTTCGACCCGGAGACGCCGCTGATGCGGCGACTGCTGTCATTGACCGCCGAGCTGATCGACTTCCCGCGCCACCTGTCGCAGCATCCGGGCGGTTTCGTGATTTCCGAACACCCGCTGTCGACGCTGGTGCCGGTGGAGAACGCAGCGATGGCCGACCGCACCGTCATCCAGTGGGACAAGGACGATCTGGATGCCACAGGCCTGATGAAGGTTGATTGCTTGGCGCTGGGCATGCTCACCGCCATCCGCAAATGCCTGGCAATGCTGAAGCAGCATGGCCTGCACGAAGGACGCATGGATGCGATCCCGCCCAAGGATGCGAAGACCTTCGACATGATCTGCGCCGCCGACACCATCGGCGTGTTCCAGATCGAATCGCGCGCGCAGATGGCGATGCTGCCGCGCATGCAGCCGCGCACGTTCTATGACCTGGTGATCGAAGTCGCGATCGTGCGGCCCGGTCCGATCCAGGGCGACATGGTGCATCCCTATCTGGAGCGGCGGCGGATCCTGCGCGAGCACGGCCCTGATGCACTGAACGATCCACACAATCCGCTCTACCCACCGCGGCTGGAACGCGTGTTCGCACGTACGCTGGGCGTGCCATTGTTCCAGGAACAGGTGATGCAGCTGGCGGTGGATGCGGCCGGTTATACCCCGGGCGAGG
This sequence comes from Stenotrophomonas maltophilia, assembly GCF_025642255.1. Classification (NCBI taxonomy): domain Bacteria; kingdom Pseudomonadati; phylum Pseudomonadota; class Gammaproteobacteria; order Lysobacterales; family Lysobacteraceae; genus Stenotrophomonas; species Stenotrophomonas maltophilia. Next base: position 2,434,860 of record NZ_CP106759.1, read on the forward strand.
CCGATGCCCTGCGCCGTTCGATGGCGGCCTGGAAGCGCCGCGGCGGGCTGGAGCCGCATCGCGAGAAGCTGTTGGCCGGCATGCTGGAGAACGGCTTCAGTCGCGAATACGGCGAGCACCTGTTCGAGCAGATCAAGGGCTTCGGCGATTACGGCTTCCCGGAAAGCCACGCCGCCAGCTTCGCCCTGCTGACCTATAACAGCTGCTGGCTGAAGTGCCATCATCCGGCCGCGTTCACCGCCAGCCTGATCAACAGCCAGCCACTGGGGTTCTACAGCCCCGACCAGCTGCTGCAGGATGCGCGCCGGCACGGCATCATCGTGCTGCCGGTGGACGTGCGCCACAGCGACTGGGACTGCACGCTGGATTTCAGCAGGGGTCCCGCGGCGATCCGGCTGGGCCTGCGCCTGGTCGATGGCTGCAACGAACAGGTGGCACAGGCCATCATGCGCGAACGCGCGCGACGGCCATTCGACGATGTCGGCGATCTGTGCCAGCGCACCGTCCTGGACCGGCGCCATCAGGGCCTGCTGGCCGATGCCGGCGCGCTGCGCGGCCTCAGCGGGCATCGTCATCGTGCGCGCTGGGATGTCTCCGGCGTGGAAAACCGCCTGCCGCTGTTCGATCAGGCCCGCACCACCGCTGAAGCACGCGTGCCATTGCCGTTGCCCAGTGCGTGGGAAGACATGCAGGCCGACTACCGCAGCATCGGCACTACCCTGGGTCGCCATCCCATGTCATTCCTGCGCACGCAGCTGCGCAGCCGCGGCTGCCTCGACGCCGCACAACTGGCCGGCCACGGCCATGGCCGCCGCGTACGCATCGCCGGGCTGGTACGCATGCGCCAGCGTCCCCAGACCGCCAGCGGCGTCACCTTCCTTACCCTGGAAGATGAAACCGGCATGGTCAATGCCGTGGTCTGGCGGCACCTGGCCGACCGGCAGCACCGTGTACTGGTCGATACCCAGCTGATGCAGATCGACGGCCGACTGGAGCGTGTCGATGGCGTGCAGCATGTGATCGTGCAACGCATGCACTGCCTGGATGAACTGCTGCAGGGCCTGCGCAGCCGAAGCCGCGACTTCCACTGAGGACACACCGCGTCACACAGCGAACTGGTCATGAGCGGCCCGCTTCCGTTATCGTCGGCACATCCAAGGAAGGACGATCCGATGCCCCGTGCACTCACGCTGACCACGCTGCTGGTCTCCACCCTCGCCCTGCTCGTTTCCGGCTGGACTGCCTGGAGCCTGCATCGCAGCCAATCGCCGCAGCGGGTGATCGAAGCCCGGGGCCTGGTCATCCACGATGGCGCCGGTCAGGCGCGGGTGATCCTGGGCGCCCCGGTGCCCGACCCGCGCAGTCGCGGCCAGGTGCAGGGAACACGTGCCAGCGCCCTGTCCGGCCTGGTTCTGCTGGGTCCGGACGGCTCCGAACGCGGCGGCTACGGCACGACCGACCACGGTGGCGAAGCCCTGCTGACGCTTGACGATGCAGCCGGCACCACCGAAGTGTTCAAGGTGGTCGCCAACCCCGACCGCGGCGCCAGCCTGATGGTCAAACACCAGAACAACACCGGCGCGATGCTCACCTCCTGGCAGGGCAAGCCGGAGTTGATGTTCGTGGATGACAGCGGGCAGTCCTACTACGTGCGCCCCGGCGTCAGTGCCGCGCCCTGAAGGACGCGGGTTCATCATCCCAGCACGGCCGCCAGGTCATCGGCCAGCTGTCGCTGCTGCGGTGTTCCCAGCGCCGCACAGGTGATGCGCAGGCCATGACCGGGGGCGGAAACCGCGAACACTTCGCCGGCACGCACATGCCAGCCGCGGGCGGCCAGCGCCAGTACCTGCGGGCGGCTGTCATCCGGCAGAGGCAACCACAGGTTCAACCCCTCCATCGGCACGGCCTGCTGCACGCCCCGCGCCTGCAGCAGCATCTGCAGCGACTGCAACCGCTGCTGGTAACGCACGCCGGCCGAAGCGATCTTCGCCCGCTGCGTGGCTGATTCCAGCACCGAGACCGCCGCGTCCTGCAGCAGGTGGCTGACCCAGCCGGTTCCCGCTGCCAGCCGCAGGCGCAGCCGTACCACGGTTTCCTCATCGCAGGCCAGCCACGCCAGGCGCAGATCCGGGCCCAACGGCTTGGACAGCGAGCGCAGCAGTGCCCAGCGCCGGCCATCGACGGGCAGCACCGAGTGGTAGGCCTGCTGCGAGAGCAACGCGTAATGATCGTCGATCAGCACCGCCACCTGCGGGTAGCCGGCCAGCAGCTGGCGCAGTGCCCGCGCCCGCTTCGCATCCAGGCTGGCGCCGGTAGGATTGTGTGCGCGCGGCGTCAGCAGTACCGCGCGTGCGCCAGCCTCCAGCGCCCGCCGCAGCGACGCCACCTGCATCCCATGCGTGTCCACCGCCACGGGCAGCGGCGTGTGGCCAGCGGCATTGAGCACGTTGAGGCTGCCAAGGAAGCAGGGATCCTCTACAGCGATGCGGTCGCCGGGCAGCAGCCAGGCAGCCAGCAGGCGTTCGATGCCATCGACCGCACCGTGGCTCAGCTCTAGGGCGTAGCCCTGCGGACAATCGGCATCCAGCGACGCACGTGCCAGCCGCTGCATGCGCGGGTCGACCGTACCCACGCCATACAGCCGAGGTGGCGCCGGTGCCAGGCGCAGGCTCGGCAACAGCCGTGGGTCCGGATTGCCACCTGCCAGATCGTGCAGCGCCAGCCCCGGCGGACTGCCTTCGCGCGCGACGGGGGCCGGCACGCCACGCACCGTGGTACCGCGCCGCCCCCCCGTACTGGCCAGGCCCGCCGCGTCCAGCCGCTTGTACGCGGCCGCCACCGTGTTGCGGTTGACGCCCAGCCGCTCGGCCAGTTCGCGTACCGGCGGCAGCACGCTGCCCGCGGTCAGCCGCCCGTCGCCGATGCCCTCGCGGATGCTGTCGAAGATCGATTCGGCACTGTGCCCGGTGATTTTCATTTTGTCCTATGCCAAAATAAATCTTGTCCTGTGCCAGTGTATCCCACCCTGGCCACCCTGCATTGGAGGTGCACGCATGCCCCTTGCCGCCGCCGACTGGCCTGTCGCCCAGTCCGTCGAACAGATCGCCCGCAACCTGCTCACGGTGCGCCAGCGCATCGCGCGGGCCTGTGCCCGCGCGGGCCGCGACCCGCAGAGCGTGCGCCTGCTGCCGGTCAGCAAGACCGTGGATGAGGCGCGCATCCGCATGGCCGTGGCTGCCGGCTGCCATGAGCTGGGTGAGAACAAGGTGCAGGAGGCACAGCGCAAGGCCGAGTCGATGGCCGACCTTGGCGTGCACTGGTCTGTGATCGGCCACCTGCAGACCAACAAGGCCCGCCATGTGGCGCGCTTCGCCAGTGAATTCCAGGCGCTGGACAGCCTGCGCGTGGCCGAAGCGCTGCAGCAGCGCCTGCTGCTGGAGGACCGCACTCTGGACGTGTTCGTGCAGGTCAACACCTCCGCCGAACCCAGCAAGTACGGCCTGGAGCCCGGCGCCGTCGAGGCTTTCGTGCAGCAGCTGCCCATGTTCGACCGCCTGCGCGTACGCGGATTGATGACCCTGGCCATCTTCACTCCGGAGGTGGAACGCGTACGCGCCTGCTTCGTCCGCCTGCGCACGCTGCGCGACCAGCTGCAGCGCAGCGCGCCGACCGGCATCGACCTGTCGCAGCTGTCGATGGGCATGTCCGGCGACTTCGAGGTCGCCATCGAGGAGGGCGCCACCGTGGTCCGCGTCGGCCAGGCCATCTTCGGAGCACGCGCGACACCGGACAGCGCCTACTGGCCCACCAGTGGAGGGGCCGCATGAAGCACGCAGTCGTCCTGCAACACATCGCCTTCGAAGACCTCGGCACGCTGCAGCCGCTGCTGTTGGCCCAGGGCTGGCAGCTGCACGTGCTGCAGGCCGGCATCGATGCGCTTGACGCGGCCGAAGCGGCTGATCTGCTGGTCGTACTGGGAGGCCCGGTCAGCGTCAACGATGGCCTGCTCTACCCCTTCCTGGCTGACAGCATCGCGCTGCTGCAACGGCGCCTGCACCTGCAGCGGCCGACCCTCGGCATCTGCCTGGGTGCGCAGCTGATGGCACGTGCGCTGGGGGCGGAGGTGGCGCCCAGCGGAGGCAAGGAAATCGGATTCGCGCCACTGCTGCTGACCGACGAGGGCCAGCGTTCTCCCCTGCTGGCATTGCAGGGCATTCCTGTGCTGCATTGGCATGGCGAAGCCTTCGAACTCCCGGACGGTGCGCACCGTCTTGCCAGCACACCCGCCTGCCGCCACCAGGCCTTTTCCATCGGGAAGCATGCACTGGCCCTGCAGTGCCACCCGGAACTGGACGCGCGGCAGTTCGAACGCTGGCTGATCGGCCACGCGCTCGAGCTGGCCCAGGCGGGCATCGACCCGAACGATCTTCGCGCGCAGGCACGCCGCTATGGCGCCCCGCTGGCCGCAGCCGCGACTGCGATGTTCAACCACTGGCTGCAGGAACTACCGGAGAACGCACGATGAACTACCGCCTGCTGGTCCACCGTCACGGCGCCTACTGGGGTCATTTCGACTGCCAAGGGGCCGATGCGCTGCAACGCCTGGAGACCATCGCCGCGCACCTGCCCAACGCAGCGGGATTCCAGCTGCAACGCCAGAAGGGCATTGGCGAGGAACGCATCCTGTCCAGCAATGCCGAAGGCCTGCGTGTGCTCGCTGCACAGATCCAGTACCGCGACCTCTGACGCAGAGCGCGCTGCCGGCCCGCTCGCCTTCGATGCACCGTCACCATGGATGCAAATGATTCTCTTTTACTGTAAGGTGCAGGCGCTGCCCTTGCCGCCGCGGGCTGTTCCCTTTCCCAGTTGTAGCCCGCCCCGTGTCCACGCCTGTCGAACCGACGGATGTCGCGCATCTGTGCGCCGCCCATTACCGGCCGCTGCACGCCCACGTCCGCCGCAAACTTCCGCAACGCAGCGATGCCGATGACGTCGTCCAGGAGACCTGGCTGCGTGTCGTCAAGGTCGCCGCCAGTGGCCTGCTCAGCAATGGCCGCGCCTACCTGTACCGCGTCGCCCACAACCTGATCGCCGACCATTACCGGCAACGCCAGCGCCGCCGGGAAGACCCGCTGGACGAAGCCTCTCTGACCACCCTCGCCGATCCGGCGCCCCTGCCGGAACAACGCCTGCTCGATCTCGAACAACTGCGTCACCTTGACGCGATCATCGCCGCCCTGCCGCCCCGCTCGCGGCAGGTGTTCCTGCTGGCCCGGGTCGAACAGATGGCCTTGGCCGAAATCGGTCGCCAGCTCGGCATCAGCCGGCAGACCGTGCATGGACACCTGCTGCGCGCGCTGGTCGCGCTGCAACAGGTACCCGGCCCATGAGCCAGGACACGATCGCACGCGAAGCCGCACGCTGGTGGCTCGACGGCCATGACGGTACGCGCGACGAGCGCGCGTTCGCCCACTGGTATCAGGCAGACCCGCGCCATGCAGCACAGTACCTGCACCTGCAGCAGCTGTGGCAGGCCGGTGCCGGCCTGCCCAGCCTGCAACGCCAGCAGCAGCGTCACCGCCGGCGCGCCCTGCGCGAGGCGGGCATCGGCGCCCTGCTGCTGTGCGTGCTGGGCCTGTCGCTCCGCCAGGACGCACCGCCGCCAGAACTGGTGCTGCGCACCACCGTCGGCGAGATCCGCGAGACACCCTTGCAGGACGGTTCGCGCGTCGTGCTTTCTCCGGGCAGCGAGGTGCGCGTCCGCATCGACGGGCAGCGCCGGCAGCTGCAGCTCAAGAAGGGACAGGCCTGGTTCCAGGTTGCCGCCGATGCCGACCGGCCGTTCCAGGTGCGCACGCCGCATGGCAGGGTCACCGCGCTGGGCACCGCATTCGATGTCGCCGTGCAGAACGGCAGCAGCGTGGTGACCGTCACCGAACACCAGGTGCGGGTGGACAGCGGCAGCGGCAGCGGAGAGGCAAGCCAGGGCGAACAACTGCGCTTCGATGGCCAGACACCCGGCACCCCGTCGGCCGCACCGGCAGGCGTGCTCGCCTGGCGCGAGCGGCGCCTGCAGTGGGTATCGGCCCCATTGGAGGATGTCGCCCGGGGGCTGGACCGCTGGGACGGTGGGCACACCTGGATCATGGGCGCGCGCCTGCGCCAGCAGCGGGTCACCGTGCTGGGCAATGCCACCGGCGCCACCGGCACCCGCGACCAGCTCGCCCGGCAACTGCAGGTCCGCGTGCTGCGCATCGGTCCCGGACTGCAGCTGTGGCTGTCATCAACGCACGGCACCGGCCATGCACCCTGACATCGTCCCTGCCCGTGCGTCTTCCCAGGCTGACGACGCTCTGCGTCACTCCCTGGAGACCTCGATGCTGTCCCACCGCCCCCTTGTCCTGGCCTTGTCGCTGGCCTGCGCCAGCCCGGTTCCATTCCTGTCCGGCCATGCCCAGGCACAGACCGCAACCCGCCACTACGACCTGCCTGCACAGCCGCTGGCCGGCGCACTGGATGCCTACAGCCGGCTCACCGGCATCGATCTGGTAATCGGTGGCGCGCTGCCCCAGCGCCAGATGGCGCCCGCCCTGCGCGGCAACTTCGACGACAGGCAGGCGCTGTCACAATTGTTGGCCGGCACCGGCCTGCGGCCCCGCTTCATCGATGCACGGCGTGCCACCCTCGAGCCGGCGCCTGCCGAGTCCAGCGATGGCAGCCGCCGCACCGGTCCGTTGCGCGTGCAGGGCACTCCTGCACAGGGCCATGCGCCCGGCACCGGCGCCAGCCAGTACGTCCCCGCCACCCGCGATGGCTTCGCGCCAGCCGTTGGCAGTGAACGCGTGGCGATGGCCGAACGCCAGGAGGGCAACAGCCTGCTGCGCTCGATGCCCGGCACGCACAGCTTCCACTCGCGCAGCCAGCCCGGCCTCCAGGTCAACATCCGTGGCATGACCGGCGCCGGCCGCGTCAACACGATGATCGACGGTGTCACCCAGACCTTCCGCAACAACGCCGGGCACGGCTCCGGCGGCCCGTTCGCCTATGTCGACCCATTCCTGCTGGCCGGGGTGGATGTGCAGCGCGGTGCCGTCGCTGGCGGCGATGGCGCTGGCACCCTGGCCGGTACCGCCAACTTCCGCACGCTGGATATCGATGACCTGCTGGGTGAGAGCCGCGACTGGGGCCTGCGCGCCGGCTACCGGCACGGCGACAACGGCTATGGCAGTGGCCGCACCTTCGCCGGCGCGTGGCGCCACAGCGAGGAAGGCGGTGACCGCCAGTTCGGCCTGCTTGCGGCGGCCAGCAGCAGCCGCAGCAGCGAGTACGCGACCGCCAACGGGCAGAAGAACAGCGCCGACCCGGGCAGCCAGCACCCCAGAAGCTGGCTGCTCAAGGCCCGCCTGCAACCCAGTGAGCTGCACCGGCTGGACCTGAGCCACATGCGCTACGAGAACGACTTCTATCACAACTACCCGTGGCAGATTTCGGCACGCAACCAGCGCGCCAGCTATCACTACACGCCCTACACACCCTGGATCGACCTGCGCGCCAGCTTCGCCGCCAACAAGACGCGGCTGTTCTATCCGCCGGTGGAAGTGTCCAGCTACATCGGCCGGCGTACCCACAGCAGCCTGAGCAGCTGGAACATCGACAACACCAGCCGCTTCGAGATCGGCTCGCTGCAGGCACGCTGGAACACAGGCCTCAAGCACCAGTCGGACATTTTCGTTGCTGATACGCCCACCCTGCGCGGCGCCAACCCGCAGGGGCGCAGCCAGCTGGACAGCGTGTTCAGTACGCTCGAACTGCAGTACGGCATCTACGCACTGACCACCGGGCTGCGCCAGGATCGCTACGGCATCCGCGGGCACATCCCGGCCTGTTCGGATGTGCCGGGCCAGTGCACCCGGATCAACGGCGGGGGCATCGACATCCGCCGCCGCCAACATGCACTCAGTCCCAGCCTCTCGGTTTCGTTGCAGGCAACCGACTGGCTGCAGCTGTACGCCGAGGCCTCGCGAACATCGCGGCCGCCACGCGTGCAGGAGATGTTCTTCGAGAAGATTCCGCTGGAAGGCATGAGCGATGCCGATGGCGTAGGCGCCAATCCATTCCTGCGTCGCGAACGCTCGCGCAACCTGCAGTTCGGCGCCAATCTCAGCACCGACTCGCTGCTGCGCGACGGCGACCTGGCCCAGTTGCGGGTAACCCGCTTCGACAACCGCATCCGCGACTACATCAAGCCGCAGTACCTGCTGATCGTGCATCCACCGGAAATCGAGCCCGTCGTGGTACCGATCGACAGCGACCCGCAGCTTTCGGCCTGGACCGATGCGCTGGATGTGGACGACTTCAGCGTCACCACCCGCTGGATGAACGACCCGGGCGTGGTGCGCATGCGTGGCATCGAGCTGGAGGCCCACTACGCCAGCGAGCACTATCACGCGACGCTGAGCTGGACACGATCACACACCAGCGCGCCCACCATCGAGTTCGTCAACCTGGAAGACATCACCGCGCTTCCCGACCGCTACTGGACGCTGGACGTCGGCGGTCGCTGGTGGCAGCAGCGCGTGCAGGCCGGCGTGCGCGCCGAATACTCCGGCCCCACTGAGGAAGGCTACGACTTCTTCCAGACCCGCAAGACCCGCGGCACGGGTGTGCTGCTGGACTTCTACGCCAGCTTCAAGCCACAGGCCAGCACCACCGTATGGCTGAACATCGAAAACCTGCAAAACAAAGCCTATGACAACAATGCCTCGATCGACAGCATCTTCAGCCCGATCCTGGACCGCGGCAACGGCCGCGGCCGCACCGTCTCGATGGGCGTCAACGTGGCGTTCTAGCCGACGCTGGTTGCCGCTGTGCCTGCTTGCCGTGCTGGCGACCGGGCAGGCCCAGTCGATGCCCGGCACGGTGATCGACCTGGCCAGCGGCCGGCCGTTGCAGGAAGCGGCGTTCGTGCAGCGCGTCGCCGCCGCCCGGCACCTGTTGCTGGGGGAACGCCATGACGTCGCCGCCGACCATGCCGCCGAACGCTGGCTGTTGCAGGCCCTGCACCAGCAGCGACCACAGGGTGCGCTGGTCCTGGAGATGATCGGCAGTGAACGCCAGCCCCGCCTGCAGCGCGTGCAGCGCTGGCTGGACAAGGGCAACCGTGCCGACGGGCAACACCTGCAGGAACTGCTGGGCTGGGACCCCCGTTGGCCGTGGTCGGCCTATGGCGGACTGGTGCAGGATGCCGCCGCTGCAGGCATCGCCCTGCACGGTGGCAACCTCTCGCGTGCGGAGGTCGACGCGCTGCTCGCTTCGTCGGCACCGGCGCGCTTCCCGGTGCCTGGCGCACGCCACCGCCTGTCGAACGTAGTGCTGGCCCAGCACGCCGACGCCGCACCGCTGCTGGAAGGCATGCTGGCCGTTCAGCAGGCCCGCGATTCGCGTATGGCGCAGGTACTGGCGGCCGCACAGACACCCGCGCTGCTGGTTGCCGGCCGCTGGCATGTGCTGCGCGGCACCGGCGTACCGGGCTATCTGCCCGCATCCACGCCTGCGCTGGTGGTCGCTCTGGCATCGGCGGAAGAAGCCATCGACGCCAGCGACGCCGACCTGCTGTGGGTGATCGCAGATGAGTGAACGCAGGCAACACTGGCAGGCAATGGCGATCACCGTCGGTATCCACCTGCTGCCGCTGCTGCTGCTCGTGCACTGGGTGGCAGCCCCGCCTACGCTGCCGCCGCCAGAGCAGGATGTGCGCATCAGCCTGCGCCTGCTTGCGCCGGCTGCACCGCCACAGCCTGTGGAGGAACGCCAGGCCGAACAGCCCAGCCAGGCGCAACAGGCGCGCGCCGCGCAGCCACGGAAATCGCCGCCGCCACCCGCGCCGACCCACGCGCGTGAAGGCGAACTGGCCGCTAGCGAGATCGCCGGCGCCGGCCGGCAACCCACGCGGGTCGCCCCACCTGCGGCCGCGGCCGATGCCCGTCCCGCACCGGCATCGATCACGGCCGCGCCGCCTGCTCCAGACGCCCCACCCGCGGACGTCCAGGCCGGCGCTGCCAGCGACCAGTGGGAAGCGCGGCTGATGGCACGACTGGAGCGATACCGCTACTACCCCTCCAGCGCTAGATCGCGGCGCCAGCAGGGCACCAGCTGGGTCCGCGCCAGCATCGACCGCGACGGACGCCTTCTGGCGCTAAGGCTGGAGCAGTCCAGCGGCCAGTCCCTGCTCGATGACGCGGCGCTGCAGACCTTCCGCCGCGCACAGCCGCTGCCACGCATTCCCGACGAAATGAAGGCGCCGCAGGAACTGGTGGTACCCGTGGAGTACTACCTGCGCTAGGCGCTGTACGCTTACGCTTCGATCTCCTACAGCATGACGCAGCAGCGGAATCGGCGTGCCCGTGCACCGGGTTCGCCGCCCGGCAGTCCTCCGCACCGCGTTGCGTGCGGAGGACCAGGGAACGGCTCAGGCCTTCAGCACTTCCACCTTGTACGAAACGGTCTCGCCGTCGTGCTCGATGATCAGTCCGTGCACGTCCGACTCGAAGCCCGGGAAGCGCGCATTCTGCTCGCGTGCGATGCGCAGCGACTCGATGATGGGCTCATCGCTGGCACCGAAGCGCTCGCCCGGCATGATGGTGGGAATGCCGGGCGGGTACGGCACCAGCATGGTCGCCGCGATGCGGCCACTGAGCTGTTCGATGTCCACCCGTTCGATTTCCCCCTTCACCAGATGGTTGTAGGCATCGGCCGGGATCATCACCGGCGTCGGCAGGTCCACGTACATCTCGCGCATCACCCGGGCCACTGCGAACTCCTGGTTGAAGGCGTGCAGCGCATCGCAGAGGTCGCGCAGTCCCCAGCCGGCGTAGGCAACGGGATAGTCCGCCGCCAGCGTCGGCAGCGCCTGGCTCAGGGGGGCGTTGCGGTCATACAGCTCCTTGAACGCCATCAGCTCGGTGACCAGCGTGCTCCACTTGCCCTTGGTGATCCCCATCGAGAACAGGAACAGCACCGAGTAGAGGTTGGTCTTCTCCACAGTGATGCCACGACCCCACAGGAACTTGCTCAGCACCGCCGCTGGAATGCCCAGCCGGCCCATTCCACCATCCATCGACAGGCCGGGGGTCAGCAGGGTCACCTTGATGGGATCGATCAGCACATAGTCGTCCACCAGATTCTCGAAACCATGCCAGTGCCCATCCGGCTGCAGGTACCACTCCTCCCGCTTGGCCACCATCGGCGCCGGCGTGTCGCCCTTGTCAAGGCTGCGCTCGACCTTGGTCGGCTGCCATACGCTGAACCACCAATCATCACGGCCGAGATCGTCGCGCACATGCAGCATGGCGCGCCGGAATGCGATCGCCTCGTCGTGCATCTCCTGCACCAGCGAGCGACCGGCCTCGCCCTCCATCATCTTCGACGCGACATCACAGGCAGCGATCACGCCGTAATGCGGGCTGGTGGAGGTGTGCATCATGAATGATTCGTTGAAACGCTCCGCATCCAGATTGCGCTGTGCCGAGTTGCGCACATGGATCATCGAGGCCTGCGAGAACGCGGCAAGCAGCTTATGGGTGGAGTGCGTGGTGAAGATGATCGCATCCTGCTCGCGCGGCTTGCCCTTGGCCATGCCGTAGTGGTTCTCGTAGAAGGGATGGAATGCGGCGTAGGCATACCAGGCCTCATCGAAGTGCAGAAAGTCCACCGCACTGCCGATCTCGTCGGCGATCTTCTCGGCGTTGTAGCACAGGCCATCGTAGGTGGAGTTGGTGACCACGGCGATACGCGGCTTGGAGCCCGCCGTGTATGCCTTGCTCGCCAGCGGGTTCGCGGCGATGCGCTGCTGCAGCGATTCCGGAGTGAACTGGTCCAGGCTGATCGGGCCGATGATGCCGTGCGCGTTGCGGCTGGGCGTGAAGTACACGGGTACCGCGCCCGTCATGATCAGCGCATGCAGGAGCGACTTGTGGCAGTTGCGGTCGACGAACACCACATCGCCGCGCGCCACCGTGCCGTGCCAGACGATCTTGTTGGCCGTGGAGGTGCCATTGGTCACGAAGAACGTATGGTCGGCGCCGAAGTTGCGGGCCGCTTCGTTCTCGGCCTCCTTGATCGGCCCGGTGTGGTCCAGCAGCGACCCCAGCTCCGGCACCGAGATCGACAGATCACTGCGCAGCGTGTTCTCGCCATAGAACTGGTGGAATGCGCGGCCAACCGGTGATTTGGTGAAGGCCACGCCACCGGCATGGCCGGGCGTATGCCAGGAGTAGTTCGACTCGGCGGCATGATGGATCAGTGCCTTGAAGAACGGCGGCAGCAGGTGCTGCATGTAGTCTTCAGCGGCCCGCATCACCTGCCGGGAGATGAAGTTCTTGGTGTCCTCGAACAGGAAGATGAAGCCGTGGATGTACTTGAGCAGCTTGCTCGGTACCTTCTCGATGGTGCGGCGCTCGCCATACAGGAAGACCGGCAGGTTCGCGCGGCGCGCGCTCTGCTCGCGCAGGAACGCGGTCAGGCGCTGGAACTCGCCATCGACTTCCTCGCTTCCATCGATCGATATCAGCACGGCTGACGCCGCAACATAGGTGCGTGCTCCTGCACGGGCATCATCCAGGTTCAACCCGCACAGCACGCGCTGGTCGTTGCTGCGCAGCTCTTCCACCAGAGCGCGGATCAGGATGCCGCCGATGCGTGGTGAGTCGTAATCACCGTCGATGACTATGACCGGATAGTCCAATGACTTGAAATACACGTTGTTTCTCCTTGTCCGAATCAGGAATGCTGCGCGCCGGCAGAAATCGCCGCCGCCTCGCGGGCACGCTGCCGCTGCTGGCGGCGCTCCTCGCTGAAGAAGGGATAGAACACGGTGATGAACAGGACGAACAGGAAGGCGTACTGCACGATCGTTCCCGACGAGCCATAGATCGCCCACAGGCAGTACACGACGGTGAGGCTGGTCAAGGTCCAGAACGCGCCGGTATGCACCAGGGTGTGCGAGCGTTCGACCACGAAGTAGCAGGCCACGCAGGAATAGATGTAGGGCAGCAGGGTCAGCACCACCGCGGCCGAGGTGATCACATCGAACTGCGCGGATGCCGTTTCCGAGGTGGAAGTGACCAGCACGGCCAGCGTCATCAGCACCGCCACGATCAGCACGCCCTTGACCGGCACGTCATCCTTGTTGGTTTTGCTGAAGATGCTCGGGAACAGGCCATCATCCGATGCGGCCTTCGCGCTCTGTGCGGTCAGCAGGATCCAGCCACCGAGCGAGCCGGCCGCACCGATGAACGCGCACAGGCTGACCAGCGCACCGCCCCACCCCCCCACGGCCTTGGCCGCCGCCAAGGCGAACGGCGCGTCCGAAGTCTGCAGTTCACCGTTGGGGACCATACCCATGATCACCGACGAACTGGCGATGTAGGCGATGGCCGCAAGGAACACGCCGGCCAGCGTAGCGCGCGCGACATTCTTCTCAGGGTTCTCGACCACGCCGGCGGTCACCGACGCCGACTCCACGCCGATGAACGCCCACAGCGTCAGTGCGGCCGCACTGGAGATCGCACCGAAGTTGGATTCACCGGAGACGTTGTAGGCCCCTTTGAAGATGTCGGCATCGAAGAAGAACCAGCCGAAGATGGCGATGCCCAGGATCGGCACCAGCGCGAAGCTGGTGGTGACGGTCTGCACGCGGCTGACGAAGGCCGGACCGATCACGTTGGCGAAACTCAGCGCCCATACCAGCACCAGGACCGCGATGCAGCGCACCAGCGGCTCGGACAGGATCGGGAAGAAGTAGCTGAAGTAACCCACCGCCGCGATCGGGATGGCGACATTGCCGATCCAGTTGGCGAACCAGTAGATGGTATTGGTCTGGAAGCCCATGTAGGGGCCGAACCAGTCGCGCGCATAGGCATAGGGGCCGCCGGCCTTCGGGGCCAGCTTGCCCAGTTTGGCGAACACGAACGCCAACAGCAGCGCACCCGCCGTGGTGATCAGCCAGCCCCAGATCGAGGCGGTACCGATCTTGGCCAGGCTGGAGGGCAACAGGAATACGCCTGAGCCCATCATGTTGCCCGCGACGAGGAAGGTGGCTCCCACCACACCGATCTTCTTTGCTTCTGCCATGACAATCTCCTGTACCGGCATCAGCCCGGTTGCGCCGGGCATGGGGGTTGGCTGCGTTGGCGTGCTGCCGCTGGCGCCTATTTGATGAAGTTGTACTGCAGGCTGCCCTGCACTCTTACTGTGTCGCCGCGTGCACCGTCCTGCTGCTGCAGGCGGCCGTAAAGCAGCTCCATGCCCATCGTCCACGAGGGCGCGGGGCTCCAGATCAGGTTGAAGACGCCGTAACGGCTTTGCCGGAACGCGTCACTGGCAAGAGCGGCGTTCCGCTCCAGCGTGAGTTGTCCGAAAATCAGATTCGAGCGCCACAGATCGGACCAGTAATGGGTGTAACCGACGAAGCCGCCGTGCAGATCCAGTGCCTCCAGGCGACCGTCCGCATCCACCACGGCATCCAGGCCGGAGCCGGTCAGATCAGCGGTGTAGCGGCTCAGGCCGCGGCCGCCCAGCACGCCGAACAGCAGCAAGTCGCGCGCGCCCACGGAAGCAGAACCGCTGAGCTGCAGGCCGCCGGCGATGCGCCGGTCGCGCTGGTCCTGGCCGTCATAGGCCAGACTGCGGGCCACCGCACCCATCTGCAGGTGGCCCCAATCGCGCTCCATGCGCGCGGTTACCGTGACATCCGGCAGCCGGTTCACCGCCGCCAGCGTCTCGCTGGCCCCGGCCAGTTCCGTCTCCGGGTCTTCGGCGGCGATCGTCAGCGTGCTTCCCTTGCCCAGCGCGAAACTGTGGTGGATGCCGGCCACCAGCAGGTAGCCAGCACCTCCCGGGCCTGCGAAATCCAGCGTATCGGGCAGGCTGTCGGCATCCATGAAGGTGGAGTAGCCATAACCGGCATAGGTATTGCCAAGCTGCCCATAGGCGTGGCGCAGGTGGAACTGGTATCCATCGCTGCTGCCGAAGAAATCATTCTCCAGATAGAAGCGCAGGTTGCCGTGCGTGGTCGGCCGGCGCGCCTCGAAGCTGAACCGCGTCTGCTTGGCGTGGATGTTGAAGTTGGAAACGTCGCGATGGCTGTCCCCTACCGGCATCGATGAAGGGATGAACTGGTCCTCGTCCCCCGCCCGGCGCGAGTCGGCGATGGCATCGAGCTTGGCATAGCCGCCGATGCGGATGACCGTGTCGGTTCCGGGGATGGCGAAGAAGCCTTTCAGATCCGCGTCGGTGGGGCTGGCAGCGTTGTCTGGACGCGAGGCGGCCGTCGACGGGTCCGCCACTGATTCGCGCGCCGGCAGCACCGGTTGCGCCACGCCGGGCACGCGGGTGGGCTGCAATGTGGCGGCCGTCGTCGCCGGAGCTGGGGACACGGGCGTAGCCGTAGCAGCAGGCGCGACGCCCGCATCATGCCGCTCGAGCTGGTCCAGGCGTTGCTGCATGCCTTCCAGGGCCTGTCGCATCGCCGCAATCTCACGGCGCAGCGCCTGCGCGTCGTCGTCGGCAACCGCCTGCGCCTGCAGCGGCGCAGCGGCCAGCGCGGCCAGGCAGGCAAGACTCAGTACTGCCATGCGCATTGCATCCCCCGTGCACGAACACTCGCCACGCGATGCCGGACCGCACGCGTGCGCCGTCCTGGCTTCGCTCCGCCGTTGCTGGAAATACGGATACTGCGATTAAGACAGACGGTCGCCGGCAGGTTCGCACCGCCGATGAGGCAGCGACCGGAGCAGTCTGGGTAGCAAGCGCAGAGTGAGAGTGTCGTGAATTGCGATGCAGGCATGCTCTGGGTAGAGCCCTGCGTGTGCAGCAGTGCAGAAGCGATATCGCTGTATTTCATGCGTCACAGGCTAGTGCGCACGTCGTTTTTGGCCTTGATTGGAATCAAGGCACGATGCTTGATCTCAGTCACGATTCAGACGTGACGGCGAGCAAGCACTGCGCAGCCGTTCACACCGTCATGGCCGTACGAACGCAGCAGGCCCGCACGTCTCCGCGCGGGCCTGCTACGTTGACAGCCTGCATGCAGGATCACTTTTCAGCGTGGACCCAGCACCGTCTGCAGATCAGCACCCTGTGGAAGACCGGAGCGACGCTGCACCTGGCCCTGCGCATCCTGGAACAGGATGCCCGGCGTACCCTGGAAGCCCATCTCGATCATCAGGACCTGGTTGGCATCCAGCTTCCCCGCGATCTCGCGGCTGATGTTCGGCAGCGGCTTGATGCCACCGCGGTCGAACTGGCGCTCGTTCTCCAGCAGCGCCGCGCTGGGGTCGCGTGCGGCCAGAATCGCGGCCGCCTTGGCCGGGCTGTCCTCGCGGATCACACCGACCATCACATGACGCAGCTGCACCTTGCCGGCATCCACCCATGGGCGTGCCGCCTCCCAGAACTTGTGGCAGTACGGGCAGTTGGCATCACTGAATGTGTAGACCACGCGCGGTGCGTCGGCCTTGCCATCCCGCACCCATGCACTGGCGTCCAGCCTGCTCCACATCTTGGCCGACATCGGCGCGGCCACCAGCTTTTCCACTGCATCAGCGGCGACATCGTTACCCTCGGCATCGAACAGACTGCCTACCACCACGTGCTTGCCGTCCGCGGTCACGTAAGCGGCGGCAGGCTGCTGGCCACCGACCACGCCGGCAAAGCCGCGCAGCCCACCCGGTGCGTCGAACTCGGCGACGACCTCGAAACCATGCTTCTCGATGCCCTTCAGGACCGCCGGGCGATCCTCCTTGGCAGCGGAGGCCGGCGCACCGGCTGCCGGCGCAGCTCCTGCCTTGCCCGGTGGCGTCTGCGCCTGGCTGCAGGCGGCCAAGGCCAGCAGGGCCGGCAGCAACAGCACCGCAGGAACGGTGCGCAGGGAAATCAACGACATGGGAACTCCATAGTGGGATGCCAGCGCAGGCTACCGCAGCCGGCGCAGTTTGTGTTCAAGCCCTGCCATGGTCAGTTCACCCAGATGCAGCTCCTGCAGGCGTCCGTCAGCATCGAAGAACAGGGTAGAAGGATACGCCTGCACCCCGAGCGCCGCAGATGCGGCAGCATCGTCATCCAGCAGCACGTTGCGCAGCTGCAGGCGTTCGCCGGCAATGAAACCCTGGACCTCGTCCAGACTTTCTCCCTGATTGAGGAACACGAACCGCACATCGTCATGTGCGTCCTGCGCGGCTGCCAGCACGGGCATTTCACGTCGGCACGGACCACACCACGTTGCCCATAGATTCACGACCACGGGTTTCCCGCGGAACTGCTGCAGATCGATGACACGGCCCTGCAGGTCCATCACCTCCAGCCTGGGCAGCGGCATATGCCGCGCCTGCCACCCGGACACGCCGTGAGTGGCTGCGCCCCACAGCAGCGTACCTGCCAGCGCTGCTGCCAGTACCGGCCGGCGCAGCGCGGGATGTCCACGCAGCCGCCACAATCCCCACGCCAACGCAGCCATCAGCACGACGACCAGGTGGTATCCGCCATCGGTGATCTGCAGAACGCTCCATGGCGAGTCGCGATACAGCGCCGCATTGACGGCGACGAAGCTGATGCGGCCACACAGCAGCCCCACCAGCAGCATATCCAGCACCATGCCGGCCGCCGAAGGCTGCGGTCCCTGCGCACGGCGACCGGGCCAGAGCCGGGCGATCGTCATCGCAATCAGTACACAGATCAGAATCAGAACGACCGGCATCGGCACCGGCCCAACGCTGGACATCATTCCACCCACTCAACGATCGACTGACCGCATGGTCGAAGCGTCGCGCCTGCGATGCAAGCGCGACGACCGACCGTCAATCGTCAAGCCGCGCTGCGCCCCATCTGAATGCCCGGCGTCGGCGCCGGCGCCAATCCGCGCAGGCTCCCTGCCACGGAGGGCAGCAGCGGGCGTTCGCGGCGCTTGTTGCTGACGTGACGTCGATAGTTCGCCGGCGTCATGCCGACGATGCGCAGGAACAGACGCCGGAACGCACTCTGATCGGCATAGCCGACCCCCCAGGCCACCTCATCGATACCCGCCCCCTGCTGCAGCAATGTCTGCGCCTTGGCCACCCGCAGTCGCTGGCAGTACTCGATCGGACGCAGCCCGGTCGCTCTGAGGAAGCGGCGCTGCAGAGTGCGCGGCTCCAGCCCGGCCACTTCGCAGATCGAAGCAAGCGTGGCGCCGCGCGCCGCCGTGGTGTGCAGCCAGCGCTGGGCCTTCAGCACGTCGCGGTCCCCATGGGCGAAGTTGGCGCTGAAGCGCTCCAGATCCTGCTGGATCGGTTCCGGAACGGTGATCGCGAGCTGCGTGGCCACCGCGCTGGCCACGCCCTGACCGAACAGCCGGTGCAGCAGTCGCAGGCCGAGAAAGCGCCATGCCTGCACACCTGCGACGGTCAGCAGATCACCATCGTCCACCAGTGCGCGTTCGCTGGGTACCCAGCTGACAGCCTGCGCCACCAGTCCGGGATGGCGGCTGAGATCCGGACCCGACACGGTCCGGCCCGCCAGCAGGCCGGCCCGGGCCAATACGCTCACCCCATCCGCCGCGGCCGCCAGCAGACTGCCGCCGTCGTAGTGCGCACGGAGCCAGTCGAGCAGGATTTCATCGGTACGAAGAGAGGCCGTCGAACTGACCTGGCCCGGAACCGCGATCACCGCGGGAATGGCCGCGTCCAGCATGTCCGCGCCCGCGATGCGATGTACCCCGCTGCGGCTGGCCGGCACGATCCAGCGGGTCACCAGCACCCGCTTGAACGGGCGCCGCTGCTGCTGCGCCACGCGGTTGGCCACATGTGCCATTTCAGCCAGTACCGATGCTGCCGACGGGTCGCCACCGGGGTACTCGACCACCCCCACTTCAACGAACCCCTCGCTCCTGATTCCCTCCACGGTGCACCTCCTCGGTTCTGGCCAGCGAATGACCGGTTCAGGTGCAGGGTAGAAAGTGCTCCATCGGCGAGGCTATGAAGAAAGTTGCAAAGTGCACTGGATGCGTATCTCACACATCGCATTGACCCTGGACCAGACTCAAGGGTTCAGAATGGCGACCGGAAACCCGAGGAATTCCGCCATGAACATTGGTCAGCTGGCGCGCCGGGCCGGCGTCCCGATCGATACGGTCCGCTACTACGAGCGCCAGCAGCTCTTGCCCACCGCGGCACGTTCGGCCGGTGGCTACCGCATCTTCGGCGAGCAGGACCTGCGTCGCCTGCGTTTCATCCGCCGTGCGAAGGCGCTGGGTTTCAGCCTGGAGGAGATCGCTGAACTGCTCGCACTGAGCGACCAGCACCAGCACGACATGGGCAGCGTGCGTGACACCGCACGGACGCGCCTGCGCGACATCGAGCAGCGCATGAACGAACTGCAGCGCATGCATGCGGCACTGTCGCAACTGGTCGAGGCCTGCCCTGGCCACGGTGCGCTGGTGCACTGCCCGATCCTGGTGGCGCTGACCGAAGACGGCGAGTGACCAGGCACCCGGCGGAACGATGGCGCACCCGGCCGCGGACGTGAAGAAAAGTGCAACAAATGCTTGCCAACCCCAGGGGGCATCGCTATTATTTCGCTCCTCAGCGACGTGGGGCCATAGCTCAGCTGGGAGAGCGCCTGCATGGCATGCAGGAGGTCAGCGGTTCGATCCCGCTTGGCTCCACCAATCTTTCGGCATTAGGCCGTCGAAAGGTCGCTAAAGAACATTGATGAGAATTGCGTCCCCATCGTCTAGAGGCCTAGGACATCACCCTTTCACGGTGGCGACCGGGGTTCGAATCCCCGTGGGGACGCCACTCATCACGAACAACGAGGACCCGGCCGATAACCGGGTCTTTTTTGTTCACCGCCAACCGGCATTCAGGTTGTGGCGTCACGGTGGTCTCCCGGATCGTATGCGGGGCGCCGGAACGAAAAAAGCTCAAAAGGCTTCCACAAACGTGAACACGCAGGTATGATAGGCGGCTCGGTAACACGGGGCCATAGCTCAGCTGGGAGAGCGCCTGCATGGCATGCAGGAGGTCAGCGGTTCGATCCCGCTTGGCTCCACCACTTTCGACATTAGGCCGTCGAAAGTTCTACAACTTGAAGTTTTTCGTGCGTCCCCATCGTCTAGAGGCCTAGGACATCACCCTTTCACGGTGGCGACCGGGGTTCGAATCCCCGTGGGGACGCCAGTTTCAAAAGGACCCTGCTCCCGGCAGGCATCCTGGTTTCATGGGGCCATAGCTCAGCTGGGAGAGCGCCTGCATGGCATGCAGGAGGTCAGCGGTTCGATCCCGCTTGGCTCCACCACTTTCGACATCAGGCCGTCGAAGGTTCTACAACTTGAAGTTTTCGTGCGTCCCCATCGTCTAGAGGCCTAGGACATCACCCTTTCACGGTGGCGACCGGGGTTCGAATCCCCGTGGGGACGCCAATTTCTGAAAACCCCGGCTTCGGCCGGGGTTTTTCTTTTCAGAAGCGTCGATACATTCCGATCGAGGCTGGCGCCGTCGGCGCGAATCCGTACTGCGCATACAACCGATGTGCCTCGCCATCGGCGAGCAGGCTCACATAGGCCGAAGGCGGAAGGTTGGCCTGCATCCATTCGTCCAGACGCCGCATCACCTCCTTGCCCAGTCCCTGCCCCTGCAACGGCGGCAGCACGGCGATATCGCAGACCTGCAGGTGGCAGCCGCCATCGCCGACGATCCGGCCCATCGCCACCAGCTCACTGCCCTGATAGGCGCAGACACCGAACAGGGTATTGGGCAGCGCACGTGCAGCCGCTTCGGCGGTCTTGGCGCTGAGCCCGGCCAGCGCCCGGAGCTGGCAATAGGCCTCGACCGTGGGCACGCCTTCACGGAAATGGCAATGGGCCGGATCGTTCATGCGGAATCTCCCTGAGTGTCAGGCTATCCTGCCGCATCCGCGTCGCAGCCGCCGCGACCGACCCCGACAGATATCGCATGTGCTACTCCGCTTTGATCCGGGCCGACTACGCCAAGCTGGTGCGCGAGTTCGGTGCCGTGCTGTCGCTGGAGGAGTTCGCCGCGCTGTACGCGTACGACCCCGGCAAAAAGCAGCCCAGGACGCCCAAGGCCATGGATGACGGCTTCGCTGGCGCGCGCACGGAGCTCGGCCGCGACATCGTGGCCCGCATCCAGCGGTGGCATGCACAGGAGCAGGCCACGCTGGAAGCCGAGCTGGCCCAGCAGCGCGAACGCCGCGACATCGCAATCGCAGCCCTGGCCACCCGTCCCACACTGAAGGCGCGCAACGAGCTGCGCATCGCCGGCAACCGCATCGATCGCGCGCAGACCCGGCTCGACGACCTGCATCGCGTGCAGCTGCTGCCACGCGACAACCGCATTTTCCCCGGCACCTACGCGCCGGTGATGGTGAGCGAGAACGGGCAACGGGTGATCAAACCGATGCGCTACCGGTGCCGTCTGCCGGATGCGCCCGCGCGCAACGACGTGCTCTATCCGGGCAGTTACAACGCCCGCCGTGACAGCCTGGAAGGCTACTGGCGCGGCGCTTTCGGGCAGCGTCATGGCGTGGTCGTCATCCAGGCCTTCTACGAACACGTGTCCCGGCACGCGGTTGGCGGACGCGCACCGGCCCCTGATGACAGGACGGGAGATGTGGTCCTTGAGTTCCGCCCCGACCCGCCCCGCGACCTGTTGGTAGCCTGCCTCTGGTCCGAGTGGGACGGCCCCGAAGGACGCCTCCTCTCATTTGCGACCATCACCGATACGCCGCCGGCCGATATCTCCGCCGCCGGCCATGATCGCGGCATCGTGCCGATCCGGCCCGAGCACCTCGATGCATGGCTCAATCCGGAACCTGGCGATCTGGCCAGCCAATACCGCATCCTCGACGATCGCGAGGAGATCCGTTACGTCTTCGAGGAGTCCGCCTGAGCACGCACTGCGGCCGGATCGTCCGGGCACCGCGCCTGGATCAGGCGCGGGCGCTGGAATGCCCGACCGCGCGGGCCAGCGCCTGCGACAGCTCCGCGGACAGGTAGGGCTTGACCAGCAGCACACCCGACTGCATGGCCTGTGGCAGCTGCTCCGCCGACATGCCGGTCGCGAGCACGAAGGGCACGCCGCGGGCGGCCAGCGCCGCCGCGACCGGCTCACTGGTTTCCTGGTGGGCCAGGCGATAGTCCAGCAGCGCCACGTCCGGCGTGGTTTCTTCCAGCAGCCTCAGCGCTTCGCCGACGCTCGCAGCCAGCCCCACCACCTGTGCACCGGCCTGCACCAGTTGCATCTGCAGCAGGGCCGCGCTCATCTCGTCGTTCTCGACCACCAGTACCCGCAGGTCCTGCAACGCCGCCATCGATTCCCGCTCCTGTGCATATCACGCCGGCGCAGTATAGCGATCACGGGGGCAATGCCGGCAGATTCGGCCGCAATCGTCCCGCGCCGGGCAGCCTCTATGAAAGTGCGCTCGACCTCGGGTAAAATCACCCGCTGCCTGCCGGTGTGGCGGAATGGTATACGCAGCTGACTCAAAATCAGCCGGGGGCAACCCCATGAAGGTTCGAGTCCTTTCACCGGCACCAGAACACCTTGCGAGACAAGGGTTTCAAAGAAGATGGCGTAATGGAGTCGTGAATCTTCCGGCTCCGCCCTTTTTCTTATCTCTCTTCTCCCTCGCTACACCCCGCGCCGCAACTGCTGCAGCGCCGCCCTCACCCGCGCCTTCTGAGGATCCCTCGCCCTGGGCTTGGTCTCTGCCGGCGGCCTGCGTGGCTCCAGCGCTTCCTTGATCCGTGTCAGATCCAGCGCCCCAGACTCAGCCAGGCGCCGCGCCTGTTGCTGCTGCTCGCGTGTAGGCGGCAGGCCGGGCAGTGGCGGCGGCAGTTGGAACCGCGTGCTGTCCGTCAGCCGGGCGACGGCCTCGCGCAGGGGAAGGTCGGGATAGAGCCTGGCCGCGCACCAGCGCTCGGCGTACCGCTTCGCCTGCCGGACGCTCGCCGCGCGCACTTCCTTCACCTGCCACATCTTCTGGCCTTCCATCCACAGGCGCACGCCGACACCACCATCGGGGGCAACGCTCGCCGTTTCCCGGCCGTTGTACCAGAGCGCCCAGCGCTCACCGGTCTGGACCCAGCCGGACGGGATTGGGGCGGTGCGGAAACCATGGTGGACGTGCGCAGGAAGCATGGCCGGAAGGATACGACCGGTGGTCGCAGATCCTGCGAACGGGGCGACTACCTGCCTGAATCGTTCGAACTGAGTGCTGGCGCGGCGCTGCTCAGACGCCATGATTGAGCAGACGATGGCAGCCGCTGAACAAGTACAAATCGTCTCCTGGCACGCCGGTGCTACCGCGCGAAGCTGCACTTGGCTGGCTAGGGCCGCTCGCAGATCTCGGCAGAAAACGCTGCTCTTGAACTAAACGACGTGCTTACACACGAGGTGCCCGGACGCGCTGCTGAACACAGCGCGCGCAACTTCAGAGGACGTTCAAGCTGCGTGCCGCGCAACACCTTCATGCGGCCGCAAAAAGTGCATAGACAATTTGACTAAAAGCACCCAAAAACCACGCTGGGTAAGCACTGCTAGTCGATCCGGGTTGTTTCGTTGAAAGTCGTCAAACGAAAGAGACTGCACCTTGTCCAAAAGTGCAACCATGTCTTCCTCAACATTCGCACCTCTGGGGATGAAAATGAGGTTGCTCTTCTCCTGACGCCTGATGGCCCGAATCGTATCGTTAAGAGCCAAGGGAGCCACTCCACCATCCCTTAACATCTGCTCGTAGCTTGCCAGCTTAAGCAGGGGAGCCACCGTAAGATCCAACGGAACAGGCCGGGGATTGTCGGGGCTGGCGTCACAGGAGTTCGATACCAAAAGCACACGGCGGGGCACGATTTGGACGCCAGCCTCGGTCCGGCTAACGCAGGGAACGCCCGCATATACATCACCCTGCAAAGGACTGTCGTCGTGATTGGCAGCGATCATACCGCGGCCGGCCTGCATTTCCTGCAACTCTTGCACGACCGCCTCTAGGTTCTCCCTAAGCAAATTCTCACTCAGAAAGACCTGCAGCTCCTCTCTCGTCCACGGCATCTACTAATCCCAGTAGGACTCGAAGTTACGGGACACGATCGCCTGAATCTCTCGATCCAACGGCGACTGCGTAGCCTGCAGGAAAAGCGCAGCACCCAAAATCATGTCTTCCATGAAAGCACCGCCTGCCTTCACGCCCATAGCGGCCATGTCGCCTACCGAAATGGTGCCAGCAGACGACTTCACGATGCCCGCGCTAACTCTTTCACCGGGCACTCGATCGCGTCGCGAGGAGCTGGACGAATCAACGGGGAAGAGCTTGTGAATTCTGCTGCTATGGTGGGCGAACGTACTAGAGCCCGCAGTCCAATAGGCAGCGGGCGCAGGGCCAGTGGCACCGGCGGTCGCTGACATCAACAGTACCGCTAATCCTTTCTCAAACATGGCGTTTACCCCTGCCGTAAGGTCTCTACTGCGTTCCTGGCGGCTTCATAGCCGGCAGCAAGCATTTCCTTGACCGTTGTCGCGTTCGTACTGTACTGCGGACGAGCATTGAAAGCCAAGCGATCGTTGTAGTCGCTTACTATCTCGACCCCACATGCACCGATGGTGTCCTCATTGATCCTGGGAATGCCGTCAGCGGAATTCAGCGACTGCTCGTTCAGTGTTATGAAGGTCTGCAAGGCTACGTTGTTAAAAAACCGATCCTGCTCATCCAAAGACCACCTGCATGAGAGCTCGTTAGCTTGCGTCGTAAGAAGCTGCCTGTCAGCAAAAACTGGGGCCAATAGAGCTACCGAGTCCCTTCTACTATCGGCGGGGATACGGAAAACTGTAGTCACCCCTGCGAAGTGAGGCGAGGAATTACGCCAACCGGCGGAGGCAATGCTAAAAAGCAGATCGACCTTGGAAAGCAAATACTCCCGACACCGATCAGCATTTTCCGCCCAGTCTGGGGAGTAGTTGGCATTGAACGTAACACTAACCTGTGAAACCACGACTTGGGTGTGGCCGCCTTGAGAGGTGAACACCACGCGGGGGATTTCAGCGTCAAGCTCGTCCGGCACAGGAATCAACTGAGGCTGAGCAAAGCCGCCCAGAGAGTGCTGTTTAATCAAATCCTCGATATCGTTGACCATGCGGCGAATCGAAAGATTGCGCCCCATCGTTAGGCTTAAGCTATGACGTACGAGCATTGAATCCACAGTGAAACCCTTTAGTGTCGCAGTAAAAGGCCTACCTACAGTGTAAGACGCCTGAAGCGAACGCGATCACCATGTAGCTGACGCGGCCTCTCTATTGTGATGGTCGGCTTAACAATTTCGGCGCGGCGAACCGCCCATTATGGCCGTCTGGCATCCAAACCTTCAAGGGGAGGCCGAACGTCGGCTGAATGGATGCCCCGTCTAGCCTGGGTGGGTACTCGCGACCATACCTTCTACACCATCTTCATGGCCTCCTAGTAAAGGTGGCGCGAACGTATGGTACGAGGATCCCTGATGTGCGGTCGCTTCGTCCAGCTCCCCGTCGTCAACTTCGGACAGGCCGAGCTGGCTGACCTTGCCCCGGGCCTGGCCGAGATCCAGCCCAGCTACAACCTCGCCCCGACGCAGCGGGCGTCGGTGATCCTGGACCGCGGCGAAGGCCGGCAGGTCACCCGGCTGGCGTGGGGACTGCTGCCGTTCTGGGCCAAGGCCAAGGGCCTGCAGGGCTCAACCATCAACGCCCGCATCGAGACGGTGGCCACCAAGCCTGCCTTCCGGACGGCGTTCAAGAAGCGACGCTGCGTCATCCCGATGGCCGGCTACTACGAGTGGTCGGTCAGCCCGATCGACGGGAAGAAGGATCCGTGGTTCATCCACGCGGCCGAGCCGCTGCTGGCTGCCGGCCTGTGGGAGGACAGCAGCCCGCTGCTGCCCGAAGGCAACCTGGGAACCTTCACCGTCATCACAGGGGACAGCAGCGGCGTGTCGGCAGACATACACGACCGCATGCCGGTCTGGCTGCTGGCCAGCCAGATCGATGAGTGGATGGCAGCCGATCCCGACGATGCGATGGCGATGCTACTGGCCAGCGAGCCCCCATCCATGGAGGCCTACCGGGTCAGCCGGGCAGTCAACACGCCTAGGAACAACCGCGAGGACCTGCTGCAGCAGGTCGAGTGAGAGGGGCGAGGCAAGCTCTCCCCTGCCCGCTCACCCCAGAACCGACTGCACCAGCACCTGGCCGTACCGTGCGAACTCCGCCGGGCCGGGGTGGTTAAACAGCGCGGCCGCTCCCAGCGAATCCGGGCTGGCGCCCATGCCTCCCAGCTGCTCGTCCATGACGATCCAGTGCTGCGGCGCATACGCCGCACCCGCCTCCACAGCGGCGCGCCACAGAGCCCTGTTGGTGTAGTTCCAGCCCGCCAGCGCTCCGCCATCCACCGCATTTCGCCGCGGGACCGACAGGACGATGACATCCATGCCGACCGCCTTGGCCTGGCTGGCGATGCTCTTGATGTTGGCCAAGGTGGTCGCCTGCCCCAGCTCGTTCATGCCGAAGTGCAGCAACAGCACATCTGCCCCGGAATCCAACACCGGCTGCAACCTGGCCGGCCACAGGCCGTTGTCCAGGCTGTTGCCGGAGGTGGTGCCGCCGCGACCGAAGTTCAGATAGGCGGCAGACTGCCCGCTCGCCTGCTCCAGCGCCGCGATCAGCGACCAGGGAGCGCTGATCTTGACGTGGACCTGTCCTGCGCCGTCGCCGAAATCGTACTTGGGCAGCGCCGCCACGGTGTCGGCCGGCATGCTGATGAGGTAGTTCTCCGGCCGGTCGCGGGTGGTGCCGTTGGCGGTATACGGCGGGGTGCCCAGCTGCACGGCGACGATGGAATCCCCGTAACTTGCAACGGTGATGGCCTCGCCGCGCGCGATCTTGCCCAGCAAGCGCCGCAGGCAGGAACGGTTGTGCATCAGCAGCTGCTGCCAGTCGTCCTCGCTCCCCCGGCGCACCACGCCGCTCAGGAACTTCGACGCATTGATGGCCGTGACCGTGTTGCCCACCACGTGCAGATACCCGATCACCGCCCGCCCATCGTCCGGCGCGGGCCGGTACTCGACAGCGTCGAAGTCACGCTCGGGTCCGGCCTTGACCGTCACGGCCTGCGTCTGCGGGTCCATCTGAATCAGGTCGTAGCGCTCCCTCTTGTAACTGTAGGTCACGTCCACGTTGAACGCGGCGACGTCGACCAGGCCGCGCAGCTTTCCGTTGACGTGGTAGGCGAAGTCCGTGCCCAGCGCCAGCGCGGTCCCCGTGTCACTGCGCGAGGCCGAAACGCCGCTGATGTGCCGTCGACCCAGCCACGCACCCGCGATGCTCGGGAACACGGTATCGAGGTCGTAGATGAGGCTGTAGTCCTCCTTGTTCTCCGTGCCCGTCGCTGCAGCCGTGACCGTCAGCGCCGCATTGACGCTGACCTTCCGACCGTCCCCGTAGCCGCTTCCGTTCACATACACGGACAGACCCGAGACATCGATCTGGAGGTCATAGGCATCCAGCAGGTGCACACCGAGGTCGCCCGAATCCTCGGAAGCGAGCCGGAACACATCGCCGCCCAACCTCCAGGCAAGCGCCGAGCCGGCCGCGATCGCCGACGAACCCCGATACCAGCCACGCTGCTGCTGGTTGTAGCCGCCGTCCGCCGCACGGGTAATGCCGATGCCGACGTTGGCCGCAGCCGCGGTGTATCCCCACAGCTCGAACAGGTACGTCTGCCCGTCGGTCGTCTGGATGGCCGGGAACGGGAACCGCAGATCCTGCCAGGTTCCGGAGACAGCCTCCAGGCCCAGCTCCGCCACAGTTTTGATGCCGCTGTAGAGCAGCGTGGCCGTCCCGTCGCTCGCCGGGTAGTTCCCAGCAGTTGCGGGGTTGGTCGGGCGCGACCACACGCGCAGCCGCAGGCTGGCAACGGTGCTGGCCAACTCCACCATCAGGGCCAAGGTGTCGAGGGACGACCCGGCAGCGATGTCCTGTCCGGCACCGGCCTGCGCACCGAAGGTCCACGCGTAGTGGCCACCCTCCTGCCCATAAATCTGGCCATTCGGTTCGCGCACCGCCGCGGCAGAGAACTGACGGGTGAAGCTTCGATCGATAATGCTGGCCTGGGATTCCAGCGCGTTGATCTGCGGCGCCAGCGCGCTATCCACCTCCCTGTAGAAGGCCTCGAATGCAAGACGGTTGGGCGCTCCGACGTTCTGGCTGGTGCCCCCGGCGTTTCCGAACCAGCCGCGCCGGAATTGAGTCAGTGATGGCGCATCGTTGCGGATGCCGATGGACAGACCGCCGGCAGCGCTCAGCTTCCACACCAGCAGATCCGATCCCGTCGTCGTCACCGTATGCGGAAGCCTGAACTCGACGTACTGGAAGTCGTTTCCGTTTGCCAGGTCCGCGCCGTTGACGGTGACCTCGGCCAGCAGCGTGTCGTTGGCAGTCGGCGGGTACGCCGACGTGCTTCCGGCCTGCACCCGTGAGTACACCTGCAGGGTGATGTCACCGAGCAGCGGCACGTTGCTCATCCAGAAGCGGTATGCGTTGACCGGCAACCCATTGGCCGCTTCCGACGCCGAGTAAACCGCTCGGTTACCGACAGGGGCGAAGGTCGCATTGTGCAGGACCTGCGTCACCATGCTCTCGGTGACGGCCACCTGCGTCAGCGCATCATCAGCGTCACGGGCTGCGCTGGCGATGCCGAAGCGCGTGGGATTCCGGTCAGCCTTCTGGGTCAGCACATCCGGGGAGCGCCATTCCAGACCGGCGCTCACCATGACATAGCGACCACTGTTCGGCACCGTGAGGCCCGACACCGGGTCCGTGTGGCTGCCGGTGTCACCGATCACCGCCACCTGACGGTTCAGGGGGATGCTGCCCGCTCCCGCCGCGGCACTCGCAGCAGCCCAGGTGGGAAACTCGATGGTGCTGCCGTTGGCCAGGAACTCATTGAAGTCGGCCTCGATTCCGGTCCAGCTACGGCGGGTCAAGCCCCGACGATCAACCCATGTCCGAGCCGATCCGTTGATCCCGGCATCCAGGTTCTCGGCGTTGTCGTACAGATCCAGGGGCGAGTTCGAGCCCACCGGGTTGCCGGTGTTGTACTTGGTCATCTGGGTGCGTCTCCAGGGGTGCTACGGCGCGGTGGCGTCGTCGTATTGGTAGAAGGCGGGGTCGTATTGCAGGGCGGTCAGCTCAACCGAGCCGTCCTCGCCGGGCGTGAGGTCGGCCAGAACGGCGTCGTACCCAGCGCGCGTGCTGTCGCAGAAGATCAGCTCCGGCGGGTCAATCGTCGGGTCATCCATGATCCAGGTGTTGAACGCGTGTTCACCCGGCAAAGCGGAGGCGGCAATGGTGAGGCGGTGGTCATCCACGCGCGTGGGGACGATCACATTCGACAGCGTGCCGTCCTGGAAGCGCACCAGGCACCGCGGCGCCGGCAGGCTCCAGTCCAGGTACTCGCCCACCTCGATCAGCAGCTGGGTTCCCTCGAGCCGTGCCGATTCGATCATGGCGCTGATGGTGCTCGATCCCGGAATGTCGTCGAACAGCTTCACCCGGTCGCCGTACTGATAGACCAGGCCCATCATTTCGGTCTTGGTCTTGTAAGTGAGGCGCTGGCCTTGGTGCTTCATCAGGCGCCGCATGCCGATCCGATACGCGCGGTCGCGTGTTCCAACACCCTGCAGCTCGAAGGTCTCCACCTTCCACGGCTCAGTCACACCGGGTAGCCGGCATTGCACCGTCTCGGCCGCCCACGTCACCTCATCGATGTAGGTCACGTCCACGCCGTCATAGTCATCCGGCCCAGGCGAGATGAAAGACGTGGTCAGCGGCTCCAGCTGGCGCTGCGGCGAGATACCGCCGCGCCAGGCCTTGACCCCCTCCCTGCCCGCCGAGCACATCGAGTCGATCAGCAGGAAGTAGCCCATGCCGGCCTGCGCTGCCAGCTGCAGCATGTCCAGAGCGCTGGTCCCGGACTTCTCCGCGCTCAGGTCGAAGAACTCTCCCCGCGGCGTCCAGTAGGCTTCCTCCAGGTGCTGCAGCGTGTCCAGGTCGATCTGGTCGCTGGGCAGGCCAAGAGAGCGCATCACATGAATCATCGCGCCACTGATGCTGCGCGCAGCGCCTTCGTCGTACAGCCGCGTTGCCTCCACGTTGAACCGCCTGTCCGTCTGGGCAGCCAGCTTCGTGCCGGTCGTCACCGTAAGGCCAATGGTGGTCAGGTCGTCATAGCGTGTCGGCCGCTGCGAGAGCCGTGCGCGCAGCCCCTGCCAGAAGCAAGCGTCCCGAGCAGAGTTGCCACCACGCTCGGTGACACGCCGCACGCGCACCTCAATCTGCCCCGGCGTCACCAGTTCAATCCGCTCAGTGAAGCCCAGCGCGTCCTCGGACGTAGCCGTGTAGACGTGGGTGCGCACAGACCATGCGTCGCCAGATCCGAACACACGCCAGGCCACCCGCACCGTCACGGTGAATGTGCGCTTGTTGCCCTTGTCCGTGTACCAGATCAGCCCGCCCGGAAAGTTGAAGTCGTACTCGAACGCGTCTGTGGTCTCCCCACTCGGGCATACCAGGAACGGCCCGAGCCATTCCTCTCCCTCCTGGAATCCGGTCGCCCGGTAGTCGGTCACCGTGCGGGTCGTCCATCCCGGCCAGCCGGTATCGATCACGCCCCCCTCAGTCAGGCGCTGCACCGTCAGGGTGAGGCCTGACACTGAGGCGATGCGGTACTCACTCTGACCGCGCGACATTGCCAAAGACACAGTGCCCGGGGGCAGACCACCGAACGCGGTGCCGGCGGCGCTGTCGTACGCCAGCGTCACTCGCGGGAACGTTGCCGGTGTCCCGCCCGTAGTTGCCTCGCCAGGCGTGGCGGTCGGGCTGCTGCCGAACACGGCCGCCGGCAGGCCGCTGTAGGTGATGCTCCCGCCGACATAGGGGCTCGACGCCTCGGCAATGGTCACCACACCGCCAGAATGGGTTGCTACCAGGCCGCTGTCCACGAGCTGGTCGTTGATTGCAGTCAGCAGTACGCCGATGGTGATGTAGTCGGCCACCAGGGCGATGCTGTAGGTCGTCCCGCGCCAGGTGATCCCGAACGTGACAGGAGAGCCGCTGAAATCGAAGCTGGTGGCTGCCGCAGATCCAGTCACCCGCGCCGCACTGCCGCCCTCACCAGGCACCGCCGGAGACCCGGGAACGTAGCTCGCTACGAAGAGCGCGTAGTCCGCGCTGTTGTAGGTCAGCAGCACCGGCATCCCCACGTAGGGAGCCAGCTCATCCACCGCACTGCCGGCGATGATCGAGTACAGGCCGCTTGTGGTTGCCGTGAACGTGGCAGCCACCTTCAGGGTCAGCACCGCGCCGACCGTCCAGCTGGCAGGCACGGAAGTCGCAGGGCGCTCCTTCCCATCTGCGTCGGTGACGGTCGCGTTGTTCAGCGTGATCACATTGCCGGACACGGTTACCGAGTCCGCGTTGATGCCTGTGGCCACGTCCGCCGTGTCGCTCAGATCCAGGCCGGCCGTCCCCGAAGCCGTTGCGCCAACCTCGGTGGAATTAACCCAGTTCTCGGAGCGAACGTCTCCGCCCACGTCGGTGCCCGGTGGATAGATGGTCATCTCCACATCGCTCCCGAAGGAGCTGATCGGCGTGTTCCCCAGCCGCGCGGAACCCACCGGAATGATGTGCCTGCCCTTGCCGACGCAGACGAACATGTGGGTTCGGTAGGTGTTGCCGCCGACGAACCGGGAGACCGGCTGCACCAGATAGTCGGCCCACACCCGGCAACGGCCCATCACCTCGCGGATGGGGCTACCCAACCGCGCAGAATTCGCCCGCGCCGTGTCGAGGCTGAGGCTGTCGCCTTGCCCGAACCGGCTTCCTGATGGCAGGTTCGACGCCATGTAGATGGCGTAGGCCGCGACGACGGCCACCACGACCCAGTAGACCACTGCGCCAATGCCCTCGTAGTGAGGCACCGGGTAGATGCGCACATCTGTTTCAGCGTCGATCCAAGTGGCCGCCCAAGCACCAGGGGGAACCGCATCGCCGTCAACATCCACCTCGATCGGCTGCTCACCTTCTCCGGTGTATCCGCGGACCTTTGACCGCAGCCAGCTGTCGACGGTTACCCGGCCGTGCTCGTGCGTTTCAAGCGCCTCGCCGGGCATCCGCGAAGGGAACACCCGGATCACGCGTAATACTCCACCCGGTTGAACCGGCGTTCGAAGCGCGCCACCGGCAGCACGGTCACGTTCCGGCCATCATTGCACTCCAGCGTGCACATTCGGCCCTCAACCTCCACCAGCACGGCCACATGCGTCACCATGCTGCCTTCGTAGCAGAACGCCACAGCGCCCTCTACAAGGTCGCTGCCGGCGTGCTGCAGGACGGCCTGCTGCGCCAGCTCGGGCAGATCCTCACGGGTGGCGCCGGGATGCTCGTCCCAGGCCGGGAGGCCCAGGTCGCGGCGGACCTCGTTGACCACGCCATAGCAGTCCAGCTCGGGGAACACGCGGCCACCGCTGACCCAGACCACATCCAGGTACTTTTCCAGATCGATGCTCATGAGATGTAGCGAAGCCCCGGATGTTGGGAAAGGTTGAAGCGATCGCGAGGCCACGCGGTGTCGAGGATGTTCATGAACCCGGCGGTCACCTGGACCTCCGTGGCCGACCACTGCCCGCCCTTGATGACCATGGACAGAGGGCGCTTGATGGGAGCCAGCAGATCGCTGCTCAGGTAAACCCGCAGGGTGACTGTCATCGCTTGCTTCGACGCCAGTGCTGCACGGATTCTGCTGCTCACCACACCGTCGATGTTGGTCAGCGCAAAACGCAGATCCTGGACGCCGTCCGCGTTTCGGGCGGGCTTTGCCACGTCCATGCCGCAGGCCTTGAAAGTGACTGTCTCGCCTGTCTCCAGCACCGCCCGCAGATCCTCCCAGCCCTTTGTCAGGTAGTAGGTGTCGCTGCCCGCCGAGATAGCCAGCGTCTCGTGCTCGATCTCGCTGCCCCCGGAGGCATACAGCCGTTCCAGAATGCTCATGGCTCCGGCCACTCCCTGTTTGCTGCCAGATCGATCACGCTGGCCCGCAGGAAGCCATCCGGGAACTCCGTCCACCCGTCCGCAAGAAGCGGACGCAGGTACAGCTCAAGCGGCGCAGTGAACATCCATAGGTTGCCGTTGGTCAGCGTGGGCCCGTCGTAGATGTCGGTGAACCGGGCTTTGTAGTAATCCATGCCCAGAGGACTGCGAAGCCGGCACGCGAACCACGCGACACCATCCGACAGCTGTTCCTGAAACCACTTCTCGAAAAGAGCCGCCTGCTGGTCGTTGAGTAACCAGCGCACTTCGGTCTGGCTTGGCGTCGCGGTGTAGGCGCGCCGCGGCAGCGAGCGCCCGCTCACAAAGGTTGATCGGATCAGTGGCGACAGGTGGCGCAGGCCGTACCCCTCGCGCAGAGGCTCCGGCAGCCACTTAGGCTGCATGATCAGCGCCATTAGCCGACCTTCCTTCTGACGTTCCAGTTCGACCGCATCGCACGTGACTGTGGCCCTGTGCCGGACGTGGTGTCGGCAACGCGGTCCTGACGTGCCAGCATCACCGCTCGGGCTACTGTCTGCTCTTGCATCAGCCTCTCCCGCTCGCTGATGGAGCCGTTCACATTGAAGTTGAACTCGTAGTTGTCGCCGCGCCCGCCACTGACTGAATCTCGCGACACCCGATCCAAGGTCGCATCCAGCTTCGCGCTGGTTGCTGCGGTGGTAACCCGCTCACCCTTCTGCAACAACCAGGTGCCTGTCTCGGGCACGCTATCAATACCGTCGTGAGCCATACCCACGGCAGATACCTCACCGACGAGATTGGCAACAGCCGCAGCTGCGGCGGCCATTGCAGCTAGGTTTGCGGGGAACGGGAGGCCGCTCGAAAGCGCCGAGCTGACAGCATCCTTTGCGGCGAGGGCAGCTTTGGCCACCGAGAACGCCTTGCTGATCGCGAAAGCAGCCCGGTAGATGCCAGACTGCTCGCCGAATCCAGCGCGCATTACACCCGCGACGGCAGACAAACCCTGCTCCGCAGCTGTCAGGCCAACCTGCCACCTAGCCTTGTCCAGTTCGTCCAGCCTTGCCTGATGCGTGGCGGCCAACGCCGCCTCCTGGCTGTCCCATTGATCATTCAGATCAGCACGGGCCTTCCTGTACTCATCCAAGGCCTCAAGCTGCGCAGCGTACCGCTTGTTCTCCTCCTCGACAGCCTTGTCGATCTTGGAGAACTCACCGCTGGCGCCACCGTACAGAGCGTCCGGGCCGCGGTACTCGCTACCCATCGATCCGCCCACCTGCTCGATCGCCTTCCCGGCTACCTTCGCGAACTCCGGATCGTTTGCGGCGCCCACGGCAGCGGCAGCCTGCAGAACCTTCAGCCGGTCGCGCGCCAACTCAACGCCCAAGGAATCCTTCTTGTTGAGTTCTTCCTTCAGCTTGACGAACGCCTCAGTTGCCTTAGCAGCTTCCTCGTTCGCTGACTTCACCCCTGCCAGCCTATCGATCTCCGTCGCCAGCGCGCGAAGTCGCTCCTGCTGGGCGGCGTTCAGGCCCTGGAGGCTGCCCTGGGCCATTTCAAAGTTCAGGCGCTGCAGCTCGGTGGCCCGCCCCGAACGGTCTGCGCTGGTATCGAACAGCTCGATCTGACGCCGCAACTGCAACCCGGTCGATTCATAGGCCTGCTGCAGCTGCTTCTGAGCGGCCAGACGCTTCTTCGCGTTCTCAGCGTCGGCAGCTGCTGCAGCGGCTGCTTCTCGCGCCGCACTGTCGCTGGAGTTTGCCGTGCTATCTACCGAGCCGGTGACCCCCTTGAAGGCCTCCGCCGCCCGTTGGTACTTGTAACGTTCAGTCAGCTCCCTCTGAATGCCGATACGCTGTTGAGTCAGATCGTTGATCTGCTTGAGCCTGGCGGCCTCCTGAGCATCCGTAAGCGGGATCCCAAGGAGCCCGGTCTTGTTCTGCTTCGCGTAGTTGATCAACCCATTCAGCCGGGCCATCTGCTCGTTGAGTGCGGCCTCACCTGCGTCCTGGACGCTTCCCCCGGCGTCAAGATTCGCGAGATCCCTGACCTTGGTGATGAAACTGGCGATCTGCACAACACCATTCGCAAGCTCGCTGGACAGATTGGCCACCAGGGTGACAATGCTGTCGAACCCATCCTTGACCTTCGGGTCCTGCAGAGTATCGATGAGGTCGTTGACGGCAGCCGTAGCTCCCTTGAGGCTCCCATCCTTAGCCGTGGTGATGTCATCCAGAGTGTGGCCGAGCGCAGTCAGCGCTCCCCCGAAAGTGTCACGCGCCGCCAATGCGGCGCCCGCATAGGACTCCTCGAGGATCTCCAGGATCATCACCTGGGCCTCGCCTTCCTTGCCAGCTCTCACCAGCTCGTCGATCGTACCGCGGACTTCCTTGGTGAAGGCCGCGCCGAACCCCTGTTGCGCCAGCGCGGCAGCGGCTTTGCTGGGCGACTCCAGCGCGCGGCCAATCGTTTCGGCTGACTGACTCACGCTGATGCCGAGACGGGCAGACTGGTCAATCACAGCCTGCATCGCGCGAGGGATGTTGGCGGACAGAATTCCCGAATAGGACAAAAGCCTGGTCTGCGCCTCGACGATCTCGCCGCCGCTGAATGTGGACTTGTCGGCAAGTGTATCGGCCATGTCCAACAACTGCTGGCGGGTGTACCCGGCAGCACCACCGGTTGAACGGATAATGGCGTCGAGCTGAGCAACCTCCTTCTCGGCCGCGATGCTGTTGCGCCCGAACTTCAGCGCTACAGCGGACAAGCCCGCAATACCGACAGCAACACCAGCAGCAAGAGCGGCACCGGCCATTCTTGCCTCGGATTCGACCTTCTTGCGCCACTTCTCCGCCCGGCGCTCGGACTTGTCCAGGCCAGACGCAAAGCCGCCGACCTCGGCGATCACGTCGATGGTCAGCGTACCAAGGGACCGGGACATAGCTCTCTCTGCTGCAGGGGCTGGCCGGCGGCCAGCCAGGTTGATGTGCACCCTATGGCGGGGCTACCACTGCTTCATCGCCTCCTCGAGGCTGATGGGCTCGGCATCCACGTGGGGCATGAAGTCGGTGGGCTTGAACGCCGCGCTGCCTGGCTTGCGGTTCGAGTTGGCGAACAGCGCGGCCAGCATCCCTGTCGCTGCATCCATCCGGCTGCCCAGGTTCAGGCTGCCGCGCCGGGCTCGATAAACGCTCCAGAGCTGGAACTCCCGGATGGAGAGGCGCTCCTTCGCCTCCCCGATGCTGCGGCCGCCAATCCCGTTCAGGACCAGCTCGCACCACAGCTCATCCTCCGGGGTCAGCTCGTAGCTTTTCCCAGGTTGTTCACCTCGCCGATGGCCATCAGCAGTGCCACCGACAGGTTGCCGTCCAGGGCGCCGCGCTCCGGATCGGCCTCGCCGGTGATATCGGCAACGGTGAACACTGCCTTGCCGTCCTGGTCGCAGATGCTGGCCGCGATGCGGCCAGCCACGCCATCGTGCTTGTTCGTGGCCGACAGCACGTCCGACACTGCCGCCTGGAAGCCCAGCGGCCGCACGTACACCGTAGCGGTCAGCTCCTCGTCGCCCTGCTTCCAGCGGATTTCCTTCTCCACCGGGCGGCCAGTGAACGCGCCGACCTTCTGCAGGCCGGCCACGCTCAGGTTGACCGCGCGGGCGGTGGCCGGCTTCTTGGCTCCCCGGCTCACGGCGTTTCGGCCTTACGCAGCCAGACGCCCGATCCGCTGCGCTGCATGGTCGCCGCGGTGGTGACCACCGCATTGCCCTGGAAGTCGAACGGGAAGTCGCTGACGTAGGCCTGGAAGGTGTACCAGGTGCGGGTGTTGGGCAGGACCAGCTCGGCCACCGTCGAGCGCTCTGCCGTCGCCGCGGCACCGGTGCCAGCGCCGCCGCTGAATGCAACGGTAGGAACACTGGTGTACCCGGTGCCGGGGTTGGTGATGTTCACGCCGATCACCGAGCCGGAATCGACGATTGCCGTGGCCGTGGCGCCCGTGCCGCCGCCACCGGTGATGGTCACGGTCGGCGCCGACGTGTAACCGGTGCCGCCGTTGGTCACTTCGATGTTCGAGATGCTGCCGACCTGCTGAACGGTGGGTTCGATGTCCACCCCATCAGACCAGCCGATGGCCCACTGGATCGGATCGCCACCATCCACCTGCTCGGCCAGCTGCCAGAACAGGTAGTGGCTCTCGTTCTTCGGGTCGGCGTTGATGGTCACCGACGCCTGGCCAGGCGTGCGCAGGCCCTTCTTGTAGGTGCGCGTGTTGGTCTCGGACAGGCAGGTGTCGTCGATCTGGTCTGCCGGCGCGGTGCCGGGGTTGAAGGCCGTGATGCACTCGATCTCGCGGACAGTGCCGTTGATCAGGCCGTACAGCTGGGTTCCTTGGGTCAGGATGCTCATCGTTTCTCCTGCGGGCAATAAAAAGCCCCGCAGTGCGGGGCGTGGGTGGGGATGTAGCGGGCGTTACCGAGGGACCAGCCAGTCCACATCGAATGACAGGCGCAACAGCTTCGTTTCGGGATCAAGCATCTGGCTGCCCCAGCGCGTGATGTACCCGCGAGGTTCGAAGGCATCGCGCAGGGCGGTGGCGCCCTTGACCAGTGATGCTTCGTCCTTCGCATACACGTCGACCTGCGTGGTCAGCGCGTCCACGTCAGGGCGCTGGGCCAAGTAGTTCTCTGGGCTACCGCTGACTGTCTGCCACACCGCATAGGGCAGCGCAGGCGGATTTTCGATCAGGCCGAACGGATAGACGCGGGTCGGTGCGTCGCCGAAGGCCAGCCGCACCGGTGTGGATGCGATGCACAGCGGGAAGATAGGGGGGATCATGTCGCTCCCTGCTTGGCCAGCACGCGGTCCAGCGCCTGGTTGAAGCTCCGCGCGAACACGTCGACAGCCGTCTGGCCGGCCTGTTCCGGCACCGGCCTGAAGATCGGCTGCGCAGGCATCTTCGACGTGCCGAACTCCAGCAGGCGCCAGTACCAGGTGATGCCACCGGGGTTGCTCGTCCCCTGCTGAGCGGCGCGGCCGGCCTGGGCGCCGCCCAGAACGCCGACACGGAACGCCAGCACACCGTCCTGCTTGAACGCGCGTCCATTCCAGCGCACCGCGACGTTCTTCCAGATGGCGGTCTCAGTCTCGTGGTCATCCACGCGGCGGGCGTTGCTCTGCGCCTGGTCGCGCAGCACGTTGGCCGCGCGGCGCAGGGCCGCACGCCCGCCCTTGTAATTCACCTCTCGCTTTACCTGCGCCATCTTGTTGCGGATGCCGTCCAAGCCGCTCACGTCGAATCGGATGCCATCAGCCATCGTTGACACCCTCGCTGCACGGAAGCGTGAGGTACTCCAGGCCACTGACCGGGTCGGGCAACACGCCATGGATGTTCAGCACCTTGCCCCGGAACAGCACCCGGCACTTGTCGGTCACGCCTTCGCGGTGGCGGATGGTCACCCGCAACGTGACCTCGCTGTCCACCGCCTTGGCTGCCACGAACTCGCGGGCCGACAGCGGCGCCACTTCTGCCCACACATCGGCCAGCGGCTCCCAGCTGACGGTCTGCGCGCCGGTCGCACTCGACTGCCCGTAGACCTGACGCTGCAGCTGCACCCGGTGGCGCAGCCGGCCAGCGGCGATCATCGCGGCTTCCCGCTCAGGTAGTTGCCCGACCCCGCCTGTTCCGCCTCGGCGCGCTCGCTGTCGCAGAGGTAGTCCACCAGCCGATTAACCGCCTTGGCGTTCTCCATGTCGGCCTTGGTCTTTTCCTGCAGCGCCGCCACCAACTGGTGCGTCGCCTCGGTCTGGGCTCGCAGCGCGGCCAGCAATTCGCTTTGCTCGTTCATTCGCTTCTCGCATCCATTTCATGAGCCAGGCGCGACGCCGCGCGCAGCCGGAGCAGGCCACTTCAGACGCCGAGCCCGACCCGGTACGGCCACAGCAGGCTCCGGGGACCATCCTTCATCTCGGAGACGATCGTCCCGGTGATGACGCTTTCTCGGTTGGCGTAGAGATGGCCGAGCGTAAGCAGGATCGCTGCACGAATTGAGTCGTTCACCACCATGGGCTCACAACCGGCCGTACCGGCCAGAACTGCGGCCGCCATGCTGGCGGCGTCAGGGAACACCTTCCGGTTCATGAACTCCTGCGCCGCCTCCTCAGCCGCGCCGCCGTATAGCTCCAGCATTGCGTCGTCGGCGCTATCGGCCCGGCAGTGCTGCCGGGCCTTCTCGATGGTGATCAGCTGCATGGCTCAGGCCTGGGCTGGCGTCGCCGCCTTGATGGCGGTTTCGATGGCATCGATCACGGTGGCACGGGCCTTTTCGCCTTTGGCGCGCTCAGCAGCTAGCGCGGCTTCGAGGGTGGCACGATCAGTGACACCGGCCAGCGCGGCGATGACCTTCTCGACCTTCTGCCGCACCAGGGCTGCGCCAGGTTCGGGTGCCGTCGGAGCCACCTTGTTGTCCGGCGCGGGAGCCATCTTGTTCGACGGCAGCGGTGCGGCCTTCCCTTCGGCTCCTTGCGGAGCGATCAAGCCCAGTATCAGCAGCTCCTTTGCACGCGTATCCGGCCCGGTCCAGGGCTTACCGCGCTTCTGGTATCCCCCCTCGGCGTTGGGGTCATTGAACCCCTTCTTGGCGATATACTTCATGGAATTCTCCTGTGGCGGGCCAGAAGACCCGCCACTTACTTGCACCAGCAGAGGGCCCTATTTACGGGGTCGGATCTTCGAAGGTGCCGTGCACGAAGGATTCCGGGCGATAGACAGCCAAGGCCAGGCGCTCCTCAGCGCGGATGGTCACCATGTTCTTGCGGAAGTTGTCGCCGTCCTCGGTGGAGACTTCGACGGCAGCATCCTCACGGTCGAAGACCTGGGCTGCGATATCGAACGCACCAACCAGGAATTCGCCCTCCGGCACTGCAGTGGAGTCCACCACCGGAAGCTTCCACATGCGCGGCTGACCACCCTCCACCACGTTCACCCAGATGTAGCGGCCCTGCTCGTCCTTCTGCAGCTCGATGTCCGCCCAGTCCACCGGGTTCAAGGCGATACCGCTGGCGCGGTACTCCGCCACGCGGACCTGCAGGATCGCGCGACGCAGGATGTCAATCTTGGTGTCGCCAGCCTTGCGCAGGGCCTCGTTGAACGCCGTCGCCTGGGGGATCAGGCCGAGCAGGTTCTGGCCGGTGCCGTCGCCTGCCAGCAGCTGGGCTTCTTCCACGTACTTCAGGCCGTAGATGGCGCGGCCGTTGATGTAGCTCTGCAGCAGCGGAACATCGGCCAGAACCTGCTTGGAAGCAAGGAACCAGTGGGCCAGGGTCTTGACCGTGGTGGTCTTCAGCTCGAACGACAGGTCGGACTGCGG
This sequence comes from Stenotrophomonas maltophilia, assembly GCF_025642255.1. Classification (NCBI taxonomy): domain Bacteria; kingdom Pseudomonadati; phylum Pseudomonadota; class Gammaproteobacteria; order Lysobacterales; family Lysobacteraceae; genus Stenotrophomonas; species Stenotrophomonas maltophilia. The sequence goes on from NZ_CP106759.1 coordinate 2,475,360, forward strand.
CTTCAGCGCGGTTTCCGCCACCGGTGCCGCCATGTTCTGGAAGCCCGATTCCTGCACGAACTCGATCGCGTTGGAGCCCGTGCGACCCGGCATGATGAGGTCGCGGATAGTGAAGGGGCGATCCGGGCCGGCAATGATTCCCGGAACCCGCGTCGGCTGAATGGCGGCGCCCACGCCACCGGTGCCAGTGGTGGCGCTGGTGATCGCGGTTACCGCCTTCAGGTTCATACGGGCGATGCCACGCCCCTTGACAACCAGGTCGTTGAAGCCCTCCTGCTCGGTGAACTGCTCACCGATGCTCTTGAGGTCAACGGGATCGTTGGCCGAGAAGCGACGCGCCAGCTTCTGTTCCACTTCGAGCAGGCGAGCATTGATCTCGATGCCCCCCTTGGAAAGCAGTTCCAGCACGCCCTTGGTGTCGTCCAGGATCTTGCCGTGCTCCTTGATCTCGTTGCTGGCCTTCTCGGCGAACACCTTGATCTCGTTGTCACGTTCGTTCAGCTGGTTGATGAGGCCCTTCAGTTCCAGCGTGTCGTCCAAGGTCTGGGCGTTCTTCATTTCGCGGCCAATCGAGTTGGCCAGTGCGGTGTAGCGGGACATATGTGTGTTCCTCAGAAAGTCGGGAGGGTGAGCCGCCCCAGAACCGGGACAGCCGTGTAGTCTTCAGTCGCCTTGCTCCCGGACTCGCTCCGGTCCAGCAGATGCTTCAACCCGCGGTTGGCGATCACCGCAGATTGGCTTTTCGAGAAGCCTGCCTCACGCAGGATCTGCTCAAACTCAGGCATGGTCGGCAGCGACCCATGTGCCAGCTTCGACTTGATGGCATCGATGCGGGCGTCATCGTTTGCCGGGAAGGTGACCAGGCTGATTTCCACCAAATCAACCTTCTTGAGCGTGCGCACGCGCTCCTTTTCATCCCAGCTGTCCTCACGGACGTAGTAGCCGATGGACAGGCCCGACACCGCGCCGGCCTTCATTAGCGCGTGCGCCTCCTTGGCGCGGGCCACCCCGTCGATGATGAGCTGGCCCTCGACCTTGAGCCCGTGCGCATCCTCCACCAGGCCGGTGTACACCCCGATTGGCTCACCGCTGCGGTGCTGCCACAGCACCGGCACCGGCCGGCCCTTGGATTTGATCTCTGCCAGGCTCTCGCTGAATGCTCCAGGCGCAACCACCTCGCGGTAGGAATCGACCGTGCCGAACACCGAGCCGTAGCCAGAGAAAAGGCCGTCATCGCTGACGGCCTTCACGGAGAGATCAAAGTCCCTGATCTTCAGTGCTGCGCTTTTTCGATTCATGTCGTCTTCCCGTCGTCAGATTGCAGCCAAGCCATCAGTGCCGAGCGGGCCTGCTGGTCACCTGTGTTGGAGCCCAGCATGTCGATGGGCAGGAGGTTGGATTGCACAGTCAGTTCAGCGGCCTTGCCACCCTTACGCTCGAGGTTCTCGCGCTCACGACAGTCGTCTCGCGAGTAGATGCCGTTCTGTACCATCGTGCTGTAGAAGGAGGCCCTGGCCGCACTATCGGCCCGCAGGAGACCCTCCACCGCGAACTCGGCGAAGTACTTGGCTCGTTCGACAGGAGCCATCAGATCCTTGCGAATCGACTGTTCGATGCGCCGCAGCCACGGCGCAAGGGAGAAGGTCAAGAACCCGATCATCTGTTGCTCGATTCCCGTGCCCCAGCTGGTGGATTTCTCCGCGTGCCCTACCATGAACGGGGGAACGCCAAACCACCTGCAGATTTCCTCAACGTTGAACGCCCGGGTAGCCAGTAGCTGAGCATCTTCCGGATTCATGGGAACCTGCTGGTACTTCATGCCAGCCTCAAGCAGCATGGTCTTACCGGCATTCATCGCCCCCGCAAACTCGGCTTGCATGTTCTCGCGGAAGGTGGCCCTGTTCTTTTCGCTTAGGATCTGATCGGTGGTCAGCACGCCCCCAACGTTCATCCCGTTGGCGAACACCTTCGACGACGCCTCGTCTGCGGCCATGGCCGCGCCGAAAACTTGGGCGCCGGCTTGGATGGAAGAGATCCCCATCGACCCGTCCGTACTGAAACCACGGATGTGCCACATTCTTTCTTCGGAGATCACGCGCTGACGGCCATCGGTGCCCGAGTACCGATACTCAAGCTCACCGGTTGAAAGTCGCCTAACAGCCATTCGCTGTGGCTGCAGAAACTCCAGATTCACCAAGCGTCCGGAGCTGAGCGTCTTCTCTGCGTAAGCATTTCCCCAAAGGAGCAGGCTCACCATGACGACCTCCCAGAACTGCACAGCTGTCATGTCAGCATTTGGCTGGTTGTGCAGGATCTCGTAGAGGGGGTGGTTGTTGGCTGCCACCCTGGTGCCGTCGGGCTTTCGTTCAAAGAACCCAACCGGAAGTGTTGCAATGACCTGGGCAAGCAGCCGCACACATGCCATGGCCGCAGACAGCTGCAGAACCGTGCGCTGGTTCACGGTCTTTCCAGCGCTTGAACCACCGCCGGACCATGCAGCCCAGAACGCTTCATCGGCGAGGCCGATAGGCACCCCGAGCCACCGGAGAACCGATGACTTGATCCTGCCGGGACCCTTCTGCTTTGCGTCCTTCGTCATCTTCACACCACGATTGGATTTGAGAAGAAGCCGTCCAGGTCGCCCTGGCCATCTTCAGGAGTAATGGATAAGCCAATCGCCATCAGCAGCGCGGTCATGTCGTCGATCTTTTCGCTCGATCGCTTCTTGTCGGGGGCCATATTCATGTTCTGGTCCCGCCGCGCCACCAGGTTCGACGCACACCAGGTCAGCACCGGGTCTCCGTCATGGACCAGGCGCTTGCTCACATAGGCGCGCTCAAGCTCCTGCATGGCTGGGTGGTATGACTTCGGCCCCTGAATGAACTGGACCATCGGAACACCGGCGGCTAGCAGCCGGCCGACAACCTCTGTCGCGTTCCAGCTATCGAAGGCGATCGACTGCACGTTGAAGCGAGCAACAACGTCCAGGATCGACCTTTCGATGTGAGCGTAATCGGTGACCTCTCCCTCAGTGGTTTCGAGGTGCCCCGAGGCGACCCAGCCCGCGTAGGGGACAGTCCCTCGCTCAGTCCGCTGCTTAACCGCCTCCTCTGGAACCCAGCGACGGCCCCAGGTGATGATCTTTCCATCCACGCGCCAGACCAGCCGGAACGATGTCAGGTCGCTGGTGCTGGCCAAGTCCAGGCCGCCCCAGCATGGAACGTCCTTCAGCGCCTCTAGGTCGACAACTCCAGTGCAGGCCGCCCACTTGCGGAGAGCCACCCAGCCGTTTGCCGCGGAGGCCGGCCGATTCAGCCGCTTGATCTGGAACTCAGCCAGCTTGGAAGGCATGGCCTTTGCCTCGACCGCCTCCTTTCGGATCGCGCCCAAGAGGTGAGGATTTACCTCCATCAGAGGGTTGGCCTTTCGCCAACTCGCCTCGTCGAAATCCTCGTCCTCTTCGTCGACCGCGTAGAAGACAGCCAGATAGTGATCGGCGGTGTGCTTGAACACGCCGGCGAGCAGCTGCTTCACGAACTGCCTGATCTCTGCCCAAGGGCCGGGATTGGTGTAGCCCTCAGTCGTGGTGAACAGCCAAAGCGGATTGCGGCGTGCACCCGCTGCAGACTGGAGAACGTTCAGCAGGTCCGGCGTCTTGTGAGCGTGGATCTCGTCCAGTCCAACGTGGGATGGGTTCAATCCGTCCTGCGTGCTTGCCTTCGCGTGGATAGGCTTGAAGCTGGCGCCAATCTCCATGCGGCTGATCGACTTGGCCCAGGTCTCAAGGCCATAGGCCTCCCGAAGGTCCGGCGTCTTCTCCACCATCCGCTTGGCAACGTTGAAGATGATCGACGCCTGCGGAAAGGTCGTCGCGGCCGAAATGACCTGGGCGCCTTCCTCGTTCTCGCAGCACTGGCAGTACAGGAGAATCGCCGATGCCAGGGTGGACTTGGCATTCTTTCGTGCCACCGCGAACAGCGCCGACGTGAAGCGTCGCGTTCCATCAAGCTTCCTGAAGCCGAATAGCTGGACCACGAAGAAGACATGCGACCTGTGCAACCGGATCTCTGCCGTCTCCCACGATCCCTCTACGTGAGGAAGTAGCTCAATGAAGCCGCAGGCATGGGCTGCATGCTCCGGTGAAAACGTGAACGGAGCGCCCCGCTTCTTCGCTCGGTTCAGGTCATCCAGAAACCGCTTGGCTGCTTGACGAATCAGCAGCCCGAACGCTTTACCCTTTCGGTCCTCCACTGCCTCCTGTGCATAGTCGATGGCCACCGCTACGTAGTCAGACGGGTCCGGCCTTGGCCGACGCCGAGGGCGCGCGGCCGCGGTCGGCTTCGCCGGCTTCTTCCTACTTGCCGGGCGTCGCGAGGGCGCCGAACTTGTTGCCGGGCTTTTTCTCGACACCACCAGAACTCACCTTGCGTCTGCTCGCCGGCGTCATCCCGAACTCGGACATCAGCGCCTTCAGCGCGGTCTGTTCAGCCGCTGTGATATCCACCCCTGCCATCTGCTTGGCGACTTGGACCTGCCAGGCGTAGCAGAGCTGCTGCAGTGCATACAGGTCCACGGTCTGGAGAACCTTGGCTGCCACCAGCTGGGGTCCCAGGTCATTCCACATTGCAGCCCCGTTGACGTTCAGGTGCTGCGGCGGGTCGGGGAACACGTCGATCAGGTCGAACTCGGGAGCGTCCGGCGCCTCACGGTCCGGCCGGGCGGTTCCGGCAATCACCTTGAGGGCCGGAGCGGTCGGCTTCCGTCCTCTCATTTTTCAAATCTCAATTTTGACGGTGCGAAAAAAAGGTTGGGCGCACGGTCAGGAAGGCGAACCGCCCCAACTTTTGACCCTCCCCCCAGGCCGGCCGTTCAGGTTCGCCCGTTCAGGTTCGGCCGACCGGCGCGCCATGAGGCGCCCCGCTCGTTGCCGAACCCGCCATCCTCGGTCGCGGTCTTGCGGTCATGGCAGGGCTTGCAGAGCGGTTGCCAGTTGTCGGTGTCCCAGAACAGCGCCTGGCTGCCCTTGTGCGGGGTGATGTGGTCGACCACCGCCGCGACAGTTACGTGGCCCGACCGCTGGCACTCAGCGCAGAGCGGGTGCCTGAGCAGGAACGTCGCGCGGGCGCGCTGCCATCGGCTGCCATAGCCTCGCTCAGCCGTGGTCTGCCTCACTGCCTCTGGCGGCACGTGCACCGCCGCCTGCCGTGGCATGGCGTTGTGCTTCGGCGCGCGGCGTGGCATCAGCCTGGTCCGGGGCTTCGGTCCGCCTCGATTACGGCTTGGCTGGCGCGGACGTGGTCGTCGGCGTCGCGGCCGATTTGAACAGCAGTTCCCGCAACCTCTGCTCGTAGTTCGGCGTGCGCATCACGTTCGACGGCGCCGGCGACGGCTTGGGACAGGAGGCTGGTATTGCAGGTGGCGAGGTCGTCGCGCAGCTGGAGACGCCCAGCGCGCAGGTCAGCCACAACAGCAGCAGGGACGGCAGTGGCCGTGGTGCGGTCTTCTTCATGCTTGGCTCCGATGGTGGCCAGCGCCTCGGCCTGGATGTGTTCGACGGAACGGGTCTCGATAAGCTGCTGGACTTGCCCGGCACTGGCGCCGGCCGCCTGCCGGGCTTCCCCGGTCTCGGCCCGGTCACCGCGCCAGGCCCAGCCGACACCGAACATGCCGGCAGACCAGGCGACAAGCACCAGCAGATAGATGGCGATGCGGTTCACGTCAGTCCCCTGGACCCTTGCGGGTCATGCCGAAGAAGTAGCCGATGACCATGCCGGTGGCGTTGTTCAGCCCACCGATCAGCATGCCGAACGAGTCCTTGTTCTCCGGCGGGATAGCCACCGCGATCAGCGCGGCCATGGCCATGCCGAGCAGAAACAGCACCAGCACGGCGATGCCGACGCGCGCAGCACCGATGTTGCGGGTCGCGAAGGTCATGCGGCACCTGCCAGTGAATGGATTTCCTCCAGCGCCCAGTGGTAGAGCTGCTGGTCAATGATGGTGACGCGGGTGAGGCGCTTGCCACGCACGACCTTGACGGCCACCTGGGTGGACTGCTGGACCGCGAGCAACACGAACGCAATGCGCTGCTTGGTGGGGTCCGGCTCCTGCAACACCGCCAGCGCATCGCTGACCATCTCGCGAATCGCCAGCAGCAGCTCGGCCGTCGGGCTCTTGGCCTTCTGGTTCTCCAGCACGACCAACACACCCTGCAGCTGACTGACCGGCGACAGCCGGGCGGTCTTCTTCTTCGAGGTCATGCTGACAGCGCCTTCAGCGCACGTGCGTAGCGCGCCTTTCGGTCGGCGGCACCGATCTTCCCACCGTTGACTCGCTCCGTGATCTCGTCGAAGCGGCTGGCGTCCGCCAGCTTGTTCAGGGATCGGGCATCCCAGAATGCACCGGCCGCGAGAGCGCCCCATTTCGGCTGCTCCAGCACCTCGGGCTGGGCTTCGAAGTCCGGAACACCCTTGATGCCCTTCGCCCGCAAAGCGTCGCGGATCGCCGCATAGTTGGCCCGGCCGGTGTTCTGGATCGGACCACGGCCGCGATAGCGGTAGCCATCGCCACTCGCCTCCGAGCCGTTGCCCAGCCGATTGGCGTAAGCGTTGTTGCCGATCGCAACCGGCTTCCGTTCGAGCGCGCGCGCCAGGTCGTTCGGCTTCCTCGGCTTGGCCTTGGGGTCAACGGCGTAGCGGCTGGGCCAGGTGTCGGCCATGCCCTGCGCGCCGTAGTTCAGGTTCTCGACGGTCCGGGTCAGGCTCGCCGACTCATGACCGACCTGCGCGAGGAACGCTGCCACCCGCTTCGGGGTGCTGATGCCGAACGCCTTGCAGGCGTCGGTCAGGGGCTGGGCCCACTGGGCGGCCACGGCCGAACTGCAGCCGACCGCCTGCTGGATTGTCGAGGCGGTCAGGATCATAGGGGTCCGAAAACAGAAAGCCCGGCTCAGTGGCCGGGCAGGGTCGCGTGCGATGGTAGAAATTTACTGGTAAAAGTGCGGAGGTGTCACCTCCGCAGACCAACAAGGACGAACCATGCACAGGCTCAACAAGAATTACAGCATCAGACCCGATCATGTTTCAGCAGTCGGCGAGGTTAACCCCGTTCCCAATCGACGAGGTCTATATGCCTACGATGTTTTTCTGATCGGAGGTCAAACCATTTCCGTCAGCGGATCGAAGGAGGACATGGACAACTCGCTGACTGCAATCATCCGCGAGATCGACAGGATCGACGGCGCGCCTGTCTAAGCGGCATGGCTCAAGGCTGCCCGCATATGCCACGCAGCCTCCTGTTCCGCCTCGTTCATCTTCGATAGCAGCCATTCGTATACCGGCTTCCACGTCCGCCGGTAGGCCGCCTCGTCCCTGCCGATCGCCGCCGCGCGTCGACGGTCGCTGACCTGGCCAAGCCCTGACCCACCGCAAACCTTGCACGGCACCAACAGCTCGCCCAGCATCGCCTGCCCCCTACCCTCGCAGGCCGCACAGTGCGGCCGCTTGGCGATCTCGCTGATCACCGCCGCCGCCAGTGTCGGCAGCGATTCCAGGGTGCTGATCGGCCAGCACTGAGCCTTGATCCTGCCCAGACGCTGCTGGGCTGCGTCACGGTTCGCCCGCTGCTCCGCCGTCGCTGCCCCGCCCCAGCCGATGCACACCTCGGCCAGGCCCAGATCCGTCCTCGCTTCGGCCAACCGGCGCTGCTGGCGCTGCAGCTCCGGCGTGACCAGCGCGATCACCGCGTCGCGCAGCTTGTGCCGGCGCAGCGCCGCGCCATCCGGCCACCAGCACGCCTCCAGCAGCTCCCGGCCCAGCCCGGCCGGCACCATCCCCAGCGCCGCGGCAATGTCCTGGTTCGTCAGGTCCGGCTTCCCGCCTCCCCGACCGATGTCGAACTTCACCGTGCTCGGCCCCAGCCGCGCCATCGTCTCTCGTGGATTCATGCCCGTTCCCCTGTCGTTGAGTGGCCGGCCGCCTCCGGCCCGCCCGTAATCCGCACCACCACCTGGCCGCCCGGCCGGCGCTCGCTGCTGACGACCGGGTGGCTGATGAAACGCTTGTCGTCGATGCCCAGAACCTGGGCGATGCCGTCCCGGTACGCCTTGAACCGCCCCAGCAAGTTGTCGTCGTCCGGCAGCGCCTTCCCCGGCGCCTGGTGGAAGCTCACCCACAGGTGCAGCTTCCCCGCCGGCAGCTGCAGCGCGCGCCAACCCGCCTCGTGCGCCAGCACCACCGCCGTCTGCCGCGCATGCTTCGTGGCCTTGGCCTTCCTGCTCCAGTGCACCCGGCCATTCGGAGACAGGTCCTTGCTTGGCCAGGGCAGTACCAGCTCCAGCGCGCGGTCAGCCTGCATGAGCGACCTCGCTCTGCCCCATCGCCTCGCGAAAGGCCGCCCGCCACCGGAACGCCGTTGCCCTGCTGACCCCGAAGTCCGCCCGAAGCTGGGCAACCGACGGGATGCGGTCGCCGTACATGCGGACCATCCGAAGGGCGGCCGTGAGCGTGATGTTCTGGCGGCCCCACTCCGGCCAGCCAGGCTCGCGGCTGGAATGCTGTTCCGTCGACTTGGGGCTCATGGGATCACCTCGGCCCAAGAGGCCATGGGCGAGGACTCTGTGCGCTGCTCGATGACGGGCCGCATCAATCGCTCGTGCAGCATCTCGTGGAAGTCTGCCGCGCCAACCCGGACCTTGATCCTCTGCATGGCCGACAGCAGCATCTGCGTCTCGCCCTGGGCATATCGCTCCGTGAACGCCCAGGGATCGTCCAGGCCGCCCCACGACTTCGGGCGCTTGCCGGCCGCCACGGAAACCCGCCCGCCGTTGACCTCCAGCAGGCCCCAGCGCGCGGGCAGCTCGTCCACCTTGATGAGGCCCTTGGGCGCCATGAAGTACCGGTAGAGGCCCAAGCCGCGGTCTGGGTTGGCCCGGAAGGGCTTCTTCCGGTCGGCCAGGAAGTCGGAGCGGCTGACCTTGCACTCGACCAGCATCGTCCTGCCGGTGTACCAGCCGATCGCGTCCGGGTTCTCGCCGTTGCCCGTGGCAGCGCACAACTCCTCAAGAACCACCGAGCAGCCGGCGGTATTGCGCAGCCAGCGGCCGGCGATTTTCACAAGCTCGCCGTGAGTTATCGGAATACCAGTCATCGAGTCACCCCGACGGACTTTGCACTGGCGGCCTGCCTGCCATCCGATAAGATCCCACAATCTACGTCGCCTAAAGGACTCGCATAACCGTGGAAAGGCTTTTCAACGGCATATACCTGAGCGTCATGATCGTGGTAGGCCTCGCGGCTGGCTTCTTGATGACGGCTCGCTGGCCGCCCGGAATATCCCCGGACCAAACACTGGCCGTCGCGGCTGCGGTCATAGCTGCACTTGGAACCTGGGCTGTGGGCATAGGAGCCATGCACTTTGCTGAGGCGTCGCACAAACTGCGCTTGGCGGAAGTAAAGAAGGCAGAGGATGCAGAGTTCATTCAACTCAGGAGTCAACTCATCAACTGCCAGCTCGCTCCGGAGCTCTACGACAAGATCGTCAAATCCGGGGGGCCCGGAGTTATGACGGTTCAGTCGCGTCACACAGCTCTCCACGCGATCCTCAGTTTGACGCCGACGGGACCGATCAGCTCCCTGCCCGCTCTGGCAGACAAAGATCGTGCACTGGCCCATACCATCGATGTGGGCGCAGCAATGCTGCGTGTTGGTGCGACGCAGTTCATGGAGCGGTTTCCGACCACCAGCCCTCACGACGCGCGAGGGATGGCAGAAAATTTCGAACACGTGATTGGGCAGGCGCGCAGCCTGGCCACCCACGCGTGCAAGCTCGGCAATGCGCAAGATGCCGCACGCGGAATCAAGCCAGCCTCGGCCAGTGAGTCTGGTAGCGAATAGTCTGAATTCATCGCGCCCTCTTGCGACCCCATCAAGTTGTGCTTCCTCCGCCATCGACAGCCCGCGACGCTTCGCACCTGAGATAGTCGTCCGCGAGCTCACGCTACCCGCTCCCAGCTGGCCGGCAGGTGCTGCACACGGCCACCACGTGCCTTGAACTCATCGACAGTTTCGGCCAAACCACTGGTGTTCGTTCCGGGCTTCGCGCGCTTCGGTCGGGAAACCGTGTTGTGGTCCATCCGCCGCTCGCGTGGCGCACGCTGGGGGTTGACCCTCGGTGCCATGGCCTTTGGCTTCTTCATGCTGCTGCCCTCAGTTCGTTCACGTAGGTCTGATTCGCAATCAGCTCGTCATCGGAGCCGTACGTCTCGTGGAAGGTCCGCGATCCATCCATCAGGCTCGGGCCGTAGATCTGGCGCATCGTCGCGAAGGTGTTTCCCTCCATCGGGTAGCGCTGGTGGTGCCACTTGCAGAGCGCGTAGCCGAACATGTGGCCGCGCCGCAGGTTCCCGCTCTTGGCGTGGTTGTAGTCGCAGCCATAGACCACCAGCCCTGGCTCCAGCAGGTTCTGCATCTGAAGCGACAGACAGGCCATGCAGGGGCCGGTCTTGGCCAGCTCGATCCGCCCCGCTTCTTCCCTCGTCGGCGGCGGTGCCTTCGACCACATCAGCGCGCGCCCTGGTCGGCCAGCCACCAGCCGTGCTGCCAGGCTTCGGCCTTCTCGCTCATCGGTCCCGCCCTGCGGTTGGAACCGTCCTCGGTCTCGCATGCGATCCAGACCAGGTGGGGGTTGTCGCTCAGGCGCAGCCCATTGAGCCGCGCCGAGTAACCGGCGTTGATCTCTTTGGCGAACTTGCTGCGCGTGCTGTAGTTGGAAAAGTCCATCACCGTCTGTTCCTCGTCGTGCTGCGGCGTGCCGCGCTCAGTTCCTGGTCCTGCTTGTCCCACCCGGCCTGCCAGCGGCGCCGCCGCGTCAGGCCATCGATCCTCATCTCGTACCGTGGCGCTGACTCCCGGCCGCGGCAGGCGCACCGCGCCCAGCGGCCGGCCTGCTCGGCCTGGGCCAGCTCCGCTTCAGTCACCATCGAAGTTCAGCTCGGCCGCAGCTCGCTCCATCGCAGCGCGCGCCGATTCCCGATCACGCACCGGCCGCACGCCGTGCTTCTCCTGCTCGATCGCCAGCACCCGTTCCGGCACCGGCTTGCCATCCACGACGTGCTGCACAGCGCGCGTGTAGGCTTCCTCCAGCATCCGGCGCTGCTGCGCTCCGTGGTCGGCTGAGGCGTAGACGTGCAGGTCCAGCAGCGAGCGCACCAGCACCGTGAAGCCGCTCTGCGGCCGGCCCGGCACCATCTCCCGCTCCACCGCCGCCATGACCGGGATGTCCAGGCACATCGTCAGGAACCGCGGCGGGTTCGGCGGCCATTCCCTGCCCTCGGTCAGACAGCAGGCCATGCCACGCGCGTGCTGTGCCCGGCTGCGGCCCTTCAACACCTGGAACCACGTACCAGCGGCGATGGTCAGGCTGCCGTCCTTCTTGAACGGCGCCGCTCCGTTCTCGCGCTCCCACTTCCCCGGGAACATGGCCGTCATCTGCTTCCAGAACTCCCACAGGTAGGCCGACTGCTGCTCGCTCAACGGCTCAGCCGACGACAGCGAACTCGGCGTCGACGACATCGCCTGACCCGAACCCAGCGCCGCCACCGTGGCCACCGTCTCCGCGTTGGGCGTAGAACTGCTGTTCGAGCTGCTCGGTGCGGTCGGCAGAACCGTGTTGAGGGCTTGCATGGGTTGCTCCGGAGTTGCGGGTTGTGGTCGACAGATCGCGTTGAAGCCAGGACGCCTCGAAGCCGCGCCAGCCGCGGGTGCAGCACTTGCTGAGGCAGTCGTCGACGGTGAACCCCATGGCGGCTGCCCGATGCAGTTCGCGGCCGAAGTTGGCCAGCACCGTCGGGGTCACCGACGCGCGGCAGGTCCGACGGTGATGCAGCCAGTCGGCCAGAACCTGCGGCGACGGCTCGGACGGCCAGCTGGTGAAGTCCAGCGGCGCGGCGCTGGCGGCAGACGCGCTTGCGCGCCGCTTTTGCTTCTTAGGTTCCTTTCCTGGTTCTATTCCTGGTTCGTGTGCAGCTGGTGCACTACCCTGGTGCACCTCGTTCACCACCGGAGGAACGTCCTTCACTACCCCGTGGTGAACGTCCTTCACCACCAGATAGGGGTCGTTCTCGGGCTCCTTCGGCTGGGCTTGCACGCCAAAGTGGAAGTTGAGCAGGTACTGATTCGCCAGCCGCACGTTGCCGTTGGCTCGCGCCAGGATCGTGATGTAACCGGCCTCGGCCAGCTTCTGGATCTGGTCAATCACCGAACGTCGGGAAAGCCCGCAGTCCTCAGCCAGCTTGTCGTGGCTCGGTCGGCAATGCCCCGTGTCCTTGTTGTGGCGCTCGGCCAACATCAGCAGCACCAGCTTCTGGGTGCTGGTCACCTTCTGACGTGCGGCCCAGGCGAACGCTTCGAAGCTCATCTCATACCGCCAGCTGAAGGTTCTGACCCGGAGCCACCGGCCACCAGGTGCACGCAGTGCGGCCACTGACCGAGCAAGGCTTGTTCGGGCCGCGCCAGACGCGCCCCTCTTTCATCAGCTCCGGCAAGCGGCGGGCGAGCATGTAGCGGTCGAGGCTCGTGGCCTGAGACAGCTCGTTGCTGGTCATGCCAGGATGGGCAGTGACCGCGCCGGCAGCCTGGTCCTGCTGGGCGGCCTGCAGGCCGCTCCTGACCGCGTATGCAGCGGCGGCGTGGCTGGTCTCGATATCGGTGGAGCGAGCAGGGGTGTTCATTGCCTAGCCTCGAGGAAGAGGCTGTCGATGATGAGGACAGGGAACGCTTCGTTTGTCGCGTAACTGCCTCGAATTGGACCGCGGTTAGCCATCAGCGGCCCCTTTCCTTCCGACCCTTCGCGGCCGCGCGAGCGACGTTCCGCTCCAGCCGGTGCGCCATCGTGCGCAGCGCACGGACCTCGCTCACCATCAGCTCGGCCTCGTCGCTATCGATGCGGCGGTCCGACATGGCCTCAACGGCGGTGCCGGACAACCGGCCCACGCGAGAAGTGATCTCCAGCAGCTTCGTCTGGATGGCGCCGATCTCATCCGACCAGCCACCCTCCGGCGGCGGCGGAACCGCGTCGACGGCCATGCCGAACTGGCCGGCCAGCGCCTGCATCCACTCCAGCGCGTACTCGCCGCCGCCCGCCTTCTCCTGCATCCACTCGGTCAGCAGCTCGGCGTGCTCGATCGTCACCGACTCACCCTCCAGGCCGCGCAGCTTCGCGCGCAGCGTCTCCGGGTGCATCGACTTGCCGCGGCGGTCGGCCAGGTAGGCAGCTGCGTCCACCACGCCGCCGGGCGTCTTACGCACGGAGTTGTAGAGCACGTCCAGCCAGTTCAATGAGGAGGTTCGGCAAGTCATGGGTCACCTTGGGATGACTGGTGTTTCAAGGTTTTTCGGAGAATTGCGGCGGCGCATCATGTGCGCCATGGAGATCAACAACTCACGGACGACGGGCGCCGCCCTCCTTGCGCTACGCTGGCGTTGCCACACGAACAGCCCACAAGGAGGGCGACATGAGTTCATCAGTCAAGACGGACCTCAATTCACAGATGACTGCGCTGCAGGTAGTGGTTTCAGCACTGGCCATGTCTGCCAAGGCCGACCCCGAGTTCGCGGCCACTGTCGAGCGGATTCGGCAAGCAATGCCGGAAACGCCAGACGATCCGGGCAATGTGAAGTTCAACTTGTCGATGAAGCGGCTGCTCGGAGGCTGATTGATCGACTTGCGGCTTCAGCAGCGATACCCGTTACATGGGTACCGTTGCTGCCCGCACAGCGAGCTTCCATTTCCGAGAAAAACTTCCGCGCTTCTGCCTCTGCAGCAGCGCGGTCCTTCAGTTCGTTCTGCGATGGCTTGTTCAGCCATTCCCGCAGCCACAGGCGGGGATTACACTTATCGGGCAACGTGCGCATTTCAGGCAGCCTCCACGGGGATGATTCGGTTCTCGTCCGGGTCCTGCGGCGCCGGCTGCGCCTGCGGTTGTTCCTGGACACCCAGCAGGCGCTGGATCTCCGGCAGCGCCGGCAAGGCGCCCTCTTCCGGCCAGGCCTCCACCTGCTCCAGGGGCAGGCCCAGCACCTTGGCCAGCTGCTTGTCCGCCGACAGGCCCAGCCGCGCGCGCAGCGCGCGCTTGCTAATCCGGGTGTCCACCTCGCTACGGATCTGTTCGGCTACCGTCGGCCGCGGCTGGTCCTGCAGCGCAACACCCGCGCCTGGGCCGAACACATCGGGCCGGAGCTCGTGGCGGGAGACTCCAGTGCACTCCTCCACCGCCAGCACGCGTTCGGCCGGGACCCTCCCCCTCACTTTCCACTCGCTGATTGAGGCGGAACGAATGCCAAGGAACTCAGCAAGACGCTGCTGACTCCCAGCGGCGTCAATGGCCTTCTGTAGGGTTCGATTTGAGTCCATACCCCGCATATTAGGCCCGACCTAATATCACAGTCAACAGGGCAAACCTAATTTTCTTAAGGGCATCATTTAGGCTATGCCTAAGAGACCACCAGACAACTACGCGCCCGCCTTCGGCGAGCGCCTTGTACATCTACTAGCAAAGCGTGGAATCCCACGTCGGGGAGCTGGCGCATACCTGCAGCGGACCTATCATGTGTCGAATGTGACCGCCAACGACTGGCTAAATGGGAAGTTCCGTCCAGAGATCGACACGGCGCGTCAGATCGCTGCAGACCACGGAGCGGACTTCGACGAGCTTTATTTCGGGGAAGAGAGGTCTAGCAGCGACGACCGCGACTACGCCGACGTAGTCGGCTATGCACAGTCGGTTGGCCTCGGCGCGGCAGGCGCTGAAGCGGAGGAGTACGCAGAGACCCATAGCCTGAAGTTCAAGAAGACCAGCCTGCGGCGACGGGGCATCTATGGTCGGAACCTGGCTATCTATTACGGCAAGGGCGACTCGATGGAACCGACCATCGAGGACGGGGACGCCATTTTGTTCGATACCTCAGACACCCGGGTCCAGGATGGCTGTCTGTACCTGATCCAAGTGCACGGCGCGGCCAACCCAGAGTATTACGTGAAGAGGGCCATGGTGCTGGATGGGACGGTGTTCTTCAGCAGCGACAACCCCAAGGGTGATCATCAGTGGCAGAAGCCCAGGCGGATGGACTCGAGACGGGAACCGATCACGGTCGTTGGCCGCGTCCACTGGATTGGCGGATGGGCTGACTGATGACGACAGATCTGGAACTCAAGCTAGATTTTGATGACTTTCGCAGATTCTTCGCGGCGAAGTACAAGAATGTCAGCTGCCCTGTGTGTGAAGAAGCCGCGGGGGTTGAGATGCTGTACAACCCTTGGGGGCATGACCCGAAGAAGCCTGCTAGCTATCTCTCCCTGGCCCATGGTCGAAATGCGCTGAATACGCATCCTGTGGGCGTTGAGCTGTCTTCCTTCGCTACTCCGGTGATGCCTCTCGCCTGCAAAAACTGCGGATATCTACAGTTGTTCAGCGTCAACACAATAGCTCGTTGGGTGGAGGCAAACCCTGCCGAGAAGGATCTAGACCGCCAGCCATGGGTGTCCGACCATGAATGAGAAGGTTGCCAAGCGGGCAATATCGCCTCCCCAAGGCCCGTCGCTTGCAGGCGGCGGCGATCCGCCTCAAGATTCGAGCGTGGACGCTCGCTTGGCCAAGCTCGAAGCACTAGTCACAACTCTCGCGACCAAGGCGGACGTGGAGAAGGGCTTTCACGACCTAGTGAAATGGGTGGTAGGGACTGCATTTGTAGCGGTTAGCATGGCACTTACTATCATGACGTTCGTGCTCAACAACGCTGTCCCCAAGACTTCAGCTGCCATTTCAGCACCACAAGCAGCACCAGTCCCATCTCCGATCATCATTCAGATCCCTGCACCGCCTCAAGCGGAATACCAAAGGCAGGTCGCTGGGCCGAAGGATGGGCCCGAAGAACCCCGCTAGGGCGATGTGCTCTACGCCTTGCGAATCTCGGCCAGGATGTTCTTGAGCGTGGGCTTGTCTGCATCAGTAGCGACCGGAGCCACCCCCTGTGAGTCCTTACCTGCGAGCAAGGCGTTCGTGCGCCGCTGTTCTAGGATGAGCTGCTTGAGCAGCCCCTTGATTCCAAAAACGGCGAACGGCACCAGCACCCAGAGGATCGCCAGCAGCATCGCGAACAAGAGCAGGATCAAGCTGATACCGCCTGTGAAAGGTCCATACGGTTCCATCATTTTCCTTCAAGAGTTCAGCCCGGTTGGCTGGGACTGAGAGTATCAACCCCCATTGGCACGCGAACGCTGTGATTAGCGGCGCCCACAGGCGAAGGTGAACGCGTTCATAAATATATTAGGTTAAACCTATTGACCACATATTAGGTTTCTCCTAATTTTTATCTCCGCGCCGCCCATGAAGCCCCATCCCGGGGCCGGCGGCAGGAGACCTCCATGCAGCGCCGCAAACGGCCCCTGTGGGCACTCATCCTCAGCATCTATGCCATCGGCGCCCTCGCTCTCGGCGCGGGCGTTGGCTACGGCCAGCGCCTCTTCGGGCAGGGGTGCTGACCCATGGCCGCACTCACCATCACCAGCCGCGGCACTGCCCGCGCCGAAGCGCGGCCTGCCGCCGGGACCATTGTCGTCAAGGTCGGCAATGAAGCCCTGATGAGCCTGACCTCGGCCGAAGCGCGTGACCTGGCCGAGCACCTGGCCGTCTGCGCCGACGCGATCGACGAAGGCGCGACGGAAGTCGCCGCCATCGCCCGCGCCACGTCGCTGGCCCTCCGGCAGGCGGAGGCCTCGTGAGCGCCGTCATCGTCTGCCACTCCCCCGCCGAGCGCGCGGCTGCCGCCGCCGGCATCGTCGCCCGCGCCGGGCGCCGCTGGGGCCTCCTCCCCTATCAGGTCGTCGTCGCGGCCAGCATCGCCGCCAATGCCGTCCTGCGGCACGGCCAGAGCGCTGCAGGCGCAGTCGCCGCCGCCCGCCGCGCAGCGCGCGCGCAGGCAGGTGCTGCATGAGCGCCCCTGTCGATGTGCTGGCTGTCCTTCGCTACAACGCGAGGGAAGCGACGAACAAGTGGGGGCCGGACAACCAGGACGCCGCCACTCTGTCAGCAGTCGCCGAGCTGATCGAGGCGGACAAGGATTACGACGATGCTCTTGCCGCCTTCGCGGCTGGGCCGTTCCCAAATCTGACACCAGATTCGATAGACGAGTGGGCCGACGAATGGGCTCGGGTCGCACAGCGCGCTGACCTTCAGGATCGACTGGAATCGGCCAAGACACGC
Organism: Stenotrophomonas maltophilia; assembly: GCF_025642255.1. Taxonomy (NCBI): domain Bacteria; kingdom Pseudomonadati; phylum Pseudomonadota; class Gammaproteobacteria; order Lysobacterales; family Lysobacteraceae; genus Stenotrophomonas; species Stenotrophomonas maltophilia. The sequence goes on from NZ_CP106759.1 coordinate 2,492,614, forward strand.
CGAGCCGCCGCCCTCGCCCGCGTCAAAGGCGGTGCCGCATGAGCCGCAGCGGATACAGCGACGACTGCGACACCTGGCCGCTGATCTGCTGGCGCGGCGCGGTTTCTTCCGCGTTGCGCGGCAAGCGCGGGCAGCAGTTCCTGATCGAGCTTCGCGATGCGCTCGACGCAATGCCAGAAAAGCGCCTCATCGCAGAACAGCTGCAGGACAGCACAGGCTGCCACTGCACGCTGGGGGTGATCGGCGCCAAGCGCGGATTGGACATGACCGGCCTCGACCCCAACGACCGGGAGGCCGTGAGCAAGGCGTTTGGCATCGCCGAAGCGATGGCGGCTGAGATCGTTTACGAGAACGACGGCGAGTGGCGCTGGGACAACGAAACGCCGGAGCAGCGATGGACTCGCATGCGGGCATGGGTAGAGCGCCACATCACTGCAGATGGTGCCCCGTGACTGACCACGACTTCTTCGCCGCCATGGCCGTCGGCATCCCGCCCATCACCCCGCCTGTCGGCCGGGCGCCCGCGCCGGCCGAGCCCGTCGCCGAACCGGAGACCGAGTAATGCGCCACCTCATCCTGCCCTTCTTCTGCGCCGTCGTCGTCGGCCTCCTGCTCGCCCTGCTCGTGTGCGCCCTGCGCACCGATGCCGACAGCTTCGCCCTCGGCGCCTCCATCGGTATCGGCTTCTTCGCCTGGCGCGGGTTCGAGGACACGAGACGCGCGTGGCCCCTGATGCGCGCCGACCGCGAGCGAGCCGCAGAACGGCGGCGGCGCGAAGCGCAGCGGAACCGCCACCCGGTCACCGACGACCTGCACTGAGCCCCTGCCCTGCGCTCGCCCCCTGTAGCGCAGGGATCCCGGCCGGCCGGGGTCCACCTGCCGGCAACCCATTCCCTATCCGAGATCCGCCATGACTAGCACCGTCGTTGTCGATTTCTCCAAAGAACCCGAGTTCCCCAAGAAGCCCTCTGGGGAAACCCCGAAAGTCGAGCTGGTACGCGAACAGCTGGCCTCCTACGTCGAGGGCTACCAGCTGGCGCGAAAGGCCACACCAGCCCGCATCGTCCTGCAGGCCAGCGACTTCAAGCACTGCCTGCGTCGGATCCTCGCGCGCATGCAGAAACCGCACCGCGACCAGGCCAAGGCCGCATGGCAGGAACGCCGAAAGGCTGGTTCGAAGGAGAAGTGGCGCGACGCCAAGCCCGAGCCGATCACCGCCGCTGACCTGACCTGGGCCGGCATCCCCATCGAAAGCGTCGGCTACAGCCGTCACCGCGCCGTCGACAAGTCCTGATCTGGAGATCCCATGTTCTTTCGCAACCTGACCATGTTCCGCTTCCCCGTCGCAACCGACTTCTCCGAGATCGCGACGCTGCTGCCGCATGTCGTTCTCAAGCCGGTTGGGGCCATCGAAATGAACTCGCGGGGCTTCGTATCGCCTTTCGGCCGCGAGGAGACGGAACAGCTGTTCCACGGCATCGGCGACTGGCTGTGGCTCACCATTGGTGCTCAGGACAAGATCCTGCCGGCATCCGTGGTCGCCGATCGGCTCGAGGAGAAGCTCGCTGCCATCGCGAGCGGCGAAGGCCGCAGGCCAGGTGGTCGCGAACGCAAGCGCTTGAAGGACGACCTCCTGCATGAGCTGCTGCCGACAGCCATGGTGAAGTCCAGCCGGCATGATGTGTTTCTGGACACGGCCCGCGGCGTTGCGTTCGTGGACACCAGCAGCCGTAAGGCCGGCGAGTACGTCATGTCCGACATTCGGGGCCTGCTCGGCAGCTTCCCGGCAATGCCGCTGAACGCCGAAGTCGCGCCGCGTTCGATCCTGACCGGCTGGATCGCCGGCGAACCGCTGCCGACCGGGCTCAGCCTGGGCGAAGAGTGCGAGATGAAGGATCCGGTGGAGGGCGGCGCGGTGGTCAAGTGCCAGCACCAGGAACTGCGCTGCGACGAGATCGACAAGCACCTGGACGCCGGCAAGCAGGTGACCAAGCTGGCGCTGATCTTCGAAGACAACCTGTCCTTCGTCATCGGCGACGACCTGATCGTGCGCAAGCTGAAGTTCCTCGACGGCGCCCTGGACCAGCTCGAGCATGCCGACGAGGAGGGCCGTCGCGCCGAGTTCGACGCACGGTTCGCACTGCAGATCGGCGAGGTTGGTCGAGTTTTCGACGTGGTTTCCGATGCCTTCCGCATCAGTTCCGCAGACTGAGGGTCAGCCCATGAACACCACGATGGCAGGCGGCGCCCATGATCGCCTCGACGCACAGATCGCCGAAGCGCTCTTCGGCCAGCCGGGCATGAGCAAGATGGACGTAGCCAACCGCGTGCGCGAGCTGCGCGGGGATGGGCCGGCGCTGCTGGTGGATGGGCCGACCGGTGGGAGCGCGAGGCTGGGGGATTCCCTGCCGCCGCTGCCGTGCACCCATTACAACGCGTGCGGCGACGGAAGCGAGCCGCTGTACACCTCTGAGCAGATGCGGGACTACGCTCTCTCCGCCCAGCCTCAGTACATCACCGATGCCTACGAGTTGGGGATGCGTGACGGGGAGGCCCTCTCCGCCCAGCCCTCCCCGGGTGGTCAGGGGGATGCACACGATATAGAAGACCCGTGCGATGTGATTACCCGTGCAGCTCAGAAGCTATCGGCAGCAGGACAGCCGCGCATAGCCGATCGTCTCGTTAGGGCACGGACAGAGGTGGAAAGGCTGCAAGCGGCGTATCTCACCGCCCGCCAGCCGGTGGGGGTGCCGGTGGTTGCTGCGCATCGCTATATCCAACGCTACCAATCGGCGGAGCATTCGACATGGCTCAACGGCGATGCGGACGAGACCTACGTCGACGCAGAGCGACAGGGATTGGGCCGAATCGAGCGCGCCTACGCAGCCCCGCCCGCGCAGGCCGTGGACCTGGAGCAGTCGATCCCTTTGGAGTTGACCCCTGTCGCTGCAGCACTGAAGCGGTTCGACGAGTGCGCGGAGGACTGCGGCAGCGAAGGCTGCGACATCGGCCGCGCCTGGTTCGATGCGCTGACCACCATGGGCTTGCTGAAGCGCACACAGCGCTCTCCTGCCGTATGGACGATGACAGCTGAAGGCGAGCGCCTGCTGGCCCTCATCGACGGCAAGGCGGTGGTCAAATGAGCAGCATCACCTGGGGCGTCTGCAGCAAGCAGCGCAACGTCACAGTGTTCTGCATGACTTGCCGTGAGGTGTCCAACCTGCATGCGCCGGTGGTCGAGGCGCTGGAACTGAAGATGGCAGCCGAGGCCAGCCATGTGTGCCCCGGCGCGCCGCACCCGTTGGCCGTTGCTGTCGCATCAGGAGACGCATTCGCGACCAGCATCCACGTACGGCCGGCCTTCGACCTGGCCACGCCGGACGAGAAGAAACGCCAGCGGGTGGAGATCGATGCGGACATTGCACGCTTCGAAGCAGCAGGCGGCAAGGTCCAGCTGCTGGCGCTGGGGGTGGCGGCATGACCTCCGCCTCACTGGAAGCGGGAGTAGTCTTCTTCGTCGACCCCAACGAACGTCCGGAAGCGGTTCGCATACTCGATGCTGAGGCTCCTGAAGAATCTCAGGTGCTCGTCGAAGAGCTGGAAGTCATCAGGCCGCCCTTTGTAGGAGAAGCGATAGTTCTGTCCAATGAACTGGCGTGGGCTTTCTACGACACGGCCCTGCATGCGATACGCAATGTCTCTCATGGTCCCGCTGTGACCGATCAACGTAGCGAGATCGGGGCCGAGATCATCAGGCAGATCGTGTATTCGCCCAAGGACGCTCTCGGACTGCGGCACCACCGAGAACTTTGCGTCGTCCAGAACCTCTGTGAGCAGATCGCGGTCTTCGATGAGGACCTGTCCATCGACCACCCGCACAGCTCTAGCCATTGGCGCAAGCATCGCGTTAAGTCGCGCCGGCAAGCTCGACACCTCGTGCAAGAGCAGGCGCCCGAGTATCTCCGCGTTCGCTCGCTGTTGCGCCAGCACTTGGTCGCTCTGCTGCTTGGCTATGCCCTTGGCATCCTCCGCGATTTCGGCCGCCCGTTTGGACGTCCGATTCGCTACCGAAGCAACCCATATTGTGCCGGCAGCGGCGCCAAATCCGACCACGACGGCAGCCCAATCGGCCCAGTTCCCCACATCCGCAGCCAGCGGACAGATTTCGATAGCCATAAACCCTCCCTGTTAAGGCGGATTCTGCCACGGCAAAACCTGATGAAGGGAGCGCCCCATGGCTGACCAGCTGCTCACCGCTGCACAGGCCAAGCACACCGCGCGGGTGTTCATCACCGAATGCCGTGCCCGCCGGAACGCCCACGGGTGGTGGTTCGCCTTCAATTCCGCCCAGCGTGCCCGGCGCCGCGCCGAATCCTTCGCTCCGCCGCCGGCCGCGCCAGCATGGCCGGCACAACTGGATCTGTTCGTATGACCGCAACCCTGCCCGTCTCCCCGGCCTCCGCCGTCGAAGCCACCAAGGCGTCGTCACCCGTCGCCGCGGTCATCGCCGCGATGCGCCGCATCGATCCGGCCGGCGGCCCCGTGGCCGCTGACCTGGTGCACGCATGGGCCGAGACCCTACTGACCGAGCTGTACTCCGCCACCCCGGTGCGCTGGGAGTACCGCCACAAGACTGACCACGCCCCGGGCTGCTGGATGCAGGCCGACGCTGGCCATGTGTACGGCGGCCACCAGCGCGGGCTCGTCGTGCGCGCTCTGTTCGAGACGCCGCGCGTAATCCAGCCCGAGAAGATCCACCACTTCGAGCGGCGCGTATGCGTCCGCTGCGGCGAGAGTGAGGACTGGGCTGGCCCGGACTGCTTCCCGCCCGACAAGCCGGTCGACCCGCGCACCCTGCTCCCATTCGACCCCGCCTGGCTGATCCAGCCACTGCAATGGCTCAGGGATGCGCCGGCCAATCTCAACGTCTACGACCGCCGCCACCGTGCATCGCAAGCGGCCTTCCTTCTGGAAAAGCTGCAGGCCCACATCGAGGAGTGCAAGAAGCCATGACTCAGGAACATATCAGCCACCCGGAAGGGTTGCCGAACTGCGCCGCCGGCCATCGCGCGCGCCACATCCACGACAAGCGCTGCGCCTCCGCTGGCGGCGGCCACCTGATCGAGTGCGCCTGCAGGTCGACCAGCAAGCATGCCGACCCCGACAAGGCCATCGCAGCGTGGCGCCGGCTCAATCGGCCCGAGCGCAGCGCGCGCCAGGCAGCGGTGACTGCTGCGACCGACAACGTCCTGCAGTTCCAGCTCGGCCTGGCCGAGCGCAAACCCAAAACCCAGCGCGCGGCGCTGGCGTCGTTCTGAAGGAGGGAGTTATGGGAGCTGCCGAGAACATTCCATTTGAGCTGCGGGCGATTGGTGCCGAAGAAGTTGGCTCCCTGCTTGGCCTGGCTGCGCGAACGGTGCTGGAGACCGTCGCGTGCAGGCCGGACTTCCCCGTCCGGATCAGTATGCGCCCGGCCACGTGGATCGCCGGAGAGGTGCTGGCGTGGCGACAAGCTAACCGAGCCGGTCAGCCAGCTCGTCTGCGTCGGTCTGGTAGTAAATCAAGAGGCTCTTCAGGTCACGGTGGCCAATGACCCGAGCCAGCTCCATCACGTCCAACTTCTTCGACAGCCGCCAGATTGCCTCCGCACGGCTGTCGTGGAAGTGCAGGTTCTCGATCTGAGCGGCATCCCGCGCCCTGCGGAAGAGGGTGTCGCGGGTTCCGGGGTCCAGATTGAACACGCTGTCCGCGTCCTGCGGCAGCAGGCCGATGATCTCCCTCGCACGAGCTGACATTGGCACACGGCGCACGTCGCCGTTTTTAGTCTTCGGCAAGGTCACGGATTTGGCCGACACGTCAGGCCACTTCATGCCCAGGATCTCGCCAGCGCGCATGGCCGTTTCCAATGCGAACAGGAAGCACAGTGCGACTCGATGCTGGGCGGTCTCCGGCACACCGCCGTCATATCCAAGCGCCAGCGTCAGCCTGTCAATCTCTTCCTGCGCAACGCGGCGCTTCCGGCTGGCCGGTGCCTGTGGCCGGTCCACGTCCTTGATCGGGTCGCTGTTCAGCCAGCCCCAGTCCTTCCTGCAGCACTTGAAGACGGACTGCAGCAGGTTCATCTCGCGTCGGACGGATGCCGGCGCCACTTGGGATAGGCGTCGCTGGCGCCATTCGGCCAGGTGGATAGGTCTCAATGCCGGCAAGCGCACGAGCGCCAATGGATCCCGCTCCAGCAAACCCAGCCGGGCCAGCTCCCACCGCGCGCCCTTGTGCTTTGGCGCCACCTCGTTGCCATAGCGCCGCAGGGCGTCCTTGACGGTATTCTCTGGCAGGCGGGCGCCGGTCAGCTCCGCCTCGCGCATGAGCGCCCACTGCACGGCCTGGGCCTTAGTGGGGAGAGTGTTCGACTCGCGTCGACCGTCCTTGTAGATCTCTGCACGCCAAGAGGTGCCGCGTCGTTGGATAGATGCCATGGCGCCAATGTTCGGCGTAATTCTGGCGTAACGCTATCGGGCAGACGCGGGCCAGAACGGGGTTAGGGCCATCCTTGCAGCGCGCGCAAGCCATTGAATCCGTTGCATATAGATGCTACTCGGGATTGAGCGGGATTGAGCGGGAAACCTGCCGCAGTGCCTTTCACCGGCACCATGCATCAAAGGCCAGGTCCACGACCTGGCCTTCTGCATTTCCGGCCCGTCACCTGCGTCGCCCCTCCCGCGCGGCGACCGCCCAGCGCCGCCGCCGTGCGCGCCGCAGCTGACAACGTTGCCAGCAGGCCAACGCTGCGGAATTCTTGCAAGGCGCATGCGCATCTGCCTATCGTGACTGGCCGTACCTGGGGGCGGGGGAATGCATGACGTTGCCGGCTGCACTGTTTTTTCTGGTCACGCATGCATTCGTCGTCGGCCTGGCAGGCCCTGGAGATCCGGTGGGTTCGTTCCTGATGTCGAGCGCCGCGCCGCTGCTGGCGGCCATGGCATGCGTGCGCCGTGCGCGTGACAGCCACGCCGCCTGCAAATGGAGGACCTTCGCTTTCGCCGTCAGCCTGTTTCCGGTCGCACTGCTGCCACTGCTGTTTCCAGGCATCACCGATGCCTGGCCGGCGCAGGTCGCACTGACATCGTTGATCCTCTACGTGTTCTATCGCATCCCGCTGACCTACGTGGCCGCCAGCGCCGACAGCCGGAACCGCCATGTCCGCAGCGTCGACCTGTCGATCATCGGTCTGCTCTGGCTGCTGTACTACACGCACGCGCAATCGACTGCGCAGCTGGATACCGCGCTGTGGACGCATGGCCTGAACCCCATCAGCACCACGCAGAACAGCCTGCTGTTCAGCTTCGCGCTGATCCGCTACCTGGCCGAGGACAACGCAGATCGCCGCGACTTCTTCCGCACCCTCACCCTGTTCCTGCTCGGCTACTTCCTGATCGAGCAGTACGTCAGCCGGTATCGGCCGCAGACCCCGGACGGCGGATGGGCAGATCTGCTCATCAGCGGCCTGTTCCTGCTGCTGGCGGTGATCGCCGGCAGTCCGCGGCGCAGGACCGCGCCGCCTGTACCGCGCAACCTGCGGCGTTTCGTCGAGGCCAGCGTGCCGTTGATGCTGCCGCTTCTGCTGATGCTGGTCGCATTGCTGATGGCGCGCACGAACCAGACGATGGCAACGGTGGGCTTCATCGGCGCCATGCTGGGCTATGCACTGCGCAGCGTGCTGAGCCAGGTGGACATCCAGCGCCAGCGCGACGAGCTGGCAGCGCTGGCCCGGCGTGATCCGCTGACCGGGCTGGGCAACCGCCGCAGTTTCGATGAATCGCTGCCCGGTGCCCAACGGCGCGCGCGGCGCCAGGGCCTGGGCCTGGCGGTGCTGATGATCGACATCGACCACTTCAAGCGCCTCAACGATACCTACGGGCACCCGGAGGGCGATCGCCGCCTGCAGGCGGTGGCCGCGATCATCGATGGCTGCCTGCAGCGCGGTGACGACCTGCTCGCCCGCTACGGCGGCGAGGAATTCATCGCTGCGTTGCCTTCCTCCGACGTGGCCCATGCGATGGCCATGGGCGAGCGCATCCGCGTGGCGGTCGAAGACGCCGCGCTGCCGTCCGGCCCGTCCAGCGTAACCGTCAGCATCGGCGTGGCATGGTTGGCTGCCGATGCTCGGCAGGAACCGGACAGCGTGGTCGAACGTGCGGACCAGGCCCTGTACCGGGCCAAGCGCGCGGGCCGCAACTGCGTCCGCGGCGAGGCTTTGCCGGAACGTACAGCGGCCCCTGCCCTGCGCGCCTAGACCACGCGCAGGGTCGGCACGCCATGCTGCAGGGCAGCGCCGCCCGCCGCCCCCTGCACACGAAATCCGGCGACGGTCTGCAGCAGGTGGGCCGACTGTTCTTCCATGCTGCGCGCCGCGGCAGACGCTTCCTCGACCAGCGCCGCGTTCTGCTGGGTTCCCTGGTCGATCAGGTCCACCGCGTGGTTCATCTGCTGGATGTCATCGCTCTGCTGCTGCGACGCGCTGCTGATCTCGGTGACCAGGTCACTGACCCTGCGCACGTTGAGCACGATCTCGTCCATCGTGCGGCCAGCACTTTCCACCTGCGCCGTGCCCGCACCGACATTGGCCACCGATGCGTCGATCAGCTGCTTGATCTCCTTGGCGGCGCTGGCCGAGCGCTGCGAAAGTTCGCGGATCTCGGTGGCGACGACCGCGAACCCGCGGCCGTGCTCGCCGGCACGGGCCGCCTCCACGGCAGCGTTCAGCGCCAGGATGTTGGTCTGGAATGCGATGCCGTCAATCACCCCGATGATGTCGACGATGCGACGCGAGGAGGCGTTGATCAAGGCCATCGTCGCCACCACCTCGTGCACCACGCTGCCGCCACGCGCAGCCACCTCCGCTGCGCCGCCGGCCAGCTGGCTTGCCTGGCGCGCATTGGCCGCCGTGCGCTGCACCGTATCGGCCAGGCCCTTCATGGACACGGCGGTTTCTTCCAGCGAGGCCGCCTGCTGTTCGGTGCGCTGCGACAGGTCGCTGTTGCCCTGCGCGATTTCGGTCGCGCCGACCGCGATGGTATCGGCAGCGAACTTGATCTGGCCGATGATGCCCGCCATGGCTTCGACCAGCGCGTTGACGCCATCGCACAGCTCGGCGATGGGGCCACTCTTGTCGGCAATGGCGACGGTTCGGGTCAGGTCGCCCTGCTTGGCCGCCGCCACGACCTCCCGGGTCTGCGCCACCGCACGCTGCATGGCCTGGTTCTCATGCACCTGCGCGGTGATGTCGGTAGCGTATTTGACGACCTTGAAGGGCCTGCCGTTGCCATCCAGGATGGGGTTGTAGGAGGCCTGGATCCAGATCTCGCGGCCGCCCTTGCCGAGCCGCCGGTACTGCCCGGCGTCGTACTCGCCGCGCCCGAGCTTTTCCCAGAACCGGCGGTACTCGAGGCTGCCGCGAAGCTCGGGCTCCACGAACAGCGCATGGTGTTGGCCGCGCACTTCTTCCAGGCTGTAGCCGGTGGCGGCGAGGAAGTTGGCGTTCGCCGAGAGAATGTGCCCGTCCAGGCTGAACTCGATCACCGCCTGCGACTTGTCGATGGCGGCAAGCTGCCCCGCCGAGTCGGCGGCCTGCAGCTTCTGCGCGGTGATGTCGGTCGCGAACTTGACGACCTTGAAGGGCCGGCCCTGCGGGTCCAGCACCGGGTTGTAGGAGGCCTGGATCCAGATTTCGCGCCCGCCCTTGCCCAGCCGTCGGTACTGTCCGGCGTCGAACTCGCCACGTCCCAGCCGGGCCCAGAAGTCCCGATATTCGGCGCTGGACGCCTGATCGGGATCGACGAACAGCGAATGATGCCGGCCCTGGATTTCGTCCAGACGATAACCCACCGCCTGCAGGAAGTTGTCGTTGGCCTGCAGGATGGTGCCATCCAGATCGAATTCGATCACCGCCTGCACGCGATGCAGTGCGGCCACCTGGGCGGCCAGCTCGGCATGACCGCGGTCGGTGTCGACCCTGCCGGGCCGAGGCTGTCCCGCCAGCGCCCCCAGCAGGGAACGCAACGGCGACCAACGGGTGTGCAGCTCGGCCGGCGCCTGCGCGCCCGCCGTGAGGCCTGGAATGAGCATTGTCTGATCCTCGGTGTCCGGTAAGCGGCTGCGATCCGTCAAGCGGGATGCCCGACGGCAACATCAATTGCTTGGACTACAGGTGCCGGCAGGCACCTCTCGAGCAACGGGCAAGAACATCTGGGGGCGGGTGCGATCGGTATCCGGGAGCGGCGGAACACACTGCGCGGGCCGCCCGACGGGGCAGCCTGGGGTCCTGCAGCGGGTGACGGGAGCGGGATCCAGTGAGGTTATCGGCACCTCCGTTCCGGGCTTTAGGCCCCTCCGCAGCGGGCCCTGTCCAGCCCCCTCCCCCTGCAGCGCCTGACGGGCCCCTAGATGCAGCCTGCAACGAAAAGGTTGCCATGACCATCGGGGCTGTCGGCAAGGGGGGGGACAGGCAAGGATGCGCCCACCACGGACCGTCCATCGACACGGAGATCGCATGTTTTCACGCCTGGCTGCTCTTTTCGCCCTCGGCCTGTGCAGCAGCGGCGCGCTGGCCGCCGATGCAGGCTATCGGCCGAGTTTCAATCCCGCACAGCTCAAGGGCCCGCCCGCCGGCCGCGTCAACGAAGTGCTGGTGCTGGGTTCACCGCACCTGTCCGACCTGCCCCCGACCTTCCAGCCGGCAATGCTGGAGCCGCTGCTGCAGCGCCTGCAGGCATGGCGGCCAACGGCGATCGCCGTGGAGAACCTGTCCGGACTGCAATGCGATTTCATGCGCCGCAATCCCGCCCGCTATGCCGAGAGCGTGGAAAGTTACTGCGTCGATCCTGCACCTGCCCAGGCCGCCACCGGTCTGGATGTTCCAGCGGCCAACGCCGAAGTCGATCGCGTACTGGCGGCATGGCCCGCTACACCGACGCACGCACAGCGTCGCCGGCTGGCCGCACTGTTCCTGGCCGCAGGTGAGAACGGCTCCGCGCTGGTGCAGTGGCTGCGCCTGCCGGCGCAGGAGCGTCGCGCCGCAGACAGCCTGTCACCGCAACTGGTGCAGTTCCTCGACAAACGCGCCTCGCGACGCAACGAAGTCAGCCTGATCGCGGCCGAGCTTGCCGCACGCCTGGGCCTGGAACGCCTGTGGGCAGTCGATGACCACACCGCTGATTCGCCCACGCCAGCGGCACTGGAGAAGGCGGCTGGCGAAGCCGTCATGAAGGCCTGGGACAATCCCGCCACCCAGGCACGACGGGCCGCCGATACGGCCCTGTACGCCGAACTCGGCAGCACGGACGGCCTGCTGGCGCTCTATCGGAACTACAACGCGCCCGACACCGTCGCCCGGGTCTACGACAGCGATTTCGGCGCAGCCCTGGTCGAACCATCGCCAGAAGGCTTCGGCCGCCGCTATGTCGGCTACTGGGAAACCCGCAACCTGCGCATGGTCGCCAACATGCGCGAGGTGCTGGGCCAGCACCCGGGCGCCCGCATGCTGACCCTCGTCGGCGCCTCGCACAAGGGCTACTACGAGGCCTACCTCAACCAGATGCACGACGTGCGGCTGGTTGATGCCAACAGCGTGCTGGACTGAGCGCCAGGGCTAGCAGGGGGCCGGCGCGTCGCCGCGCCGCGACCGCCACAGCAGCACGCAGGCGGCCACGATCGCACCCAGGGTCAGTATCAGCAGCACCACCACGCCGCCCTGCAGGGTGGGCAGCAGCGCCTGCGCCCGGGCATCGCCGTGCAGTTGCTCCAAACGCAGGCAGGCGGCTACCGCCAGCCACCAGCCGACCATCGCCGGCGCGAAGGCACGCAGGGCATCCGGGGTCCAGAAACGCATGTCGCTCTCCAACGGGGTGGGTGTGCGCGCAGTATTCGCGGCCGCCCTCTCACAGACTGAGATCAGCCGCCACCGGCGTCGCTGTCCACGCCCTCAGCCGGCCATTCGCCGGCTTCCCCCTGCACCTGCACGTTGTTGCGTCCCATTGCCTTGGCCCTGTAGCACTGCGCATCGGCCGCAGCCACGGCCTGGTCCACCCCCATACCGCCCAGCAGCGGCGCGATGCCGATGCTGGCGCCCACCCGCAGGCGGTGCTGGTCCCAGGGAATGGAGAGGCTGGCCAGGGTCTGCAGCAGTTCGCCGCCGATCCGCGCCGCGCGGCGCGGCGTGCAGCCGGACAGGATCACCGCGAACTCGTCCCCGCCCAGCCGGGCCACCACGTCCGAATCGCGCACGCCGTGGCGCAGCACGCTGGCCACCGCCCACAGCACCGCATCGCCGGCCAGGTGGCCCCAGGTGTCGTTGACCGGCTTGAAGCGGTCCAGGTCGATGTACATCAGCGATGCCGCCTGGCCTGTCCGCTCGACCCGGGTGATGGCCTGCTGCAGATGGACTTCGAACCCCCGCCGGTTGCTCAGTTCGGTCAGCGGATCGATCTCCGCCAGCTGGCGCGCTTCGCGCTGCCGTGCACGCTGCTGGGTATCATCGCGCAGCACCCACACCGCACCGCGCACATGGCCCTCATCGTCGCGCAGCCAGGCGCGGGTCAGGTCCACCGGCACCGTCGCCGTGCCCAGCCGCAGCAGCAGGTCGGCGTGCAGGTCGACCGCGTTGCTTTCCGGGTCCAGCAGTACGGCCACGTCCAGCATCGAGCCGGGGGCGTACTCGGTGGTCAGTTGCAGCACGTCCTGCACCCTGTAGCCGGCCAGCGCCTGTGCGCCGTCGCCGGCCAGCATGCGCACGGCAGCGGCATTGGCATATTCGATGCGGCCCTCCAGGGTGACGCTCAGCACCAGGTCGGCGACGGCGTCGAGGGTGATGCGGCTGCGCTGCTCGCTTTCAAACAGGCGCTGTTCACTGCTGCGTTGTGCACTGATGTCCTGGATCTGCGAGACGAAATGCACCGGCTCACCGCGTTCGTTGCGCACCAGCGATACCGACAGCCGCGTCCAGATCACCCTGCCGTTGCGATCGAGAAAGCGCTTCTCCAGGTGGTAATGGCTGCACCGGCCTGCCAGCAGGTCCTGCACCAGGGCCAGGTCGGCCTGCAGATCGTCCGGATGGGTCAGCCGCTGGAAATCGACCTGCAGCAGCTCCTCGCGCGCATAGCCCAGGATGCGGCACAGCGCGTCATTGACATCCAGCCAGCGTCCTTCCAGCGAAACCAGCGCCATGCCGAGCGCAGCCGAGGTGAAGGCGCCTGCGAACTTCTCCGCCGCCATGCGTGCTTCCGCACGTGCCTGCAGGATCTCGGTGATATCGATGGCCATGCCGACATAGCCGATGCGCGCGCCATCGGCCCCGTCCATGCGGCTGATCGAAAGCCGCACCTGGCGTTGCCGGCCATCCTTGCGCAGCAGCGTCCATCGCCGCGAATAGGTCTGCCCTTCGGCATGCGCACTGAGGGCTTCGAACACATCCGGCAGGTGACCCTGCGGGTCGGCCTGCGGTTGCAGCCAGGCCTTCAGCTCATCCGGCTCATGGAAGGCATCCAGCCGCCGCAGGCCGACCACCTCGGCGGCGCTGTAACCCAGCAGGCGCTGCGCACCCGTGTTGAACAGGGTGATGGTGCCATCGGTATCGGTCGCGATCACCGCGACGTCGTCGGAGGCGTCCACCACCGACTGCAGGCGCTGGCGGCTCTCGGCCGCGTCCTGTCGTGCCTGCTGCAGCTCGGTGACGTCGGCGTGGGCACCTGCCATCCACAACGGCCGCCCCTGACCGTCCCATTCGAACACGCGACCACGGTCATGGACCCAGATCCACTGGCCGTTCTTGTGACGCATGCGCACCAGGCAGGCGTAGTTGTCGCTGCGCCCGTCGAAATGCTCCTGCAGCGCGGCGTCCGACAGCGCGATGTCGTCCGGATGCACCAGTGCCGCGAAGGTCTTCTGGCAGATCGGCTCCAGCTCTTCCAGCCGGTAGCCGACGATTTCGGCCCAGCGCGCGTTGACCCGCATTTCGCCGGTCTGCACGTTCCACTCCCAAGTGCCGGCAGCGGTGCCTTCGATGATCATCGCAAGCCGCCGACGCTCTTCGGCCAGCGCATGCAGACGGCGTTCGAGCAGATCGTTGCTGTTGTTGCCCTGACCCGCCATCAAGCCCTTCTCCGTCCCGCGCAGGCGTGCACGGGCCGCAGCAATCCGCTGCAGCTGTCACGGAATCGGACGGGGCGTGCTGGCGTCATGGTCCTCCCCAGCGACAGCGGGTCGGCCACACGCCTCCCCAGATGCGCAAGTGTGCGCAATCACGGGGAAAATCGACAAGTCCCCCGCCCCGGTTCAACCGTGACGGGGAACACGCTCCTCAACTGCGCTTGGCGCGGGCGAAGGCTTCAGCCAGTGCGTTGTTGGCCGGGGCTGCCGAGGGGGCGGGCCGACCGCCGTTGCCCTGGCCCCGCCCCGGGCTCCGGCCCGGCCCGCCGGCGTCACGCCGCGGCCCTTGTCCCTGACCACGCTCGTCACGGCTGCCGGGGCGGCTGGTGGCCTGGCCGGGGGTATCGTCCAGGCGCCGGGTCAGCGCGATGCGCTTGCGCGGCACATCCACCTCAAGCACCTTCACCTTGACGATATCGCCAGCCTTGACCACGTCGCGCGGGTCCTTCACGAAGGTGTCGGAGAGCGCCGAAATGTGGATCAGGCCGTCCTGGTGCACGCCGATATCGACAAAGGCACCAAACGCGGCGACGTTGCTGACCACGCCTTCCAGCACCATGCCCTCGCGCAGGTCCTTGATGTCTTCCACGCCCTCGGCGAAACGTGCGGCCTTGAACTCCGGGCGCGGGTCACGGCCGGGCTTTTCCAGCTCCCTGAGGATGTCGCGCACCGTCGGCACGCCGAAGGTCGCATCGGTGAACTGCTCGGCCTTCAGCCCACGCAGGAAGCTGCCATCGCCGATCAACGCCTTGATCGGGCGCTGGGTACTGGCGACGATGCGCTCGACCACCGGATAGGCTTCCGGATGCACGGCGGACGCGTCCAGCGGCTCGTCGCCGTCGGCAATGCGCAGGAAGCCGGCACACTGCTCGAAGGTCTTCTCACCCAGCCGGGCGACTTTCAGCAGGTCCTTGCGGCGCTTGAACGGACCATTGTCATCGCGATGGCGCACGATGTTCTCGGCCACCGTCGCCGACAGGCCGGACACGCGCGACAACAGCGCGGCCGAGGCGGTGTTCACGTACACCCCGACCGCGTTCACGCAGTCCTCCACGCGGGCGTCCAGCGCGCGCGCCAGGCGGTACTGATCGACGTCATGCTGATACTGGCCCACGCCGATGGCCTTCGGTTCGATCTTGACCAGCTCGGCCAACGGATCCTGCAGGCGGCGCGCGATCGACACCGCGCCGCGCAGCGACACGTCCAGGTCCGGGAACTCCCTGGCTGCGAGCTCGGAAGCCGAGTACACCGAAGCACCGGCCTCACTGACCACCACCTTCTGCAGCTTCGGGTTGCCGACCGCCTTGATCGCTTCGCCGGCCAGCTTGTCGGTCTCGCGGCTTGCGGTGCCGTTGCCGATCGCGATCAGTTCCACGTTGTGCCGGGTACACAGCTGCCTGATCGTCTGCAGCGACTGCTCCCACTGGCGCCGGGGCTCGTGCGGATAGATCGTCTCGGTGGCGACCAGCTTGCCGGTGGCATCGACCACTGCGATCTTGCAGCCGGTGCGGATGCCTGGATCCAGCCCAAGCACGGTCTTCGGGCCCGCCGGCGCAGCCAGCAGCAGATCCTTCAGGTTGTCACCGAACACGGTGATCGCGTCCGCTTCGGCCTTTTCGCGGGCCTGGTTGAACAGATCCAGCAGCAGGTGCATGTGCAGCTTGGCACGCCAGGTCAGGCGGCAGGCATCGAGCAGCCAGCGGTCGGCGGCACGGCCCTGGTCGGCGATGCCGGCCTTGCGGGCCACGCGCCCCTCTGCGTACTGATGGCCTGCCTCGGCATCGCTGCCCGGGTCCAGCTCCAGGAACAGGATCTCTTCGCGACGCGCGCGGAACAGCGCCAGCAGGCGATGCGACGGAATCTTCGCCAAGGCTTCGGCATGCTCGAAATAGTCGCGGTACTTGGCGCCTTCGGTCTCCTTGCCCTCGGCCACGCGGGCGCGGATCACGCCGTGTTCGGCCAGCCAGGTGCGCAGCTCGCCCACCAGTGCGGCATCTTCCCCCCAGCGCTCCATCAGGATCGCCCGCGCGCCCTCCAGCGCCGCCTTGGTATCGGCCACGCCCTTGTCAGCATCGACAAAGCTGGCCGCGAAGGCCTGAGGGTCCTGCGTCGGATCGGCGAGCAGTCCATCGGCCAGCGGCTCCAGGCCGGCCTCGCGGGCAATCTGCGCACGGGTACGGCGCTTGGGCTTGTACGGCAGGTACAGGTCCTCCAGCCGGCTCTTGGTATCGGCGGCGAGGATGTCGTTGCGCAGTTCGTCGCTGAGCTTGCCCTGCTCGTCGATGCTGGCCAACACCGCCGCACGGCGGTCTTCCAGTTCGCGCAGGTAGGTGAGGCGCACTTCGAGATTGCGCAGCTGGGTGTCGTCCAGGCCACCGGTCACTTCCTTGCGGTAGCGGGCGATGAACGGAACGCTGGCACCTTCGTCGAGCAGGCCGACCGCGGCGCGCACCTGGCTGGGCTGGGCACCGATTTCCTCGGCGATGGTCTGGGCGATCTGCTGGGCGAGCGCGCTCTGGGCGTTCTTGGCGTCGTGCATTGCTTCAGGTCTGTGCCGCGTTACGGGAAGACCCCATTCTGGCAATCCGCGACGGAGCCGGACAAGACATTGACAGCAGACGGGGTTCAGCGGCGTGGCCGGTCTGGACGCCGGCATCCTGGCAGGGGGGGCTCGGACTGGCCCGGGGCTGGGATGCCGGCGCGGGCGCGCGATGGTGGGCGCGCCCTGCCGCGTGTTGCGAGGGTCAGCGGTAGTGGCGGGCGGCGCGCTGCATGACGATCTCGTCACGCATGCCTTCCAATGCCATCAGCCTGACCTTGCCGACACCCTGCAGTTCCATGAACCGCTCGGTGTAGAACTCCGGCCCCAGCGCGGTGTCGGCGCGCGATTTGCTGAAGCCATAGGGCACCACGCCCTTCTCGCCATCCTTGCTACCACCGACATAGAGAACGATTGCCATGTGATGTATTCCTCCAAATTGCTACTGCGTACTGCACTCGATGAGCGATGCTGCGAGCCCATCGGAGAGGAGCTTACCGCGTCGTACCTGACTGGAACGTCACGCAGGCTAATGACGATCGGTTGCATGCAGATGACGGCGGGATCGCAGCAGAATGCTTACGGATCTTTAACTTCCAGCTAACGAATTCCAAGGGAATTCCCGCCAACGGCGCAGCCCCTCGCGGGCGGTCGTGTAACGCGTTTCATGTGATTGGGCCGGGCGGGGTGGGTTCGCGGGACACGCCGTAAACCCGTCCCTGGGGGCTCGATGGCGCCATCCACGGCGCCAACGGTCCCGCGAACCCACCCCGCCCGGCCCCTGACAGTTCTTCGGGCACGTTCACCCACGGAAAAGAAAAAGAAGATCAAAAGCAAAAGCAGCCTGGCCGACCGCATTTTGTAGAGCCGAGCCCACGCTCGGCTGCTTTCAGGTCAGTCCACGAAGCCGAGCGCAGGCTCGGCTCTACACGAGCACGCGCAGCGGGCGACCGGCTTCTGCTGTTCTTTCTTCTTTTCCGTGGGTGGTGCAGGCCACAGCCCTCTATCAGAGGGCGGTCGGGTTGGGGTCGCGGGGGTGTCCGCGGCATGGATGCCGCGGCCAAGCCCCCAGGGAACGGTTCACGGCGTCCATTGCCGCCCACGAGGGGCTGTGCCGTTGGCTGCAGACTACGGCCACCAGCCGTGCCCGAACCGGGCGTAATGATCCGCAGCCCGCTCGAACGGGTTGCGCGCACTCACCCCGCCGCACAGCAGGTACACCGGCAGGTACAGCGGCCCCAGCACCAGGTACTGGTAGACGTGCGCGCGCTCATGGTCATCCAGCCGGATCAGCGGCTCCGCCCCCCACCCCGCCTGATGCGCATAGGTCCGGCACGGCATGGCCAGATCATGGCCGGTATGCAGGATCACGTTGCCCAGCGTGATCGCGCCGCCGGGCCCCCACGGCCAGTGATCGAACACCAGCGCGCAGTCACGGCCGCTCCAGCGCACCGTCGCACCGCCCAGCAGCCCGGCCAGGCCTCCGACCAGGCCGATCAGCGAATTGGGAACGGTCCAGGCTGCACCCAGCACCTGCAAGGCACGCAGCCAGATCGGCCGGACCATGGCGGGACGGTTCAATCGGCCTCGTTGGGAATCAGCAGCCACAGGATCAGATAGACCAGGATGCCGGGAAATGCCGCCGATGCCAGCGACACCAGTACGAAGACCACCCGCAGCAGCGTGGAATTCCAGCCGAAGCGATGCCCGATGCCGCCCATCACCCCGGCGATCATCCGGTCGTTCAGCGAGCGCGACAACGTGCGGGGCGTGGTACTCATGGCGGATCCTCCTGGCAGTGCATAAGGCAGTCGAACAGGACTCGACTCTACACCGCCCCCCTGTCTACGGCGTGCGTTGGCGCAGCGCCTGCAGCCGGGCGCTGAACCATGCGGCCGACGCCTGCTCCGGTTGCCCGGGGCACTGGATGCGGTAGGCCTTGCCGCTCATGCTGCTCTGGGTGGCCGCGCGTTCGATGAACTGCTCGGCGCTGTCCACCAGGTCCTTCTTCAGCAGGTAGTCGTACTTGCGCTGCAGGTGCGCGCGCGCACTGCTGCCGTCGTACCAGCGGCCGTTGCGCTGGAAACGGCACTGGGAGCCGTCCAGGCTGGAGATCAGCTGCGCGATTTCGCCGCGCGCTACGGGGCCCGGGGCCGCAGGGGCCCATGCAGGGGTCAGCAGCAGCGCTGCAACCAGCAGTGATTTGTGCGACAGCATCCTTGGCTCCAGCCCGTCCAGAGCGCCTGAGACTAGCCCTTCCCGTCCCGGGCCTTCAACCAGCCATCAATCGTAGCTGGCACTTCGCGCTGCGCCCGTCCGGACACGTAGATTCCAATATGCCCCCCGCGGAAACTGGACTCGGTGTAGTCCTCCGTGCCCAGGCGCCCCCGCATCGCGCGCGACGCATCCGGTGGCACCAGATGGTCTTGCTCGGCATAGATGTTCAGCACCGGCAGGGTCACCTGCGACAGATCCACGGCTTCCTCGCCGATCCGCACCGTACCGTTCACCAGCGCGTTGTCCTGGTAGAACTGCTTGATGAAGTCGCGGAACGCCTCGCCCGCCAGATCCGGCGAATCGAAGATCCATTTCTCCATGCGCAGGAAATCCTCCAGCGCGGCCTTGTCATCGAGGATGTCCAGCAGGCCCACGTACTTCTGCACGTTCAGGCGGAACGGCTTGAGCATCAGGTAACTGGCATTCATCAGGTCGGCCGGGATGTTGCCCAGCGTGTCCACCAGCAGGTCCACATCCACCTGCCGCGCCCAGTGCGAGAGCATGTTGTCGGCGGTGTGGAAATCAACGGGCGTCACCATGGTGATCAGCTTGCCCAGCTTCTGCCGGCGCAGCGCCGCATAGCACAGCGCGAACACACCGCCCTGGCAGATGCCGAGCAGGTCCACCGGGCCGCCGCTGCGCGCGCGCAGGGCATCCACCGCGCCCTCGATGTAGCGCAGCAGGTAGTCCTCCAGCGTCTGGAACCGTTCGGATCGATCCGGGTAGCCCCAGTCCAGCACGTACACGTCCTGCCCCAGTGCCAGCAGCTTCTGCACCAGCGAGCGATCGGCCTGCAGGTCAACCATGTAGGGGCGGTTGACCAGTGCGTAGACGATCAGCAGCGGCGTCCGCCGGGTCGGTGCCTGTTCGCCGACGAAGCGATAGAGCACCACCTTGCCATCACGCCAGACTTCCTCGCGGGCGGTCACCCCGTAATCGACATCTTCCACCTGCGGCAGCAGCTTCAGCCCTTCCATCAGCTTGCGCTGCATGGCCAGGGTCTCCTGCATCAGGTCATCGGCATTGAAGCCCAGAGGTCCCTTCATCGCTCATGTTTTCCGCGAGGAAGTACGGGATGTCGCCTTCCTGGCTGGCGCACGCTTTGCAGCAGCCTTCTTGACTGCAGCCTTCGGCGCTGGCGCCGCCTTCTTCGCGGCCGCCCTGCGAGTGCCAGGCTTCACCCTGGCCGGGGCCGGCTGTGCGGCCGGATCCACCGTCGCCGTACCCGCCAGCACCGTCACCTGCGCCTGCAGGCGACGCAGGCTGCGCTCCAGCTCGGCAATGCGACGGTGCGCGGCATCCATTTCGGAACGGGTCGGCAGGCCGATCCGCTCGCTTACCTGCTCCACTTCGCGCTGCAGCCCAGCGCGCAGGCGCATCTGTGCGTTGCCGAGGTCGGCATAGACCTGCTGGAACGGCTCGGACAGGGCCACCTTGGCGTAAGCCTCTTCGGCCGCCTCGATCCACAGGTCGAACATCGCACGCGCGCTGGTCAACTGGCTGCCGGGCTGCTCATGCTGGGCCAGCCGCTGCTCGAACAGCTCGAAGGCCTCGTCCAGCGCCTGCCGGATCTGTTCGACATAGGCGCGTGACTGCTGCTGGTAATCCTCCTGCGCGCGCAGCAGGGCCTGCCAGCGCGCCTGGTGTTCACGGCCGGGACCGAAGGCGGGGCTCTGCAGCCACGGGCCCGCCTGCAGCTGCCATTGCTGCAGCCAGTTGGCGAACTCCGGCAACGAACCGCCGGCCTGGGTGCTGCCGCGCGCGCCCTGCAGCATCCATTGCAGCAGGCCATCCCCCTGGCCCTGCACTGCCTCACGCCAGGCCTGTGCCACTTCTGCGCTGCTGGCGTCGCGTCCGGCGAAGCGGCTGGCGACCTCCTGCATCGTGCCGTACCAGCTGCCCGCCTGCTCGCGGAACCGGCGCACCGCGTCCTCCGGCGCTCCCGGCCCCTGCTCGGGCAGCATCTGGCTCCAGCCGTCAAACAGGCGCTGCCAGTTGCCGGCATCGCCGCTGCCCGGCGCACCGGCGGCGGAGGCATGGCGCAGGGCATCGCCCCAAGCCCCGAAATACTGCCGGGCCAGAGTCTCGAAATCGCTGCTGCCGGCGTCATGGGCAGAACTGGTCATCGCAGGCCTCCGCAGGATGCCGTCATGGCTTGGGAATACGCAGGGTCTTGCTGATCATCAGCGACCCGGACAGGGCGAACAGCAGCACCATCGGATGCAACTGCCACGGACCCAGCTGCCATTGGCCAAGCCAGATGTCCGGGCCGATCGCGTCGGTACCCGCCGCGATCGCCAGCACGATCACCAGCACCAGGCTGGTCGGGATCGGGGTGCCCTCGAAAAACTTCACCTTGCCCTCGTCGCCGGCCAGCGCCTCGGCAGTCACGTTGTAGCGGGCCAGGCGGCTGACGCCACAGCAGACGAAGTAGCTCAACACCAGCCAGTCCCACCCGCCCTGCATGCCACAGGCATAGGCCAGCGCGGCCGGGGCCACGCCGAAGGAGATCACGTCGGACAGCGAATCCAGCTCGCGGCCCAGCGTCGAACTGGATTTGCGCCAGCGCGCGATGCGGCCGTCCAGCGCGTCGAAGATGAAGGCCAGCGGGATCAACGCCATGCCGAACAGCAGGTAGCCACGCTCGCCATCCTGCAGGAAGCGCATGGCGGCGAACACCGCGCCGGTGCCGCAGAAGGCGTTGGCCAGGGTGAACCAGTCCGCCAGCTGGAACTCGCGCAGCATCGAGAAGTGACGTTTCATGAAGTCTCACGGGGCATCAAGGGCCACAGGTTACCGCGAGCGCAGCCGCTGGCGACAGCACGGCCCGCGTTCCCCCTTCACCGGTCGCTCACGCATCGTCACCAGCGGTGAATTTTTCGCCACCCATCTTGACAGCCTAGGGGGGTGGCGCCTGTCGAGGCTTATCCACAAAGTTGCCCACGCGTAATCCACACCCCCTGTGGACAACCCGTTCTCACCGACTGCGACGGTGGACATTTGCTCATCACTTCTGGCGGGGTTTCCGCCCTTCCCAAGCCGGCTCTCTGGCGCTATGGTCAGCGGCGGACCCGCCGTCGCCACGTCCTGATCCCCTCACCGGACGATGCCGATGCTGGACGCAGCCACCCTGGCCGCTCAACTGCGGATGCCCCATGGCGACCACGCCCTGGACGTGGCCGACGCGATGAACCGCAGCAATGGCGGGCTCAACCAGGCCGCCATCCGCCTGCTCGCGACCGCTGCAGGCGAGAGCGTGCTGGAAATCGGCCCGGGCAATGGCGCGTTCGCGCCCCTGCTGCTGCAAGCGGCCAACAGCCGCTACCTCGGTATCGAACTGTCCACCGCCATGGTTGCGGCCGGCAACCAGCGACTGGCCTCGACCGGCCTGGGTGATCGCGCGGAACTGCGCCATGGCGACGCCCACGCCCTGCCCGTCACCGATGCCTGCGTGGACGCGGCGCTGAGCGTAAACACCCTCTACTTCTGGCCGAACCTGGCGCCGGTGCTGGACGAACTGGCGCGGGTGCTGCGCCCTGGCGGCCGCCTGTGCCTGGCGTTCGGCGATGCCACTTTCATGCGCGGTCTGCCGTTTGCCTCGACCTTCCACCTGCACGAACTGGAGGCGGTGGAACGCGCGCTGCGGATCTCGGGCTTCCGTGTTTCGGCCTGGCGGGCACACCGTGAAACCGCGGAAGGCAACGATGGCCAGCAGCGCGAGAAGCACTTCCATCTGCTGCTGGCGCACCGGCAGTGATCGTTTTCCGTCGGGGATGGCCCGGCGCTACCTCAAGGATGCCGGCCCGGTAGCGCCGGGCCATGCCCGGCGAGCGCAGCGGCCAGGCGCTCAGCCGGCAATCCGGCGCCGCCAACCGGCGAAGCAGAACAGCTGCAGCACCAGCATCATCACCAGTCCCAGCGGCCAGGCCCACCACAGTCCCGCCAGGCCATGCCGCGCATGCAGCCAGGCCGCCAGCGGCAGTTCCAGCAGCACGATGGCCGCCATTCCGAGCAGCGCCGGCCACACGACCGTGCCGCTGCCGCGCATCACGCCCACCAGCACCGAGGCGCCGCCCATTGCCAGCACGCCCCAGGCCACCGTGCGCAGCTGCTCTGTCGCCAGCGCGCGTACGTCCGGTGCGTCCAGGATCAGGCCGACCAGCCACGGTGCCGACAGCATCACCAGCCCCACCACCGCAGCCAGCAGCCCGCCCCCCAGCCAAGCACCGGTGCGGGCGATCGCAGGCAGCCGCGCCACGCGCCCTGCGCCCATCGCGTGCGCAGCCAGTACAGTGGCGGTGATGCCCAGCGACATCGCCGGCAGCTGCACCCAGCTCATCAGCTGGTTGACCGCGCCATAGGCGGCGGTCGCCAGGTAACCGTGCCGGTTGATCCAGCCCAGCAGTACGATTTCGGCAACGGCCAGGCTGAGCATCTGCAGCGACGACGGCACCCCGATCCGCAACATTGATCGCGCCGTGCCCGCATCCACGCGCACCGCACGCAGCAGATTACGGTCGGGTGCCAGCGGATGCCCCTGTCGGCGCCAGCGCCACGACAGCCAGGCCAACGCCAGCGTGGAAGCCAGCACCGCGGAGAATGCGGCGCTGGCTGCTCCCATCCTCGGCAGGCCTGCAGCACCGACGATCAGCAAGGGTGTACACAGCAGGCCGATCAAGGTGGCGATCAGCAACGCGTGCAGCGGCGAAATCGCATCGCCCACCGCGCGGCTGACCGACGTTGCCAGCCAGAGCAGGAAGATCACCGGCACGCCGCTCAGCATGATGCGCGCGTAGGCGATGGCCTCACCCAGGATCGGCGCCGGTGTGCCGAGCGCCTGCAGCAGCTGCGGTGCGAACAGGTTGCCGACCACCATCACCAGCAACGACACCGCCAGCATCAGCGCGACCGCCGTTCCGGCGACCCGCCGCACCCGCACCACATCACCGCACCCCCACGCCTGCCCGATCAGCACCGTGGCGCCCGTGGCCAGGCCCATCGCCAGGGCCAGCAACAGGAAGAACATCGGAAACACCGCTGCCGCTGCGGCCACCGCATGTGCACCGAGCAGGTGGCCGAGGTAGATGTTGTCGAGCGTCCCGGAGGCCAGCTGCAGGGCGTTGGTCAACAGCATCGGCAGCAACAACCCGAGATAGGCGCGCCACAGGGGGGGCGACACAGGCGCTGCGGACAGTGATGGGGGATTCATGGGCATTCCATGGGCAAAGCGTTGCCCTGCCCGGCCAAGGGGCCAGCAGGAGACGCAGGTGGGAGGAGTAACGGCCCGCGGTCAGCGCGGCCGCTTGCATGTGCGGGGCGGCAGGTCAGTCGTCGGTGCTGCCGGCAGGTTCGTCGAAGGCCAGACGCAAAGCGTGGCTGCGTACGTCGACAGGCCAGCTTTCCAGCACAGCCTGCAGGCGCGCGCGGTCGTGCGCGAACAGCGCACGCGTGGCTTCCTCGAAGCCGGGCAGATCGCCGCCGATGGTCTGCAGGAAGTGATACGCGCGCTCGGCGTTGCGGCGCTGCCGGTCCAGATCGGCACCGGCCCGGCTGGCCGCTTCCACCAGCCGCCGCAGCGCTACCGAGGCGCCGCCCGGCTGTCCGGCCAACCAGGTCCAATGACGCGGCAGCAGCGTGACCTCGCGCGCGACCACACCCAGTTTCGGTCGCCCGCGCCCGCGCGCCACCACCGGCTCATCGGTGGCCGCCGTCTGCACATCGGCGTCCGCGCGTGATGCCGGGAAGGCCTGGGCGATACGCACCAGCAGCTGCGCGACGCTGCCACGCGTGTCGAAATCCCGGGTCAGGCCGGTGGCGTTGTCGAACACCAGCAGCGGGCCGGCAGCCGCATCGGCACGCAGCTGCCTGAGCGCCAGCGCGGCGACGTCCGGCGTACCGGAAGCGACAAGTCGATGACCGTCGAAGCAGCTGAACGGCGGAAGGGGAGCATTGGACATGGCACGGGCACCGGGGCGATGCGGAAATATTACCCGGGCAATTTTATGGCGTCAATATCACCCGGGTATTAATCCGCACTGCCTCGACGCGGCTCACAGCCGGCTGAACGACCAGCTCTGCATGCGTCCGTCCTTGTACGGCATCACCCCGTGGAATGGACGCGGATCCGCATCGAACACCAGCGGCAGGAAATTGCGGTCGCCCTCCCACATCGGCAGCGTGTCGAGCTTGTCCAGGTCAACCCACTCCAGCGTGCCCTCATGGTTGCCGCCATGCGGGCTGCCTTCAAAGCCGTCGATCACGAATACGAACCCGAACCAGTCCTCACCGTGCTTGCCGAAACCCGGCCAGCTGATGGTGCCGCGCAGACGCATCGAGGTACACGCGATGCCAGCCTCCTCTGCGATTTCGCGGCGCATGCCGGCTGCGACGTCCTCGCTCGGCTCGATCTTGCCCCCCAGGCCGTTGTACTTGCCCAGATGGTGGTCGCCGGGGCGGGTATTGCGATGGATCATCAGCACCTGGCGCCCGTCGGGCGAAAGCACATAGCCCAGGGTGGCGACGATCGGGGTATACGGCATGGCGGCATCCGGCGGCAGGTCAGCCCCGGATTATGGCCGATCAGCGCACCAGCGACAGGCGACGCTCGCCATCGGCTGCCGCGCTGCCGTCCGGATCGCGACGCAGGGTGGCCACGCCATGGCCACGCTCGGCCAGGTATTCCAGCCACTTGCCGAGGAAGGTGTTCATCCGCATGCGGTGGCTGATCAGTTCGGCCGGCGGCGGATACAGCCCCATGGTGTCCTGCCAGCGGCGGCCGACGTAGCAATGGGTGGTTTCAGCCTGGCGTGCGTCGCGGTACAGGCGCACATAGGCCGACGGGTCCGGCTCGCCGGTCACCGGGTCGGCCAGGTCGTAGGTCAGGCGCAGTTCGACGGTGTAGCGATGGCACTCGATCACGTCCAGGCGCACATCCAGACCATCACCCACCGAAGAGATGTAGCTGCCCGCAACCAGCTCGGCCGGTGCGAACAGGCGCACCAGGTGCCGGTAGTTTTCCGCATACAGGCCCATGAGCCAGCTCAGCCGGCTCAGGCGGGGAATGCGTTCGGTGCGGGGCAAGGCTCGGGCCATGGGTCGATCCTACACGTTGGTGGTTCAACGTGGGGGCGGTTCAAGCCGCAGCCAACCCACCGGCCGCGATCGTCCGTGTGCATCCACGCGCTGACAGGTAGCGCTGGGCCAGGCCCGGCGAGCGCGCAGCGCAGCCATCCAGCGTGGCCCGGCATCGCCGGCGCCGCCGGGAGAGGATCAGTACATTTCGCGCTGCAGCCCCAGCGTGCCCAGCACCTTGCTGGAGATTTCCTCGATGGAGGTGTGCGTGGTGCTCAGGGTCGGAATTCTCTCCATGCGGAACATGGTCTCGGCCGCCGCCACTTCGCGCCGGCAGGTTTCCAGATTGGCGTAGCGCGAGTTCGGCCGGCGCTCCTGGCGGATCTGCTGCAGCCTGTCCGGGTCGATGGTCAGGCCGAACAGCTTGCGCCGGTAGTTGCGCAGCCGCGCCGGCAGGCGGTCGCTTTCCAGGTCTTCATCGGTCAGCGGGTAGTTGGCTGCGCGCACCCCGTAGTGCAGGGCCAGGTAGATGCAGGTCGGGGTCTTGCCGGCCCGCGACACCGCCACCAGGATCACGTCGGCATCGTCGTAGTTCACCGCGATGCCGTCGTCATGCGTCAAGGCGAAGTTCATCGCATTGATGCGGCGGTGGTAGGTGTCGAAATCGACCATGCCATGGGCCTGGCCGACCCGGGCCAGGCGCGGGCTGGACAGTTCCCGCTCCAGCGGCTCGATGAACGGCGCGAACACATCCAGCATCAGCGCCCCGCTGTCGGCCAGGATCAGGCTCAGGCTCTGGTCCACGCAGGAGTTCACCACGATCGGCCGGACCTGGTAGCGCTCCCCCGCCGCCTGGATCCGGGCACAGGCTTCACGGGCCTTTTCGGGGTCATCGACGAACGACATGCGATCGGTAATGAAGCTGAACCCGGAGAACTGGGTCAGCAGGCTATGTCCAATGGTTTCAGCGGTGATACCGGTTCCATCGGAAACATAGAACACCGGGCGGATGGTCGACATGCGCGCTTTTACCCCCTACGAAGCCTAAAAAAGCCGCCAGCACAAGCTTGTGCCGACGGTACTCTGCCCGGCATCATATCGGCTTCTTCCTACGGACGCGGCCATTACAGCCCGCCTCGGGCGATGGCCAAACGGAGCATCGCGCTTGAACGAGAACATCCTGTGGTTGCACGAACTGCGTCTGGCCGACCTGGCCCGCGTAGGCGGCAAGAATTCGTCGCTGGGCGAGATGATCGGCAATCTGGCCGGTCTGGGCGTGTCGGTGCCAGGCGGTTATGCCACCACCGCTGAAGCCTTCAAGGACTTCATCGCGCACAACGATCTGTCCAAGCGCATCTTCGACAAGCTGGCCACGCTGGACGTCGAGGACGTTACCGCGCTGACCGCGGCCGGCAAGGAAATCCGTGGCTGGGTCATCCACGCTCCGCTGCAGCCGCAGCTGGACCAGGACATCCGGACCGCGTACGCCAAGCTGAGCGCCGAGAACGGCGGCGGCGACGTGGCCGTGGCGGTGCGCTCTTCGGCCACCGCCGAAGATCTGCCCGACGCCTCGTTCGCCGGCCAGCAGGAAACCTTCCTCAACGTCACCGGTGCCGACGATGTCGTGCACAAGGTCAAGGAAGTGTTCGCTTCGCTGTACAACGACCGCGCCATCGCCTACCGCGTACACCACGGCTTCAAGCATGAGGACGTGTTCCTGTCCGCCGGCGTGCAGCTGATGGTGCGCTCGGGCGTGGGTTCCTCCGGCGTGCTGTTCACCCTGGATACCGAATCGGGCTTCCGCGACGTGGTGTTCGTCACCTCGTCCTTCGGCCTGGGCGAAATGGTCGTGCAGGGCGCGGTCAACCCGGACGAGTACTACGTCTACAAGCCCACCCTGCAGGCCGGCAAGCCGGCGATCCTGCGCCGCTCGCTCGGCAGCAAGGCGATCCGCATGGTGTACTCGGACGTTCCCGGCGAGCGCGTCAGGATCGAGGACACTCCGGCCGAACTGCGCAACACCTTCTCGATCAGCGACGAGGACGTGCAGGAACTGGCCAAGCAGGCGCTGGTGATCGAAAAGCACTACGGCCGCCCGATGGATATCGAGTGGGCCAAGGACGGTGTCAGCGGCAAGCTGTTCATCGTGCAGGCGCGCCCGGAGACGGTGAAGTCGCGCAGCCACGCCACCCAGATCGAGCGCTTCGCGCTGACCGAAAAGGGCGGCAACGTGCTGGCTGAAGGCCGTGCCGTGGGCGCCAAGATCGGTTCGGGCGTGGCCCGCGTGGTGAAGACGCTGGACGACATGAACCGCGTGCAGCCAGGCGACGTGCTGATTGCCGACATGACCGATCCCGATTGGGAGCCGGTGATGAAGCGCGCTTCGGCCATCGTCACCAACCGCGGTGGCCGTACCTGCCACGCCGCGATCATCGCCCGCGAGCTGGGCGTACCGGCCGTGGTCGGCTCGGGCAACGCCACCAAGGTCATCGAAGACGGCCAGCTGGTCACCGTCAGCTGCGCTGAAGGCGATACCGGCTTCATCTACGAAGGCAAGCTCGGCTTTGAGCGCACCACCACCGATCTGGGCAACATGCCGCCGGCTCCGCTGAAGATCATGATGAACGTGGCGAACCCGGAACGTGCCTTCGACTTCGGCCAGCTGCCGAACGCCGGCATCGGCCTGGCGCGCCTGGAAATGATCATCGCCAGCCACATCGGCATCCACCCGAACGCGCTGCTGGAGTACGACCGCCAGGACGCGGCAACGAAGAAGAAGATCGACGAGAAGATCGCCGGCTATGGCGACCCGGTCAGCTTCTACGTGGACCGACTGGCCGAGGGCATCGCCACCCTCACCGCGTCGGTCGCGCCGAACCCGGTGATCGTGCGCCTGTCGGATTTCAAGTCCAACGAGTACGCCAACCTGATCGGCGGCAGCAACTACGAGCCGCACGAAGAGAACCCGATGATCGGCTTCCGCGGCGCCAGCCGTTATGTCGATCCGAGCTTCTCGGCCGCCTTCGCGCTGGAGTGCAAGGCCGTACTGCGCGTGCGCAACGAAATGGGCCTGGACAACCTGTGGGTCATGATTCCGTTCGTGCGCACCCTGGAAGAAGGCCGCAAGGTGGTGGAAGTCCTCGCCCAGAACGGCCTGAAGCAGGGCGAGAACGGCCTGAAGATCATCATGATGTGCGAAGTGCCGTCCAACGCACTGCTCGCCGATGAGTTCCTGGAGATCTTCGACGGCTTCTCGATCGGCTCCAACGACCTGACCCAGCTCAGCCTGGGCCTGGACCGCGACTCGTCGATCGTCGCCCACCTGTTCGACGAACGTAACCCGGCCGTCAAGAAACTGCTGTCGATGGCGATCAAGTCGGCACGGGCCAAGGGCAAGTACGTCGGCATCTGTGGCCAAGGCCCGTCCGATCACCCGGACCTGGCCGAATGGCTGATGCAGGAAGGCATTGAATCGGTGTCGCTGAACCCGGACACCGTGGTCGATACCTGGCTGCGCCTGGCCAAGCTGAAGGCCAGCGCATGATGCGTTGAAGGCTGCAGGCTGACGTCGTTTTCATCGACGTATGCCCATACTGCTGCTGCATGCAAGCCCCGCCTCTGCGGGGCTTGCTGTTTCTGGCGTGCGCGCACGCCCTGCCCTAGGCAGCCCACTTCCGCAGCCGAGGACCACCCGCATGATCGCCGCCGCACCCGCTACGCCCGCCACGTCCTCCTGGTTCCACACCTTGAACTGGGAGCGACTGCTGGAAACCTATGGCGTGCCCCTGCTGGCCGCCATCGTGGTCCTGCTGGTCGGCCTGTGGGTGGCACGCCGCCTGTCCAACGCAATGCCGCGCGCGACCGCGCGAATGGGCGCCGACCCGATGCTGGGCAGCTTCCTGCGCAACGTGGTGTATGCGGCGTCGCTGGTGATCGTGGTGGTGCTGGCCATCGGCACGCTGGGCGTAAAGATCACCCCGCTGCTGGCCGTGCTCGGTACTGCAGGCCTGGCCGTCGGCCTGGCGCTGAAGGATTCGCTGTCCAACATCGCTTCAGGCGTGATGCTGGTGACCCTGCGCCCGTTCCGCGTGGGTGATGTGGTGACGGTCGCCGGCCAGACCGGCACGGTACGCGAAGTGCGCATTTTCCAGACCGTCATCACCGGCGCTGACAACCAGCACACCACCATTCCGAACACCCTGATCACCGCGGCGCCGATCATCAACCTCACGGCCGAACCGACCCGTCGCGTCGAGCTGGTGATCGGCATCGGCTACGACGACGACATCCAGCTGGCGCGCGATACCGCCCTCGCGCTGATGAAGGCCGACCCGCGCGTACTTCAGACGCCGGTGCCGGACGTGGTGGTCTACGAGCTGGGCGCGCACGCGATCAATCTGGGCATCCGCTGCTATGTGAAGTCGGCCGACTGGTTCGGCACGAAGGTGACGCTGCTCGAGCAGATCAAGCTGGGCTACGACAAGGCTGGTATCAACATTCCTTACCCGCAGCAGGACATGCATCTGTACCTGCACGGCAAGGACGGTGGCGTGGTCGAGGCCGACGCGCTGGTGCGCGACACGCCCTGACCGCCGCGCCTCATCCCGCGCTGCGCGCTCGCCGGGCATGGCCCGGCGTTACCTGCTCAAACGGTCGGCACGGGTAGCGCCGGGCCATGCCCGGCGGATGCGGAATCAGGCAGCGACGCTCTCTTCCAGCGTCGGGTAATCGGTGAAGCCCGCCACCCCGCCTCCGAAGAACGTCGCGCGGTCCGGCAGGTTCAGTTCCGAACCTTGACGCAGCCGCTCCGGCAGGTCCGGGTTGGCGATGAAGGGCCGGCCGAAACCAATCAGGTCGGCCCAGCCTTCGGCCAGTGCCTGCTCGGCGCGCTCGGCGGTGTACTTGCCGGCGTAGATCAGTGTTCCCGGATAGACCATGCGCAGCGCCTGCTTGAACGCCAGCGGCATCGGTGGTGCGTCGTCCCAGTCGGCTTCGGCGATGTGCAGGTAGCCCACGCCCAGCCCACCCAGCAGATGCGCGGCCGCCAGATAGGTGGCCTGCGGCGTATCGTCCACCGCCCCCTGCAGCGTGGTCAGCGGCGCCAGGCGCACCCCCACCCGGTCGCCGCCCGCCACCTCGACCACCGCCCGCGTCACCTCACGCAGGAAGCGCAGCCGGTTCTGCAGCGCGCCACCATAGCCATCGGTGCGCTGGTTGGCCTGCGAATCGATGAACTGGTTGATGAGATAGCCATTGGCCCCATGCAGCTCGACCCCGTCGAAGCCCGCCGCCAGTGCATTGCGTGCCGCCCGTGCGTAGTCCTCGACGATGCCAGGAATCTCGTCCTCGCGCAGGGCGCGCGGCATCGAGTGCTGGATCATCTCGCCGACGCCGGCCTCCGGGCCGGCACCGGTCGGGTCAACGAACACCTTCACGCCTTCGGCCAGCAGTGCCGACGACGACACCGGCGCCTCACCGTTCGGCTGCAGGGCAACATGCGAAACGCGGCCCACGTGCCACAGCTGCGCATAGATGCGTCCGCCCGCCGCGTGTACCGCATCGGTGACCTGGCGCCAGCCCTGTACCTGTTGCGGACTGTGGATGCCCGGCGTCCAGGCATAGCCCTGGCCCTGCGGGCTGATCTGGGTGCCTTCGCTGATGATCAGGCCGGCGCCGGCACGTTGCGCGTAGTACGCTGCCATTTCGGCGGTGGCAACATTGCCATGGGCCGCACGCGAACGGGTCATCGGCGGCATCACGATGCGGTTGGGCAGGGTCAGTGCGCCCAGGCGGTGGGGAGTGAACAGCATGTCGGCCATCTCTTGCGGGGGAGTGCCGCAAAGAATGGGGATGGCGCCCGCCGGGCAACAGGCACGGACTGGCAAAACAGTTGTTCCGCCGGGGCAATGATAGGCTCGCCCGAGGTCTCGCCCGGGGTCAGATCCCTTTGCACGGCAAAGGGATCTGACCCCGACACCGGTTACAGCGTCGGCTCGATCAGGGCGCCGCCATGCGCCACGCGGTCATAGCAGGTGCGCACTACATCCTCACCGTACTTGCGCTCCAGCCGGCGCACGATGAAGTGGCCGCGTGCCATGTCCTGGTAGTAGTCGGTGAACATGGTGTTGAGCGTGGCGCCGGCGGCAGCACCCACGATGGGGACCGCCTGCGCGGCGAACTTCTCGGTCACCACCACACCGAAACGCGCGGCGACCTTCTCCACCAGCTTGGCCAACAGCTTGCCGGCCTCCTTCGGGGCCACGCCCAGGGTGAGGTCGCGGCCGGTCACCACGCGGCCGGCCAGCTCGGCCGACAGGTGGCGCATCACATCGGTGGTGAAGCCGCGGGCCAGGTAGTAGCCCGTCTCGCTGGCGTCGTCGCGCGGCGAATTGCCGCCCAGCGCGAACACCTCCAGACAGGCCTGGCGTGTGCTGAACTCGGACAGGTCGAAGCCTTCGCTGCGCGCCACATCGGCCACGGCGCGCATCATGATGGTGGTCGACACCGGCAGTTCGATGAACAACGCGGCAAAACCGAAGGCACCGCCGACCGCGCCGGACGTTGCGGCAGCCACCTTGTGCCAGCGGGTGGATGCGCCCTTGCCGGGTGAATTGTCCATGCTCCACAGCGCCGCCTGCGCGGATTTCGACAGCGCCGCCTGCACCGCGCCGTGGATGCGGCTGGACACCGACGTCGGCAGGGCCTTCACTGCGAACTCCAGCGGCGTGCCGACCAGGTTGGCCATGCGCGCGGTCAGGGTCGGCGCCTCCAGCAGTGCCACCGCCCGCTGCAGGTCGGACCAGTCGCGGGCGTCGTGGGCGATATCGCGCGGCAGCAGGATCGGCTCGTTCATGGGCCGATAGTAGCGCCACGCGGTTGAACGATGGGTAGCGCTGGGCCATGCCCGGCGTTGTCGTTCAGGCGGCCGGCAACCCTGAAAGCGCGCCCATGAACCGGCGGTAGTGGCGCAGCTCGTTGATCGAATCATGCACGTCGCTGAGTGCGGTGTGGCTGCTGTTCTTGCCGACGCCAGCGGCCACGCCCGGCGCCCAGCGCCTGGCCAGTTCCTTCACCGTGGACACATCCAGGTTGCGGTAGTGGAAGTACTTCTCCAGGCGCGGCATCTGCCGGTGCAGGAAGCGGCGATCCTGGCAGATCGAATTGCCGCACATCGGCGACAGGCCAGCCGGAATCCACTCCGCCAGGAAATTCACCGTCTGCGCCTCGGCCTGGGCAAGGGTCACGCTGCTGTCCAGAACGCGCTGCCACAGGCCGGAACGACGATGCTGGTTGCGGTTCCACTCGTCCATCGCCTCCAGCGTCTCCAGCGGATGATGGATGGCGAATTCCGGTCCTTCGGCCAGCACGTTGAGCTGGGCATCGGTCACTACGGTGGCGATCTCGATGATCGAATCGTTGTCGGTATCCAACCCGGTCATTTCCAGGTCGATCCAGATCAATCGCTCGTTGGCCGCGCCGTTCTCCACCATCGTGTCGTCTCGCTGCAGGGCTGGCCCGCGGGCCGCCGGAAAAGGAAAGGGGCGCCCATCATACCCTTTCGCTGCTCATCCCTCGTCCGCCGGGCCTTCCAGCAACAGGGGCGGCTTGCCGCGCTTGGCGCGGAAGTAGTTGGTCAGCCGCGTGCTCGCCTCCTTGGCCAGCACCCCGCCGTGGATCTCCACGCGGTGGTTGTGGCGCGCGTCGCCCAGCAGGTCGAACACGCTGCCACAGGCACCGGTCTTCGGGTCGCTGGCACCGTAGACCAGCCGCGACACGCGCGCATGCACGATTGCCATCGCGCACATCGCGCAGGGCTCCAGCGTCACGTACAGCGTGCTGCCCAACAGTCGATGGTTGGCCAGCGCCTTGCCGCCGGCACGCATCGCCACGATCTCGGCGTGCGCGCTGGGATCGTGCGAAGCGATATTGAGGTTCCAGCCCTCACCCAGCAGTTGGCCGTCGGCACCGACCAGCACCGCGCCGACCGGGATCTCGTCGAACTCGCGCTGCGCGCGTTCGGCCAGCGCCAACGCATGGCGCATCCACTGTTCGTCGGCGTCGTGCACCGGTACACCCGGGGCGTCGGTCATGGCGGTTTCCGTGAGGCGGCGGAGCTCAGGCGCACAGTGTAACGCCGGGCTGCGCAGCGGATGCCAGAATGACGTCATACTGTGCTGCCTGCCCGCTTCACGTTCCCGCCCATGACCACCCTGCGCCCCTCGCGCGCCGATGACGGTGCCGCACTCGTCGACCTGTGGCGCCGCGCCGTCGACGCCACCCACGACTTCCTCAGCCCTGAAGACCGCCTGGCCATCGATGCCGAAGTGGCTGGTTTCCTGCCCCAGGCGCCGACCACCGTGGCCGTGGATGCAGATGATCGTCCTCTGGGCTTCATGTTGATCGACGGAACGCATCTGGAAGCCTTGTTCATCGACCCGGACGTGCGCGGCACCGGCATCGGCCGTCAGCTGCTGCAGCACGCACTGGCCGTGCATCCGCAGCTGAGCACCGACGTCAATGCGCAGAATGCGCAGGCAGTGGGGTTCTACCTGCGCATGGGCTTCATCGAGACCGGCCGCTCAGCGCTGGATTCGCAGGGCCGTCCGTATCCGCTGATCCACCTTCGGCACGCGGGCTGAACGCCCGCGATCAGGCGGTCGCTTCGAACGCCCGGGAGTAGCGCACCTCTCCCTGCGCCAGTGGCGGCTGCAGGCACAGCGCCTGGAAGTACTCGGCAGGAACGCCCGGCAGCACCAGCCCCGGCTCGGCGCGGAAGCCGAAACGACCGTAGTACTCCGGCTCGCCCAGCAACACGCAGCCTCGCGCGTGCTGCTGGCGAAGGGCCTCGATGGCCGCGCGCATCAATGCGGCACCGATGCCCTGCCCCTGTCGCTCCGGCAGCACCGAGATCGGGCCCAGGCCGTACCAGCCGCTGCTGCCGTCGCTGACGGACACCGGCGAAACAGCGACGTGGCCGATGACTTCTCCGGCCGCGTCGGCCACCAGCGAGATGCTCAGCTCGCCGCGCTCGCGCAGCGCATCAACGATGTACTGCTCGGTGTGACTGCTGTGTCCGGCCGTGGCGAAAGCGGCGGTGGTCAGGGCATGGATGGCGGCGATGTCGGCCGGCGTTTCAGTACGGATGGAAAGTGTCATGGAGCACCTTGAGCTAGGCCACGCACCGGCCCGGAGACCGCCGCGACAGGGAACGAAGGGTGTAACAACCGTGCATCCGCGATTGTCCAACCGCGGAGGTCTCGCGGAAGACAGCGATGCAGCGGCCTGGGCAGGCAC
Organism: Stenotrophomonas maltophilia; assembly: GCF_025642255.1. Taxonomy (NCBI): domain Bacteria; kingdom Pseudomonadati; phylum Pseudomonadota; class Gammaproteobacteria; order Lysobacterales; family Lysobacteraceae; genus Stenotrophomonas; species Stenotrophomonas maltophilia. The sequence goes on from NZ_CP106759.1 coordinate 2,527,997, forward strand.
CCGCACGGTGCTCTGCTCCGCTATGGAGATGTTCATGGAAATGGAGATCCCGTCAACATGCGGTGCGCAGCACTACCACTGGCCGGACGCTGATTCTTGGCAGCCGGCGATGACCCCTGTTGCGGTGCAGCAGTACAATAGCCTGCTCCCCCGCCCCCTGCGCCCCCGCATGAGCCCCAATTCCTCCCTGGCCGCGCAGCTGACGCCCCGCCAGCGCACCCTGATCATCCTCGCCCTGTCGCTCGGCGGCTTTGCCATCGGTACCAGCGAGTTCGCCAGCATGGGCCTGATGCTGGAAATCAGTCGTGGCCTGTCGATCACCGAAACACAGGTCGGCCATCTCATCAGCGCCTACGCCATCGGCGTGGTGGTCGGTGCACCGGTCCTGGCGTTCGTCGGCGCCAGCTTCCCACGCCGTCGCCTGCTGCTGGCGCTGATGGGCTTCTATGCAGTCGGCAATCTGGCCAGCGCGCTGGCACCGAACTACGCCACCATGCTCATCGCGCGCTTCGTCGCGGGCCTTCCGCATGGCGCTTACTTTGGCGTGGCGATGCTGGTAGCGGCGGCGATCAGCCCGGCCGGCCAGCGCGGCCAGGCGATGTCGCGCGTGCTGCTCGGCCTGTCCATCGCCATCCTGATCGGCAACCCGCTCACCACCTGGCTGGGCCAGCAACTGAGCTGGCGTACGGCGTTTGCGCTGGTCACCCTGCTGGCCATTGCCACCGTTGCGATGATCGCGCGCTTCCTGCTGCCCGACCCGGAGGAGGTGCGCACCTCGCCGATGCGCGAGCTGCGCGCCTTCAACACCACGCAGGTATGGCTGGCACTGGCCATCGGTGCGGTCGGATTCGCCGGCATGTTCTGTGTGTTCACCTATCTTGCGCCGACCCTGGTGCAGGTGACCGGGGTTGCCGAATCGTGGATGCCGCTCGCCGTGGGTGTGTTCGGCATCGGCGCCATCATCGGCAACATCGCCGGCGGCTGGCTGGTGGACAGATTCCACTTCAAGGCCGCCGCGCTGGTACTGGCGTGGTCGATCGTGATGCTGCTGCTGTATCCGCTGGCTGCGCAGTCGGTGTGGACCATCGGCCCGATGATCATCACCGTGGGCACCATGGGTGCGCTCGCCGCCGTGCTGCAGACCCGCCTGATGGATGTGGCGGGGGAAGCGCAGACGCTGGCTGCGGCCTCCAACCATGCCGCGTTCAACACCGCCAACGCGCTGGGGCCGTGGCTGGGTGGCATGGCCATCAGCGCCGGCTTCAGTCCCGCCACCACCGGCTATGTCGGCGCAGCCACCGCCTTCGGTGGCCTGCTGCTGTGGTGCGTCGCGGTGATGCTGGAAAAGAACCGCGCACGCACGGTCGCCCGCAGTCACTGACACTGCTGTCCTCCGGCCGTCCCGCGGCGCCGCACGCGGCAGGCAGGCCTGCGGCGGCCGCCGACGGTACTACACATGGCGTGGATATCCGTTCGGGCAGACTTCGATCAACACCCCCTGGTCGATCGTCCGGACCGCAATGCCTCCCCGCCGTGCCCCTGCCCACCATGACGCGGTCGCCCTGCAGGCCGGCGTGCTGGGCAGTGTGCTGGGTATCGCGCTGTTCAAGGCGTCCGCTCTGTCGGCCATCGCTGCGGGGTCACTGATGACCACCGGACTGTGGCTGCTCACCTGCGTCCTGCTGGCGGCCTGGGCCCTGGCCGCCTGCCTGGCCTGCCTGGCCCTGAGCCGGCGGGTCTTCATGCTGATGCTGGCGCTGTCCGCACTGTTCATGATCTGCGTCGCGTAGCCCGCAGATGCCACAACCGCAGAGTATCGCCACACTTGTTACTGAATAACAAGTGCAGGCAGACCGATTGCGTCGGCACGGGGTCACATTATTGAATCAGGGCACCCCCACTTTCCCAGGATGCCGTCCATGCCTACCTGCTTCGCCCCCGGCGCGCTCCGCGCCTCGGTCTATGCCGTCATGCTTGCCTCGCTCGCTGCCTGCGCCACCTATGACGACACGGCCATGCATTCGGGCTGCCAGGAATCACCGCACCTGAAGGACCTGCCGCCGCAGGTCGCCGCACGCGAAAGCCGCTGCAACAAGAGTCTTGAAGTCTGGTCCAGCGAGCGCAAGGGCGATGACACGCCGCTGGATCTGAGCGGCAAGAAGAAGGAGCTTTGAAGAAAGCTCTGACGGCGGGGTGTCTTGATGCGGCCGATGCACACAGCTGACTGCGCCGTCACGGGTGGCAGGCGAGGATGCGGACGTGTACTACTCGCGAGCGGTTATGTCCCACCCTGTCATCCGCGCTTTCGAAGCCGTCTTCAACCTGTCCGGTGGCGTTGAACGCATCACCGCGCTCACCGTCACCTGCCACCATTGCGCGGAGACCACCTCCGCCAGTGAGGACACATTGCTGCAGCTGCCAGGCGGTGCCCTGTTCCGCTGCGAGCGTTGCGGCTGCCACCAGCCGATCAGCCATGCGCGTGTTTCGGAGTGGCAGCTCCCGTCGCTGCTGGGGGTATGAGGCGATGGAGCTGACCGCAGCGCAGATCAGGATCCTGCAGGACATCGCCGACGCGCAGCCGGTGCGCGGTGACGCTGCGACCTGGGCAGTGAATGCGGGCTTTGCGGTGCAGGCCGAGGATGCGGACATCGACCTGACGCCGGCAGGCCGGCACGCCCTGGCCGGGCAACCAGGCCAGGAGCCAGGCTAGCCGCTGCGGTTGCCCCGACCCATTGGCGATGTGCAGGCCCTGCTGACATCGGTTCGGCTATGCTGCCGCACCTTCCCGCGCCGACGGCCATGCATCCTTTCCCCCTTCCCGTCTCCGCACCCGACCAGCTTGCCTATCGCCTGCTGCAGGACAGCGACTGGGCACGCTCGCCGGCGGCGGCACAGGCGCCCTGCGAGCTGCGCACGCTGCTTGCGATGATCCTCGACTCTCCGGAACCTCTGTGGATCGCCTGGGGCCAGAGCGAAAAGGCATTCTTCTTCAACGATGCCTACCTGCCGATGCTGGGTGACAAGCTGCACGGCGCCATGGGCAACCGCCTGGACGTGGTGTGGTCTGACGTCTGGGCCGATGTGGAGCATGCCATCGATGCGGCGTTCGCGGGCCGCAGCCGCAGCTTCAAGAACCTGCCGCTGATGATGGACCGCGACGGCACGCTGCGCGAGACCTTCTGGACCTTCTCCTATTCGCCTCTGCGCGATGCCAGCGGTGCCGTCGCCGGGATCATCTGCGTGGTCAGCGAGCAGACCGAACGCGTGATCGAGCGCGACCTGCACAGCCGCCAGGTGGCCGCGATCACCGAACAGGCGCGCGAGGCGCACCTGGAACTGGTGCGGGCCCGTGAGCAGCTCAGGCAGTCGCAGAAGCTGGAAGCCATCGGCCAGCTCACCGGAGGCGTCGCGCACGACTTCAACAACCTGCTGCAGGTCATCACCGGCTCGGTGGACATGCTGCTGCATACCTGGCCGGCGGAAGATCCGCGACGCCGCTACGTGCAGGCAATCGGCAATGCGTCGGACCGGGCCACACGGCTGACAGCGCAGCTGCTGGCCTTCTCGCGCCGGCAGAGCCTGTCACCGGAGGTCTTTGACCTGTGCGAGAGCGTGCAGGCCCTGTCGGACATCATCACCACGGTACTGGGGGCACGCATCCAGGTGTCGGTCAACCTGCCTGATCGCCCGCTGCCGGTGCTGCTGGACCGCACACAGCTGGACACCGCGCTGATCAACATCGCCGTCAACGCGCGCGATGCGATCGACGGCCACGGCACGGTCACCATCGACGTCGAGCAGGTTACGGCAGTGCCTTCGGTCCGCTTCGCGGCACCGCTGAAGGGTGACTTCGCCGCCATCAGCGTGACCGATACCGGCTCCGGCATCGACCCGGGCGTGGTGGATCGCATCTTCGAACCCTTCTTCACCACCAAAGGTATTGGTGCCGGCACCGGCCTGGGCCTCAGCCAGGTATTCGGTTTCGTCAAGCAGTCCGAAGGCGAGGTGGACGTGAAGAGCGAGGCTGGCGTCGGGACCCGGTTCACGCTGTATCTGCCGCTCACCCGTTCCAGCGAGACGGTGGCGCGGCCGGCGGCACAGCCGGGCCTGCTGCACGGGCACGGGCTGTGCGTGCTGGTGGTGGAAGACAACGTGGATGTGGCCGAGTTCGCGGTCGGAGCCCTGCGCGAACTCGACTATGAGGTGGTACTGGCCCGCAACGCCAATGAGGCACTTGCCGAACTGGAACAGGACGCCACGCGGTTCCATGTGATGTTCAGCGACGTGGTGATGCCCGGCACCAACGGCCTGGAACTGGCCCGGCACGTGCGCGATCGCTTTCCGGATCTGCCCATCATCCTGACCAGCGGCTACAGCGAGTTGCTGGCACGCGACCCCGGCCACGGCTTCACCCTGCTGCGCAAGCCCTACTCGCTCAAGCAGCTCGCCGTCGTGATGACCGAGGCCGCGGGCCGGAGGGAGGTTGCGACGATACGGGCGTAACGTCCTCCGCACGTGCCCAGATGTCCATCGCGCCATCAGGGAATAGGCACAGCATCACTGCAAATGCTAATCTTTCTCATTTGCGGTTGCCAATCCCCTCCCATGACCCTATTCCCGCTCCGCCGCCGCGCGCTGTGCGCGGCCCTCGCCCTGCCCCTGGCACCCCTGGCACAGGCCGCTGCACCACCCACCACCGCAACCACCGAGCTCGACAAGGTCGAAGTGCGTGGCCGTGCTCAGACGCTGTACCGGGTTGACGACGCCGCAGTTGGCACCCGCACCGATACCCCGCTGGAGCTGGTGCCGCAATCGGTGCAGGTGGTGCCGCGCGAGTTGATCGACGACCAGGCTGCGCGCCAGGTGACCGACCTGTACCGCAGCATCAGCGGCATCAGCTTCTTCAGCTATGCGGGCGTGACCCTGCGTGGCTTCCGGCAGGAAAACGTGCTCTATGACGGCCTGCGCGGCGACCCGTATGCGGGCTTCGCGGTGCCCCAGCTGTTCAACATCGAGCGGGTGGAGGTGCTGAAGGGTCCGGCCGGCGCACTGTATGGCGGTGGTGATGCCGGCGGCGTCATCAATTATGTGACCCGCAAACCCCGGGCCACGGCTGAGCGCCGCATCGAAGTCCAGCTGGGCAACGAGGATTTCCGCGCCGGCTCGGTCGAGGCCACCGGCCCCCTGGATGCGGCCGGCCGCGTGCGCTACCGCGCCGGTCTGTACGGCGACACCGAGCAGGGTGTGCGCTGGAACACTGACAGCGAAAGCGTGATCGGCGATGCATCGTTGGCCTTCGATGTGGGCGATACCGGCGAGCTGACCCTGCAGTTCACCGACATCACCCAGAGCCTGGACGGCAACCGCCTGCGGGGTGTACCAGTGAATGACGCAGGTACGTTCCTGACCGATCGCCGCTGGAACCACAACGAGGCCAGCGACTTCCTCGACATGCGCGCGAAGGTCGCCCTGGCGCAGTATCGCTTCGCGCCGGCCTCGAATCTGGATGTGGATTTCGCCGCGCGCTGGTTCACCAACAACGAGCACCAGATGTATCACGAGCCGATGGGGTTGATCGACCGCGATCGCGATGGCGTGGCCGAGTGGATGACGCGCCAGCTGCGCAACCAGATCCGCGACAACGAGGCGTTTACTGTCAACGGCAATGCCGTGTGGCGGGTCAGTACCGGCCGCGTCGAGCACAAAGTGCTGTTCGGCGCTGACGTGTACCAGCTCGATGCCGACTTCACCGCGCAGACCGCCAACAGTGCCGACCTCGCGCGCGGTGCGGGGCCGGTGCGTGGCATCGACCTGTTCAATCCAGTGTATGGCGCCAGCACCTGGCACGACTACGCTCTGACTACCCTGCCCTGGCGCAGCACCTCCACGCGCAGCACCCGCTACGGCGGCTACCTGCAGGACGAACTTGCGCTGGGCACGCGCTGGCATGTGCTGGCCGGCCTGCGCTGGGATGGCTTCAAGGACGAGGATCGCCTCGGCGGCAGCAGCGTGGATGGGCACGACCTCAGCTGGCGGCTGGGCAGCACTTTCACTGTGCGCGAGGGGCTGAACCTGTACGCGAACGTGGCCAGCGGATTCGTGCCACAGAGCGCGGCCAACCAGGACCGTGCTGCCGGCGGCCCGTTCGACGCTGAACGCAGCAAACAGTGGGAGATAGGCATGAAGTCGCTGCTGGCCGAGCGTGTGACCTTGAACATGGCGGCCTACCGCATCGACCGCAGCAACATCGTGCAGGCCACCGGCGAAGTGACCGCAGGCGTGAACCAGCTCGCCGCGCTGGGCCTGGTGCGCAGCACCGGCATGGAACTCGATCTGCTGGCCGATGTGACCGATCGCTGGGTGGTGAACCTCACCTACGCGTACAACGACGCACGGGTGAAGGATGCGGGCCCGAACGGCATCACCAACGCCTCCGGAGACCGCTTCGCCAATGCACCGCGCAACACGCTCGGCCTGTGGACGCGTTACGACCTGCCTGCGCTGAACTCGGCCATTGGTTTCGGTGCCGACCATGTCGGCGAGCGCATCAGCCTGGACGGACAGAGTGTGAAGGCCTACACCGTATTCGACATGAGCTGGAAGACCACGTGGAAGCAGTGGCAGTTCCAGGCCAACGTCAAGAACCTGTTCGACAAGGTGTATGCGGCCAGCGGCTTCATCGCGCGCAACGGGCACTTCCCCGGGGAACCGCGCCGGGTGTACGTGCAGGCGGCCTACCGCTTCTGACGGGCGGTCGCGCTGCCGGCCCCGCGCAGGGGCCGGCAGCCTGCAGCACCTGCGTTACCGGGCGGGTGCCGCCGGCACCAGCACGCCATCCTTGAACGAAAGCGGGATGGTCACCGCCCCCTGCGGCGATGACAGCTGAAGGGTCAGCGACTGGCGGGCCGACGTGCAGGACGAGGCGATGCCCTGGAACCAGGAGCGCTCCGGTACCTGTGCATTGATGGCCTGCAGCTGCGCGGCAGGAACCGCGACGCCATCCACCTTCAGGCCAGTCAACCTGACCGGACCCGGCGATTCCACCACGAGCTCGAACACGCGGCTGCCACAACTCATCTGGTGCTGCGAGGTGTAGCGGTCCGCAGGCAGTCCATCTTCGCTGCGCAGCACCGCCAGCCCTGGCGAATCGGCACGCGCCACCGGCGCACAGGCTGCTGCGCCCACGGCCAGAACGGCCACCGCCCATGCGGCCTCTATCTTCATAGCGTCGTACCCAGCGTTTCCGCATCGCGGTCGTTGAAATCATACTCACGGGTCACACCGTCGGGCCCGATGATGTAGTAGCGGAACTCTTCGGCATTCATGCCGTTGTCGCGCAGCAGATCGGCCACACCCCAGTCCCCGCCCTCATAGGCCACGCCGCCAACGGTGCGGTTGTCGGACGGGTACTTGTTGACCTCATGCGTCTCCGACGGGAAGACCCCGGCCGGATGGGAATGGATGATGCCCACCACCTGGCCCGGCGAGATGCCCCACTCCAGCAGCGGATAGCTGATGGCCCCGGGATTGCTGGCATCACCGCGCGCCAGTGGGCTGGTCTTGATTTCACCGGTCACTGCGTCGCGGTAGATCACCGTGCCCAGCTCCTGGCTCTGATAACCCGGATCGGCCTTGATCAGTGCCTCCACCTCACGCGCGACGGTGTCAGCCTGTGCATCGACCTGCTCATACGCGCTCGGCGGCGCCTCGCCACCGCCACCGCCGCCACCACCGCCGCCGCCATCGCCCGGGTCCCACGGATCGGTCCAGTCTGGCGGATCGATATCCGGCCAGCCGCCGTCATCGGGCGGCAACGCATCCACCGGAGGCAGATCGGTGGTGTCCATCTGCGCACCGCCAGAAACCAGCGCGAGCTCTTCCAGCGACAGCTCGCGAATTCCATTTTCCTGCATGCGTGCAACTCCTTGCTTCGAGCGTGAGGTGTGGTGTTTAGCGCAGCAACTGCGTGAAGGTCAAATAGCACATTCGCATTACTTCAAGATGAAGAATCGTCGTTGCGCAAGTGCGATGCGCGTTCATTTTTGTCGTCTATCACCCTTCCGTCCGAATCAGACTTTTCTGACAGAGCACTGTCCACTTCGTGTGATAAATGTCCGAGGGCCGCATGAAGGCGGCAACGACGCATCCGTAATCTGCATCGGACAAACAAGGAGTTGTGAGATGTCTGCAAGTGGAGTTCGTGATCTCTCCCCCGAAGAACGTGCACTGGTCTCCGGTGGCGCGCAGGTGGACACCACCGATCTGCCGCCGGTCGATGTGACCCCACCGGACGACTGGGGTCCCAACCCGGATCCGCCGGACTGGCCCGATCCGTGGGATCCGGGCGATGGCGGCGGCGGCGGTGGCGGTGGCGGCGGTGATGGAGGTGGTGGCGACGGCGGTGGTGACGGCGATGGACAGCCAGACTTCACCTTCATCGATGTCAAGCCTTTTGAAAGCAAGCTGACCTACACGCCGGGCGAGAATGGCGAGCCGGGCTTCAACAAAGCGGTGTTGACCTACCCGATTCCCAATGAATTCGGCCAGTGGACGGTCAGCACCGAGCTGAAGTTCAACACCGACGGCACCTTCAAGGACGGCAAGGGCACATTGGATTTCGTCGGCAACGATGGCAGTCTTCTCAAGTGGCAGCTGAACGAAGGTTCCTGGACCTCCACCGTCAATGGTGGTTACTACTGGGATATCGGCGCAGGCTTCGGCTTTCAGATCAACCTGATCTACAACTCAGCGGACAACGACATAAAGGGCGAAGCCCAGTTCCTCTACAACAAGAGTCCTTGATCCCTCTTGGGATGCCGCGTTCGCGGACGCGGCATCCATCTGGAGTCCCATGCGTCCCCTTTTACTTGCATTGCTGCTCGTTTCATCCTGTGCTGGTGCCGCTGAGACAACCCGCGTCACGCAGATATTCAACGACCCCACGCCGGTCAGCCAAGCGCTGGCTCAAGGTGATGTCGCTGCACTACGGCAGCTGCAGGTCAATGCAACCAATACCGTCGTAAAGAAGATGGCCAGGGCCGCCGAACGCCGCGTTCTGCTGGACGTTCCTGGAGCCCGCGAAGCGTCAGATGAATGTATCCAGATGGCGCAGCAGACTACGCATTTGGCCGGGCTGACTGTCTGCGGAGCACTGCGAGCTGGCGTCGAGGTGGTAGCGGGTGACCTGCCTGCATGGGCACGCCTGTCGATGCAGGCGCGGGAGCGCGTTCGGGCCGCTGCGGAGAAGCGGGGCAAAACATTGGGAAATGTCGATGTATTCACCCGCATTCCAGACTACGCCGCGATGGCCGGTCGGCCCGCTCCCAAAGTCGATTCATCTGGCCAAGGACGTATCGCCCTGCACACAGGAACGGTTACGGTAGCGTCCAGCCAGGATCACGACGGCGGCCGTGTCGCTTATCCCAACATGGCGCAACTGCAGATTGACGGAAAGACTCTTGAGGTCTTGGTCGACACAGGCTCGGCACTGACCATAGTGCATCCCGCGGCGATAACTGCGCCCCCGCTCATGGAGGGATTCACGCTTTCCGGCGTGCTGGGCGACTCACAACAGCGCAGCAGGATCGCCCAGCCACAGACCCTCCAGTTTGGTCCGTTGATCATCTCGCAGCCATTGGTATCCGTCAGCGAACGCATTCCTGCGAACCTTCTTGGCCTCGATGTTCTATCTCGTCTCGGCCGAGTCCTGATCGGCAAGGATGGCCTGCAGGTGCTCGCGGAGGGATCTGCCGCTCCGGCCTGCGACGCCCCGATGTTCTCGGCGGCAGACCTGAGCGGTACGCAGACCGTCCCAAGGTTGTTCATTACTGTTGACGGCAAGCGCCAGGAAGCAATGCTGGATACTGGCAACAGTGGCGAGTTGATGGAAGCCTTGCCAATCGGTGTGGCTCTGCCAGCAGGTCCAGTTCAACACAGTGTTGTTCAAGGCGTACAAGGACAGCAGCGAAGAGCATCGGTCGCGCGCGAGGCCGTTGTGCAGACCTTGGACGGCTCTGCAGAATTGCAGATGAGCACATCCACTGGAAACCATCCAAGCAAGACGCGCTATGTGCTGGGCGGCGGCAGCCTGCGCAAGGTCTCCATCTATCTGGATTTCATCACAAACAAGGCCTGCCTGATGTCTTTGGGGGCTACCCAGTCAGCACACTGATATCGCATCCTGATTGAATCTCCGCATCAGCACAGCCACTCAGGCCAGAATGGAATCAGCCGGCTGATGATGAAGAGCCTGATACGATCAATTGAAGGGGTCTGCTGCAGTGCAGAGCAAACTACTCGTATTCGTGGCTGTCGTTGCGATGGCATCCTGCAGCAGCCATGGCGACCCCTATCTGGCGCAGGGCGCTCGTGAAACCACGGCTGCACGCCAATGCATGGACCAGTGTCAGGACCACTATGCCAGCTGTCATTCCGCCGGAAGCAGTAGCGGGTGCCTGGGCTCGGCATCCCAATGGGGTGGCAACTGTGACGAAATCCAGGACAGGGATCTTCGTCGATCATGCCAGGCGAGCGTGGATTTCTGCCGGAATCGCCTTCCGGACATCAAGTGCGGGGAAATACGCGACCGCTGCTTGAGCGCCTGCGGTGGGGGCTAGCGTGTCATGGCAAGCGGCCGCCCAACGAAGCAAGCGCAAGGCGCGTTCATTTTTGTCGTATATCACCCTTCCGTCCGAATCAGATTTTTCTGACAGAGCACCGTCCACTTCGTGTGATAAATGTCCGAGGGCCGCATGAAGGCGGCGATCGACGCATCCGTAATCTGCATCGGACAAACAAGGAGTTGTGAGATGTCTGCAAGTGGAATTCGTGATCTCTCCCCCGAAGAACGTGCACTGGTCTCCGGTGGCGCACAGGTGGACACCACCGATCTGCCGCCGGTCGATGTGACCCCGCCGGACGACTGGGGTCCCAACCCGGATCCGCCGGACTGGACCGATCCGTGGGATCCGGGCGATGGCGGCGGTGGCGGTGGTGGTGGCGGCGGTGGTGGTGGCGACGGCGGTGGCGAGACCACCTTCAGTTCCAACGCCAGCATTGATGGCAACGGTGTAGCCAGCGCGACCCAGACATGGGTCTTGCAGGACTACAACCTGACCTTCAATCTGACCGAGAACCTGAATCTGACCAATGGCAACTGGGGCCTGGCCGGTAACGGCAGCTTCCAGTATGCAGGCCAGACCTACACCCTGGGCCTGACCACCGATCACTTCAATGTGAGCAACTACAACGCCAGCTTCAACCAGGACTTCGGTAACGGTGTGTCGTTCAACATCGGCCTGACGTTCGATCCGAACACCAACTCGTTCACCGGCCAGTTCAACCTGGTCATCAGCGGGTTCTGACGCTGCACCGGAACATCGGCCGCCCGGGAGACCGGGCGGCCGATACGTGTCACAGAGGAGCTGAGGCAATGAAATTCCTGATGTCCGCAGTGATCGCACTGGGCGTGGCCGCCCCCGCCGGGGCCCGCGATGTGGTCGCTGAAGACAGCCATGGCATCACCGTAGCGGTGATGCAGGGCAACAGCGCGGCCCTGGAGCGGATCGGCAAATCCAATACCACGGCACGGCTGGCCGCACGTGCCGGCTACCACCGCACGCGTGGCGAAATCGCCCAGTCCAATCGCTGGGCCGACACCTGTATCGCCGACGCTGCCGTGGTGGCCGAAAAGAGCCAGGGGGTCATGTACCTGTGCCGGAGCCTGCGTGCCGGCAACCGTCTGCTGGAAGGCGACATCGCCGGCTGGGCCGCCGACATGCAGAAAGTCCGCGCGCTCTATCAACAGCATGTCGCGCCGTCGCTGCGTGCAGGCGAGGAAGTAAGCGGCATCACCGCCCCCGCGTTCGAGTCCTTCAGCCAATGGCCGCGATCGGCCACGCTGGCCGCACCGCCGCCTGCCGGAACCCGCCTGCCGCTGTCGGCCAAGGCCGGTGTTCCTGTCATCCGCGGCAAGATCCGGGGCGGCCAGGATGGAAAGCAGCGCGACATCGACTCCGATTTCATCATCGACACCGGCGCCACCCGTTCGCATATCAGCCGCAAGGCCGCACAGGCGATGGGCCTGGCGGTGACCGACGACTTCGCCACCGACAATTCGCGGCCCGGGCAGACCGTGGCGATCGGCCTGGCCGCTCCGGTCGATGTGCAGCTGGGCGATCTGCACTTCAGCAACGTCGCCTTCACGGTCACCGACCAGATCGAGTTCAACATCATCGGCCTGGACCTGCTGTACCGGCTGGGTCCGCTGGTGCTGCGGCCCACCGAGCTGGAGCTGCTGAAGGCACTGCCGGCCGATACCTGCCGGCAACCCCTGGCAACCACCTCTGCACTGTGGGGCGGCCAGTACTCGCTGCGCCTGCCGATGCGCATCGGCAAGCGCGACGAGCTCGTCCTGCTCGACACCGGCACCGATGTCGCACTGGAAGCCTCCGGCGTGAACCTGTCCACCTACCCACAGGCCAGCCTGGTGCAGCGACGCCGCTGGACGATGCACGGCCTGCAACCGGTCCGCTATGCCGAAGCCACCGCACCGGTCACGTTCAATGGCCGCACGGTCACCCTGCAGACCCAGGTCTCCGACCAACCGGCCAACGTGTTCCCGATCTCCTGGCGGGTGGGTTTCGGCCTGCGCGACGATTACGACTACTACGTGGACGTGGCCGGTGGCCATGGCTGCCTTGCGCCCCGAACCGCGCGATGATGTCCCTACCCATCCCACTCTCCGCAACGACGCGGCACCGCAGGCCACATGGAACCAGCCAGAAAGGATGAGACGGCGGATGTGATTCCGCTGTTCCGCAACGAAGCGATCGAGGCTGCCACGCAGCGCTTCGGCTCCCCGGTGCAGGCACCGGGTGTCGGCATGTGGCTGGCCACCGGCTTCGTGGTTGCGCTGCTGGGCCTGGCGGTACTGTTCCTGGTGACCACCTCGTTCCCGCGCAAGGAAACCGTATCCGGTGCGCTGGTCCCCTCGCGCGGCCTGTTGCCGATCATCAGCCAGCGCTCGGGCATCGTCAGCAACGTGCATGTGGAGGAAGGCGCGAAGGTCCGCCAGGGCGACCCCATCGTCAGCGTCTCGGTGGATTCGGTGATCGACACCGGCGAAAGCACCGGGGCCACCCTGTCCGGCATGGCCGAGCGCCTCACCCAGGCGTCGGTCGATCGCGAACGCGCCACCGAAGCATCCCTGGAAAGCCAGGAGGCCGGCATCCGCGAGCGCATGCTGGGCACCACCCGCCAGCTTTCGGTACTGCGTGACAACGTCACGCTGTACCAGCAACAGCAGGCCATCGCCGAGAAGACCGTGCACGACCTGGGCCGCCTGCGCGCGGACAAGCTGGTATCCGAACTGCAGTACCGCGACGCGGAGGTGCGGGTACTGAACGTGCGCCAATCGGTGGCCGAAGTGCAGACGCGCATTGCCCAGCTGGAACAGGAGCACGAGCAGATGCGGCACGAGCTGGGCCGCCTCAAGGCCGAGCGTGACGCCAACCGCGCCACCGCGCTGTCCGAACTGCTGGGCGCACGCGAGAAGGCGATCAACTACAAGCTGGGCACGCAGTTCAATCTGGTGGCGCAGTCCGCCGGGCAGGTCACCTGGCTGCAGGCCAAGCCGGGCGCCACGGTCACCGCCGGGCGCACGCTCGGGGTGATGATGCCGGAAGGCTCGCAGCTGTTCGCCGAGCTGTGGGTGCCCTCCTCGGCCATCGCCTTCGTCAATGTCGGCACCGACGTGCGGCTGATGTACGACGCCTTCCCCTACCAGAAGTTCGGCGTCGGCCGCGCCCGGATCGTCAAGATCGCGCGCTCACCGACATCACCGGAGGAACTGCCCGCCGACCTGCAGGCCGTGGAAAGCCAGTACCGCCTGCTGGCCGCGCTGGACGACCAGCAGATGCAGGCCTATGGCAAGGCACTGGCACTGACCCCGGGCATGCGCCTCAAAGCCGATCTGGTTCTGGAGAAACGTTCGCTGCTGGACTGGCTGCTGGAACCGCTGCTGGCGGCCAAACGACGGCAGGAATGAGATTGACGGTCGCCGTCGCGGAACTGCAATGCCCACGCTTCGCGCAGGCCTGGCGATGAGGTGGCTTCCATGTGGCGACTTGGCGGCCATCTCCAGGAACAGGAACGATGAACCTCAATCTCTCCCGGAAACATCTCCTGCTGCCGCTGTTGGCGTTGACCCTGTCACTCGCATTCCAGGCATCTGCTGAAGACGGCGCCCGAGGAAGGGACAGCAACGAGAATTCACTTGAAGACGTGATTCAGAAGCTTGCCGATGCCCCTTGGCCGCTGGGCTTCGATTTCTTCCAGAGCATGGGCGCACGTGAATTCATGCAGCAGGGCAACAGCAATACCGACCCCGTCGTTTTCAGGTCAAGCCCGATCGAGGCCCGCGATGGTTACCGGATCGCCTATACCGAGTTCCGGATCCATCCGCGCCTGGTGCAGGGAATCAGTTTCTTCTATGCCAAGCTGGAACAGGGTCATTGCTATCCCGCTGCGTCCTTGAAGGAAAAATACGCGCTTGAGCAGTTCATGTATCCGCCGAACCCGCACAATGCAGCCGCTGAACGAGTGAGCAGGGAATCTGCTTACGAGCTTCGTTCCAACGGGACTGTCCTGCACTTCACTACCGATGGATCCCGCGACGAGTGCCTGCTCAGCTTCTATCGCGCCGCACGCTAGGGATATGCGCCCCACCGTGCAGTGAAGGATGGCGTTTGTCGGGCGCTGGGCGCCCGGCAATTCTGGTTGGGTGCCCGCGTCGGCGTGGTTTCATTCCTGGCTGTAGCACGCCTCAAAGCCTGTCTGGTTCTGGAGAAGCGTTCGCTGCTGGACTGGCTGCTGGAGCCACTGCTGGCGGCGAAACGACGGCAGGAATGAGGTTGACGGTCGGCGCTGCTGTGGGCGCCGCTGCGGTGGGCTTGCGGGTATCGCCCACCACCCTGCCCTGATCGATGCGCACCAGACGGTCGGCCAGGCGCATGGTGTCGGGGCGGTGGGTGATCAGGATGCGGGTGATATCCAGCTGCGCCAGCGCCTGGTAGATGCGGCTCTCGCGCGCCACGTCCAGGTTCGCGGTGGCCTCATCCAGCACCAGGATGCTGGGCTTGCGGTACAGCGCGCGGGCCAGCAGCAGGCGCTGCTTCTGGCCACCGGAGAGGGTCGAGCCCATGTCGCCCACCAGCGTTTCCAGCTGCATCGGCATGCGCTGCACATCCTCCTTCACTGCCGCCATTTCCAGGCACTGCCAGACCAGCGCGATGTCCGGGCGCTCGGCGAAGAAAGTCACGTTCTCCACGATCGAACCGGTCAACAGCTCATCATCCTGCATCACCACGCCCATCCGCTGACGGACCACGCGCGGCCCCCAGCTGGCGATGTTCAGCCCGTCATAGAGCAGCTCGCCGGCGCTGGGCGGGTACAGCCCGGTCAGCACCTTCACCAGCGTGCTCTTGCCACAGCCGGACGGGCCGGTGATGGCCACGAACTCGCCCGGCGCAATGGCCAGGTTGATGTCCTTCAGCGCCGGCGCTTCCTGTGCCGAGTACTGGAAGTACACCGAACGCAGCTGGATGTGCCCCTCCATGCTGTCCGACGCCGAAGGATCCTTGCTGAAGCCCTCTTCGCTGGGACTGAGGGCAATATCGGCAATGCGGTCCGAATGCAGCTCGGTCAGGCGCCAGGCGATGCACTGGTCCACCAGCGTGGTCAGCCGGTTGCTCAGCTGCTGCCGGTAGGCCACGAAGGCATACAGCGCGCCTACTGTCAGCGTGTTGGCCAGTACCGCCTGGGCGCCGATGTAGACGATGGCCACCAGGCTGAGGCCATCAAGCAGGGTGCGCCCCGCGCCGATGCCAATCTGCAGGTTGGCGCTGTTCAACGAAGCACGCACCAGATCGGCGTACTTGTTGGCCCAGATCGATTCGCGCGAGAACTCGCCGCCCATGGTCTTGATCGACTGCATCGCGCGCAGCGTTTCGATGCGCGTCCCGCGCTCGGCGATGTTCGCCTGCAGACTGGCCATGCCCATCTTCATCGACATCGGGATGGCGGCCACCCGCATCAGTACGTACAGCCCCAGCGCAGTCAGTGCGACCAGACTCATCAGCGGCGAGTAGACGAACATCAGCACGATGATGCCCAGCGCCAGCACACCGTCCAGCAGTGCGCCGATGAGCCCGTTGGCGATCAGCTGGCGGATCGGGTCGATCGACTCCATCCGCGACAGCGCATCGGCCAGACGGCGTCGATGGAACCAGGTCAGCGGCAGGCTGACCAGATGATGGAACAGGCGCCGGCTCATGTCCCAGCCCATCAACGCCGACGCCCGCTGCAGCGTGACCCCGCGCAGCGCCTCGGCCAGGCTGTTGAACACGGCCACCGCACCGAACCCCAGCGCGAGCGCCATCAGGAAGCCGCGGTCGCCGCGCAGCACACCCTCGTCCACCGCCAGCTGCATGAAGAACGGTGACAACAGCACGAAGCCCTGCAGCAGCAGCGTATAGACCAGCGTATGGAACAGCGCGGTGCCGACGCCGCCCTTGAAGCGGATCATCGACCAGATGTTGAGCGGCGAACGCTGCTTGCGCGGCCGGAAGCTGGGCGAGGAACTGACCTCCACCGCGATGCCGGTGAAGGCCTGGGACAGCTCCGCTTCGCTGAAGGACAGCGATCCATGGGCCGGGTCGATGATGTGGTAGCGGCCGCGTGAGACCTTCTCCAGCACCACGAAATGATTGAGCTTCCAGTGCAGGATGGCCGGCGTGCCCAGATGCTGCAGATCGCTGGGCTCGCAGCGCACCGGCCGGCACTGCATGTCCAGCGCGCTGGCCAGCGCGATCAGCTGGTTCAGGTCCACACCGCGCTGGGAGTTGTGGTACTTGCGCCGCAGCTCGCTCATTTCCAGATCCGCGCCCAGCATGGACGAGCAGATCGCCAGGCATGCCAGCCCGCATTCGCTCACTTCAGACTGCACCCGCCAATAGCGCTTGTTGAACATCAGACATCCTCGTTCCGGTCGGGCATGGCCGGCTGCTGTCCCAGCCATGCATACAACTCGATTGCCGTGCAGTGCCAGGCGTACAGCCCTTCCCAGCGACCGTACAGTTCCGCCTCGCGCAGGCGCACTTCGTAGCCGCCACGGGACAGCACCGTCAGCACCTTCAGCGGGATGAAGCAGGCCTGCGGAAGCCCGGCGCGGTGCAGGCAGAAATTGAACAGCGCGCGCCCCAGCCGGCCATTGCCGTCGGCAAAGGCATGCGCATTGTTGGCCAGCGCCAGCAGCTGCACCGCAGACCGCAGGCCCTCAGCCGGATCGGGCGCGGCCCGTTGCCGCAGCAGCTCGTCCCAACGCGCGGCCCCCTGCAAGGCCGGCACCATCGGCAGCTGCGCGCGCCCATCACGGGCGCGGATCCATACCGGCCCGCTGCGCAGCGCGCCGTCACCGCCGGTGCTGAGCGAGACGAAGCGCTGTACATCGGCCATCGACAGCGGCCCCTGCACGGTGCGGTGCCACTGCCGATAGACGTCGGCCTCGGCCGCCTCCGCCGCAGCCAGCGCGGCCAGATCGAACGCCGGCATCTGCATGTGCGCCGACAGCGGATGGCGCAGCTGCTGCACCGCCGCCCGCAGCCGCGGATGCCCGCGATGGGACCACAGCGTTTCGCAGGGCTGCGCGCAGGGCAGCAGCGCGGGCAGCCTGAGGTTGCACGCCTGCAGCCGCTCTGCCAGCGCCGGGGACGGCGGCGGCGGCGGCAGCGGCATCAGCCCCCGTTCGGTGGCGACGGGGGCATCCGTGGGCGCGGTGGCGAGGCGTGCGGTCATCACTGCCCCGTCCCGGTACCCGGCAGCAACAGCACCAGGCCATGTTCGCGCGCCTCCGTGCCCGGCCGGCGCGATTGATACAACTGGGTGAAGTACGAGGTCAGCTTGACCATCAGCCACGGCTCGGCGTCGCACGGCACGAAACGCATGTCGATGTGTTCAAGCAGGAACTTGCGGGTCAGCCGCTGCAGGGCACGCCCCGGCTCGAAGCGGACGTCTGCCCGCGCACTGTAGAACACCACGATGTCCAGATCGTTCGGCACGGCATTGGAGACGTCCACGAAGCTGCCGCCCACCAGACAGCAGTGCACCTGCACCACCTGCGCCAGGTCGGCGAGTGCGCGCCCCAGCGCCGCCAGCCGCACCCGGCGCAGGCTGCTGCCGCCGAACGCGCGCTCGAAGGCCGCACGGTCGGCCAGCCAGGGTGAGGCATTGCCCGGTGTACTGGCAGCGATGGGCAGCAGGTACTGCGGCAGGCCCGCATCCACGATGTGCTGGAAGGGGGTTTCCACGGCGCCGGCGGGCGCGGCACCGGCCGGTCGGGCAGCGGGCGCCGGGCCCGCAACGCCCAGGTAGGCACGGATGCGCCCTGCCTGTGCGCGCACCAGCGCGGCCTGGTCCGGGAACACCGCGACCGAGACGTAGGCGAAGCGGTCGGCCACTGAAAGTGAAAGCGCATCGAATGCCTTGCGCACTGCGATGCGCTCGTCGGCGGGGAAATCACGCTCCGGGAAGCGGGCGGCATCGGCCGACGCCGCCGTCGGCGCCGAGCACCGCTGATACAACCCGGCGTTGACGATGGCCAGATCCAGATCGGAAAACGCGGGATCGAAAGCCGCGCCATCGCGCAGCGAAAAGCCGAAGCGGGCCGAGCCGACAATCTGCACATCGGCCACCGGCACCGCCAGCAGCTGGCTCACTCCCCGCAGCAGCGGCGCAAGGCTTTCGCTGTCGCCTGCACACAGTGCCGGCCCATCCAGCGCGGCCTCGGCGATCTGCTCGGCCGCCACACTGCGCGCGTGCTGTTCGCGAATCCATTCAGCGTAGTTCATCAGGCATCCAGGCCAACGGTGGAACGTCTCAACGCTAGCATATCCACGCGTCGGGCTTGTGCACGCAGCCCCGCAAATACATGCCTGAACAGGCAGCGCAATGCGTCGGACCAGTACCGCTGCCGCAGAGCGTGGTCTACTGTCGTCCCCCAAGGATGAGGCACATCGCATGATCCACCCCCGTTCCGCGCTCGGAAGCGCGTTGCCGCTGGCCCTGCTGGCCCTGCTCTCGGCCTGCCAGAGCGAGAAGGTCGGCGAGTTCTTCAACCCTCCGCAGGAGGTGCAGGCGCACAGCGAGTTCCGTGTCAGCGGGCTGCCGGCGCTGGCCTACCCGAACCTGGTCTCGTCGGCTTCGGTGGAAGGCGGGCAGGCCCGCGTCGATGGCAACGGCCCTGGTTACATGGATCTCCAGTTCTTCCCCATCACCTCCGCCGATGCGCTGGACAGCACCGACGCTGCGTGGGCCCGGCAATCGCAGTACCGCGCGCCGGATCTTTCCGGTATCGACTTCAGCACGCAGTTCGCCTTCCTGGTGGCGCACCCGGAGCTGTCCGGCTATGCCGCGATGACCAGCGGCCAGTACGCCACGTTCTTCAGCACGGTGAAGGTGGCGTACCTGGACGACCGCGTCGTGGTGCATCTGGACGCCAGCCGGCTGGGCAACATCAATCCGATCACGGCCCTGGGCAGCCCCTGGGCCGGCAAGCTGTACACCCTTGAACGGCGCGGCCGGACACAGCTGGAAGTGAAGCTTTACGAGAACCGCTACCGGTTCACGCTGGTGCCGGACACCGCGCCTCCGATGGCGCCCTAGCGGACCTTGTACAGCACCGCGGCGCCAGGGCGCGGCTCGAAGGCCGGCACGATCTGCTGGCTCAGCGCCCTGCCCTGGGCATCCCACACCAGGGTTTCCACCGGGTACTCGTCCTTGCGCGTCATCGCGTCGATCTGGCCGATGACCACGGTCGCTGCCGCTGGAACGTCCGGGTTCCAGCCGAACACACCTACCCGGCCGTAGAACACGGCCGGCGCGCTGGCGTCCAGGCGCCGGTCCGGGCACATCACCAGGCCACGATCCAGCATCACCCGCAGCGCGCCGACCGGGACCTTCTTCACCGTGGGCGTGGTGCGCTCGGCGCTGTGGCCGGGGCAGACATTGGCGGCGCGGGTGACCATGTGTTCGGCCACCTCGCGATCAGACTGGGCGCAGGCCAGCGTGGGGGCGAGGCAGAGTGCGAGCAGCGTGAGCGAGGACATCCGGGTCATTGCAGGTTCCTGTTCGGGGTGCGCAGCGACCTTAGCAATGGCGGACGGCGGAAATGCAAACGAGGCGTGAGGGACAACAGGCGGCTCAGGGAACGAGGCAGCGCTCGATCTGCAGCGACAGCGCATGGCAGGCATCGAACATGCCATGGACCAGCGCCGCCGAGGGATAACAGTCGGGATCGTCGTTTTCCCGGGCCACGTGGGATGCCTGCAGCACTGCCGTCAGCGCGGTGATACCGGATGCGCATCGGGTCGCCAGGGCCAGATCGAACGCACGCCCCGGGCTGAGGCGGGTTTCGGTCCAGGGCTGGCCATCCGCGCGCAGGTTCCTGCCATGGCCCAACAGATGAGTGAAGAACGCGGACGGTGGCGAGGACGCGGCGGCATCGCTGAGGGCGTCCTCCATCTTTTCAGCAAGGGTGTTGGGAAGATCACGCAGCGCATCGCCGAGCAGGGCGTGCAGGCGGGGATAGTCGGGGCGCAGATCAGGCATGGCGGCAACCTCACAGATGGGCCACCCGCAAAGGCAAGGTGGCGGACGGTGCGGGTTGGCGTGCCGGATACATGCCGCAGGAAGCCGGCGGATCAGTGATCCCCACGCACCATCCGCCGTGAACTGGCAGAGTGATGCATTGTCGCGATTGCAGTTTTCACCGCAACCGCGACGCCGCGCGTCATGTAAGTTCGGGACGCCAATCCCGGCCAGGGCGGGTGCCTTGGCGCGGCCATCGTTTGCCCTGCGCGGCCTCTGGAAAAGAGGCAGATGCGGCATTTGGCGCAGCACGCGACAGAGCGCCGCGAGTGAAGCATCAACTTGTGACCGCTTTCACTCGACGTCGCTGACCGAGGCACGCCTGCGTTGATCCAGAACCCGCAGCACCACGGCGGGTCGCGACACAGTGCGGCCTGCCATCCGCCTCGCCGCCTATTCAGCCAACCCGACCTGAACCGGCGCATCATGGAGCCCTGGTCTGCAATGGAAGCGAACCATGGGACGGAACTGGATTGTGATGGGGGACCCGACCTCCAGCGGCGGACGGGTCATCACGGCCTCAAGTGAAACCGACATCGGCGGCATCGGCGTCGCGCGGGTCAGCGACAAGGCGACCTGCCCTACCCTGCATAAAGGCGTCTTTCCAATTGTTGAAGGCGATGCCACCTTGATGGTGGACGGCCAGCCGGTGGCGTTGCACGGCAGCGCGCTGGCCTGCGGCTGCCGGGTGTTGTCCAGCCAACAGGCCGCGGTGCATGTCACGGGGGGCGGAGGGGGTGGTGGCGGCGGCGGGGCCGCAGGCGGTGCCGGCAAGGCGGCCGCGGTCGCGGTCGCCAGCACGGCCGCACAGCTGGCGCGCGCACTGCCCACCGCGTTCGATCAGGCCATCCGTTTTCTCGGCCTGCAGGGCGCACCGTTGGCCGAGGTGCCGTACACGCTGCATCTGGCCGATGGGCAGACCCTTTCCGGCACCACCAATGCGCAGGGCGAGACGGCGCGGGTATCGACCGCGCAGAGCCAGGCCATCGTGCGTGCCGAACTGCGCCCGCCGACACAGCCGACCGGCTGCTGTGCGCGCACGGCACCGGCCAGCACCGACGAAGCAGAAGTGTTCGATGTGGACGGTGTGGTGACCACCGCCGAGGGCATGGGCACCTCCGTGGTACCGGTAAGTGCGCCTGGCCACGAACGCGCCATGACCGCCGGCGAGATCGAGATGGCACGCCTGGTGTTCGGCGATGCAGTCGACTACAGCACCGTGAAAGTCCACAACCACGGCTACTGGATGTTCTTCGGCTTCCAGGACAAGGACACCGCCGTGACGCCCAACGGGCAGATGTATTTCCCGAAGGGTATCTATCGGGAGGATTACTCGCTGGATACCGTGAGATTCCAGGCGTTCTTCATCCATGAGATGGCCCACGTCTGGCAGTATCAGCTTGGCTACAACGTCAAGCTGGTGCGGGCACCCCGGCCGAACATGAGCTACGACTACGTGCTTGACGAGACGCGGCTGCTGCATGACTACAACATGGAGGCCCAGGGTGACATTCTGGCGGACTACTTCCTCGTCACGTTCCGTGGCTCACAGTCGAGCATGAACAACACGCGTTATCGCGCGACGGCTGGCATCGGCGCACAACTCGAGCGCGCGCTCTCCCAGTTCCTGGCCGACCGCAGCAGCAAGGACAACCTCCCGAGGACGACCCGATGATGCGACTACAACTGCCGGTGGCTCTGCTGGGGCTGCTCCTGCCGATGATGGCCAGCTGCTCCTCGCCAGCCGGTCGCTACCAGCAGGCGACGATACAGAGCCGTGAGGGTGTGCCCTGCTTCGGCGTGCCCGATACCCATGAAACGCGCGTCAACGCCCCCCTTGTCACTGGCGTGTCCGTGATGGAAGTGGGCACCGGCGGCACCCCGCTATGGGAACATGATTTTCTGCGCGAGGGCACAACCGAACCTGCGCTGCCCCCCAGCCAGTGCCTCACCTACGGCGAGGGCGCGGCATCCGCCCCCGCGCTGCGGCCGGGCAAGCGCTACCAGGTGGAGATATGGGGGCGCACACCTGGCACGCCGGGCAAGAAGAATGAAGCACAGGCGCGTGTGTTCAGTGCCTGCTTCCACATGGTGGACGTGGCCGGCAAAAGCATGAAACCCGTCATATCGGACTGCGCGACTGCACTCTCGTCCGGACCGCCACCCGTACGCGAAGACGGCATGTAGCAGATGCCACTTCGAGGTGACCCGTTGATGCGACAGACGGTGGCCTTGGTGTTCCTGCTGTTGCCAATGATGGCCGCGGGTTCACAGCCACAGGGGACCTATCAGCGCGCCACGATCCAGGCACACGATGGCGTACCGTGTCTTGGCGTGCCTGACACGCGTGAGACACGTGCTGCCCCGCCGATTATCGCAGGCGTGACAGTGACAGAAGTTGGCAAGGGACATCCGCCTGTCTGGCAGCGCATCTTTCTTCGCGAAGGGTCTACCGAGCCTGCGCTGGGTCCTGGTCAGTGTCTGCCGTACGGTCAGGAGGGAGAGCCTGCACTCGGCACAGCTTTGCGTGCGGGAAAGCACTATAGGGTGGTTGTTTCCGGCTACACCCCGGGTACCTCCGGCACCACGAATGGTGCGGAGAAGCGTGTGTTCAGCGCCTGCTTCTACATGGTGGAAGCGGCTGATGCTGTGAGACCTATCGAATCGGACTGCTCAACTGCGTCTTCTGCCGGCATGCCCTTGGGAAGGCGCAGAGTTCAATCCGAAACCCACGACAAACACCCTCGTTGAACTAATCTTGATCAACCCAACCATGTAAATGCAATCGCGGGAAGGAGCAAGGGATGCACTTCTTCTACTTGGACGAGTCGGGCGATACCGGCGCGAACTTGGCGGACGCCCAGCAACCAGTATTTGTGCTTGGAGGGGTCAACCTGCGCGATGAAGGGTGGAACACAACCTACGCCGCTTTGTCCGACCTCCTCAACGACTATTTCGGCGGTGCACCTCCAGCTGCCTTCGAGCTACATGGGTGCGAGTTGCTTTCGCCCAATGGTGAAGGTCCCTTTGCGGGCCACCTGATTGAGCGGCGCTTGCAACTTGTACGAGATCTTCTCAGCGTAATCGAGTCGCGGAAGCATCACGTCCACTACATTGCCATAGACAAGTCGAAACTTGCAGCCGCCCTCGCGATCAATGTCGCCGCCCTTCCCACCCACGCAAGCACGCCCTATACCCTCGCGTACGACTACATGATTACCGAGATCGACCATAGGGTTTCAGAAGGTCTGGGCCGCACAGCGAGGGGGATGCTGATTATCGACAAGAAGGATGAGCACACTCATGCCATTGCGGAAATAACCCAACGACGCCGCTTCGGGAGTCCAGTGGCGTGCAGAACCAAGTGGATTGCCGAGTTCAGCTATCCCCTCGACTCGACACGCAATCTCCTCGTCCAGCTGTCGGACCTAGTAATCCTCTGCCTCCGGCGCTTCTTTGAGATTGAGGGCGGGTACAAGCCGGACACCCCGGCGGTCGTACGACAGTTCTATGCCGAGTGCTTTCGTCGGCTTTACCAAAGAACGCCAATTAAAAAGTTGGCTCTACATAAGGGCGCGGCGAATGCGACTCTCAACGCCCTGCTCGACGGCACGTGCTGCCGCCCAGCTCGCAACGTCGCCAAGAGGTACGGAATCCCCGCCTAACTCACGGTCGGCCTGGAGTGCCAGCTCCATGCCCCCCAGCCGCCTAGCAGCCCGACCGAACCTATCCATCAGTCGATAGACGAAAAATCATTGGAGTCGTCCAGCCAGCTGGCTGTCCATGCCCTTTCGGGCCAGCGCGGTGGCCGCCTTGCCCAAGTGCTTGGTCGGCTCTCGAGACAAAGCCACTGCCTGGAGTTCGTCACCCCGATCCGACAGCGCATGAGCCTGCTCTGTCAAGCTGCGGCGGTCGATCGTGACCGTCAGGCCAGCCGCTTCAAGATGTGCGTTGTTTGTTTCCGCGACCATTTCCCGGACCCATTGGACTTTCACTTTTTCCAGACACGCCTCCGTCCAACTCTCTCGTCTTCTCCCCGAACCCGTCCGGTCCAATGCGCCTGGTGCTCGCCAACAAGTGGACATGATTGAGCCCCTCCGGGGTTCCTGGAGAGTGAATACTGGCTTGGATAGCGAGCTGGTAGCGATCCACCAGCGCCTCGGCAATGGAAAACGCCAGGTGTGTGCGCAGTTCGTCCGAAAGCTCATAGGGCAACGCCAGCTCGAACTCCGGGGATACTGTTGCGTCGCGGCGGCGCTCGGCCGCCCCCGCGAGCGCCCAGAGCTCGCCGGGCACTAAGGCCCAGTCGGGCGCATCTGGCGGCGCGATGCATAAGGTCTCAACGACCCCGCTCCGGCGGCGGTAGTCATGCTGCTGCCCGGTGGCGACATCGGACAGCAGCAAGCCACCTCGATAGGGGGCTGCGGCCACGGCGGATTGCCCTTTGCCTCGGCTGAACGTCTTAATCGCCGTGTGAAAGATACCCATAGAAACTCCTAAGAAACAGAAGTCTTTATGGCTCATCTTTTGCCTTTGGCAAGCCTTGCAGAGGCTTGGGGTTCCAGGGGCGAAGCCCCTGGCGCACGCATCCGTCAAGATGCCTAAGTGCGCTCTCCTTGCTACTGCAGCCAGCGGAGCGGATATCTGTTGCTCAAGAATCTGCTGCTTAACGATTCCCCCGCCTCTCAAAACTTGGGAGCCATCTTTTGAGCGCCTGAACCAAATCAGCATCACCTTTCCGAAGCAATGCGCGCACTCGGTCCAAGTAGGAAGGTCTCGTAATCCCAAAGTATCTATTTACCTTCCCAACCAGCCCCTTATGATTGAAAACTCTAAGAACGCCAGTGTAGTCACCTTCTGCCAAAATTTTCTCCGCGCTGCTTATGTGGCCAAGATAAATTGACTCGACATTCAATCCCGCCACCGCTTCGCTCAAGCCCCTAGACATGTCCGCAAGAGCGCCCATGCCACTAAAGCGCTCCAATGACATCACAAGGTCCCGCCGAGTCAGCGCGAGAGCATGCTCCGTCTTCAATCGCTCAAACTCTGCAAAAACAGACCGCTTTATATCGTCTATTGCCGACTGCTCGACCCCGAGGCGAGACGCCATCACATTCAGGACTTCAGGCAGAAGAAACAGATTTTCTATTTCCGCCACATGAGGAGTCCAGACATTTGAACGGCGGTAGCTAATCATCCGATCATCAGTCAAATAGTCCCTATCAATGATACCGAAACACTCAATATGATGGAAATCGCTACTCCGTCCGAAAGCCTTAGTTGCTGATATGACATCCAAACAGCCGCCTACCGGCCTGACCGCGAACCCGGGGTAGACGGCGCTATAAACGTCTACATCTACTGAACCCGAAACGCCTTCGACAAAAATCACAGGGCGGCGAGCGCCAAGCACCTCTAGGTAGATGACGGCAGGAACCCCCTCATCATCAGCGACCTGCAACCAATCAAAGTTACTTCCATCCGCGCTTTTTAGCCAAACTTTTGTTGAGCCAGTTCTGCTCTCCGCAAACCCTATGTCATGCGTCACATACAAGAACTGGCAATCAGCACGCTCACGCTCGAGCGCGTCCCACAACTTCTTCTGTATAGAGCGATGAAGATGCAACTCTGGTTCATCAACAACGATGATTGCTCCAGTTCGCGCACATAAGCAGTTCCCTATTAGGTAGAAGACCGCCCGTTCACCATCGCTCATGCGGCTTGCCAGATAAGATTCAGCGCCCTCTGTAAGCGGCCTTGCTCTGACCTCGCCGCTCCCAAACACCACTTCACGATGGGTCAATACACTGCTCCAAACCCTAGCTGCCTTTTTCAATATAGTCTCAGGCGAATCAATACGCTCATTGGTCGCGTCATACATCTCCTGGAACTTGATGAGCTGTGTGTAGTTCTCCGAGAACATCAGCACCAATAAACGATCAAAATCGGATACTGGCGCAGTAGCCGCGCTGTCTGAGTCAGCACCACCATATCGACTGTTTAATCTATGAATGTGCCTATTCTGCTCCCACGTCTGCTCATCCCAGTGAGACGGCCTATCCGACCAAATAAATGAGTCAGTTGCAGCTTGCAGGCCGACCGGACTAACGGATGAAGGAAGCCTGATATTTCGCTGGGCTGGAATCCTGTGAACCAAGTCCCTCTGAGGGCCTTTGGTTTCTAACCAAGCCCCGAGACGGGTTTTCCCTGAGCCATTTGCCCCTACGATTACTATACTCGGACTGGCACTCAACGCCGATTCAGTCTGCTCGACGTTTGTCGATGTGGGGAAATACACAAGTCTATCCACGTTTCCTCGCCCTCCGCGTTTGATTGACACGTAAAGCAAACACGCTTACATCAGCCTTAGTCAATAGACAGACTGCCTCATGACTAACGAGAGACAAAAATTAGTGCACGCGAGGGGTCTTACGCCTCGCTCCTGTTGCGCCAAGCCTCTCTAATCACGGAGCTGCGACAGACCGGTGTTTTGTCCTAACAACCCAGAGAGAAACACTAACACTCTCAATGTTCATTTATTTGACGCTCATCTTTTCAGCGATTACTTGTTAGCTTGAAGAAGTTAAACAGTACGGCTAAAAGTTGCCGATCTGATTCCAGACGATGCCGAGCAGACTCCACTTAGCTTTTCATTGAAAGTAAACTTTCTTCCATAAGTCGAGTGATGCTCGTCATCGAGTTCATGGCCAACGAACTTTGCACGGAGCTCTGAAACCACACCGACACCCTGTAGCTCCCGGATAAAAGTGTTGCGGAGAGAATGAAACCCGCGCTTCGCTGGTTCCCAACCCTTCCCCACCTCGGCCAGATGCCGACTGACAGCCTTGGTGCTCCAGTTGCCCTGCGCGTTAACGGCGGTGGCCTTCGCGGCTGGGTAGAGCCTGCTTTCACCAGCCTTCCGCTTATCGTCCACCCATCCCAGGAAGCCTATCTTTAGCAGCTCAGGATGGAACAGGACCGTCCGAAGGCTGAGCTCAGTTTTCACTTCCTGGTGCTCGCCTTCGTCCGATACCTGGATGCACAGGATGCCGTCTTCCTCGAACACGTCGTTGATCAGAAGCTGGCCAACTTCCGAAGCCCTCGCTCCCGTGTAAAGCCCGAGCAGCGACGCCCACCGAGCAGACTCTGACAGCTTGGCCAAGGCTTCGGGCGCGAACAAAGCCTGGATCTGCGCCCTACCATAGGCTTTGAACCCGAGCTTCTTCCGAGCCCGCTTCTCATGCTGGGAGTCGCTGACATGGCTGGATGCAGGATTGTCGCCTTTCGGGTAGTCGCCCGACGCCATGACCCACTCGAAGAAGCGACCTTTTCCACCGATGTAGCTCTGCTTGTTCGTGAGCGTCGGGGTCGAAGCGCCCTTCTCGCGCATGTCTTGATCCCACCGCGCCAAATCTGATCGGGTGATGGCATGGACCTTTGCCTTCGGGCCCAGGAATGCCACAGCGCCTCGATGGCGGTCTTCTTGATGGTGTAGGTCTTGGGCAGCGTGGAGCCCTTGAAGGTCGATAGGAGCGCATCCCGAGCCCTGCCCAAGGTCATCGTTTCAAGTGCTGGAACTGAGGCTTGCCGCACAGGGCTGGCTTGGTGCGATGCTCCGAATGAGTTGAAGGCGGAAACTGGGAGCCGCCATGCTTGGGCGGTTGCCCCACCCCGTGATTCCAGTTCCATCAACTGCCGATAAAGCTTTAGGTCCTTCGGGCTGTCGATCTGCCACTGCTCGGTCACCCTCCCATTCGGTTGACGGGTGCGGTTGAGCGTCAGTTCTTGCAGGTTCTCGGCGCTCGTCAGTCGAGCAGTAAGCAGGTCAGCGTCCGATTTGCTGAGCTTGGCCACTCGTTGATCCTTCAACTGTGCGAAGAGCCGAGCATAGCCCGCCCCAAGCACGACTGCTTGCACGTGTGCCTGGGCTAGGTCTTTTGTTCGAGGGGTGCGCTTGATGAGCCGGCAATCGAGCACGGCTTGAAGATCGACAGGGACACGCTGGACGAACGACCAACGGCCGGTGGATGACCGGCTCAAGTGACGGCGGATGCACATGCGAGTGTTTCCTCTGCATGCTTCCTGCTTTCCAATCCGCTCAAAACGTGATTTCAAATAAAAATCAACGAGTTAAGATCGATTGGCGGAGAGAGTGGGATTCGAACCCACGGAAGGTTTAACCCTTCGCCGGTTTTCAAGACCGGTGCCTTAAACCGCTCGGCCATCTCTCCGTATCGGCCCGGCACTGCTGGCCGGGCACGCATTCTCGCACGGCCGGGCGATTTGCCCAAGACCGTCGTCGCGGCCGGGGCTGGCCCGGCGTTACCGCTTCAGGCTCAGCCCGCATCCACCGCCAGCGCACCCAGCGCGCTGGCCTTGATGCGCTCCTTGGCCTTCTCGCAGGCGCCATCGCAATGCAGGCGCGAGGCCTCCAGCTGCGGCGGCAGGTGCTCGGCCAGGAAATCGATGAACACGCGCACCGCCGGCAGCAGGCCCCGACGCGAGGCAAACACGGCGTGGCACACGCCCTGCGGCAGCGACCAGTCCGGCAACACCACCTCCAGTTCGCCATTGCGCACAGCATCGGCGCACACGGTTTCCGGCAGCATGGTGATGCCGAAGCCGTCCTTCACCATGCTCTGCAGCAGCGGGAAGTCGAAGCCGGCCACGCGCGGCTGCAGGTCCACCCGGCGCACTTCGCCTTCCGGGCCATGCAGTTCCCAGCGCTGGCGCGCCTCGTCCTCGCTGATGCTGAGGGTGACGTGCTGGGTCAGCTCTTCCGGCTCCTTCGGGCGGCCGGCGCGGTCCAGGTACTTCGGGCTGGCCACCAGCAGTTCCTGCACCTGGCCGAAGCTGCGCATCACCAGGCTGCCATCGTCGTCCAGGCGCGAGCGCACGCGCAGGGCCACGTCGTAGCCTTCGTTGATGATGTCCACGCGGCGGTTGCTGATGTTCAGCTGCAGCCGCACCTTCGGGTACTGCTCGAGGAACTTGGGCAGCAGCTTGGGCAGCTGCATCTGCGCCAACGACACCGGCACGCTGGCGCGGACCACGCCGCGCGGCTCCGCACTGAGGCGGTCCACCACTTCGCGTGCGGCCTGTGCTTCGGCCAGCATGGTCTGGGCGTGACGGTGCACGCTGGTGCCGACATCGGTGACCGCGAAGCGGCGCGTGGAGCGCTGCAGCAGGCGCACGCCCAGGTCGGTCTCCAGCTGGCTGATGCGGCGGCTCAGGCGTGACTTGGGGATGCCCAGGGCGCGCTCGGCCGCGGCGAACCCGCCGTGGTCGACCACCATCGCGAAGTAGTACAGATCATTCAGGTCATGCATACCCGAGTTCCATATCTAGAACAATACGTGGCATTCAACCACCTTTATTCCGCCTTTGCAACAACCTATCGTTCTCTCCGTCGGCGGCAAACCCGCCCTTCCTTCCAGAACATAGGTGACTGCCATGAAGCTTCTGCATCTCGACGCCAGCGTGCTTGGCGACAATTCCGTCTCCCGCCAGCTGTCGGCAGCGGTGGTGGCCCGGTTCAAGGACCAGATCGACGGCCTGCAGGTCGATTATCGCGATCTTGACGCCAATCCGGTACCGCATCTGCGCAGCAGCTCGCTGGCCAAGACCGATGCGGCCGAGGCGACCGACGCTGAACAGGTGATGCAGCAGTTCCTCGATGCCGACGTGGTGGTGATCGGCGCGCCGATGTACAACTTCAGCATCCCCTCCACCCTGAAGGCCTGGATCGACCGCGTGGCCGTGGCCGGCCGCACCTTCAAGTACACCGAGAATGGCCCGGTGGGTCTGGCCGGTGGCAAGCGGGTGATCATCGCCAGCAGCCGTGGCGGCATCTACACCGATTCGCCGGCCGACTTCCAGGAGCCGTTCCTGCGCCAGGTGTTCGCCTTCATGGGCATCAATGAGGTCGAGTTCGTGCGTGCCGAGGGCATCGCCTACTCGCCGCAGCACCGCGAAGACGCCATTGCCGGTGCACTGGCTGCACTGCCCTCGCATGAGGCGGCGGAAGCGGCAGCGGCGTGACGCGTTCCAGCGTTCAGCGCCCCTCTCTCCTCGTCTGGGCGTTGAACGCGGGCCGGGATTCCCCTCCCCCTCCCGGCCCACCCCGACGGCCCCGCAATGCGGGGCCGTTTTTTTGTGGCCCGGTTCCCGCCCGCCGGGCATGGCCCGGCGCTACCACACCGATCGGGTAGCGCCGGGCCATGCCCGGCGGAGACGGTACAGTGGGCCATGAACTACATCGTGACGACCACGCACCGCAGCGAATTCCCACACCCGATCACCCTGCTCCGCGGCCAGGCGCTGGTGGTAGGCGAGCGCTATGAAGGCCCGGAGGGCTGGGAGGACTGGTTCCTGTGCCAGGCCGAGGGGCAGCAGCCTGGATTCGTGCCGGCACCGGTGATCGGTCGCGATGCGCAGGGTGACGCGCTTGCCACCGCGGATTACTGCGCGCGGGAGCTGGATGTGAATCCGGGGCAGAGGCTGCGCCGGCTGCGCACACTGAATGGTTGGGCGTGGTGCATGCCCGAGGCGGGCGAAGCGGGATGGGTGCCGTTGGAGAAGGTGCGGGTTGTGGAGTGATCGCGGGGCTCATCCACGCAAGGCGTGGATGTAGCCGCATTGCAGATCCACGCCATGCGTGGATTCGGTGCCATGCAAGCATGGCACCCACCTGAGCCGGTTGTCAGGCGATGGTTTCCAGCCCACCCATGTACGGGCGCAGCGCTTCCGGCACGGTGATGCTGCCGTCGGCGTTCTGGTAGTTCTCCATCACCGCGATCATCGCGCGGCCGACCGCTACGCCCGAGCCGTTCAGGGTGTGCACCAGCTCGGGCTTGCCGGTGGCCGGATTGCGCCAGCGCGCCTGCATGCGGCGGGCCTGGAAGTCACCACAGTTCGAGCACGAAGAGATCTCGCGGTAGGTCTCCTGCGACGGCAGCCAGACTTCCAGGTCGTAGGTCTTGATGGCCGAGAAGCCCATGTCGCCGGTGCACAGCAGGACCTTGCGGTACGGCAGGCCCAGCTTTTCCAGCACCACTTCGGCACAACGGGTCATGCGCTGGTGCTCGGCGTCGCTGTCTTCCGGCTGGCAGATCGAGACCAGCTCGACCTTCTCGAACTGATGCTGGCGGATCATGCCGCGCACGTCGCGGCCGCCGCTGCCGGCCTCGGCACGGAAGCACATCGAATGCGCGGTCATGCGCAGCGGCAGGCGCTCGGCGTCGACGATCTCGTCGCGCACGATGTTGGTCAGCGGCACTTCCGAGGTGGGGATCAGGTAGCGCGTGGACTCGCCGACGGCCGTCTTGAACAGGTCATCCTCGAACTTCGGCAGCTGGCTGGTGCCGCGCAGCGATTCGGCGTTGACCAGCAGCGGTACGTTGGTTTCCTCGTAGCCGTGTTCGCCCGTGTGCAGATCGACCATGAACTGGGCCAGCGCACGGTGCAGGCGCGCGATCGGGCCACGCAGCACGGTGAAGCGCGAACCGGACAGCTTGGCGGCGGTTTCGCCATCCAGCCAGCCGTTGCGGGCGCCCAGTTCGACGTGGTCCAGCACCTTGAAATCGAACTGGCGCGGGGTACCCCAGCGCGCCTGCTCGACGTTGTCGTTCTCGTCGGCACCGGCCGGTACGTCGTCGGCCGGAATGTTCGGAATACCCAGCGAGATTGCTTCGATCTTCTCGCGCAGCTCGTCCAGCGCCACTTCCGAGGCCTTCAGTTCGTCGGCGAAGGCGGCGACCTCGGCCATGATGGCCGAGACGTCCTCGCCCTTGGCCTTGGCCTGGCCGATGGCCTTGGAGCGGCTGTTGCGCAGGCTCTGCAGCTCCTGGGTCCGCACCTGGATGCGCTTGCGATCGGCCTCCAGGGACTCCAGGGCAGACACGTCGAGCTCGAAGCCGCGGCTGGTGCGCAGGCGTTCGGCGAGGTCGGCGGGCTGGTGGCGGAGCAGGGCTGGATCAAGCATGGCAGGTGTCGTGGTGGGTGTCAGGACCGGGATTATCGCCTGTTATGCGGATTTCTGCCGCCCGGTTCATTCGGGCCGTGGCAGAATCGGGCTATTCCGTACTGGTCCGGTCCATGTCTGCACCCCGCTCGTCGTCCGCCAAGTCGTTCACTGTGCATATTCCGCGCAACGCCCTGAAGATCGCCGGCATCGCTTTCGGCGTGGGGGTGCTGCTGTTCGTGGTGGTCTGGCTGACCGGCCGCGACAAGGAATTCTTCCGCGCCGACCCTGCGGCACAGACGCCGCAGGAAACCGCCCAGGTGGAGCCTCTGCCGGAACCCCTGCCGGCGGCAGCCGGGTCCAGCGACATGCCCGACGCCAAGCCGGCGCCGGCACCGGAAGACGCCCCGAAGCTGGTGGAAACCGCTCCGCCCCCGCCGCCTGCAATGGCTGAACCGGCACCCGCTGCGCCCGGCACCGTGCCGGCCGCCGGTGGCGGCAGCCAGCCCATGCCGATCGCGGGCCAATCGCCGCCGCCGGCCTATCCAGCCGCCGCACTGCGTGCGGGCGAAACCGGCAGTGTGGTGGTGCGGGTGGAGGTGGACGCTACGGGCTATCCGAACAACGTCACCGTCATCCAGCGCAGCGGCTCGCGTGACCTGGACCGCGCAGCGACCGACGCGGTGCGCCGCTGGCGCTTCACCCCGGCGCAGAGCAACGGGCAGGCGGTGCCGGGCACCATTGAAGTGCCGTTCGACTTCAAGACGCAGTAACTGAACGCATACCGGAAGGCAAACTGAACCCTCCCGGTTGCGTTGACGCAACACTGACACTTTTCTTCGTGGCCTCGGGCAACACTCGGCACGTCGTCAACCGACGTAAGGAGTTTGCGATGACTGTCACCACCCATGAAGACCTTCATTCGCCGCAGATGCAGCAGGACGGTACGCCGCGCCGGGCCACATCGCCTTGGCTGTGGGTCGCGCTGATCGTGGCGATGTTCGCGGCCGCGCTGCTCTGGCTGCGCTATTCCGGACCGGATGAGGTGGCGCCTGCACCGGTCGGCGAGCGCATGCTGCCAGCCACCGAACAGACGCCTGTTGCCGAAACGGCACCGCCTGCCGTACGACAGGCCACGCCGGCCACGAGCGAGCGCAAGGCAGTGCCGGCGGTGCGCAACCGCGAGGCGCGCCCGCTCGCCAGCAACAGCAAGCCGGACTATCCGGCAGCTGCGCTTCGTAACGGTGTGCAGGGCAGCGTGATCGCCAGCCTTGATGTGGATACCCGCGGCAACGTCACCAATGCCGCGATCGTGTCGCGCAGTGGCGAACGCAGCCGTGACCTGGATCGTGCGGTCCTGCGCACGGTGCAGAACTGGAAGTTCCAGCCGGCCATGCAGGATGGCCGTGCCGTGGCCAGTGTGGTGCGGGTCCCGGTGGATTTCCGTACCGAGCAGCGTTGATCGCGGACGAGGGGT
Organism: Stenotrophomonas maltophilia; assembly: GCF_025642255.1. NCBI lineage: Bacteria > Pseudomonadati > Pseudomonadota > Gammaproteobacteria > Lysobacterales > Lysobacteraceae > Stenotrophomonas > Stenotrophomonas maltophilia. Next base: position 2,562,139 of record NZ_CP106759.1, read on the forward strand.
TCGTGATGTTCGACGGAGGCTTCGGCCTCCGTCATTTTATGCGGAAAAGCGTGCCAACCAAGGTTGGCACCTACCGGGCGATATGAGCGTGCCAACCAAGGTTGGCACCTACCGCGCAATGCGATCCGCCGGGCATGGCCCGGCGGTTGCGGTGCAGGTCAGGCCAGGTTGAATCCGGCGCTGCGTGCCAGGCCGTCGAAGTCGGGGAACGAGGTGGCCACGTTGGCGATGTCGTTGATCCGTACTTCGCCGTCGCTGATCTGGCCGGCAATGGCAAAGGCCATGGCGATGCGATGGTCGCCGTGGCTTTCGATGGTGCCGCTGCCCAGACGGGTGCCGCCATGCAGGGTGGCGCCGTCTTCGGTTTCATCCACCTGCATGCCCAGCGCGCGCAGGCCGGTGGCCATCGCTGCCAGGCGATCCGATTCCTTCACCCGCAGCTCTGCTGCGCCGCTCACCACGGTCCTGCCTTCGGCGGCGGCGGCGGCGACGAACAGTGCCGGAAATTCATCGATCATGTCCGGCACCAGCGCTTCGGGAATGCGCGCGCCCTTCAGCGGCGCGTAGCGCACCACCAGGTCAGCGACCGGCTCGCCGCCCTGCTCGGCTGGATTTTCTTCGGTGATGTCCGCCCCCATCAGCCGCAGTGCATGCAGCAGGCCGGTGCGACGCGGGTTCAGGCCCACCTGCTTCAGGCGCAGCTCGGAGCCGGGAATGATGCTGGCGGCCACCAGGAAGAACGCTGCCGAGGAAAAATCGGCGGGCACCGCGATGTTGGTGGCACGCAGGCGCTGGCCACCGCGCAGGCGCGCCTTGCCCGGCGAGAACTCGATCTGCACGCCGAACGCGGACAGCATGCGCTCGGTGTAGTCGCGGGTCGGGTGCGGTTCGACGACGCTGGTTTCGCCCTGTGCGTACAGGCCCGCCAGCAGCACGGCCGACTTGATCTGCGCGCTGGCCACCGGCGAGGTGAACGCGATGCCGTGCAGTGTCTGGCCGCCGTGCACGTGGAGCGGCGGCGTGCCATCGTCCTGGGTATCGATCTTCGCGCCCATCTGCGACAGCGGGCCGGTGACACGGCGCATCGGCCGGCCGGACAGCGATTCGTCGCCGATCAGGGTGCAGTCGAACGACTGCCCGGCCAGCAGGCCCGCCAGCAGGCGCATGCCGGTGCCGGCGTTGCCGCAGTCCAGCGCTGCGCTGGGCGCCTGCAGGCCATCGATGCCGACGCCGTGGACGATGCGCTGCGACGGGCTGGGGGTTTCGATGCGCACGCCCAGCTGGCTGAAGATGCGCGCGGTGGCGCGGGTGTCTTCGCCTTCCAGGAAACCCTCGATGTGAGAGGTGCCGTCGGCCAGTGCGGCGAACATCACCGAACGGTGCGAAACCGACTTGTCGCCGGGAATGGTGAGGCTGCCCTGCAGCGGCTGGCCCTTGCGGGCGATCCAGTGTTGCGCGTTGCTCATCGTTCGATCATTCCGTAGACGCCGGCGGGCCGGCGGTGCATCAAGGGTCGGTGGCCGCGGCCACCGCGGCAGGCATCAGGGCACGGCCACCGGATAGGAGCCGAGGACCTTGATCTGCGCTGAGTGTGCTTCCAGTTCGGCCAGCGCGGCCTGCATCGGCGCGTCGTCGATGTGGCCGGCCAGGTCGATGAAGAAGCCGTACTCCCACTTGCCGTGGTGCGAAGGCCGCGACTCGATGCGGTTCATGCTGATGCCGTGGCGTGCGAACGGACTGAGCACGTCGAACAGCGCACCCGGCTTGTCATGGATGAAGACCAGCACCGAGGTACGGTCATGGCCGGAGGTCGGGAAGATGTTGCGGCCCACCACCAGGAAACGGGTGGTGTTGTCGGCATCGTTCTGGATCGGCTTGGTCACCACCTTCTTCAGGCCGTACACGTGGCCGGCACTTTCGCCACCGATGGCCGCCGCATCGTCGGCGTTGCGCGCGCGGCGTGCGCCTTCGGCGTTGCTGGAGACCGGAATCTTCTCGGCCTTGGGCAGGTTGGCGCGCATCCACGCCGAGGTCTGCATGAACGACTGCGGGTGGCCGTAGACGCGTTCGATGTCCTCGATGCGGCCGCTGCGCGACATCAGGTACTGCTGCACGCGCAGTTCCACTTCGCCGCAGATCTTCAGGTTGGAGGTCAGGAACATGTCCAGGGTGATCTGGATGGTGCCCTGCCCCGAGTTCTCCACCGGCACCACGCCGAAATCGGCGTTGCCCGCTTCCACTTCCTGGAAGACTTCTTCGATGCTGGCCAACGGCAGGCCCAGCGCCGAGCGACCGAAATGCTTGAGCACGGCCTGCTGGCTGAAGGTGCCTTCCGGGCCGAGGTAGCCGATCTTCAATGGCTCCTGCTGGGCCAGGCAGGCCGACATGATCTCGCGATAGACGTGCACCAGCACTTCATCGCTGAGCGGGCCTTCGTTGCGGTCCACCACCATGCGCAGCACCTGTGCTTCACGCTCGGGGCGGTAGTAATCGACGGCGGCGGCAAGCTTGCCCTTGGCCTTGCCGACCTGGTGGGCGAACTGCGCGCGCTCGGCGATCAGGCGCTGGATGTCGCGGTCGATCTGGTCGATCTTCGAACGCACGTCGGCCAGTGCCAGCGGCGCCTGGGTGGGGGCCGGCGTCGATGCAGCCCTGGCCTTGGACGTGCCCTTGGACGCAGCGCTGTCCTTGGCCGGTGCGGCCTGCTTCGGCGCCTTCTTGCTGGATTTGCTTGCCATCGGAATTCCCTGTTGCGTGGGCACGCACCCGACGGTGCGCGCCGTTCATTGCTCAGCCGTAGCGCTGCTGGAAGTCGGCCATGAAGGCGACCAGCGCCTCCGCACCCGCCAGCGGCATGGCGTTGTACAGCGAAGCACGGATGCCGCCGACCACCTTGTGACCCTTCAGCGCCAGCAGGCCGGCGGCCTTGGCCTCGGCGACGAAACGCGCATCGAGGTCGGCGTTGGGCAGGAAGAACGGGATGTTCATCCGCGAACGCGCCGCGTGCGCGACTTCATTGCGATAGAAGCCGCCGGACGCATCGATGGCGCCGTACACCAGCGCGGCCTTGGCCGCATTGCGCCGGGCGAACTCGGCCACGCCGCCTTCGGCCAGCATCCACTTGAACACCAGCCCCGCCAGGTACCAGTTCCAGGTGGGCGGGGTGTTGAGCATCGAGTCGCGCGCCACGTGCGAGCGGTAGTCGAAGATGTCCGCGCGCGGCTGGCCACTGCGCTCCAGCAGGTCGCGACGGATGATCATCACCGCGATGCCGACCGGGCCCAGGTTCTTCTGCGCGCCCGCGTAGATGACGCCGTAGCGGCGCACATCCAGCGGTTCGCTGGCGATGGACGAACTGAAATCGGCCACCAGCGGCACATCGCCGGTATCGGGCACGTCACGGAACTCGACGCCGTGGATGGTCTCGTTGGCGGTGATGTGCACATAGGCCGCATCGGGCGAAAGCTGCCAGCTGCTGCGCGCGGGCAGCTCGCGGTAGCCCCCGTCCTCGCTGCTGCCAGCGATGTTGACGTCCACATAGGGGCCGGCCTGCTTGACCGCCGTCCTGCCCCAGTGGCCGCTGACCACGTAGTCGGCACGCTGGCCGGGGCTTGCGAAATTCAGCGGGATCAACGCCTGCTGGGTGGTGGCGCCGCCGGACAGGAACAGCACGGCGTAGTCCTCGGGAATGTCGAGCAGGCGGCGCAGGTCCGCCTCGGCCTCGGCGGCGACGGACATGAATTCCGCACCGCGATGGCTCATTTCCACGATCGAGGCGCCGGTACCGTGCCAGTCCAGCATTTCCGCCTGCGCCTGGCGCAGGACCGATTCCGGCAAGGTTGCAGGGCCGGCACTGAAGTTGAACGCGCGCGTCATGTCACACCTGTGGGGCAAGATCCCTAGTATGCCGCAGTGCACCAGCCTTGCGGCCTTGCGCGGCAAGGGAAATTTGGTTTCATCGGAATCCATCGCCCGCGGCACTGCGCCGGCAGTCGCCGACCTGGGCCGGCGCCTGCCCGAAGCACGGAGACGACAGGCTCAGCGCGCGCCGAACCAGAGCAGCAGGCTGAGCAGCGCAGCCAGCAGCAGTGCGCTGACCAGCAGCCACGGCCAGCGGCGGACCCGGCGCGGAGGAAGGGGCTCGGCGGGCGCCCGTTCGGCCTCGTGGCTGGACTCATCCTCGGCCGCCAGCGGCCGCCGGCGCGGATCACGCGGCACTTCCAGCACGAAACGGTGCTGGCCATCGAATACCACCTGGTCGCCCGGCTGCAGCCAGCAGTGGCGCACGGCCACGCCGTTGACGCAGGTGCCATCGGCGCTGCCCAGGTCACGCAGCAGGACGCGATCGCCGTGCACTTCCACGCGCGCGTGCTGTTCGGCGAACGCCGGATCGTCGATGGCGATGTCGGCCTCGGTGCCGCGGCCGATCACGCGGGCGCGCGACAAGGTGAAACTGCGGCCATGGTGCAGGCCACCGACGCCCCGCAGCAGGCGCTGCTCGTCGCCGGCATCTTCGCCGTCCGGTGACGGCGCCTGCAGCAGGCTCTCGGCTTCGCCCCGCAGGACCATTTCCACGCCATCGACATACACCGCATCGCCGGCGCGCAGCAGCGCCATGCGCCGTACCGGACGGCCGTTGACATGGATGCCGCGGATGCCGTTGCCGACCTGGAGCCAGAGGCCGCGATCATCCATGCAGAACTGCGCCAGCAGCAACGCGCCGTTGCCTGCTTCGCCCAGCCGCACGCTGCCGTTGGCATGGCGCACGATGCGTTGCACCCCGGGCCGCAGCGGCTGGTCGGGCTGTTGTTGTTGACTGAAGTGAACAAGCAGGTTCTGCACGCGGCGCAGCCTAGCAGGTTGGCCGGCATCGAAGAAGAACCCCGGATGAGCGCTTGGCGCGGACGCGATCGATGCGCACAATGCTCGCCCTCTCTGATCACCCCGCCCTGCGCCAGGAGCCTGCATGTCCACCATCGATGTCCGCCACGCCCACGCCCTGCCCGACGCACAGGCGCGCGAGGCGATCGAACAGGTTGCCGCCAAGCTGGCCGAGCGCTTTGGCCTGAAGTCCTCGTGGAGCGCCGATGTGCTGAATTTCTCCGGCAGCGGCGTGGACGGCGCGATCGAGCTGCAGCCGGGCGCCGTGCGGGTGACCGCCAAGCTCGGCTTCCTGCTGTCGGCAATGAAAGGCATGGTCGAAAGCGAAATCCAGCGCGTGCTGAAGGAAAAGCTGGGCTGAACCACGACAGCGGCCGTCACGGCCCTGCAACGGCGGCGCGCGCTACTCTCGGGGCAGGTCCAACTCCCACGGGAAGTGCGATGAACCGCTACGAAAACGACGACCGCCGCGACGACGACGCCACCTTTGGTGAACAGGCCGGACGCTTCTCACGCAAGCTGAGCGATTCGGCCCAGCAGGTCTGGCTGGCCGGACTGGGTGCGCTGGGCCGGGCACAGGCCGAAGGCAGCCGTTTCTTCGATGGGCTGGTGAAGGAAGGCGAGGCCTTGGAGGCCCGCCGCCGTGAGCGCGCCAGCGAGCAGGGCCCGGGATGGCGCGACAACGTCGAGTCCTCGCTGGATGAGGCGCGCGAGAAGGCCTCGGGCACCTGGAACAAGGTCGAAAAGGCCTTCGACGACCAGGTGCAGGGCGTGCTCAGGCGCCTGCATGTGCCCACCGCCGACGAGCTCACCGCGCTGGAGGCACGCCTGGACGCCCTTCATGCGCGCCTGGCCAAGCTGGAGACGCGGGCGGCCTCGGGCAGCGATGCGCCGGCCCCGGGCAGCCACCAGTCGCCGGGCAGCGTGCCCTGACGATGGATTGTTGCAATGCAATAAAATTTGCCTGACAATCGCGAGCAACCCGCCAATCGCTTCGCCTGCCGTTTGTTCCCTCCCCTCACGGCTTCAGGATTGGCGGGTTTTTCGTGCCTGCGGAACGCCGATCTGAGCGTTCCATCACGCTTGCTGTGGGGAACGTCCTGACCCTGCCAGGCAGTGCGCGCTTTACACTGTCCGCTTCCGTTTTCGCCCCTTCCGCGCTCTCCCTGCATGCTTCCCTGGATTCTGGCCCTGCTGTCGGCCCTGCTTATCTGTTCCCTGGCCGTCGTTCACCTGTGGTGGATCAAGCGGCGGCAGAAGGAGATGCAACTGGGCCTGCAGGCCTTGGCCGGCATGCACTGGCGGGAGTTCTCCGCGCTGGTCAAGCGGATGCTGCGCGAGCAGCGCGGCCTGCGCGAACTGGAGTTTCCTGCCGAGGATGCCCGCGAGCCCAGCAGCGATTTCCTGCTCAGCGATGGCCCCAATACCTGGCGGGTGTCCTGCAAGCATGGCCTGGCCTATCGCATCGGTACCGCTGCGGTGAACGAACTGGGCGCGGCAGCGCGGCTGGCCGGGGCCAAGGGCGGCGTGCTGATCACCGAAGGCCGGATCCAGCGCGATGGCCGCAGTGCCGCCGAGCTGCAGGCCGTGGAGGTGTTGGACGGCCCGCGCCTGTGGCCATTGCTGCAGCCCTATCTGCCGGCCGACATCGATGCGCGCGTGCGCGCCACTGCGCGCCACGAGGCCCTGCGTCGCATCGCCATTGCCGCGTTGGCCTCGGTAACCGTCGGCCTGCTGGTCGGCCTGGGCCTGCAGGGCCTGCACCTGGCGTCACCGGCGCCGCAGGCGGTGACCGCCCCTGCCCCCGCCGACATCGCCGCCGCGGCGCCTGCCGCTGTCTCCCAGGCGCCCGCACCGGCAGCGGCGGCGCCTGCTGCTGCCGTTTCCACGCCGGCGGACGATGGCCACAGCGATCCCAACCCGGATATGGCGACCCTTGACCGCTACCAGGCGGATCTGGCCCGGGCGCTGGCTGGACAGCCCGGCATTGCCAGCGGCGTCTGGCTGACCCGGCAGACCCTGGCGATCAACCGCACCGGCGAACTTGACGATGTATGGCCGCGCGTCTGCACGCAGGTCCTGCGCTACCCCGCGCTGCGCACGGTGCGCGTGCAGCTCAATGCCCGCCCCGGCGTGGATGAGCCGGTGCGCTGGCGGCAGTGCGCGACGTATTGATCTGAACGCGCGGAAGCGTGCGCTCTAGCGCGCGCCGGGCGCGAAGCGGGCCACCAGATCCCAGGCATCGCCGAGGAACACCTGGCGCACGCGGGTGATGGGCTGTTCGCCCCGCCAGGTCAGGCGTTCGATCACCAGGCAGGCGGTGCCCGGCTTCACGTCCAGCAGGCGGGCAGACGCCGTGTCCGCACCCCACGCGCTGATGCGGTGCTGCGCCCGGGTCCAGGACACGTTCTGCAGCAGCCAGCTGCCCGGCGCGGTGGTGCTGAAGTCCACCTCCAGCACCTCCGGTACACCCACCGGGCTGATCAACCGGTGCTCCAGCGCCAGCGGGCGGCCGTCGGCAAGATGCAGGCAGCGCATCGCCAGCAGCATTTCACTGCCGGCCAGCTCCACTTCACCGGCATTGCCGGCGTCGGCCAGGCGCAGCTCGCGCTGCAGCAGCCGGTACCCGTACTGGTGGCCACGCGAGCCGACCTCCATCGCGATGTCCGGAATCTCCAGCGCCACCTGTTCCAGATGCGGTGGCTGCCGGGCGACGAACGAACCGGCCCGGCGGCGACGCTCGATCATGCCGCTCTCGGCCAGCGCGGTCAGCACCTTGTTGACGGTCATCCGCGAGCAGCCGTACTGCTCCATCAGTTCGTGCTCATAGGGGATGCGGAAACCCGGCGCCCACTCTCCGCTGAGAATGCGGCTTTCCAGGTCGCTGCGGATGCGCTGGTTGAGCGTGGCGGACTTGCTGGCCTTCACGTGACAGGTCTCGGTGGCGGGAAGCGATCAGCCCAGCACGCCGCGCAGGGCGGTAGCGAAGGCGGTGGTGATCGCCTCGCGCTGGAGGTGGCGGCCTTCGGCCACGCATTGGCGGCCATGGCGCCAGACCGATCGCAGCGCGCCATTACGTGCGGCGAACACCCAGCTGTCAAGCCATGCGTCATCCCGTCGCGCCTGCAGCGCGGGGTGTGCGGCGTCCAGTTCGAGCAGGTCGGCACTGGCCCCGACCTGCAGACCTGCGGCCACGCCCAACGCCTGTGCGCCGCCGTGCAGCGCGCCCTCGAACAGGAATCTGCCGCTGCTGCGGCTGGCATCGGCAGCCAGCACGTTGCGCCCGCGCAGCGCCAGGCGTTGGCCGTATTCGAGCAGGCGCAGTTCCTCGGCCGCATCGATCAGCACGTTGGAATCGGACCCCACGCCGAAGCGCCCGCCTTCGCGTGCGAACGCCTGCATCGGGAACAGGCCATCGCCCAGATTGGCTTCGGTGATCGGGCACAGGCCGGCGACGGCCCGGCTGGCGACGATGGAGGCGCGCTCGTCATCGGATATGTGGGTGGCGTGCACCAGGCACCAGCGCGCGTCCACCTCGGCGTGCGCGTACAGCCACTGCACGGGACGCTGTCCACTCCACGCCAGGCAGGCGTCGACTTCGCGCACCTGCTCGGCGATGTGGATGTGCACCGGGCCCTCGTTCAACGGCAGCAGTGCTGCCAGTTCATCGCCGGTGACGGCCCGCAGACTGTGCGGGGCGATGCCCAGCACCGCATCGGGCAACGCGGCCAGCGCAGCACGGGCACCCTCCAGCAGCCGCGCAAAACCGTCCACGTCGTGAATCAGCCGACGCTGGGCCGGGTTCGGTGCCGCACCACCGAAATCGGCGTGGGCATAGAACACCGGCAGCAGGGTCAGGCCGATGCCGGTCTGTGCCGCGGCTGCGGCAATACGTGCACTCATCTCGGCCCGGTCGGCGTAGGGCCGCCCCTCCGCATCGTGGTGCAGGTAATGGAACTCGCCGACACGGGTGAAGCCGCTTTCCAGCATCTCCATGTATGCCTGGGCAGCGATGGCCTGCACTGCGTCCGGGCGCAGGCGGGCAAGGAAGCGGTACATCAGTTCGCGCCAGCTCCAGAAACTGTCGCCGTCGCCGCCCCCGATCTCGGTCAGGCCGGCCATGCCGCGCTGGAACGCATGGCTGTGCAGGTTCGGCAGGCCCGGCACCAGGATGCCGACCCGGGCATCCCCATCCTGCGCGGGCTGCCCCACATCGATCGCGGCGATGCGCCCCGCCTGCACCTGCAGGCGGACATCGCGGGCCCAGCCATCGGCGAGCAGCGCGTGGGCGGCATGGAAACAGGACGGGGAACGCGAATCGGACATGGCTGGACAACCCGAAATGGACACCTATATTGTATAGACATATAAGCACAGCCGCAGTGTGGATGCCATGCATGTCGATATCCTCTGGTCCAACGTCCATCTGATCACCCTCGACGGTGAGGGCCTGGGTGTCCTCCGTGACGGCGTGCTGGCCTGCGCGGGCGGCCGCATCGTCCACGTCGGCCCAGCCGGCAGCGATGCCCATCTGCAGCCGACCACCCGCATCGACGGCGAAGGCCGCTGGGTCTCGCCCGGCCTGATCGACTGCCACACCCACCTGGTCTACGCCGGCAACCGCGCCAACGAATTCGAGCAGCGCCTGCAGGGTGTGAGCTATGCCGACATCGCCCGCGCGGGCGGCGGCATTGTCTCCACCGTGCGCGCCACCCGCGCCGCGACGCCAGCCCAGCTTGCCGCCGAGAGCCGTCCTCGCCTGCTGGCGATGCGCGCCGAGGGCGTGACCACGATCGAGATCAAGTCCGGCTACGGCCTGACCCTGGACGACGAGCGCAAGCAGCTGCAGGTCGCACGCGCGTTGGGCGAGGAGTGCCGGGTGAATGTGGTGCCGACCTTCCTGGGTGCCCATGCGGTTCCCCCGGGCCGCCAGGCGCAGGAGTACATCGACGAGGTCTGCGACGTGATGATTCCGGCCATCGCGGCCGAGGGCCTGGCCGAAGCCGTGGACGTGTTCTGCGAGAACATCGCCTTCTCCCCTGCGCAGGCGCGGCAGGTGTTCGACGCCGCACGCGCGAACGGACTGGCGGTGAAGATCCATGCCGAGCAGTTGAGCAACCAGCACGGGGCAGAGCTTGCCGCCGGCTTCGGCGCGCTGTCGGCCGATCACATCGAACATCTGGATGACGCCGGCATCGCCGCGATGGCGGCGGCCGGCACCGTTGCCGTGCTGCTGCCGGGCGCGTTCTATTTCACCCGCGATACCACCCCGCCGCCGATTGCCGCGCTGCGTGCAGCGGGTGTGCCGCTGGCACTGGCCACCGACAGCAACCCGGGCACCTCGCCGCTGACCAGCCCGCTGCTGGCGATGAACATGGGCGCGACCCTGTTCCGCCTGACGGTGGACGAGTGCATCGCCGGCTTCACCCGCGAAGCAGCGCGTGCGCTGGGCCATGGCGACCGCATCGGCCGCCTGGCCGTGGGCATGGACTGCGACCTGGCGATCTGGGACATCGACGCGCCCGCCGACCTGGTCTACCGCATTGGATTCAACCCGCTGCACGCGCGCGTGGTGCGCGGTCAGCCCGACCTGCCTGCCTCCTGGAGCAACACATGAGCAACACCCTGGTTCTTCGCCCCGGCCATGTCACCCTCGCCCAGTGGCGACAGGTCTATCGCGGTGCGCCGCTTGCGCTGGATCCGGCGGCGCTGCCGGTGGTACGCGCCAGTGCCGCCGCCGTGGCTGCCATCGTCGCCAAGGGTGCGCCGGTGTACGGCATCAATACCGGCTTCGGCAAGCTGGCCAGCGTGCGCATCGAGCGCGAAGACCTGGCCACGCTGCAGCGGAACATCGTGCTGTCGCACGCCGCAGGCGTGGGTGAGCCGATGCCCGCCAGCGTGGTGCGGCTGATGATGGCGCTGAAGCTGGTCAGCCTGGCCCAGGGGGCTTCCGGTGTGCGCGAGGAGACGCTGCTGCTGCTGGAGGCGATGCTGGTCAAGGGCGTGTTGCCGGTGGTGCCGGCGCAGGGCTCGGTCGGCGCATCGGGTGACCTCGCACCGCTTTCGCACCTGGCCAGCGTGATGCTGGGCGTGGGCGAAGCCTTCATCGGCGATGAGCGGCTGCCGGCCCGGGACGCACTGGCGCGGGCCGGCCTGCAGCCGGTTGAACTGGGCGCAAAGGAAGGCCTGGCCCTGCTCAATGGCACCCAGTTCTCCACCGCCTATGCACTGGCCGGCCTGTTCGAGATCGAGACCGTGTTCCAGGCCGCGCTGGTCACCGGCGCACTGTCGGTGGAAGCGGCGAAGGGATCGGATACACCATTCGATCCGCGCATCCATGCCATTCGTGGCCAGCGCGGACAGATCGCCACGGCCGCCACGCTGCGCACGCTGATGCAGGACTCGGGCATCCGTGAATCGCATCGCGACAACGACGTGCGGGTGCAGGATCCGTATTGCCTGCGCTGCCAGCCGCAGGTGATGGGTGCGGCACTGGACATCCTGCGCCAGGCCGCCACCACGCTGGAAATCGAAGCCAACGGCGTGTCCGACAATCCGCTGGTGTTCACCGACACCGGCGAGGCGCTGTCCGGCGGCAACTTCCACGCCGAGCCGGTGGCCTTCGCGGCCGACATGCTGGCGATGGCGGTGTGCGAGATCGGTTCGATCAGCGAACGCCGCCTGGCCATGCTGGTGGATCCGGCACTGTCCGGCCTGCCGGCTTTCCTGACCCCGCGCCCCGGCCTGAATTCCGGCTTCATGATTCCGCAGGTGACCGCCGCCGCGCTGGTGTCCGAGAACAAGCAGCGGGCCTATCCGGCCAGTGTGGATTCGATCCCGACCTCGGCCAACCAGGAAGACCACGTGTCCATGGCCGCACACGGTGCGCGCCGGTTGATGCAGATGGCCGAGAACGCGGCCAATGTGATCGGCATCGAACTGCTGGCCGCCGCACAGGGCTGTGACTTCCATGCGCCGCTGCGCTCCAGCGCTGCCCTGGAGAACGTGCGCGCCACCCTGCGCGCGCAGGTGCCGACCCTGCAGGACGACCGCTACTTCCACCCGGACATGGTGGTTGCCACCTCGCTCGTGCGCAGCGGCGCGCTGGCACGGGGCCTGGAAGCTGTCCTGCCGACCGTGGAGCCGCAGGCATGAATGCCCACCCCGACTGGCTGACGGTGCACGAGGGCGATGCTCCGCTGATCGTCAGCTTCCCGCATACCGGCAGCGAACTGCCGCACGATCTGATCGGCGACTATCACTCGCCGTGGCTGGCGCGTCGCGATACCGACTGGTGGGTGCACGAACTGTACGACTTCGCACGCGGCATGGGCGCGACCACCGTGCGGTCGGCGATCTCGCGTTCGGTGATCGATCTCAACCGCGATCCCAGCGGGGTATCGCTGTACCCGGGCCAGAACACCACCGGCCTGTGCCCGCTGACCACCTTCGACAACCAGCCGCTGTACCACGCCGGGCGCGAGCCGGACGAAGCGGAGATCGCGCGCCGTCGGGACACCTATTTCGCGCCTTACCACGACGCGCTGGCCGCGCAGATCGCGCGGCTGCGCGCACGTCACGGCACGGTGGTGGTGTATGACGCGCACTCGATCCGCTCGCACATTCCACACCTGTTCGACGGTGAACTGCCGCAGTTCAATCTCGGCACCGCCGGTCCGTCCGGCGCACCGGATACCTCCTGCGACAACGCACTGAGCGACGTGGTGGAAAACCTGCTGAAGATCAGCGGCATGAGCCAGGTGCGCAACGGCCGCTTCAAGGGCGGCTGGATCACCCGCCACTACAGCAACGTGGCCGGCGGCGTGCACAGCCTGCAGATGGAGCTGGCCTGTCGCGGCTACATGCACGAACCCCTGCCGGACCAGGTGGACGAGCACAGCTGGCCCACCCCGCTCGACCCCGACCACGCCGCACCGCTGCGCCACACCCTGGCGCAGGTGCTCAATGCCTGCCTTGAATTTGCTACGAACCGGAGCGCCGCATGACCCGCAACGACCCGTCCCGCACCCTTGCCGCACCGACCGGCACCACGCTCAACGCCAAGAGCTGGCTGACCGAAGCACCGCTGCGCATGCTGATGAACAACCTGCATCCGGACGTGGCCGAACGGCCGCAGGAACTGGTGGTGTACGGCGGCATCGGCCGCGCCGCGCGCGACTGGGAGAGCTTCGATGCCATCGTCGAAACGCTCAAGCGCCTGGACGATGACCAGACCCTGCTGGTGCAGTCGGGCAAGCCGGTGGGCGTGTTCCGCACGCATGCCGATGCGCCGCGCGTGCTGATCGCCAACTCCAACCTGGTGCCGCGCTGGGCCAACTGGGACCACTTCAACGAGCTGGATAAGAAGGGCCTGGCCATGTACGGCCAGATGACCGCCGGCAGCTGGATCTACATCGGCGCACAGGGCATCGTGCAGGGCACCTACGAGACGTTCGTGGAAATGGGCCGCCAGCACTTCGGCGGCGATCTCACCGGCAAGTGGTTGTTCACCGGCGGCCTGGGCGGCATGGGCGGCGCGCAGCCGCTGGCGGCAGTGATGGCGGGTGCCTCCTGCCTGGCGGTCGAGTGCCGAAGGAGCAGCATCGACATGCGCCTGCGCACCGGCTACCTGGACACCTGGACCGACAACCTGGACGAAGCACTGCGCCTGATCGATGAAGCCTGCAAGGCGGGCACGCCGAAATCGGTGGGCCTGCTCGGCAACGTTGCCGATGTGCTGGCCGAACTGCTCAAGCGCGGCGTGAAGCCGGACCTGCTGACCGACCAGACCTCCGCGCACGACCCGGTGAACGGCTACCTGCCGCAGGGCTGGACCGTCGAACAATGGGACGAGAAGCGGGTTTCCGCGCCGAAGGAAGTGGAAAAGGCCGCGCGTGCCTCGATGGCCAACCACATCCGCGCCATGCTCGGCTTCCACGCACTGGGCGTGCCGACCGTCGATTACGGCAATAACCTGCGGCAGATGGCGCTGGAAGAAGGCGTGGCCAATGCCTTCGATTTCCCCGGCTTCGTCCCGGCCTACATCCGTCCGCTGTTCTGCCGCGGCATCGGCCCGTTCCGCTGGGCCGCGCTGAGTGGCGATCCGGAAGACATCGCCAAGACCGACGCCAAGGTGAAGGAACTGATTCCGGACAACCCGCACCTGCACCGCTGGCTGGACATGGCCGCCGAGAAGATCAAGTTCCAGGGTCTGCCGGCGCGCATCTGCTGGGTGGGCCTGGGTGACCGCGATCGGCTGGGGCTGGCCTTCAACGAAATGGTCGCCAACGGTGAGCTGAAGGCGCCGGTGGTGATCGGCCGCGACCACCTGGACAGCGGCAGCGTCGCTTCGCCGAACCGCGAAACCGAAGCCATGGCCGACGGTTCCGACGCAGTCTCCGACTGGCCGCTGCTGAACGCGCTGCTCAACACCGCCAGCGGTGCGACCTGGGTATCGCTGCACCACGGCGGCGGCGTGGGCATGGGCTTCTCGCAGCACGCCGGCATGGTCATCGTCTGCGATGGCACCGAGGCGGCCGCCAAGCGCATCGGTCGTGTGCTGTGGAACGACCCGGCCACCGGCGTGATGCGCCACGCCGATGCCGGCTATGAGATCGCGATCGAGTGCGCGAAGGAAAAGGGACTGGATCTGCCGGGTATTCTGGGCCGATCGTGACCCGGGTGTCGCCGGGCATGGCCCGGCGCTACCGGTGCGGGTACCTGCGATGCCGGGCATGGCCCGGCGCCATGCGCTTGACCCCGCCCCCGCCGCTGACCAAGATGCGCCATCGCCACTGACGGATCATCGCGATGTACCGCGCCCTTGCCGCGCTCTTCTGTGCCTTGACCGTTGCCCTGCCTGCTCTGGCGGGGGATGTTCGCAACGATCTTCCGGCCCGGATGGATGCGCAGTTGCAGGCCAACCGCGAACGCTATGGCATCGCCGGCCAGGCGGTACTGGTCGCACACAACGGCCAGGTGCTGTACCAGGGCGCCAGCGGTGAACGTGATCCCGCTACCCATTCACCGGCCACCGTCGATACCATCTTCGCCGCGCAGTCGATGGCCAAGCTGCTGACCAGCACGCTGGTGATGCAGCTGGTCGATGAGGGCAAGGTGGATCTGGATGCACCGGCCAGCCGCTACGTGCCGGACTTGCCCGCCGCATGGCAGGCGATCCGTGTGCGTGATTTCCTCAACCACAGCTCCGGTATCGGCGAGTACTACGAGCGGGTGGACAACCGCTGGGTGAGCAAGGGCTACAACGGCCTCGCACCCGATCTCGCCGCCGCACTGAAGGTCGCTGGTTCGGCGCCGATGCAGTTCACCACCGGCAGCCGCGTGCAGTACACGCAGGCCAACTATCTGGTGCTGACCGCATTGCTGCAAACGCATTACGGCAGGCCCTACCCGGCGATCGCCCGCGAATGCATCCTGCAGCCGTTGAAGATGGCCAGCACCTCGTGGGGTGTCGCCAGCGTGCCAGCCCAGCGCGCGGCCGTGCCGTACATCGGCAAGGATGGGCAGCTGCAGCCGGCCAACGAAGACCCGTGGCCGGACTACGGCTGGGGCCATGCCGATCTGCAGACCAGCGTGGGCGACATGAACCGTTTCCTGCAGGCGCTGGCCACCGGCAAGCTGCTGCGTACGGCAACACTGGAAAAGCTCTGGCAGCCGCAGAGGCTGACCGATGGCCGCAGCAATTTCTTCTCCACCGGCTGGGATACCACGCGCAGCGATGGCTACACCCAGGTCGGTCACGACGGTGGCACCCGCGTGCGTGCGCGGCTGGCGTACAAGGACACCCTGGCCAGCGGCTACTGGCTGTTCGTGTACCTCACCAACGGCAGCGCCCGCAACGTCTGGTCGAGCACCCTGGTGGAGAGCACGATGGCCGTCGCCGCACCCAAGGTGTTTCCGCACGCTGCGCTGTCCGAACGCCTGATTGCCTATGCGTTGGACGATGACGCAGGGGCTGCACAGGCAATGCGGGCCTGGTTGCGCGACGACCACGGCATCAGCGGCAGCGAGCTGGAACGTGCGATCAACAGCGATGGCTATGGCATCCGCGAGGGCCTGGGCGCGCGCAGGGCGTTGAAGGTATTCGCCCTCAACACCGAGCTGTATCCGGATTCGGCCAATGTGTGGGACAGCCTGGCCGAGTGTCATGCGGCATTGGGTGAGACGGATGTCGCAGAGCGGCTGTATGCGAAGTCGAAGGCGCTGGCGAAACCGTCTTTGTAGAGCCGAGCCGATGCTCGGCTCCGTAAAAAAGCAGCCGAGCATCGGCTCGGCTCTACAGGTGCACCTGCCCCATACGCCGGTGATGGGTGACGTGGCGCCGTCGACCTGTTAACTTGCGCGCCACTTTCGTGGTTTACAGCATTTCCGCATGTCCCTCTCGTCGTACCGCCCCACCCCGTCGCTGCTGTTTCTGGCCGTTTCCCTCGGCCTTTCCTCCACCGCCGCCGCGGCCCCGCAGGCCACTACCCTTGATGCCGTGCAGGTCACTGCGGCCGATGCCAGCGCCCAGGCCCGCGAGGCGCTGAAGCGCGTACCCGGCGCCAGCAACGTCATCGACGTGGCCAAGGCCGACAGCCGACTGGCCAGCAGTGCCGATGTACTCGCCTTCCAGCCGGGCATCAGTGCGCAGTCGCCGGGCAACGAGGGCACCAAGGTGTCGATCCGCGGCTCAGGCATCAACCGTGGGCCGGGCGCGCATGCCTCGGGCATTGCCGTGTCCCTCGACGGCCTGCCGTTGACCGGCCCCGGCGGCACGCCCTACGAACTGCTGGAACCGCTGTGGCTGTCGCGGGTGGAGGTGCTGCGCGGCGCCAACGGCTTCGAGCGCGGCGCGCTGGCGCTGGGCGGTGCCATCGACTATGTAAGCCGCAGCGGCCGTGATTCGGCCGGCATGCAGCTGCACTACGAAGCGGGCAGCCGTGGCTACCAGAAACGCGGCATCAGCTGGGGCGGTGTCAACGGCGATCTCGATTACTTCCTGGCCTACACCGATACCGAGTTCGATGGTTATCAGCGCCATGCGCGCGGCGACGGCAAGGGCGCGATGGCCAACATCGGCTGGCAGATCACGCCCGACCTGCAGACGCGTTTCTTCGTTCGCTACCGCGAAACCAATCACGAAACGCCCGGTCGCTTGACCCGCGATCAGATCCGCAACGATCCGCGAGCCGCGAACGCAGCCAACCTGGCCATCGATGCGCGCCGCCCGCAGCCGGGCAGTACCTGGGTCGGTAATGTCACCACGCTGCAGATCGACGAGGATTCTTCGCTGCAGGCCGGGCTGGTCTATCACACGTATCCGATGGACTTGAACGAGAGCCTGTACCGCCAGCAGCTGGACTACGCCAACCTCAACGCCACGCTGGACTACCACCACCGCCACCGGCTGTTCGGCCTGGACAGCCGAACCACGATCGGTCTGCGCGTCACCCACGATCTGGACGCCGATGTGCGCGAGTCGCTGCGCTTTGCCAGCAACGGCTATGCCGCCGGTACGCGCACGCGTGACTTCCGCCACCACGGCACCGACAGCACACTGCACGTCGGCAATACCCTCGCCTTCAATGACCGCCTGCGCATGCAGACCGGGCTGGCACTGATCAACACCCGCCGCGATGTGCAGGTGACCTGGCCGAGCAGCGGCGGCCGCCTGCGCGACCACGACTGGGACTACGCACCGCGACTGGGCTTCACCTGGCAGCACAGCGCTCAGACACAGTGGTTCGGCAACCTCAGCCGCTCGGTGGAAGCGCCCCACCCGTGGTCGATGATCTGGGGTTCCAACCAGTACTTCGGGCCGGGCAACGGCCCGTCCAGCGGCCGCCAGCGCGCGCCGGTACCGATGCAGAACCAGACCGCCACCACGCTGGAACTGGGTGCACGCGGCGATGCCGTGCTGGGCCGCTGGGAGCTGACCGGCTACTACGCGCACGTGAACCACGAGCTGCTTAGCGTGGAGTTGCAACCGGTGCCGAACCTGTTCATCGCAGAAAATAACGCCAGCCCCACCGTGCACCGTGGCATCGAAGCCGGTTTGGACAGCACGCTGTGGCAGGCCGCGCCGGGGCGCCTGTCGTTGCGCCAAGCGTACACCTTCAGTGATTTCCGTTACCGCCGCGACGCGCGCTTCGGCAGCAACCGCCTGCCGGGCCTGCCGCGCCACAGCTACCAGTCCGAGCTGCGCTTCGATCATGCCTCCGGCCTGTACGCCGCGCTGAACACCGAATACGCCTCGCGCATCGCGGTGGACTACGCCAACAGCTACTGGGCCGACAGCCACGTGATCTTCGGCAGCCGCATCGGCTACGACGCACCCGGTGGCCGCTGGCAGGCGTGGGCGGAAATGCGCAACCTCGGCAACCGCCACTACGCGGCCACGGTCACGCCGGGCTACGACGACGCCGGCAAGGATGTCGCCCGCTCCACGCCTGGCGAAGGCCGGGGCATCTATGCAGGCGTGCGCTGGCGTTTCGATTGATCGCCTCGGGCGGCGCCGGGTGTGATCCGGCGTCGTCGTTTCAGCCAGTTCGACGACGTACCCGGCAGCGTCCCACCGCGCGAACCATCGCTGGCGTGAGCTGCTGCGTGCGCTTGTGCTTGTCAGCGTGCGGGCGCCGAAACACCTGGCTGCGTCACTCCGGCCGCGTCTTGGTCACCGCTTCGATGCGATGGCCATCGGGGTCGACCACGAACGCCGCGTAGTAGAAGTCACCGTAATCGGGGCGCAGGCCGGGCGCACCGTTGTCAGCGCCCCCGTTGGCCACGGCGGCTGCGTGGAAGGCATCCACGGCCGCTGCCGAGTCCGCGGCAAACGCTACGTGGAAACCGGGACCCGGCGCTGCGGCGTCATCACGCAGCTTCAGGCACAGCGCATCCTCATCATCGACCACCCCATAACCGATCGCGGTCTCGTCCTCGAAGACCCGGCGAAACCCAAGCGTGGCGAGTGCGGCATCGTAAAAGCGGCCTGCGGCATCGAGGTCACGGACGCCGAGGGAGAGGTGGTGCAACATGGGGACGTCCTTGCCGGGCACGCAGCAGCGCGTTCGCGTTGATTCTAGCGCGCAGGTGGCGCGACAGCCCTGAGCAGCTGCGCGGCGACCTGGTCAAACGGAGCGATATCCTGCAGCGCGCGGCACATCGCCACCGCGCCTTCCACGCTGGCAATCACCAGGCTGGCCAGCTCACCCGCAGCGGCTGGCGCATGTCCTTCGGCGACGAGCGCCCTGGCGAGATGATCGTGCCAGCGCGCGAACACCTCGGCAGCTGCTGCGCGGGGTTGGCTCGGCACCGCGTCCATCGGCTCCTCAACGGCAGCGGCCAGCACCGGGCAACCCGCGCGGAACCCGGAGCGCAGCAGGCGCTCGCGCCACATCGCCAGAAACTGCTGCAGGCCCTGCACTGCGCCGCCGTTCAGCAGCGCCACCAGCAGCGCTTCCACCTTGTCGCCGGCCATAAGCGTGGCTCGCGCCAGCAGCTCCTGCTTGCCGCCGGGAAAGTGATGGTAGGTGGAACCCAGCGGCGCGTCGGCCAGCTTGGTCACTTCACGGATGCTGGTTGCATTCAGCCCGACCCGAGCCAGCATCTGCGCGGCGGCATCGATCACGCGCTGGGGAGCGTCGGACGTTCGCGGACTCATGGCTGCGCCTTGCTAAGACAGTCGCCATAGACTAGCGTACCGTCGATTCTATAACACTCGTAATAATCATGAATCTCTGGTTCCGCCTGCTCCATCTGCTGCTGTGCAGTCTGTTCCGGCCCAGGCTGGAGGCGCCTTTCGGCGTGTCGCGGCTGCAGTTCCGGGTGCTGCCCAACGATCTGGACAGCAACCTGCACATGACCAACGGCCGCTACTGGAACATCTTCGATCTGGGCCGGTTGGACCTGATCCTGCGCATGGGCCTGGGCAAGGTGGCGCTGCGCGAGAAATGGGCGCCGATCGTCGGCGCCGGCACCATCCAGTTCCGCCGCGAGCTCCGGCCATTCCAGCGCTTCACCCTGGAAACACGCCTGGCCGGCTGGGTCGGCACGCGCGTGATCATGGAGCAGCGCGTGCTGGTCGGCGACGGCCAGAAGATCGCCACGCGCGCCCTGCTGGTCACCGGCATCTATGATCGCCGCGCGCGCGCATTCGTGGGCATGCAGCAGATGATGGACGCCATCGGTTCGCCGCTGCCGCCCTCCCCCGCACTCAGCGCCGCCGCCGAAGCTCTGCTGGCTGCCGACGCTGCGCTGAAGCGCGACGACGACTGAGTTCCCACCAGCACAGCCCGACCTGCGGCATGGTCCTGCCGACCATCACCGGGCGGCGCGCCTCGCCAGTGCCTGGTTGATCGCAGCCTCGGCCAGCGGTGCCATCACCGCGTAGCCTTTCGTGGTGGGATGCACGCCGTCGCCGGCCAGGTCGGCATCCAGACCGCCCTGCGCGTTGGCCAACGGCGTGTGGTAGTCCAGGTAGACCAGCTGTTGTTCGTCGGCATGGCGTTTCAGTGCACGGTTCAATGCACGCACCTTCGCGGCGGGCTCGATACCAGGCATCCAGGGGTACTCGCTGACCGGCAGCACCGAGGCCAGCACCACGCTGATGCCCTGCGCTTTCGCCAGCGCCACCATCGCCTGCACGTTGTCTTCGATCATCGCCTGCGTGGCCTGGCCGGTATTGCCGGCGATATCGTTGGTGCCGGCCAGGATCACCACCACCTGGGGATGCAGCGCAAGCACATCCTGCGGGAAGCGAACCAGCATCTGCGCCGTGGTCTGGCCACCGATACCACGATTGAGATACCCCTTGCCGGGGAAGAAGGCGGCGCTGCCCTCAGCCCCCCAGCCTTCGGTGATCGAGTCGCCGTAGAACACCACGCGTGGCTGTCCGGGCCGGGCAGCAGGCAGGGCTGCGTTGGCTTCACGATAGCGCTGCAGCTGTGGCCAATCCGCCAGACGCTGCTGCATGAAACGGACTTCGTCCGGCCGCAGCTGCTCCACTGGCCGTGTCAGCAGCGGGTTGATGGCGGGTGCCTCGGCCGCGTTCACGCCGCCGGTCATCGCCAATGCCAGCGCGATGGCGCCGGCCGTCAAAGCAGGAATGCGCATGCCGATCTCCCGTAGCGTTCTATTCCGCACTCAGCGTGCCGCAGCGCGCGCGGCCACGCCAGTCACCTTCGCCGGCATCCACATGCCCGGCGTCCAGCCACTGGCCGCCAGGATCGCCTTCGGATCGTCCTGTTCGATCAGGGCGCGTACCGCTTCGCGCTTGTCCCTGGCCTGCAGGTAGTACGCCTTGGCGATGCGGTAGCCCACCCAGTAGCCCAGATCGTAGGGCGCGTCGGAACCGGGCGTGTAGTTGTACAGCCAGGGCGACAGATCGGTACTGTCCAGGTCCAGCGCGAATGCACTTTCGATGTGCACTTCCCTGCCCCGCGTCCATGCCGCGTGGCGTCCGTTGCCGACGTTGCCGGAAACCAGTTCGGTGATGAACTCGGCCACGCCTTCGGCCAGTGACAGGCGCAGCACCGTCGCACGCGGATCACCCTGCTCGAAATCGATCGCACCGGTCTGCTGGATGTGCACGTACTCGTGCGCGATCACATGCACGAAGCGGTCCTGCACATTGGGGTTCATGAAGTCAGCCGCGCAAAGGGCTTCCAGCCCGATCAGCACGCCTCCCGGATGGGTCAGCCCGACCGGGCGGCCGCGCCCGACCATGATCGCGACCGGTGGAAACCTCGCCTGCGGATAGATCGCCTGCAGATTGGCAAACACCTGCACCAGCCGCTGGCGTACCGCAGGCAGTTCATCCAGGCAGGTCCGGCCGTTGGCGTACATCGCAGGGTCGCGACGCATGGCGTCGGCGATGCGCTCGGCGGTGACCCGTCGCCGGCTCGCGAACTCGCCCAGGCTGGGCGTCCCTTCGGCCAGGTACTGCGCCAACTGGGCGACGCTGGGCTGGCCATCGGTTGTGTCGTAAAGGGCATAGAAGCGGCTGGCGTCGGAAATCAGGATCTCGGGCCCGGGCGCTGCACCATGGGCCACGCCGGCCGTCCCGGCCAGCGCCAGGGCAAGCAGGCCACGCAGGGAAACGAACATCGATCCGTCCTTGGTGGAGACAATGCGAGGCAGGCAATCTATCACTGCGCCCCCTTCGCCGCAGCAGGCGGGTGCGGCCGTTACGCCCCTGTGCCAGACTCACCTCGGCATCTGCCATGGATGATGGCGCACCGCACGATGATGATCGTTCCCGCGTACTGGGCCGAAGCCCGCCTGCAGGCCCGTTTCCGCGGCCGGCCGGTGGTCGTGCGTCGCTTCGGATGGTCCGACACAAGCCCGGCCGACGCTCAGGCACACGCCGAGCGCCGGGCCAACGAAGCGCTCAATGCCATCCTCGCCGGGCAGGCACTGCCGCGCCGCGAGGTCCGCAGCAACTACGGCGTGGAAGGCGTGCCGATCCGCGAGCAGATCGTGCAGCGCGATGGCGGCGTGGTGATCACCCGCAACAGCTACGGTGCTCTGTGCCTGAACACTCCGGACGTCCTGTTCGCCGACATTGACCACCCGCAACCACCGGCAGGATGTGTGATGCCCGCCATCATCGCGGCGGCCCTGCTGCCCGCCGTTGCCCTCATCGGCACCCTGCTCTGGCACTGGCTGGTGGGGCTGGTACTGGGCGTGGCAGCCGTGGCTCTGGTGAATACCGCGATGCTGATGCAACGCAGGCGTCGCCTGGCCGCTGCCGGTGGCGCCGAGGGCGTGGCCCTGCAGCGGGTTGCGGACTTCAGCAGGCAGCACCCGGACTGGCATCTGCGCGCGTACCGGACGCCGGCCGGGCTGCGGATACTGGCCATGCATGCCACGTTCTCCCCCGGCGACGAGGCGCTGCAGGCGTTCTTCAACGCACTGGGCACCGACACGCTGTACGCGCGCATGTGCCGGCTGCAGCACTGCTTCCGGGCCCGGCTGACACCGAAACCATGGCGTGTCGGCCTGAAGTACCGCATCCGCCCGCCCGCCGCCGCGTGGTCGGCCGAGCAGGCCGACAATCCGGACCGACTGGCCTGGATTACGGAGTATGAAAGCAAGAGTGACGGCTTCGCTGCCTGCGCCTATCTGCGCAGCTTCGGCGACACCACCCGGGTACATGCCAGGGCCGAGCATGTGCGCGACCTGCATGATCGCCTTTCGCACGCGCAGGACCGCCTGCCACTGGCGTGAGCGCGGATGCCCAGGCAGCGCTCTCCACGGACAACTTCCCTGCTGGGGCGCCTGTCCGGCCGCACCGCGATCGACCTGTCGCTGTCGAGTCTGCAACGTTGATCGCAGAGCATCCGTGGATGATCAATCTGCGGTTTCCTTGCGCAGCGCCCCGCAACGCAGCGCCTCCTGGGCAATGTCGTCTCGTAATCTGTTCTGCAACCAGCTGATCCTGAAACGTTCGCGGCTGGGTTCCCCCGCAGGCAGCAGCGCCATCAGTGCATCGCTCAACGCCGGACGCCACTGCTCCTGCGCGCCTGCCAGAACGTGCTGGTCGAAGTTCGTCGATGACACGCGCTTCCATGGCAGCATCATCGCGTACTGGGATGTGGACACCAGCACGGTTTCCGGGCGGCCCGGACGGCTTACGACCACGGTCATGCTGGGATGGTCGTCAGTCCAGAGGCCGCGGAAATGCGCTGCAACGCGCTCCTGCAGACCTTGCCCGGCCACCGCCCGGCGTGCCCAGGCCTGCTGCTGGGCGAACGAGCATCTGGCCGGCGGCGTGCTGCGCAGCTGTGGATCCAGCGTCAGCATGGTGGACCGGTCCAGCCGCGAAGCGATCAGATCCACCGTGGCGTCGCGGGTCAACGGCGCTGCCTGCAGCGCAGCCTCGAACGCTGACATCGCGCCGAACGGCAGCAGCTCCGGCACCCGCGGTTGCACGTCGGGCGGGTCAACCACCTGTACACGGGTGGTCACGCCGTAGGCATCGCGCCGGATGACCCAGCGCTCAGATACGGAACCCCAGCCAGACCAGTCGTACGTGACGTGCACGCTCATCGGCCGCTGGACCGCCATGGCCACAGGAGAAACCAACAGCGGAGCGAGCGCCAACATCCATGCCTTCATGTGACTTCCCCGGCTCTGTACTACAGCAGCCGACCATGGCTCGGCTCCACAGGATGCAGGAAGGCCGCCCGAGGGCGGCCTTTCCATTCCTCACTTGGCGTTCTTCACGTAGGTGTCGAACCAGTTGAGCATCTCCGCCACCAGTTGCTCGTTCGACTCCAGCGCCGTATACCAGTGCGGCTCGTTCGGCAGCATCACCAGGCGGGTGGTGCCGCCGTTGCCACGGATCGCCTGGTACAGCTTGCGCGACTGGAACGGCTCGGTACCCGGATTGGCATCGTCCTCGCCATGCACCAGCAGCAGCGGCAGCTTGATCTTGTCGGCGTAGAAGAACGGCGATGCCTTCAGGTAGACATCCTGTGCCTGCCAGACCGAACGCCGCTCGTTCTGGAATCCGAACGGAGTGAAGGTCTTGTTGTAGGAGCCGCTGGTCGCCACGCCCGCCTTGAACAGGGTGGTATGCGCGATCAGGTTCGCGGTCATCAGGCCGCCGTGGCTGTGGCCGGTCACGCCGATCCGGTTGCGATCCACCACGCCCATGTCGACGGCCTTGTCCACGGCCGCCTTGGCATCGGCTTCCAACTGCTCCAGGTAGGTGTCGTAGGCGTTCCTGGGATCACCGACAATCGGGAACGAGGCATTGTCGATGATCGCGTAGCCGGCCAGCAGCATCAGGCGGTACGGCTGCAGGCGGGTGAACGTCTGCTGCGAACCGGAGACCTGCCCGGCCTGCGCGGCATTGGCGAAGTCTGCCGGATAGGCGTAGAGGATGGCCGGCACGCGCTGGCCTTCCCGGTAGCCGGGCGGCGTGTACAGGGTGAACGACAGGTCCACGCCGTCGGCGCGCTTGTAGGTCACCAGCTGCTTCTTGATCTGCCGCACTTCAGGCGTGGGGTCGACCAGCTTCGTCAGGGCCGTCGCGGTGGAGGTGTACTGCGCCTCGCCCTGCTTGGCGTCCGCCACAGCATCGCCCTGCTGGCGCAGGAAGGCGTTCGGCGGGTCCATCACCGACTGGTGCCACGTCAGGTAGCGGCCGGGCGTATTGCTGAAGCCCAGGAACTGCTCGTAGGCATCGGCATCGCTGCGGAACAGGCGCTCACTCTTCAGTGTGGCCAGGTCCAGACGGTCCAGGAACGGGCGATCCCCCTGCGGCGAAGCGCCCTGCCCGCGCAGGAACACGTACGTCCCTTCCTGCCGCACCACCGGTGCGCCATTGGGCAGGCGCTTGAACACCAGGTTGCCCGGATCGCCGTACAACTCGTCGCTGGACATGTCCCACAACAGGCGGCCCTCCTGCCGGGGCTTGTCCACATCGACGATGCGGGTCTGCACCCAGTGCCGGTTCTCGTCATTCTCGAACTGGAACGACACGGCCGGGTCCGCCGTCCAGGCAATGCCTTCGAAGCGCTGCGCGGTACGCGCGATCTCCACCGGCTTGCCGGTGAACGGCGCCTTGAGCATGAGCACGCGGTCACGGTGCGGCACACTCACTTTCCAGTCGCCCTTGTCCAGTGCTTCGGCATACACCAGCGTCGCCGGATCGGTGGAGCGCCAGTCGAAACCGCGCGGCCCCTCCGGCACGCCGTGCACCGGCACGCGGTCGGCCAACGGCAGGCGGGCGATGGTGGTCGTGCGCCCACTGCTGACATCCAGTACCGCGACGTCGTTGGCGAAACGCTGGTAGGTAACCGCATGCGAGAACGGTGGCTTGATCGACTCGGTCAGCACATGCACGCCGTCTGGCGCCGCACTGACATCGTTGTAGATGGCCGGCTGGCCGACCGTTCGCACGGTGCCCGCCGCGGTATCCACCACCGCCAGCTGCGAGGCCCCGTAGTAGGCGAACAACGCTTGATCATGCACGCTGGTCAGCGTGTCGCGTGCCTCGTAGGTGCTGCTCTCGCCACTGCTGCCGAGCGACTCCTGTGCATCGGGTCCGGTCGGCACGCCGCCATTGGACGGCGCCGGCCCCTGGTTGGCCGGTACCAGCTTCACCAGCAGTGCCTGGCTGCCACCCAGCCACTGCACGGTGCTGCCGAAAATCGGGTTCAGCTGGACGTTCGGTACCTGCTTGACCTGACCGGTGGCGGCATCGCCCACCCACAGCTGCACGCTGGTCTCGACTGCATTCTGGAACGCGAAGTGGCTGCCGTCGGCCGACCACAGCGCGCCACCGGCGCAGCCCTGCGGCAGGTTGACCTTGGTCTGCTTGCCGCTGCCGATCTCGACCAGGGTGAAGTCGGCCACGCAGGCCGGTATGCCATAGCCTCCGGGCGTGTCATGGCGGCTGCGGTTCTTCGGCTCCAGGCGCACGCCGGCCAGTTTCAGGTAGGGCTGCGCCACCCGGCTGATCGACGGATAGGTCTGCGCGGTGGTCAGCAACAGACGCTGGCCACTGGGGTCCACGTTCGGCATTGGCGGCGGCGGTGCCTTCAGCACCTTCAGCAGATGCTCCGGCGGCTTGGCATAGTCGGCCCATGCCGGGCCTGCAGACAACAGCGTGACGGCAACGACGGCAATGGCAGCCGCCAGAGAGGTACGACGGATGAGCATCCTTATCCCCTGGTAGTGTCGGGCTGCCCGCGAAGCGGGCATGCGCCGAATCTAGCACCGCCCGGCCCGCGTTCAATGGGCCGGATGGGCTAGTCACCGGATAAGGCAAAGCGCAGGCCGGGTCACTACTGCCGGGCGTGCAGGTCCCAGGTGGCCAGATAGTCCGGGTCCACCACGATCATCCCGTTGGAGCGCATGCAGTACTCGCCCGGCTGGGCTGGCAGGTACTGGTCGAGCATGGGCGGCAGGTAGCGCTCGTGGCCATCGTTCTCGTCGGCAAGCACCACGCCTTCGAACGCGCTGATGCGCAGCACCGTGCCGGCATACTGCTCCAGCCCTTGAACCTGCCCGTCACCGCCGTAACGGGTGACGCCCACCAGCACTACCTTGCCGATCATTTCTTCGGCCTTGGCATCATCCAGAGGCGGCAGTGCCGCATTCAGTTGGTCGCTCATCCCTGTACCTCCGCATCTGGTGGAGACATCGTGGAGCAGGATCCGCGCGGCGTTTCCGCGAACGCCATGGACAGCATGTTGCCCGCGCCGTCCGGAGGATCGTGTGAAGCGCGGCACATTGCGCAGCGTGCATTCAGCATTGCCTGCGTTGCGTCGGCATGCGCGGCGTGTGCTCTGCGGCGCATGCGATGCAGCACCGTGTGCCACGCTAGAATGCGCGCATGCGCACCGTGAATGCTCTTCGTTACATTACGCCCCTGCGGGAGGGCGGCTCCCTGCCGGCCGTGGTCGAGACCGACGACGACGGCATGGCCGTACTCAAGTTCCGGGGTGCGGGCCAGGGGCCCAAGGCCCTGATCGCCGAACTGATCGCAGGTGAAATGGCCCGTACCCTGGGCCTGCCGATTCCCGAACTGCTGTTCGTCGAACTGGACAGCGAGTTCGCGCGTACCGAACCGGATCCGGAGATCCAGGAACTGATCCGCGCCAGCGAGGGCCTGAACCTGGGCCTGGATTACCTGCCCGGCGCGATCAACTACGACCCGGCGGCCATGCCGGTGGACGCCGACCTGGCGTCGCGCATCGTCTGGTTCGATGCGTTCACCAGCAATGTCGATCGCACCACGCGCAACCCGAACCTGATGGTGTGGCACCGCCAGCTGTACCTGATCGACCACGGTGCAGCGATGTATTTCCACCACGACTGGGCCAACGCCGGCGATGCCTGCAAAAGGCCGTTCGTGCTGATCCGCGACCACGTGCTGCTGTCGTTCGCCAGCCGCATCGCCGAGGTGGATGCCGAGCTGGCGGCTCGCCTGACCGATGCCGAGATCGAGCGGATCGTCGGCCTCGTGCCAGACAGCTGGCTGGTCAACGAGCCGGCGTTCGACAGCCCTCAGGCCTACCGCCAGGGCTACATCGACTATCTCAAGCATCGCCTGAAGGTGCGTGCGGTGTTCGTGCAGGAGGCCATCCGTGCCCACGCTGCACACGTATGACTATGCGGTCATCCGCGTTGTACCGCGGGTGGAGCGCGAGGAATTCATCAACGTCGGGGTGATCGTGTCCTGTCCCGGTGCGCGTCATCTTGAAGCAGCCATCGAGATCGACCCGGCACGCCTGCAGGCGTTCGCACCGGCGCTGGACCAGCAGGCGCTGCAACCGTGGCTGGATGCCATCGTGGCCATCTGCCGCGGCGATGCCACCGCCGGCCCCATCGCGCAGCTTCCGGCACGCGCACGCTTCCATTTCCTCACCGCCAAACGCAGCTCGATCGTGCAGATGTCCAGCACGCATGTGGGCCGCACAGCCAACCCGGCGGGTGTGGTCGAACATTTGATGACGAAGATGGTACGGGTGCCGCAGTAACACGCCAGCCACTACCGCGCAATCGCGGCGTCCTGCAGCGGCCAGCGACACCAGCCATGGGGATACTCGCCCACCTGCCTGGCCAGCCCCGCACTGACCGGGTGAGCGAGCACCTGCCGGGCCCGCACAGGCAACGAAGCATCATTGTCGATCACCTGATCGAAATAGCCGGCCTGCCAGACCGCTCCGTTGCGGCCGCGATGGCGGTTGATCAGGAAGCTGCTGCGCGCTTTGAAGCGCTGTACGCAGTATCCGGGTGGATGGCCACGCAGCTGCGCCAGCCATCGCACGTGGTCGGGCATGACAAGCCAGGCCAGCGAGGTGGTCAGCCCCTCGCGGTCCATCGCAGCCAACAGCTGCATCGCGACATCCGCATGCGCCGCGTTCTCGAACAGGCGCTGCCGATTGCAGCAGGTCAAGGTGAGCAGATGGACATTGCCCATGATGGGCTCGCGGCTGACAGGGTTCGACAGGCTGGGCATGCGCAACAGCGTGCCCGCCGGCACACCGCTACTGCATCGGTGGACACCACGTCATCGGGTGGGAAATCGCCGCTTCCGGGAATCGGCGGACAGGCCCCGCCGCGAACGATGCTCAATGTTCGGGCAGGGCAAACGCCATCACGTAATCGCCGGGACGGGTCTCCATGAAGTGATGGCCTGCCGCGACGATCACCACGTACTGGCGTCCCCCCTGCTCGTAGATCATCGGGGTGGCCTGGCCCCCGGCAGGCAGCCTGGCATGCCACAGTTCCCGGCCCGTCTTCAGATCGATGGCGCGCAGCAGATCGTCGGTCGCGGCGGCGATGAACACCAGGCCGCTGGCAGTGATCACCGCACCGCCATTGTTGGGCGTTCCGATCTCGATCGGCAGGCCGGAGCGGATGCCGAACGGGCCGTTGCCGCGCGCGCTTCCGAACGGCCGGTCCCACAGCAGCGTGCCCGTGCGCAGATCGATCGCGCGGATGCCGCCATACGGCGGCTGTTTGCACGACAGGCCGGTCAATGGCAGCCGCCATCCTGCATTGACGTCGATGGCATACGGCGTACCCACCTGCGGGTCGCCTGCCCCTTCGCCAGCGCCGCGGTCGGCGCGGATCTGCTCACGCGGCAGCCATCCCCGTCGGTCGGCCTCGGCACGCGGTACCAGCCGGTTGTAGTTGGGCATGTCGTTGTAGTTGGCCACGATCACGCCCCGGCGGGTATCGATGGCCACGCCACCCCAGTCCGAGCCACCGTTGTAACCGGGATACTCGATGGAATGGCGATCACTGGTGGGCGGCGTGTAGAAGCCCTGGTAGTGCGCCCTGCGGAACTGGATGCGGCAGACCAGCTGATCGATCGGCGTGATGCCCCACATGTCACGCTCGGTCAGCGGCTGCTCGCGCCGCAGGGTGTGATAGAGCGAGAACAGCTGCGTTGGCGAGCGCTGCTCCGGTTCCACGCCGCCCTGCGGAACCCTGCGCTCTTCGGCAGGTGTCAGCAGCCGGCCGTTGCGCCGGTCGAGGATGTACAGGTCACCCTGCTTGGTCGGCAGCAGGATCGCGGGCACCTTGCCTGCCGCGGTCGGAAAATCGATCAGGCTGGCCTGCGAACCGAGGTCGTAGTCCCAGACATCCTTGCGTACGGCCTGGAAATGCCAGACCGGCTTGCCGGTGGCCACGTCGAGTGCCACCAGCGAGGTGGCATAGCGGTTCTGTTGCTCGCTGCGCGAGCCGCTCCAGTAGTCGCCGGCGGCATTGCCCAACGGCAGGTAGACCAGGCCCAGTTGTTCATCGCCGGTGGCGGTGGTCCACATGTTCGGCGTACCCCGGGTATAGACCTGCTCGCGGGGTGGCGGACCGGTGCGCTCGGGCCGCTCCATGTCCCACGCCCAGCGCAGCTTGCCGGTGATCGCGTCATAGGCCTGGATCACGCCGGAAGGCGCGTCTCGGCGCTGCCCGTCCAGCACCTGGTGACCGGTGACGATCACGCCGCGCACGATGGCCGGCGGCGAGGTGATCGAGACATAGCCCGGCGGCACCTCGCCCATGTCGAGGGTGATGTCGATCTGGCCGTTGTTGCCGAAATTGACGCACGGCCGACCGCTGTCGGCATCCACTGCGATGATGCGTCCGTCCAGCGTGCCTTCGATGACGCGCGCCCAGCAGGCAGGCCGCGCGCCCGCCGCCGCGCCCGGTCGAACGCTGGGAGGTGGCAGGGGCAAGGCGAGATCGGCAGCCACATCCGCCAATGCCGCATCGGCGAATACCGGCACGGCGGGCTGCTCGTAGTAGGACACCCCACGGCAGGCGGCGGTGTACGGAATGGAGGCGTCCTTCACCTTTGGATCGAACCGCCACAGCGCCTTGCCAGTGCTGGCCTCGAGGGCGATCAGGCGGTTACGTGCCGTGCACAGGTACAGCCGGTCGCCGATCTTCAACGGCGTGGTCTCGGCACCCCAGCGCTTCTTCGGCAGGTCGCCGGTGCGGAACTGCCAGGCCAGTTGCAGGGTAGCCACGTTGGCGGGCGTGATCTGCTGCAGCGGCGAGAAGCGGGTGGCGGCGTTGCTGCGGCCCCAGGCGGGCCAGTCACCCTCGGCGGGCTGGTCGGCCGGCTGCAGGCCGGTGGTGTCGCGGGTCGGCTCCAGGCCTGCGCTGAAGGCTGCTTCCGGGAACGGCGCATGGCCGTCCACGCTGCCGTGCGGACTGAACGCCAGGGCAAACGCGCCGACGAACACCAGCAGCAACACGGCGGCGATGCTGCGCGACAGCCGTTTGGACAGCGGCGCGCGCAACGTCGGCGTCAGCAGCGCCAGAACGATGCCCAGCGCGGTGACCAGCCCCAGCCGTGGCACCCAGCGCCAGTAATCGCTGCCCGATTCCCACCCCGTCCACAGCAGCGTGCCGACGAACACCAGCGCGTACAGCAGCGCACCGCTGCGACGGTTGAGCCACAGCAGAATGCCGCTGGCCAGCAGGCCACAGCCGGCGATGAGGTAATAGGCCGAGCCCCCCAGCTGGAACAGCCATGCACCCAGCCCGCCGATCACCAGGCCCAGGATGACCAGCAGCAGCGACAGGACCGTGACCAGAGGGTGGCGGCGCACAGGCGCCGGCGCGGACTGCGGCGTGGCGGACATCGGCGATCTCCGGGAGCAGCATGCTGCCCTTATCCCACCGCCGCCGTGAAGCGCGTGCGTATTCCATGCTCCCGCATACGACGACGCCGGCACGGGGCCGGCGTCGTCGGGTACCTCGTCAGCGCGACCGGATCACTCCTGCGCGGCATCCTCGCTGCCGGTGGCAGCCGGGGCGCCTTCGGCCGTGGCCGGGGCGACCGCGGCCACCTCGTCCTCGTCCTCGTCGATCGAGGCATCCATGCGCTCCACCGCCTGCAGCTTCTCGTCCTTGGACAGGCGGATCAGGGTGACGCCCTGGGTGTTGCGGCCCACGCGGCTGATTTCCGAACCGCGCGTGCGCACCAGCGTGCCGCCATCGGAGATCAGCAGCACTTCATCGCTGGAGCCCATCAGCACCGCGGCGACCAGCTTGCCGTTGCGCTCGGTGGTCTGGATGCCGATCACGCCCTGGGTACCACGCCCCTTGCGCGGATAGTCCGGCAGCGGGGTGCGCTTGCCGTAACCGTTCTCGGTGGCGGTGAGGATGTACTGCAGGTTGGCGTCGTCGGCACCGTCGATCACCGCATCGCCATTGGCGACCGCTTCCTCGATACCGTTGTCGTCCTCGTTCTCGTCCTCGGCACCACCGGCACTCTCGGCCACGATCAGGCTGACCACTTCCTCGCCGGGCGGCATCCTGATGCCGCGCACGCCGGTGGCGGTACGGCCCATCGAGCGGACCTTGTCCTCGCCGAAACGCACGGTCTTGCCGTTGGAGGCGAACAGCAGGATGTCACGCTCGCCATCGGTCAGGCCGACGCCAACCAGCGCATCGCCCTCGTCAAGGTTGATCGCGATCTTGCCGCGGGCCAGACGGAAGGCGAATTCGCCCAGCGGGGTCTTCTTGACCGTGCCGTTCTTCGTGGCGAAGAACACGAACTGGCCATCGGCGTATTCGCGCACCGGCAACACGGCCTGTACGCGCTCACCCGGTTCCAGCGGAATCCAGTTGATGATCGGCCGGCCGCGTGCGTTGGAGCCGGCTTCGGGCAGCTGGTACACCGGCAGCCAGAACACCTTGCCTGAACTGGTGAAGGTCAACAGGGTGTCGTGCGTGTTGACCAGCCACAGCTGTTCGATGAAATCCTCTTCCTTGGTCGCCGCCGCGCTGCGGCCACGGCCGCCACGACGCTGGGCGCGGTAGGCGCTGACCGGCTGGCGCTTGACGTAGCCGGCGTGCGACAGGGTGACCACCACGTCTTCCGGGGCGATCAGGTCGAGGATGTCCAGGTCTTCTTCGCTGTGGCGGATCTCGGTGCGACGCTCGTCGCCGAACTCGGCCTTGACGCTGACCAGCTCCTCGCGGATCACCTGCAGCAGGCGATCGGGATCTTCCAGGATGTGGATCAGACCGGCGATCACTTCCAGCAGCTGCTTGTACTCGTCGGTCAGGCGATCCTGCTCCAGCCCGGTCAGGCGGTGCAGGCGCATTTCCAGGATCTGGGTGGCCTGGATCTCGGTCAGCTGGTAGCCGCCCTCGATCAGGCCCACGCCCTTGGGCAGGTCCTCCGGGCGCGAGGCCTCGGCACCGGCAGCACCCAGCATGGCCCCGACCAGGCCCGGCTCCCACAGGCGGGCGAGCATGCGTTCGCGCGCCTCGTTGGGATTGGGCGAGGTCTTGATCAGCTCGATCATCTCGTCGATGTTGGCCAGCGCGACGGTCAGGCCTTCCAGCACGTGGGCACGGGCACGCGCCTTGCGCAGCTCGAACACGGTGCGGCGGGTGACCACCTCGCGACGGTGGCGGACGAATGCCTCCAGCATCTGCTTGAGGTTCATCAACTGCGGGCGGCCGTCGACCAGCGCCACCATGTTGATGCCGAACACCGATTCCATCTGCGTCTGCTGGTACAGGTTGTTCAGCACAACCTCGGCAGATTCACCGCGCTTGATCTCGATGTAGATGCGCATGCCGTCCTTGTCGGACTCATCGCGCAGCTCGCTGATGCCTTCGATCTTCTTCTCCTTGACCAGCTCGGCGATCTTCTCGATCAGACGCGCCTTGTTCACCTGGTAAGGAATTTCAGTGACGATGATCGATTCGCGGCCGTTGTCGGCCACTTCGATATCCGCCTTGGCGCGGATGCGCACGCGGCCACGGCCGGTACGGTAGCCGGCGACGATGCCGGCGGTGCCGTTGATGATGCCCGCAGTCGGGAAATCCGGGCCCGGGATGTACTCCATCAGGCCGTCGACGTCGATTTCCGGGTTGTCGATCAGCGCGATGCAGGCATTGATCGATTCGCTCAGGTTGTGCGGCGGGATGTTGGTCGCCATGCCCACCGCGATACCGGCCGAACCGTTGACCAGCAGGTTCGGGAACCGGGTCGGCATGACCGTCGGCTCCAGTTCCTTCTCGTCGTAGTTGGGCTGGAAATCGACGGTTTCCTTGTCGATGTCGGCCATCAGCTCATGCGCGAGGCGCGACATGCGCGCTTCGGTGTATCGCATCGCCGCGGCGGAGTCACCGTCGATCGAACCGAAGTTACCCTGGCCGTCGACCAGCATGTAACGCAGCGAGAACGGCTGGGCCAGGCGCACCAGCGTGTCGTACACCGACTGATCGCCATGCGGATGGTACTTACCGATGACGTCACCGACGATACGCGCCGACTTGAAGTAGGGCTTGTTGCTGTGCGCGTTGAGCTCGTTCATCGCGTACAGCACGCGGCGATGCACCGGCTTGAGGCCATCGCGCGCATCCGGGAGCGCGCGGCCCACGATCACGCTCATGGCGTAATCGAGGTAGCTCTTGCGCATCTCGTCTTCCAGGTTGACCTGGATGATTTCCTTGGCGGTTTCTGCCATTCGGGTTCCGTTGTCTGGTAGCGGTCCAGTCCGGCGCGGACACCTGCGGGGGTGACCATGCCGGAACCTCGATTCAACCTGTGGATACTACCACATCGGACCATTCCCCGCCTGTGTTTACAGGGGTTTTACCGGCACAAATCAGGAACTTAGGGGCAGGACGGGGCCCATCGGGCCACGCCCGGGGCTGGCCGCGGCGAACCCGGAAGATGCGCCCGGCTCCCGCGGCGCAGACCGCCTGTGCGTCTCAACCGCCGAAGGCGGCGCGCATGTTCTCCACGGTCGGGTTCAGGATCACGCCGCGCTCGGTCACGATTGCGTCGATCAGCTCGCCCGGGGTGACGTCGAACACCGGGTTCCAGGCGGCGATGCCTTCGGCCACCGTGCGCGTCCCGCCCACGCCGTACAGCTCGCCCGGATCGCGCTGTTCGATCTCGATCTGGCTGCCGTCGACGGTCTCCATGTCGACCGTCGAGGACGGCGCCACGACCATGAATTTCACGCCATGGTGGCGCGCGGCGATGGCCAGCTGGTAGGTGCCGATCTTGTTGGCGGTATCGCCATTGGCGCAGATGCGGTCGGCGCCGACGATCACCCACTGCACGGCCCCGGTCTTCATCAGGTGCGAGGCGGCCGAATCGGCGATCAGGGTGGCGTCGATGCCATCCTGCTGCAGTTCCCAGACGGTCAGGCGCGCGCCCTGCAGCCACGGACGGGTCTCGCCGGCGAACACGCGGGCGATCCGGTGCTGGGCCATGCCGGCGCGGATCACGCCCAGCGCGGTGCCGAAGCCGGCGGTGGCCAGCGAGCCGGTATTGCAGTGGGTCAGCACGCCGCTGCCGGCATCGATCAGGCCGGCGCCGAGCGCCCCCATGTGGCGGTTGGCGGCCAGGTCTTCCTCGGCGATGGCCCGCGCTTCCGCTTCAAGCAGCGTCTTCCAGTCCGCACCGGCGCTGCCCAGGCAACGACGCATCCGCGCCAGTGCCCAGGCCAGGTTGACGGCGGTCGGGCGTGAGGCGTTCAGCCGCTGCAGCGCCGGCTCAAGCTGCTGCAGGGCGAGCGGGCCATCGGCCGCCTGCACCTCACGCGCTGCCAGCACGACGCCCCAGGCCGCCGCGATGCCGATGGCCGGGGCGCCACGTACGGTCAGGGCATGGATGGCCGCGGCGACTTCATCGCTGTCCCGGCATACCACATGCTCGACCACGAACGGCAGCTTGCGCTGGTCCAGCAGTTGCAGGGCATCGCCGGTCCACAGGATCGGGCGGATGTGGTCGTAGCGGGCGTAATCGAGGTCGGTGGCAGTGTTCATGGGCCCATTGTAGGGCCACGCCCCCTCGCGCAGGCACCCGGCCGGATTCAATTCACCGAGAATTCGGCGCGGCAACCGCCGTCCACCCAGATGCCGTTGCGGCTCCAGCCCCAGGTGCTGCCCTCCACGCACTCGGTGCTGGACAGCTGCTGTCGCACCGCGGCACCGACGGAGATGCTGGCGCCGCAGAAACGGCGCTTCTTCGATTTTGATTCGCAGGTCAGCCGGCGCGGCACGTCGACGAAACGGCCCTGCTCATCGGCCACCTCGAAATCGCCCTGGCAGCCACGGCTGGTCCACACCTCGTTGCGCTTGTAACCCCAGCCCTGCCCTTCCCGGCATGGCAGCACCGACAGCTGCCGCAGCAGGCGCACCGGTGCGCCGTCCAGACGCACCGGACAACTCTGCGGACGGCCATTGGATTCACAGCGGACCACGCGGCGCACCTTGCGCTTGCTGCCTGGCTCGGCCGCAGCCACTCCCTGCGCCGGGCGCGCCCGGAACTCGGCACGGCAGCCGAGCGTGACCCACACGCCGCTGCGGTCGGTGCCCCATTCGCTGCCACGGATACAGCTGTTGCTGGACAACTGGCGAACCAGATCGACGCCGTTGCTGACATCTATATCGCAGTGCACCCAGGCCATGTCGCGTGACTCGCAGGTGACGACTTCGCCGTCATAGCCGGCCTGCTGCGCCGATGCCGGCAACGGCGTCAGCACTCCCCACATCGCAATGGAGTAGACCGGTGCCGCCACAACCGCAAACCACTTGACCAAAGCCTTCCCCATAGGACTGGACGAACTGCCATGCCAGTGTCTGGCATCGGGAGTGATGAGAGCATCATCGTGCTTGCTGAATCAAGCGCGCGGACGCGGCAATCCGTTCAGTCTGTCTGGTTCAGAAAGCCGCGTGCGCTCAGGCGCCGGCGAAATCGAAGGCCAGCACGTCGGCGATGCGGGGCGTGCGGTTCATCGCCATCAACAGGCGATCGATGCCGACCGCAACTCCCGCACACGCAGGCATCGCGGGCAGCGCCGCCAGCAGTGCCTCGTCCAGCGCCGGCTGCACCTGCCCGCGCGCATGGCGGCGCTGCAGGTCGTGCTGGAAACGCGCCCGTTGTTCGTCGGCATCGTTCAGTTCGTGATAGCCGTTGGCCAGCTCCACGGCCCCCAGGTACAGCTCGAACCGCTCGGCCAGCGGCGGCGTACCAGGGCGGATGCGGGCCAGTGCTGCCTGGCTCGCCGGCCAGTCGTGGACAACGGTCATGACTGCGTCATCGAAATGCGGTTGGATGCGATGGGTCATCAGCAGATCCAGCCAGTCGTCGCGGGTCAGCCCGACCGGGTCGATATGCACGTCACCCAGCGCAGCGCGCAGCCCGGCCTCATCGGTCTGGAACGGATCCACGCCCACCTGCTGCTGGAACAGCTCGCGGTAGCTCAGCACACGCAGGCTGGCGCTGCGTCCAACCAGGCCCAGAGCCAGGCGGACCAGCTCCGCGGTTTCCTGCACCAGCCGGTGATGGTCCCAGCCAACCCGGTACCACTCCAGCAGGGTGAACTCCGGGTTATGGCGCCCGCCGGCCTCGCCGTTGCGGAACACCCGCCCCAGTTCGTAGCAGTCGCCGACACCGGCAGCGAGCAGCCGCTTGAGCGGGTACTCCGGCGACGTACGCAGCCAGCGACGGCGGCCGCCGGCGTCGACATGGCCGCTGAAGTCGGTATGGAAGCTGTCGATGTTGGGCTCGGTATTACCGGCCACCGACAGGATCGGTGTCTCCACCTCCAGCACGTCACGCTCTGCGAAGAAGCGGCGCACCAGTGCGTTCAGCGCGGCACGCTGCTGCAGTTTGCGCCGCAGGGCGTCGCTCACAGGATGCCCTCCGGGCGCGGGTGATCCAGCGGCAGGGTCAGCAGGTCGCGGGTGTCATCGATGTAGCCACTGGCCAGGTACAGCCGACGCGCCAGTTCGTTGTGGTGGTTCACCTCCAGGCGCAGGCGGCTGACCCCGCGTCCGCGTGCACGCTGTTCGCAGATGGCCAGCGCCTGCTTGCCCCGGCCACGGCCGCGTGCCCGCGGCCCCAGATAGAGCTCGTCAAGC
Source organism: Stenotrophomonas maltophilia (assembly GCF_025642255.1). Lineage (NCBI taxonomy): Bacteria > Pseudomonadati > Pseudomonadota > Gammaproteobacteria > Lysobacterales > Lysobacteraceae > Stenotrophomonas > Stenotrophomonas maltophilia. Next base: position 2,599,894 of record NZ_CP106759.1, read on the forward strand.
AGCATGAAATGCCCGCCCTGCTCCAGGCTGAAGCCCATCGCGATCACCGCATAGCCGACCACCTGACCGGCTTCGTCCAGCCACAGCAGCACTTCGCCGTTGCGCGGATCGGCCAGCAGTGCATCGACACCGCGACGCACGCGCACGTCGTCGAACTCGATCCTGTCCTCGGCGTAGAACGCGCGCATCAGCGAGATCAGCAGTTCCTCGTCGGCGCGGGTGGCCAGGCGGAAGTCCAGCGGGGCAGTCTGCATCGGGAATCCTTTGCTGTTTCGGGCCGGGCGCATGTCACGCCCGGCAGGGTGATCATTCGTGGTCGGCGAGGAAGGCCAGCAGGCGCGCTTCGTCCCACACCGGCACTCCCAGGGCCTGCGCCTTGTCCAGCTTGGAGCCGGCTTCGGTACCCGCCACCACGAAGTGGGTCTTCTTCGACACGCTGCCGGACACCTTGGCTCCCAGCGCCTCCAGTCGCTCCTTGGCCACATCGCGGGTGAGCTGGGCCAGGGTGCCGGTCAGGACCACGGTCTGCCCGTCGAGCGGACCGGCGACGATTTCGGTCAGCGCGGGCGCCTTGGCCAGGATCTGCTGCATCGCCTCCTCGGCAGCCAGCAGCATCACGCCATGGCTGTCAGCTTCCAGCCACTGGGCAAGGCCGCGCGCGGTGTCCTCGGGCAATCCGGCATTGACGAACTGGCCATGCTCGGCATCAAGCACGGCCTGCGCGCTGGGCAGCACCGCCACCAGCTTTTCCGCGCGCAGGCGGGTGATGCCGGGGATCTCCGATTCCACCAGCAGCTGAGCCAGGTCCAGCCCCTCACGCAGCTTCGCACTGGGCGGATGCACGTCGCTGATGCGCACCTGGCCGACCTGCAGCAGATCGTCGATGGCCTGCTGGTTGCCCTGCTGCTCGAAGAAGTGACCGAGCGAACGTGCCACTTCGCCACCGATGTCCGGCACGCGCTTGAACAGTGGCCAGGGCAGCCGTCGGATCAAGGCCAGATCACCGAACCACTGCGCCAACGCCTTGGCCGTGCTTTCGCCGACATGTTCGATGCCCAGCGCGAACAACAGCCGTTCCAGCGTGGTGGCACGACTGGTGTCGATCGCGGCGATGAGGTTGTCGGCCCAGCGGGTCGCGATCTTCTTCGTGTTCCACTCGAAGCTGGCCGGCTGCGCCAGTGCCTGCGCGCGCCAGGCCACATCGTTGCCATCGAGCTTGAGCACGGCATTGAGCACGGTGCCGCTGCCTTCGGCCGGCAGGTGCGGCGCCAGGCTGGCGGCCAGCGCGGACGGATCTTCCGCGTCGAGCACCAGCTTCAGGTGCAGCAGCTGGTCGCGGGTGAGCCGGTACAGGTCCGCCACGCCCTTGACGATGCCGGCATCCACCAGGGTTTCGATGTACTTGTCACCCAGGCCATCGATATCCATCGCGCGACGTGAAGCGAAATGGGCGATGGCCTCCTTGCGCTGCGCCGGGCACGACAACTCACCGGAGCAGCGCCACGCGGCCGCGCCCTCTTCGCGCACGATCTCCGAGCCACAGACCGGGCAGCGCGTGGGCATCTGCCACGGCGTGGTGCCCGGCGGCCGGCGGTCGAGGATGACGCTGACCACTTCGGGAATCACGTCGCCGGCACGGCGCACGATCACGCTGTCACCCACCCGCACGTCCAGGCGCTCGATCTGGTCCGCATTGTGCAGGGTTGCGTTGGAGACGATCACGCCGGCCACGGCGACCGGCGCCAGGCGCGCGACCGGAGTGGCAGCGCCGGTGCGGCCGATCTGGATTTCGATCGCTTCCAGCGTGGTGCTCTGTTCCTGCGCCGGGAACTTGTGCGCGATGGCCCAGCGCGGTGCGCGCGAGACGAAACCCATCGCCTGCTGGCCAGCGCGGTCGTCCAGCTTGTAGACCACGCCATCGATGTCGAAGGGCAGGCCATCGCGGCGTGCGCCGATATCGCGGTAGTAGGCCAGCAACCCATCGGCACCTTCCACCACCCTGCACAGATCACTGACCGGGAAGCCCCAGGCACCCAGCTGCGCGAGCGTGCCCGAATGGGTATCGGGCAGTTCGCCGCCCTGCACTTCTCCGGTGCCGTAGGCGAAGAAGCTGAGCTTGCGCTGTGCGCTGATCTTCGGGTCGAGCTGCCGCAGCGACCCGGCCGCCGCATTGCGCGGGTTGGCCAGTACCTTGCCGCCATGCAGCCGGGCGCGATCGTTGTAGGCTTCAAAGTCGGCACGGGCCATGTAGACCTCACCGCGCACTTCCAGCACGTCCGGCCAGCCCTTGCCGTGCAGACGCCGGGGGATGTCGCCGATCTCGCGCAGGTTGGCCGTGACGTCTTCGCCGGTCGTGCCATCGCCGCGGGTCGCACCCAGAACGAAATGTCCATCCTCGTAGCGCAGGCTGATCGCCAGCCCGTCCATCTTCGGCTCCGCCGAAAAGCGCGCGGCACCGCGTCGCAGGCGTTCGTCGATGCGGCGCACGAAGTCGGTCACCTCCTCATCGCTGAAGGCATTGGACAACGACAGCATCGGCACCGCGTGGCGGACTTCAGCGAAACGCCCGGAGGGACGCGCGCCGACCTGCTGGGTCGGGCTGTCCGTGCGGGCCAGTTCGGGGTGCGCGCGTTCCAGTGCTTCCAGCTCGCGCACCAGCCGGTCGTAATCGACGTCGGGGATCTCCGGCGCATCCAGCTCGTGATAGGCGCGGTTGGCCTGGGCGATCTGCCGGCGGAGTTCATCGACGCGTTCGGCGGGGCTGGGGCTCATCGTGATCGGTGATTCTGGGGCGGCTGGGGATTCTACCGCGCCGGGCCATCATGCCCTGTAACGTCCCCGCCCCGGCAGCGCCGGGCCCCGCTCCGCGAAAGACGGGCTTGCCGCCCTCCACCGGCAGCGCTAGCGTGCGTCGGCCGCCCTCCGGAAACCTGCCCATGACCCTGCCTGCCTCCCGTCGTCGCTTCCTGCAGCTGGCCGGTGCCGGCCTCGCCGTCGCCGGCAGTGGCCTGCCGGGCCTGGGATACGCGCAAACCGCCCCGGCTGCGGCTCCCGCGTCGCCGCGCGCCGATGGGCCGGTGCTGCTGAACTTCAATGAATGCCCGTATGGGCCTTCCGCCGCTGCGCAATCGGCCGCTCGCGACAGCATCGCGCGCTGCGGCCGCTACCGCTTCGAGCTGGCGGCGCAGGTCCGTGATGCATTCGTCGAACTCAGCGGCGTCAGTGCCGATCACCTGCGCCTGTACCCGGGCTCCAGCGAGCCCCTGAACCGTGCCGCCGCAATCTGGACCGGCCCGCAGCAGGGCCTGGTCGTGGCTGATCCGACCTTCGAGGCGATTGGCGACGTGGCCGCCGCGCGGGGCGCACAGGTCAGCCGAGTGCCTCTGCGCAGCGACGGCGCGCACGATGTGCGCGCGATGGTGGCTGCCGCGCACGCGCGCCCGACCGGGCTGATGTATGTGTGCAACCCCAACAACCCCACGGGTTCGATCAGCCCGCCCGCCGAGCTCGCCTGGCTGCTGGCCAGCAAGCCCGCCGGAACCCGGGTGCTGGTGGACGAAGCGTACCTGCAGTACAGCGACCAGCCGAGCCTGATCGCGCAGGTGGCCGAGCGCGATGACCTGATCGTGCTGCGCACCTTCTCCAAGCTGTATGGCATGGCCGGACTGCGCCTGGGCGCGGCAGCGGCCCATCCCGATCACCTGCGCGAGCTGGGCAGCCTCGGCGACAACCCGTTGCCGGTGCCGGCGCTGGCCGCCGCTCTGGCCAGCCTGCACGATCCGCAGCTGGTTCCGCAGCGCCGTCTGCAGAACGCGAAGATCCGGCAGGCGACCATCGCCTGGCTGGGCAAGCGTGGCTTCAGCTGCCTGCCGTCGGAAGCGAACTGTTTCGTGGTGGACGTCCAGCGCGACGGTGCCGCCTTTGCCAGGGCGATGGCCGCACAGGGTGTGGTGATCGGTCGCAGCTGGCCGATCTGGCCGCAGCGCGTCCGTGTGACCGTTGGCACCGAGGAGGAGATGGCAGCGTTCCGCGCCGCGTTCGCCCAGGTCGCCGGGGTGCCTTCCTGACTTCATCCACGCAGGCGATGGATCTGCTGTGGTGGTGGGTGCCGACCGTGGGTCGGCATACCCGGGATGACCGCGCTTACCAGCGCGGGGTCTTGGTCAGGGGCGGCGCCTGGTGCTGGCGGTCATAGGCACGCAGCTCGTCACGGATGTGGGCGATGCGCTGGCGGCCGAGCGCGTTGCGGCTGTCGTCCAGCACCACGCCATCGAGCAGCTCGGCCATGCGCTGCACGGTCGGCAGCATCTTCTCCCAGGCATCGAGCGCGGTCAGCGGCGCCGGCAGGGTCAGGAAGAAGGCGATGGCCGGCGTCTCCATGGCACGGATGTTGGCCATGTCGAAACTGCCCGGCTTCATGATGCTGGCCATCGAGAAGATCGGCCCCCGTTCCGGATGGCCCTCCACCAGACGATGGAACACGTTCATGTGGCCGAACACCAGACCGGTTTTCTCGGCCGCCACGACGATGTCCTCGCCCCGCAGTTGCTCGCCGGCCCGCGCGGCCACGAACAGCGAGACGATCTTGTCGAAATCCTGGGTGGCGCGCTTGCCCAGGTCGCTGGCCGCGCCGGCTTCGGTGTCGGCCAGGCCCAGCTCGGCCTGTTGACCCTCTTCGCCCAGTGCCGGATCGAGGCGGGTATCGGCCAACGGTACGCCGTCCTCGCCCAGGACCGGTTCGCGGCGCTCGCTGCTGGTCGGTTCGGTGCCTTCCACGCGGCGGCCCTGGGGCTTCTTCTTCGGACGGCCAAACAGGAAGATCGCGGCGATCAACAGCAGGCCGGCGGCCAGGATGCCGATGCGCAACAGTGCCGTGTCGGACATTCGATAGGTTCTCCGGCTAGTTCATTCAGGTAACTAGGATGGCACGTCAGGCCGCGCCCGCCAATCGCGCGGCCTCTTCCAGGTCCACGCTGACCAGGCGGCTGACGCCCGGCTCGCGCATGGTCACGCCCGACAGCTGCTGCGCAGCTTCCATCGTCGCCTTGTTGTGGCTGACGAACAGGAACTGCACCTTCTCGCTCATTTCCTTGACCATGTTGGCCAGGCGGCCCACGTTGGCCTCGTCCAGCGGTGCGTCCACTTCGTCCAGCAGGCAGAACGGCGCCGGATTGAGCTGGAAGATCGCGAACACCAGCGCCACCGCGGTCATCGCCTTCTCGCCGCCGGACAGCAGCGAGATGCTGGATACGCGCTTGCCCGGCGGACGCGCCATGATGGTCACGCCGGTGTCGAGCAGATCTTCACCGGTCAGTTCCAGATAGGCATGGCCACCGCCGAACAGGCGCGGATAGAGGGCCTGTACACCGGCGTTGACCCGGTCGAACGTATCCTTGAATCGGCCGCGGGTTTCGCGGTCGATCTTGCGGATGGCGTCTTCCAGGGTCTCCAGCGCCGTGGTCAGGTCCACATGCTGCGAATCGAGATACTCCGACCGCTGCGATGCCTCGCCATACTCGTGGATCGCCGCCAGGTTGACCGGCTCCAGCCGGCGCATGCGACCGTCGATCTGGTGCACGGCCTGCTCCCAGTCCCCCAGGCGGGCGTCCTCGGGCAATGCGTTGAGCAGGTCGGCCATCACGAAGCCAGCCTTCTCCACCGCAGCCTGCAGGGTGTCAGCACTGAGCACCAGGGCCTGCTGGTCCAGCTTCCGCTGGGAAATACGCTCGCGCTGCGCCAGCGCCTGCTCATCACGCTGGTGGCGGGTCTGTTCGAAATTGCGCAGCTCGGCGTCGATGCCATCAAGCAGAGTACGCGCTTCGGCCAGCACACGGTCGGCACGCACGCGCTCTTCCAGCGCATTCTGGTGCTCGGCCTGCAGCGATTCGACCGGCGAATCACCCTCGTCCAGCTGCGAATGCAGTTCGCCCAGGCGCGAATCCAGCTGCCCGCGCTGGGTGCTCATGCGCTCCAGCGCCTGGCTCAGCGATGCCACCTGTGCGCGCTGCGATTCCAGGGTCAGTGCCAGCGAATGCGAGCGTTCGCGCACCGCCCGTGCGGCTTCGCGGGCGAGGTCGCGTGCTTCGGCCAGCTGCCGGCGTTCGCTTTCCAGGGCCTGCCGGGTCGATTCCAGGTCGCCCATGCTGCTGACGGCACTCTCCAGCCGCGAACGTGCCTCGCGCGCCTGCTCGCGGTTGACCTCGAGGGTCTCCAGCAGTTGGCTCAGCTCGCCTTCGATGCGATCGATGCGCGTGCGTGCGGCCTCCACCTTTCCCTGCTGGCCCTGAAGCTGACCTGCCAGCTCGGATACCGCACGATGCGCGAGGTACAGCGCCCGTTGCGCATCTTCGCGCTGCTGTTCGGCGGCCAGCAGCTGCTCGCGGAAGCCGGACAGCTGATCTTCCAGCTCGACCTCACGGTTCTGCAGCTGTTCGATCTGCTCGCGCAGCTCATTGATCTCGCGCTCGCGCAGCAGCGCACCCTGCTTGGCCGCACCGGAGCGCGACACGCGCACCCAGCCCTGGCCGAGACGCTCGCCGCGCTGGGTGATGATCGAATCACCGGCGGGCAGCCGGGCCTGCAGGGCACGGGCCTCGTCCAGATCCCGCGCGCCATGCAGATGCGCCAGCAGGCGTCGGATCGCCGTCGGTCCGCGCACGCGCGCGGCCAGCGATGTCGCGGCGACGTCCAGATCGCTGGCATCGTCAGACACCAGTGCGATGCGCCCTTCGCCCAGTTCGCCCAGCGCATCGACCAGAGCTGCCGGGTCGTCCACCAGCACGCCTTCGATCAGCTGGCCGAGGGCGCTTTCCACCGCATTTTCCCAACCGGCATCGACATCCAGACGCTCGCCCACGCGCGCGGCCGAATCCAGCCCGCGCGCCTTCAACCAGGCAACCGCGGCGCCCTGCTCCTGGCCGAGTGCGGCCTGCTGCAGGGTTTCCAGCGATGCCAGGCGACCGCGCAGGCCATTGACCTGCTTGCGCAGTTCGGCCAGTTCGTTCTGACCGTTGCGCTGCTGTTCCTGCACGGTGGCCACGCCCTGCTTGCGCTGCTCGACCTGTTCGCTCAGCTCGTCCAGTGCGGTCTTCTGCGTGTCGTGCTGCAGGTGCAGCTGCTCGAAGGCTTCTTCCAGCGCGTCCACGTCCAGCCCGGCACGCTCGGCGGCCAGCGCCTCGCGACGCCGGTCGGCGTCGAGGATCTGCCGGTCCAGGTAGTCCACGCGGGTGCGCTCGACATCGCCGGCGCGCGAGGCCTCGGAACTCTGTGAGGTGTGCTGTTCCCAGCGGTGCTGCCAGTCGGCCAGGCGGGCTTCGGCCTCGCGCAGGCTTTCCTGCTTGATCTCGTTCTCTTCCTGCAGCGCCTCCAGCTGCGGGGTCGCGGCGTCCACCGCCTCGCGCAGCACCATCAGCTTGGCCTCATCGCCACTGATGTGCTGGCCCAGCTCGGCCAATGCCTGCCGCGTCTCGTCGCGGGCCTTGTGCAGGCGCTGCGACAGCTCGCGCTGGTGCTGGATCTGCTGCTCCAGTCGGGCCAAGGTACTACCGACCTGGTAGACCGCGGCCTGCGCGGTATTGAGTGCGTCGGCCGCTTCCTCGCGGCGCATGCGCGAGGTCTCGATGCGGGCCTCGGCGTCGCGCTGGTCCGCGATCAGCTGCTGAAGCCGGGTTTCTTCCTGCGACAGGCCCTCGCGAAGCTTCGACAGGCGCCCATCGAGGCCTCGGAACTCCAGCGCCTTCCACTCGGCATCCTTGACCCGGCGCTCTTCCTGCAACGCCTGGTACTGCTCCGCCTGCCGGGCCTGGCGCTTGAGGTGCTCGAGCTGCTTGCTGATCTCCTCACGCAGGTCGCCCAGGCGATCAAGGTTCTCGCGGGTGTGGCGGATGCGGGTTTCGGTTTCCTTGCGCCGCTCCTTGTACTTGGAGATTCCGGCCGCCTCTTCCAGGTAGACGCGCAGATCCTCGGGACGCGCCTCGATGATCTGGCTGATCATGCCCTGTTCGATGATCGAGTAGCTGCGCGGGCCCAGGCCGGTCCCCAGGAAAAGATCGGTGATGTCGCGGCGGCGGCACTTGGTGCCGTTGAGGTAGTAGTTGCTGGTGCCGTCGCGGCTGACCGTGCGCTTGACCGAGATCTCGTTGAACGAGGCGTACTCGCCGGAGATGGTGTGGTCGGAGTTGTCGAAGATCAGCTCGACCGTGGCCTGCGAGACGGGCTTGCGGGCGTTGGAACCGGAGAAGATCACGTCGGTCAGCGAGTCGCCGCGCAGGCGGCTGGCCGAACTTTCGCCCATGACCCAGCGCACGGCGTCGATGATGTTCGACTTGCCGCAGCCATTGGGCCCCACCACGCCGGTCATGTTGGTCGGCAGATGCAGGGTGGTCGGATCGACGAAAGACTTGAAGCCGGACAGCTTGATCGTGGAAAGACGCATAGGGGTTCCGGACTGAGGCCGGCAAGCGGCCTGCGTTTACCCTCCAAGTCATTGATCCTGCTGGGATCGCCGACCGTGGAACGGGTGTGACGCCCTGAGTATACCGATGTGGCCGTGTTCTACGAATGGGCGTGGAACATCGGGGCCCGCGCGCCCGCCGGGCGGGCCGACAAAACAAAACGGGCACCCTCGCGGGCGCCCGTTCTGCGGTGATGCCAGGCCTTGTGGCGTGGGATCAGGCTTCGGCTTCGACGACGACCTTGACGGTGGTCTCGACGTCGGCGTGCAGGTGGATCAGCACGTCGTACTCGCCGATGTTGCGGAACGCGCCTTCGCCCAGGATGACTTCGCTCTTTTCCAGCGGCAGGCCGGCGGCGGTGAAGGCCTCGGCGATGTCGCGCGGGCCGACCGAGCCGTACAGCTTGCCTTCGGTCGAAGCATTGGCGGCGATGGTGACGCTCGCGCCTTCCAGCTTCGCCTTGCGGGCTTCAGCCTCGGCGTGGATGGACTGGGCCTTGGCTTCGTACTCGGCGCGCTTGGCTTCGAACTCTGCCTTGTTGCTCTCGGTGGCCGGCACGGCCTTGCCCTGCGGCACGAGGAAGTTGCGGCCGTAGCCCGGCTTGACGGTGACCAGGTCACCCAGGTTGCCGAGGTTGGTGACCTTCTGCAGGAGGATCAGCTGCATGGTTTTACTCCAGATAAGTTATTCGTTAGCGAGGCGATGCCCCGCAACAAAGGCTGTCCGAATAGCTGGCACAACGGGGCGGCACGCGGCCACCCCGCCGGGCATCAGACGTCGTGGTTGTCGGTGTACGGAATCAGGGCCAGGAAGCGAGCGCGCTTGACGGCGGTCGCCAGCTGACGCTGGTACTTCGACTTGGTACCGGTGACGCGGCTCGGCACGATCTTGCCGTTCTCGGTCAGGTACTGGCGCAGGGTGTTGAGATCCTTGTAGTCGATCTCCTTGACACCTTCAGCCGTGAACTTGCAGAACTTGCGGCGACGGAAGAACTTGGACATGGGAAGGCTCCTTAGGCGGCGGAAGCGGCGTCTTCGCCGGCTTCGTTGTCAGCGGTGGTGGTGGACTCGCCTTCTTCGTCGTCACGACGACGGCGCTCACCGCGCTCCGGCTTGTCACCCTTCTCGTCCTTGCTCTTCATGATCAGCGACTGCTCGGTGTCAGCCTCGTCACGCTTGATGACCAGGTTGCGCAGCACGGCGTCGTTGAAGCGGAAGCTCTCGGTCAGCTCGTTCAGCACGGCCTGGTCGGCTTCGATGTTCAGCAGCACGTAGTGCGCCTTCACCAGGTTCTGGATCGGGTATGCCAGCTGGCGGCGGCCCCAGTCTTCCAGACGGTGGATGGTGCCGTTGCCGTTCTCGACCAGCGACTTGTAGCGCTCGATCATGGCCGGGACCTGCTCGCTCTGGTCCGGGTGGACCATGAACACGATTTCGTAATGACGACTCATGTTTTTTCTACCTTTCGGATGTGGCCTTGCGGCCGGACAGCCCCCCGCCGTTCAGACCGCGGTGGGGCAAGGGTTCCCGCCAGGAAGGCAGGAAGCCGCGCATTATGGCGCAGATGGGGCGGCCGGGCAACCGTGGCCGAACCTGAACCCGGCAGCGCCGGGACCTGCCCGAGGACCGGCCGGCAGGCCCCCGGGGAAGCGGCGCTCAGGCCTTGTCGGCGTCGGTGGTGAAGCTCTCGCCGCAGCCGCACTCGGCGGTCGCGTTCGGGTTGCTGAACGTGAAGGTCTCGCTCAGGCCGTGCTTGCCGAAGTCGATCACGGTGCCGTCGACCAGGGCCAGGCTCTGTGCATCGACGTAGATCTTCACGCCGTCCTGGTCGAAGACCGTATCGCCCTCGCGCTCGTCACGGGCCAGGTCGGTCACGTGGCCCCAGCCGGAGCAGCCGGTCTTGGTCACGCCGAAGCGCAGGCCCAGCGCGCCCGGGGTCTGGGCGACGAAGCGCTGCACGCGCTCGAAGGCAATGGGGGTCAGGCTGACAGCCATGGGACTACTCCAGAGGAACAGGGACATTATAGGGAGGTTGGGCCGCAGAAATGCCTCGCAAGCAGAACGCTGCAACCGGTAAACTCCCGTGTTCACAGATCGAGTCGATCAGCAGAGGATTCAAGTCATGACGGTGGTCAGCGTTGAACATGCGCTTGCCGGGAAGATCCCGGAAGGCGGCGAAGTCACGGTACGCGGATGGGTGCGCACGGTGCGCGGTTCAGCGAATCTGGCCTTCGTGAATGTGACCGACGGCTCCTGCTTCGCCCCGATCCAGGTCGTAGCCAACGACACCCTGGTCAACTTCGACGAGATCAAGCGCCTCACCACCGGCTGCTCGCTGGTGGCCACCGGCATCCTGGTGAAATCGCAGGGCAAGGGCCAGTCGTTCGAGATCCAGGCCAGTGCGGTCGAAGTGGTCGGCTGGGTCGAAGACCCGCTCACCTACCCGATCCAGCCCAAGCCGATGACGCCGGAGTTCCTGCGTGAAGTGGCGCACCTGCGCCCGCGCACCAACCTGTTCGGCGCGGTCACCCGCATCCGCAACTGCCTGGCCCAGGCCGTGCACCGCTTCTTCCACGAGAACGGTTTCAACTGGATCAGCACCCCGATCATCACCACCTCCGACGCCGAAGGCGCCGGCCAGATGTTCCGCGTGTCCACGCTGGACATGGTGAACCTGCCGCGCGATGAGAAGGGCGCGATCGATTTCAGCCGCGACTTCTTCGGCAAGGAGACGTTCCTGACCGTGTCCGGCCAGCTGAACGTCGAGGCCTACTGCCTGGCCCTGAGCAAGGTGTATACCTTCGGCCCGACCTTCCGCGCCGAGAACAGCCACACCACCCGCCATCTGGCGGAGTTCTGGATGATCGAGCCGGAGATCGCCTTCGCCGACCTGGCCGAAGATGCGCGCCTGGCCGAGGAGTTCCTCAAGTACCTGTTCCGCGCGGTGCTGAACGAGCGCAGCGATGATCTGGCCTTCATCGCCGAACGCGTGGACAAGAACGCGATCACCAAGCTGGAAGACTTCATCAACGCGCCGTTCGAGCGCATCGACTACACCGATGCAGTCAGCCTGCTGCAGAAGTCTGGCCGGAAGTTCGACTTCCCGGTCGAATGGGGCCTGGACCTGCAGACCGAACACGAGCGCTGGCTGACCGAGGAACACGTCGGCCGCCCGGTGGTGGTGACCAACTACCCCGAGCACATCAAGGCGTTCTACATGCGCCTGAACGACGACGGCAGGACCGTCGCCGCGATGGACGTGCTGGCGCCGGGCATCGGCGAGATCATCGGTGGCAGCCAGCGCGAAGAGCGCCTGGACGTGCTGGACGCGCGCATGGCCCAGTTCGGCCTGGACCGTGAGCATTACAGCTGGTACCGCGATTTCCGTCGCTACGGCTCGGTGCCGCACGCCGGCTTCGGCCTGGGCTTCGAGCGCCTGGTGGTGTACGTCTGCGGCCTGTCCAACATCCGCGATGCGATTCCTTACCCGCGCGCTCCCGGCAGCGCGGACTTCTAAGCCCCACCACCGACCACGGAGGTACTGCCCCCATGACCCTGTTCTTCGCCCTCTGCTTTGTCGGCGTCGCAGTGGCCGGGTTCAGTGCCTTCGTGATCTTCTGGCCGCTGACCCTGGTGCACGTGCGTGACCGCCATCCGGCGCTGGCACAGCGCTTCGGCAGCGGCGCCTTCCTCAAGCCCGATGCCCTGGCCTGGCTGCTGCGCCGCGACTACCGGCAGCAGCCGGATCGCTCGCTGTCCGGGTTGGCCACGCCGGCCTGGGTTTCGCTGCTGACCCTGCTGGCCGGACTGGGCATGGCTGCCCTGCTCTGGCTGGCTTCGCTCTGGTAACGCCTACATGAACGATCTCTCCGCCCCGCACGACAGCTGGTGGCTGGCCAGCCTCGGCAACACCCTGATCTGGGCCCGCCTGCGCGTGCGGCCGGCCGGCACGGCCGAAGTGCTCGACAGTGATGGCAACACCCTCAGCTACGACAGCGAGGACACTGCCCGCGCGCAGCTGTTCGACGCCGATTTCGTCGAATTCGACGGCCTGGACGAAGAAGATGCGCTGGTGCGCGGCTTCAGCCTGCACGAGGTGCAGCCACCGCACGCCGACAGCGACGAGGGCCTGCGTGGGCGCATGGTGCAATCGCTGGGCGGGCGCGCCTGAGCCCAGGCCGATGTTCACTCCGCGCGCCTTCGCCGAGACCGATCTGATCTGGCTGGACCGCCTGCTGGCGCGCGATCCGTTCGTCACCGTGCTCACCACCGGTGACGACGGCCTGCCCGAGCTGACCCGCGTGCCGGTGCTGTACCGGCGTGATGGCCAGCGCATCGAACTGCGCGGCCACTGGGCGCGGGCCAACCCGCAGTCGCGTCGCCAAGGCACCGCCAAGGTGCTGGTCGACGGCCCGCATGGCTACGTCTCGGCCAGCTGGTATCCGGACAAGGAACCGGCGGCACGCGTTCCGACCTGGAACTATGCCGCTGCCGAGCTGCGCGGACAGCTGCAGCCGTTCGACGGCACCGATGCGCTGGCCCAGCTGGTCGGCGACATCAGCGACCGCTTTGAAGCCAGCGTCGGCCAGCAGTGGCGGTTCGAGGCTGATCGTCCCGAGCACGGCCCGGAGCTGCGCGCCATCGTCGGGTTCCACTTCCACGTCGAACAGGTACAGCTGAAACTGAAGCTCAGCCAGAACCATCCCGATGCCAACCAGCAGGCGGTGATCGACGCGTTGGATCGCCTGCACGCCCCACCTTCCACCGAACTGGCGCAGTGGATGCGCTGGTTCCGCGATGAGGCCGCCAGCAGCGGCTGAACGCACCGACTCCCGCGACGACGCGGCCGGACAGCCGCGACTTGCCCCCACCGAGGTCAGGGACCCGAACATGAAAGACATCCACAAGCTGCTGCAGAACAACCGCGACTGGGCCGACCGCATCGAGAAGGAAGATCCCGAGTTCTTCCATCAGCTGGCCAAGCAGCAGCACCCGGAATACCTGTGGATCGGCTGCTCCGATTCGCGCGTGCCGGCCAACCAGATCATCGGCATGGCACCGGGCGAAGTGTTCGTGCATCGCAACGTCGCCAACGTGGTCGCCCACACCGACCTGAACTGCCTGAGCGTGGTGCAGTACGCGGTGGACCAGCTGAAGGTGAAGCACATCCTCATCGTGGGCCACTACGGTTGCGGCGGCGTGCATGCCTGCCTGCACAACACCCGCGTCGGCCTGGCGGACAACTGGCTGCGCCACGTCGGCGACGTGATGCAGAAGCACGCGGCGATCATCGATGCGCTGGAGACCGACGAGCTGCGTCATGCCCGCCTGTGCGAGCTGAATGTCATCGAGCAGGTCGCCAACCTGTGCCGCTCGACCATCGTGCAGGACGCCTGGGCACGCGGCCAGAAGCTGATGGTGCATGGCTGGGTCTACAGCCTGAAGGATGGCCGCGTGCGCGAAATGGGCATCGATGTCGGCTCGCCGGAAGATCTGCAGCCGGCTTACGAGAAAGCGCTTTCCTATGTCCCCCGCAAGGGCAAGCGCGACTGATCCCCCACGGAGCCCGACCATGCTCGCCTCACCGATCAACCTGCACGCCTGGATCGAAGAACATCGTCACCTGCTGAAACCGCCGGTGGGCAACAAGATGATCGACAACGGCGACTTCATCGTCATGGTGGTCGGCGGGCCGAACTCGCGGACCGATTATCACTACGACGAAGGGCCCGAGTGGTTCTACCAGCTCGAAGGCGAGATGGTGCTGAAGGTCCAGGAGAATGGCGCGGTCCGCGACATCCCGATCCGTGCCGGCGAGATCTTCCTGCTGCCGGCGAAGGTGCCGCACTCGCCGCGCCGGCCACCGGGCGGCGTCGGGCTGGTCGTGGAGCGCAGGCGGCTGCCGCACGAGATGGACGGTGTGATCTGGCATTGCGAGCGCTGCAACCACAAGCTGCATGAGGAGTTCTTCGCGCTGCAGAACATCGAAACCGACCTGCCCAAGGTCTTCGCGCGTTACCACGCCAGCCTGGAACTGCGTACCTGCGGCAAATGCGGCCACCTCGACCCGTTGCCGGCACCGGCGGCGGATTGATCGATCGCCGGGCATCGCGATTGCTGATGCCCCCGCCGGGCATGGCCCGGCATGGCCGATGCGCGTGATCTCCGGGTAGCGCCGGGCCATGCCCGGCGAGCGTACTGCGCGGCATCACGCAGGCCCCAGGCGCTACACTGGCAGCCCCGTTGCAGCCTGTTGCCCGACCATGTCCGACCTGCTGAACCGCACCCATGCCATCGCTCTCGACGCCGCGGATCCGTTGCGGCCGCTGCGCAGTGAATTCCTGATTCCGCGCCACGGCGGCGGCGAGCAGACCTACTTCGTGGGCAACTCGCTGGGACTGCAGCCGCGCGGCGCACAGGCGGCGGTGCAGGAAGTGATGAAGCAATGGGCTGAACTGGCAGTGGAAGGCCACTTCACCGGCCCCACCCAATGGCTGTCCTACCACCGCTTGGTCAGCACGCAGCTGGCGCGGGTGGTCGGTGCGCTGCCCAGCGAAGTGGTGGCGATGAACACACTGAGTGTGAACCTGCACCTGATGATGGTCAGCTTCTACCGGCCAACCCGGGAACGACCGGTGATCCTGATGGAAGCCGGCGCCTTCCCGACGGACCGTCACGCGGTGGAAGCGCAGATCCGTTTCCATGGCTTCGACCCGGCCGACTGCCTGGTGGAGGTGCAGCCGGACGAAGCCAGCGGCACGATCTCGATGACCGCGATCGAACGCGCGATCGCCACGCATGGCCCTCGCCTGGCTCTGGTGCTGTGGCCAGGCGTGCAGTACCGCACCGGCCAGGCCTTCGACCTCGATGCGATCACCCGCGCCGCACGCCTGCAGGGCGCGCGCATCGGCTTCGACCTGGCGCATTCGGTCGGCAACCTGCCCCTGCGCCTGCACGATGTGGCGCCGGACTTTGCCGTGTGGTGCCATTACAAGTACCTCAACAGCGGCCCGGGGGCCGTCGCCGGGGCGTTCGTGCACGAGCGTCACCACCGTGACAGCACCCTGCCACGCTTCGCCGGCTGGTGGGGCCATGACGAAGCCACCCGCTTCCAGATGTCCCCGCAGTTCACGCCCGCCACCGGCGCCGAAGGCTGGCAGCTGAGCAATCCGCCGATCCTCGGCCTGGCGCCGCTGCGCGCTTCACTGGACCTGTTCGAACGGGCCGGCATGGACGCCCTGCGCAGCAAGTCGCTGGCACTGACCGGCATGCTCGAAGCCCTGGTGCGCGCGCGCCTGGCCAACGTGCTCGACATCGTCACCCCGGCCGAGCCGGACCGGCGCGGCTGCCAGCTCTCGCTGCGGGTGATCGCCGGCCGCGAGCGTGGCCGCGCCCTGTTCGAGCACCTGCGCTCGGTCGGCGTGCTCGGCGACTGGCGCGAGCCGGATGTGATCCGCATCTCCCCCACCCCGCTCTACAACCGCTACCTGGACGTCCACCATTTCGTCGAGGAAGTGGAAGCCTGGGCCGGCCTCTGAGCCGGCACCTCCCCTCCTGCTGGACAGTTCGTTGATCGCACATGCCTCCCGCTCGTTGAGCATCATTGGTGCCGGCCTGGCCGGATCCCTGCTCGCCATCCTGCTGTCGCGGCAGGGCTGGCGGATCACCCTGTACGAACGCCGTGGCGACCCACGCGTGGCCGACTACGAAAGCGGCCGCTCGATCAACCTGGCGCTGGCCGAGCGCGGGCGCAACGCGCTGCGGCAGGCCGGCGTGGAGGACGAGGTGATGGCCCGCGCGGTGATGATGCGTGGACGCATGGTGCATCCGCGCGAAGGCGCCGCGCAGCTGCAGCGCTATGGCCGCGACGACAGCGAAGTGATCTGGTCGATCCATCGCAGGGACCTGAACACCACGCTGCTGACACTGGCCGAGCAGGCAGGTGCCACCGTACATTTCCACCGCCGGCTGCATACCGTCGATTTCGATGCCGGCCATGCGCGCTTCATCGACGATCGCGACGACAGCCCGCACGACATCCACTTCGACAGCCTGATCGGCGCTGACGGCGCCGGCTCGGCGCTGCGCGCGGCGATGAACCGGCGCGCGCCGCTGGGCGAGGACATCGCCTTCCTCGATCACTCCTACAAGGAACTGGAGATTCCACCGGACCGTGATGGTGGCTTCCGCATCGAACGCAACGCATTGCACATCTGGCCACGGGGCCACTTCATGTGCATCGCCCTGCCCAATCACGAAGGCACGTTCACGGTCACCCTGTTCCTGCCCAACCAGGGCGAGCCCAGTTTCGCCACCGTCAATACCGGCGCCCAGGCCGAAGCCCTGTTCGCGCGCGAGTTCGCCGATGCGTTGCCGCTGATCCCCGACCTGCGCACGGACTGGGAGCAGCATCCGCCCGGCCTGCTCGGCACGCTGACGCTGGAGCGCTGGCACCAGCAGGGCCAGGCCGTGCTGATCGGTGATGCCGCGCATGCGATGGTGCCCTTCCACGGGCAGGGCATGAACTGCGCGTTCGAGGACTGCGTGGCACTGGCCCGCCATCTGATGGAAGCCGACGACCTGCAGAGCGCGTTCGCCGCCTTCGAGGAAGAACGCAAGCCGAACGCGCATGCGATCCAGCAGATGGCCCTGGAGAACTACCTGGAGATGCGTGATCGCGTCGCCGACCCGGCCTTCCTGCTGCAGCGCGAGCTGGAGCAGGCGCTTCAGCATCGCTGGCCGACCCGCTTCGTACCGCACTACACCATGGTCACGTTCCTGCACACGCCCTACGCCGAGGCACTGCGCCGGACCGACATCCAGCGCGACATGCTGGTGGCCGCCACGATCGGCCATACGTCGCTGGAGAACATCGACTGGGCAGCTCTGGAGGCACAGATCCATGCCCGGCTGCCGGTCCTGGAGGGCGCACACTGATGGCTGACAGCTTCCTGTTCTACGACCTGGAAACCTTCGGCCAGGACCCACGGCGAACGCGCATCTCGCAGTTCGCGGCGATCCGCACCGATGCCGATCTGAACGAGATCGACACGCCGGTGAGTTTCTTCGTGCGCCCCGCCGACGATCTGCTGCCCTCGCCGATGGCCACCCTGGTCACCGGCATCACGCCGCAGCGGGCACTGGCTGAAGGCATCAGCGAAGCCGAAGCGTTCGACCGCATCAACGAACAGCTGTCGCGCCCGGGTACCTGTGCCCTGGGCTACAACACCCTGCGCTTCGACGACGAATTCATCCGCTACGGTCTGTTCCGCAACTTCCATGACCCCTACGAGCGCGAGTGGCGCAACGGCAACTCGCGCTGGGACCTGCTGGACATGCTGCGGCTGATGCGCGCCCTGCGTCCCGAAGGCATCCACTGGCCACTGCGCGAGGACGGCGCCACGTCGTTCAAGCTCGAGCACCTGGCCGAAGCCAACAATGTGCGCGATGGCGATGCGCACGAGGCGCTGTCGGACGTGCGCGCCACGATCGGCATGGCACGCCTGTTCAAGCAGTCGCAGCCGCGGTTGTGGGAGTACGCGTTGAAACTGCGCGACAAGCGTTTCGTCGGCAGCCTGCTGGACGTGGGCGCGCTGAAGCCGGTGCTGCACATTTCCATGCGATACCCGGCCAGCCGGCTGTGCGCGGCTCCGGTGCTGCCGCTGGCGGTGCACCCGACGATCAACAACCGGGTGATCGCGTTCGATCTGGAAGGTGACATCGACGACCTGCTGCAGCTGCCAGCCGAGACGATCGCCGAGCGGCTCTACCTGCGCGCCAGCGAACTGCCCGAAGGCGTCGCCCGGGTGCCGCTGAAGGAAGTACATCTGAACAAGGTCCCGGCGCTGGTCGCCTGGAACCACCTGCGGCCCGACGATCACGCCCGCCTGGGCCTGGATGTCGCCGCCATCGAAGCCAAGGTCGAGCGGCTGCGTGCATTCGCGCCGCAACTGGCCGAGAAGGCACGGCAGGTGTACAACCAACCACGGGACGCCGTCGTGGCCGACGTCGATGCTTCGCTGTACGACGGCTTCCTCGGCAATGGCGACAAGCCACTGCTGGCCCTGGCGCGGACCACGCCGCCCGCAGAGCTGGCTGCGCTGGAAGGCCGCTTCCGCGATCCGCGCCTGCCCGAACTGCTGTTCCGCTATCGCGCCCGCAACCATCCCGACACCCTGGCACCGGCCGAGCGCCAGCGCTGGCAGGACTACCGCCGCCAGCGCCTGCTCGGTGACGGCCGCCTGGGCGAACTCAACCTGCCCCAGTACCAGCAGCAGCTCGATGCACTGGCCGCCGAGGCGCCGGACGACGATCGCCGCCTGGCCCTGCTGCAATCGCTGCGCGACTGGGGCCAGCATCTGCAGGAGAGCTTGTGAGCACCTATTTCAGCGACGCCAGTTTCAGGTTCCTGCGCAGCCTTGCGCGGCACAATGAAAAGGCCTGGTTCAACGACCATCGCCAGCAGTACGAAGACCATGTAAGGCAGCCGTTCCTGCGCCTGCTGGGCGACCTGCAGCCCGCGCTGGCCGAGGTCAGCGCGCATTTCCGTGCCGATACCCGTGGCGTCGGTGGTTCGCTGTTCCGCATCCATCGCGATGCGCGCTTTTCAAACGACAAATCGCCGTACAAGACCTGGCAGGGCGCACGCCTGTTCCATGAACGCCGCCGCGAAGTGGCCGCTCCGTCGTTCTACGTGCATCTGCAGCCGGGCGAGAGCTTCGTCGGTGCCGGCCTGTGGCACCCCGAACCGGACACCCAGCGCCGCGTGCGCCATTTCATCCTGGACAACCCCGGCAGCTGGAAGGCCGCAGCGCATGCACCCGCCCTGCGCCGGCGTTTCGATTTCGAGCAGAGCGAGAAGCTGGTCAGGCCGCCGCGTGGCTTCCCCGCCGATTTCGAGTTCATCGACGATCTCAAGCATCGCAACTGGGTGATGTGGCGCTCGCTGGACGATGAGACGATGACCGGGCCGCGCCTGCTGTCCACGCTCGGCAAGGATCTGGCCGCGCTCGGCCCCTTCGTCGACTATCTGTGCGCGGCACTGGATCTGGAGTTCTGATGCCACTGGCCCGGCAACGCCGCCCGCTCGGCCGCACCGGCCTGTCCGTATCGCCGGTCGGGCTGGGCTGCTCGGGCTTCTGGGGCCATCGCCGCTTTGCCGAGCATGCCGCCGCAGCGATCGTCGAGCACGCGCTGGCCCAGGGCGTGAACCTGTTCGACACCGGCCACAACTACTCCGGCTTCCATGCCGAACCGCGCCTGGGTCGCATCCTGCGGCCGCTGCTGGCCCGCTACCCGCGTGAGTCACTGGTCATCTCCAGCAAGGGCGGCACACTGACCGGACAGGCCGGCATCAGTGGCGCAGAACAGCGCGATTTCTCGCCTGCGGCCATCACCGCCAGCTGCGAAGCCTCGCTGCGCAACCTTGGCCTGGATTACCTGGACATCTACCAGCTGCATGGCGCCACCGCGCACGACATCAACGACGATCTGCTCGATGCGCTGCAGCGCCTGCGCGAACGTGGCCTGATCCGCGCCACCGGCATCAACACCCACTCAGCCTCGACGCTGCACTGGATGCTTGCGCATCCACAGGCATTCGACGTGGTCCTGCTGGACTACAACGCGCTGCAGCAGGATCGTGCGCCGCTGATCGACCAGCTGCATGCGGCCGGAATCGGCGTACTGGCAGGCACCGTGCTCGCACAGGGCCACCTGCTGCCCAGCCAGCCTCGCCGGCCGAGATTGGCCGATGCCTGGTACCTGGCGCGCGCGTGGCTCAAGCCCAGCAGCCGCCGTCTGATGCGCAGCGCACGTGCGATGCGCCGGGCCATTGCGGCGATCGACAGCCAGCGTCCGGCCCAGACTGCGTTTGCCTACGTTCTGGGCCACCCCGGCGTGGCCGCCGGCATCCTGGGCACTACCCGCGTCGGCAGTCTGGAGGAGGTGCTGGCCACGCGACCCGAAGCACTGCGCCCCGCCGAACGGCAACGCCTGGTCGCGGCCTATGGCGACGGCAGCGGTTCGCCCAGTCATTGAGTCTTCACCCCGGCCGGCCGCACTTGCGGCAGTCTGGCGGCATGAAGAAGCTCACTGCGATCGTGGTCCTGTTGGTGATTGCACTGGCCGGCGTGTGGTTCGGCGGCCCCTACCTGACCATACAGGGTCTGTCCAAGGCCATCGAACAGCGCGATACCGCCGCACTGGAACGCTACGTCGACTTTCCGCGCGTGCGCGTCAGCCTGCGTGCGCAACTCAATGATTACCTCGTGCGCCAGGCCGGCCCCGATGTGGCCAGCAGTCCGTTCGGCGCCCTGCTCTATGGCCTGGGCGACCAGCTTGGCGGCGCAGCGGTGGACACCCTGATGACCCCGACCGGCATCGGTGCGATGCTGCAGGGCCATGTGCTGTGGAAGCGTGGGCGCAACGAGCTGCAGGGCGGAAATGCCTTCGCGGCGACCGAACCGGCACGGCCTTTGAAGAACGCCCGCCACCGTTTCGAAGCGTTCGACCGCTTCGTCGTCGACGTTGAT
Organism: Stenotrophomonas maltophilia; assembly: GCF_025642255.1. Taxonomy (NCBI): domain Bacteria; kingdom Pseudomonadati; phylum Pseudomonadota; class Gammaproteobacteria; order Lysobacterales; family Lysobacteraceae; genus Stenotrophomonas; species Stenotrophomonas maltophilia. The sequence goes on from NZ_CP106759.1 coordinate 2,620,879, forward strand.
CGCGGCCCGGGCCAACCACCGTTGAAGGTCGTGCTGGAACCGCAGGGGCTGCGCTGGAAAGTGGTTGACCTGCAGTTGGGAATGGCCGGCACCCCATGATGCAGAACGCCGGGCGTGGCCCGGCGCTACCGCGTCATCCCTCGTTGGCGACACCGTGCGGCACATGGCCCGCGGCAACGTGTTCGCGGGCGCTGTCGATGTTGTGCTGCGAATCATCGAAGAAGATGTCGGCACCGAAGGCCTGCAGGAACGGCCCCTTGTGGCGGCCGCCCAGGAACAGCGCCTCGTCCAGGCGCACGCCCCATTCGCGCAGCGTGCGGATCACCCGCTCGTGCGCGGGCGCAGAGCGGGCGGTGACCAGCGCCGTGCGGATCGGCGCACTGTCACCGGCCGGGAACACCTCCTGCAGCGTGTGCAGCGCGGACAGGAAGCCGCGGAACGGGCCACCGCTGAGCGGTTCGCGCGCACGTTCGCGCTCGTGGCGGCCGAATGCCTCGACCCCCTGTTCACGCGAGATGCGCTCGCTTTCATCACCGAAGATCACCGCATCACCGTCAAAGGCAATGCGCAGCTGGCCGGACGGTCGGCCGGTGTCGATCTGGTCCGCGGCGGCCGCAGCGGTCTCGCCGGGTGGCTTGGGCAGGATCGTCGCAGCGGCGATTCCGTGGCGCAGCGCACTGCGGACCGACTCCGGATTGGCCGACAGGAACAGATCGGTGCCGAACGGTTTCACGTAGGGCCAGGTCGGCTCACCGGCGGTGAAGGTGGCACGGATGATGCCCAGGCCGTAGTGCTGGATCGAATTGAAGATGCGCAGGCCGGTATCAGCCGAATTGCGCGACAGCAGGATCACCTCGACGCGCGGGTTCTCCGGGCTGGCGCCCTGGTTCAGCGCCAACAGTTTGCGCACCACCGGGAAGGCCACGCCGGGACCGAGGATGTCGTCCTCGTGCTGGCGCTGGTACTCCGCATAGGCCGCCACGCCATCGGTCTCGAACAGCGCGTGGCTTTCCTCGAGATCGAACAGGGCGCGCGAGGTCACCGCGACGGTCAGCAAACGGGGGGAGTTGTCACCCATCGGTGGGGGTCCTTCTGGCGGTCGACGCGACCGGCAACCTATTGTCCTCAAAAAACGAACTGTTCGCTCAGGATCCGGTCTTCCAGATTGTGTTCCGGGTCGAACAGCAATGTCACCCGGCGGTCGCGCGACTCGCGGATGGTCACCTCGACCACGTCGCGCGTCTCGTGCGAATCGGCGGTCACGCTGACCGGCCGCTTGTAGGGGTCCAGCACGCGGAAGCGCACCTCCGTATCCGCCTTGAGAATGGCACCACGCCAGCGTCGCGGGCGATACGGTGCCAATGGCGTCAGCGCGATGGTGTGCGAGCCCAAGGGCAGCACGGGTCCGTGGGCCGAATAGTTGTAGGCGGTGCTGCCTGCGGGCGTGGCAACCAGCACGCCGTCGCCGATCAGTTCGGCCACCCGCTCCTGCCCATTGAGGTCGATGCCGATGTGCGCAGCCTGGCGGGTCTGCCGCAGCAGGGACACGTCGTTGTACGCCAGCGAACCGGTGCTGGTGCCCGATTCGGTCAGCGCCACCATCTCCAGCGGACGCAGGTTGGCCGGTTCCGCGCGGGCGATGCGTGCATTGACGTCGTCGTCGCCCCGGTACTGGTTCATGAGGAAACCTACGGTGCCCAGCTTCATGCCGAACACCGGTTTTCCCAGGTGGCCATGACGATGCAGCGTCTGCAGCATGAAGCCATCACCACCCAGCGGGCAGAGCACGTCGGCCTGCTCGGGGGCATGGTCGCCAAAGCGCGCGACCATGGCCGCGCGGGCCATCTGCGCAGCTTCGGTAGTGCTTGCCAGGAAAGCGATGCGGGGGGTGTCGCTCATCGGTGGATCCGGGGGGAAGGCGTGAGGGAGAGCATAACCGAGCGCCGCTACGCTCGCCGGGCATGGCCCGGCGCTACCCGGCTCCGCGCTCCCGGTAGCGCCGCACCATGCCCGGCGAAGTTCCGCGTTCCGGTAGCGCCGGGCCATGCCCGGCGAATCGCCAATGGCCAGAAACAGAACGGCCCCGCTTTCGCGGGGCCGCTCCGTTTCACGCAGGCCGGGCGTGGCCCGGCACTACATCAGTCACGCACCGTGTGCGGCCAGCTGGCCCAGGCGCTGGACCGCGACCGAGACGGTCGGGTAGTCCAGGGTCTTCTGCTCGGCCAGTTCCGCCAGCATTGCCAGGGTGAAGCGCAGGCTGTTGTCATCGCGGCCCATCCATGCAGCCACCTTGGCCTCGGCACTGCCGCCCTTGGTGGCGAGCACCTGACCGGCCAGGTTGCGATGGTTGGCGGCCAGCTCGTCGCGCAGCACGCCACGTGCCACCGCATGCCAACGGCCGTTGACTTCCAGTGCATCGACCTGCTCGAACAGCCACGGCAACTGCAGGGCATCGCCCAGGCGGAAGTGCACCTTGGACACGTCCACCGGCTTCAGCTTGCGGGTACGGGCCAGTTCGATGATGTCGAACGCCGGTTCCAGGAAGTGCAGCTCGGACAGCTGCTGTGCCAGCGCGGACGGCAGGCCCTTCTCCTTCCACTCGGCCACCAGCGCCTCGTAGGTCGGACGCTGCGAGTCCGGCAGCACACCCGACGCGACACGGATGTCGTTGAACGGGCCCTGATAGCGGTTGACCGCTTCAGTGATGCCCGGCATCGCACCCGGACGCGACAGCAGCCAGCGCACGAACGAACGCTGCAGCTTCCAGATCACCTCCAGCGCGTCGATCTGCACCGACTCCGGCACCTTGCCGTCGAGGGCGTCGATCTGCGCCCACAGCGCGCGCGCATCCAGCGTCTCGCGGCTGATGGTGTAGGCCTTGGCGACCTCGGCGATGGAGCGGCCGGTGTCTTCCTGCATGCGCATCAGGAACGTTGCGCCCATGCGGTTGATGGTCTGGTTGGTCACCGCCGTGGCGATGATCTCGCGCTTCAGGCGGTGACGCTCCATCGCATCGGCGTACTTCTTCTGCAGCGGCGTGGGGAAGTAGCGCAGCAGCTCCTTGGAGAGGTACGGATCTTCCGGAATATCCGACTCCAGCAGCTGGTTGAACGCCACCAGCTTGGAGTAGGACAGCAGCACCGACAGCTCCGGACGGGTCAGGCCCTGGCCGCGCGCCTTGCGCTGGGACAGCTCGGCATCGGACGGCAGGAACTCGATCTGCCGGTCCAGCAGACCCTGCTGTTCCAGGGTGCGGATGAAGTGCTGCTTGGAACCCAGGCGCTTGACCGCCATCCGCTCCATGAGGCTCAGCGCCTGGTTCTGGCGATAGTTGTCGTTGAGCACCAGGTCGGCGACTTCATCGGTCATCGAGGCCAGCAGCTTGTTGCGCTGGTCGACCGTCAGCTTCTTCGCCCGCACCACATCATTGAGCAGGATCTTGATGTTGACTTCATGGTCCGACGTATCCACGCCGGCCGAGTTGTCGATGAAGTCCGTGTTGAGCAGCACGCCGGCCTGCGCGGCCTCGATACGGCCCAGCTGGGTCATGCCGAGGTTGCCGCCCTCGCCCACCACCTTGCAGCGCAGCTCGCCACCGTTCACGCGCAGTGCGTTGTTGGCACGGTCGCCGACATCGCTGTGCTGCTCGCTGGCGGCCTTCACGTAGGTGCCGATGCCGCCGTTCCACAGCAGGTCCACCGGTGCCTTCAGGATCGCGCTCATCAGGTCGTTCGGCGACAGCGCCTTGACGTTCTCGTCCAGGCCCAGCGCTTCACGCACCTGGGGGGTGATCTCGATCGACTTCAGGCTGCGCGGGTACACGCCGCCGCCCTTGCTGATCAGCTTGGCGTCGTAGTCTGCCCAGCTCGAACGCGGCACGGTGAACATGCGCTCACGCTCGACGAACGAGGTCGCCGCGTCCGGGTTCGGGTCAAGGAAGATATGGCGGTGGTCGAATGCCGCGACGAGGCGGATGTGGCGCGACAACAGCATGCCGTTGCCGAACACATCGCCGGACATGTCGCCGACGCCGACCGCGGTGAAGTCCTGGCTCTGGCTGTCACGGCCGAGCGCACGGAAGTGGCGCTTGACCGACTCCCATGCACCGCGCGCGGTGATGCCCATGCCCTTGTGGTCGTACCCCACCGAACCACCGGAGGCGAACGCATCGCCCATCCAGAAGCCGTGCGCGATGGCCAGGCCGTTGGCGATATCGGAGAAGGTCGCCGTGCCCTTGTCGGCGGCCACCACCAGGTACGGATCGTCCATGTCGTGCCGCACGACATCCACCGGCGGCACGATCTTGTTGTTGACGATGTTGTCGGTGATGTCCAGCAGGCCCTGGATGAACAGCTTGTAGCAGGCCACGCCGTTGGCGAAGATCGCGTCGCGGTCGCCGTTCACCGGCGGGGTCTTGGCGAAGAAGCCGCCCTTCGCACCGACCGGCACGATGACGGTGTTCTTGACCATCTGCGCCTTGACCAGACCCAGCACTTCGGTACGGAAGTCTTCGCGACGGTCCGACCAGCGCAGGCCGCCACGGGCCACCGCGCCGAAGCGCAGGTGGGTACCTTCCACGCGCGGACCGTAGACGAAGATCTCGCGGTACGGACGCGGCTTCGGCAGGTCCGGCACCAGCGCCGAGTCGAACTTGAAGCTGATCACATGGCCGTGCTGGCCATTGGCGTCGGTCTGGTAGTAGCTGGTACGCAGGGTGGCATCGATCACGCCCATGAACGAACGCAGGATGCGGTCTTCGTCCAGGCTCGACACGCGGTCCATCAGCTTCAGCAGCGCATCGCGCGCGGCCTGCATCTGCGCGTCGCGGTCACCCTTGCGGGCATCGACCACGGTCTTGAGCACCTTCAGGGTGGCCTCGTCGCCGGCGGCCAGCACATCGAAGTGGGCCTTCAACTGGGCCTGGCCGGCCGCGATGTCGTCCTTGCTCTCGTGGCCGGTGGCCGGATCGAAGCGCGCTTCGAACAGTTCGACCAGCAGGCGCGCCAGCAGCGGATAGCGGGCGAACGTGCCTTCCACGTACGCCTGCGAGAACGGCACGCCGGTCTGCAGCAGATACTTGCAGTAGCCGCGCAGCATGGCGACCTGGCGCCAGTGCAGGCCGGCGGCCAGCACCAGGCGGTTGAAGCCATCGTTCTCGGCATCACCGTGCCAGACGCGGGCAAAGGTTTCGCCGAATGCTTCGTCGACGCTGGCGGCATCGATCGCACCGGCCGTCGATTCGACCTCGAAGTCCTGCACGTATACCGGAGCGTTGTCGACCGACAGGCGGTACGGGCGCTCGGCGATCACGCGCAGGCCCATGTTCTCCATCATCGGCAGCGCGTCGGACAGCGGAATGTCGTCCAGCTGGCGGTACAGCTTCAGGCGCAGGCCATCGCCGCTTTCGCGCGGCACCGCCTGCAGGCTCAGGCGCAGATCGTCCGGACCGGTCAGCGCGTCGAGCTGGCTGACGTCGTTGGCGGCAACTGCGGTGCTGTTGTCTTCGATGTAGCCGGCCGGCAGTGCCTTGCCGATGCGGGCCGCGATGCGCAGGCCTTCGCTTTCGCCATGACGGGCCACCAGCGCTTCGCGCAGGTCGTCCTGCCAGTTGCGCAGCACCTGGGCGAGCTTGCGCTCCAGTTCGGCGGTATCCACGTCAAGCATCTCGCCGGGCTTCGGGCGCACGATCAGATGCACCTGCGCCAGCGGCGATTCACCCAGCACCACCGAGCTGTCGACGTACTCGCCATGCAGCGCTTCCTTCAGCATCGCCTCGATGCGCAGGCGCACGTCGGTGTTGAAGCGCTCGCGCGGCAGGTAGACCAGCGCGGAGATGAATCGGCTGTACTTGTCACGGCGCAGGAACAGGCGGCTGCGCACGCGCTCCTGCAGGCCCAGCACGCCCATCGCGGTGCGGAACAGTTCGTCCTCGCTGGACTGGAACAGTTCTTCGCGCGGCAGGGTTTCCAGGATGTGGCGCAGTGCCTTGCCGCTGTGGCTGGACGCGGCCAGGCCGGACTGCTTCATCACGTATTCGTGGCGCTGGCGCACCAGCGGGATTTCCCACGGGCGGCGGTTGTAGGCACTGGAGGTGAACAGGCCGAGGAAGCGCTGCTCGCCGATGATCCTGCCCTTGGCGTCGAATTCCAGCACGCCGATGTAGTCCATGTAGCCGGCGCGGTGCACGCGGGAGCGCGCATTGGTCTTGGTCAGGATCAGCGCGTCCTTCAGCCCCGACGTGGCGTTGAGGCCCTGGGCGGCGAGCGTCTTGACCGGGCGTGCGGCGGACTTGTCCTTGCCGCGCATCAGGCCCAGGCCGGTCTCGTTCAGCGGCGCCAGCACGTCTTCCTTGCCCTGCTTCTCGACGCGGTACTCGCGGTAGCCGAAGAAGGTGAAGTGGTTGTCGGCGGCCCAGCGCAGGAACTCCTGCGCTTCCCTGCGCGAGGCATCGTCGACCGGCAGCGCACGGCTGCCCAGATCGTCGGCCAGTGCCAGTGCCTTGTCCTTCATCGGCTGCCAATCGCGCACGATCGCCCGCACTTCGTCCAGCGCCTTGCCGATGGCCTGCTCGATGGCGGCCATGGCATCGGCCGGCTGGCGGTCGATCTCCAGCAGCATCACCGATTCGGCCTCGCCCTCGCCGACCTTGACCAGCTTGCCGGCCTTGTCGCGGGTGAAGCGCAGCACCGGGTGGCCGAGCACGTGCACGCCCACGCCCTGTTCGGCCAGTGACATGGTCACGGTGTCGACCAGGAACGGCATGTCGTCGTTGATGATCTGCAGCACGGTGTGCGGCGATTCCCAACCGTTCGCCTTCACCGTCGGATTGAACACGCGCACGTTGGCCTTGCCGGCCTTGCGGGCACGGGCGAACTCCAGCGTCTCGGCCGCGAGCGCGGCCCACTCTTCAGCGCTGTGGTGCGGGAACTCGTCCGCCTCCATGCGCTTGTAGAAGTCAGCGGCAAACGCCACTGCTTCGGCCTGGGCGGCCGCCGGGTAACGCTTGCGCAAGGCCGTGTATACCGGCTCCAGGGAGAAACCAGCGGTCACTGCGACCTCCGACTCAGCTGGTTTGGTCTTGTTTTTCACGGTCTTGGCTGCGGTTTTTTGCGGTTTCATGGCAGAGCGATGCGCTTGCTCAGTTGGGAAAATGAAATTGTAGCCCTCCCGCGCGAAAAGGCCTTGCTGCAGGACGGAATAAGCAGATTCGGGTTTGCTGCGGTTTAGACGCCTATTCAGTTCGCCCAGGTACGGAGCGAACGGGGGGCGGCCGCCTTGCCGACAGGATCGGCAAAGCGTGTTACCGGAAGACACACGCGGGAACGTCGTTTCGATTCCACAATCCTGAACTGGACGGTATAGTCCACCGCGTGAACCCGGCCTACTTCCCCGTTGCCCTCGATGCGCGCGATGAGCGCGTGTTCGATGCCGTGCGCGAACTGCTGGCCCGGCAGGGCATGCAGATGAGCATGGATGCGGTGGCCCAGCAGGCCGGCTGCTCCAAGCAGACCCTGTACTCGCGCTATGGCAGCAAGCAGGAACTGCTGCGGCGGGTGATGCAGCGGCATGTGGGACACGCGACGGGGGCAATGCTGCGTGCACTCCGCAGTGACGACCTGCGTGCCAGCCTGTTGCAGTTCGCCATCGACTTCCTGGAGCATTTCAACCAACCGCATGTCGGCCAGGCCTGCCGGCTGATCGCTGCAGATGCCGCCCAGTTCCCCGAAGAGGCCCGGGCGCTGTACCGGCATGGTGCTGGCGCGCTGACACTTCATCTTTCTGAATGGATTGAAACCGTTTGCAGGCGTGGCCTGCTCCGGCATGACGACCCGCACTTCATGGCCGAACTGCTGCTGAGCATGATCGCCGGTCAGGATTTCGACAAACAGCGCTTCCATACCCCCCATCGTGATGACGCGCTCCTGCGTCGGCGCTGGGCAGAGTTCTCCGTCGACAGCTTCCTGCGCGCGTTTGCGCCGCAACCGTCGCCGGCCCCGTCTACAAACCAACCCCGGAGTTCCTCCTGATGACCGCCCCACTCCGCACCCTTGCCTTGACGTGCGCCGTTGCTGTCGCGCTGGCTGCCTGCAAGAAACCGGAACAGCAGACACCCCCGCCGCCGGAGGTGGGCGTGATCGATGCGAAGCCGCAGACCCTGCCGCTGCAGCGCGAGCTGGTCGGCCGCCTGTCGCCGTTCCGCAGTGCCGATGTCCGCGCACGCGTGCCGGGCGTGCTGCTCAAGCGCGTCTACCAGGAAGGCTCCCAGGTCAAGCAGGGGCAGACCCTGTTCCTGATCGACCCGGCACCGCTGCGCGCCTCGCTGAACGCGTCCGAGGCCCAGCTGGCGTCGGCGCGCGCCACCTACGCCAACGCCAAGGTGGCGGCCGATCGTGCCCGCTCGCTGGCACCGCAGCAGTTCGTCTCCAAGTCCGACCTGGACAACGCCGAATCGGCCGAGCGCACTGCGTTGGCCGCGGTCAAGCAGGCCGAAGCGGCGGTGACCTCCTCGCGGATCAACCTGGGCTACGCCGAAGTGACCGCGCCGATCAGCGGCGTGGCCAACAAGCAGCAGGTGACCGAGGGCGCACTGGTTGGCCAGGGCGACGTGACCCTGCTGACCACCGTTGACCAGCTCGATCCGCTGTACGTCAACTTCTCGCTCAGCGTGGACGAGCTGACCCAGCTGCGCGCGCAGCAGGCCAAGGGCGCCCTGGCCCTGGCCGGCGACGGCAAGGCCACCGTCAACGTGAAGCTGGCCGATGGCAGCACCTACAGCGAGCCGGGAACCCTCGACTTCTCCTCGACTACGGTCGACCCGGCCACCGGCGCGGTGTCGCTGCGTGCGCTGCTGCCCAATCCGCAGCAGATCCTGCTGCCGGGAGCCTTCGTCAGCTTCCAGGCCAACCTCGGCGAGCGCAACAATGCCTACCTGGTGCCGCAGCAGGCGCTGCTGCGCGACACCACGGGCGGCTACGTGATGGTGGTCGGTGCTGATGGCAAGGTGGCGCGCAAGAACGTCAAGACCGAAGGCGCACAGGGCGGCAACTGGCTGGTCAGTGATGGCCTGGCCGCCGGCGACAAGGTGATCGTGGCCGGCGTGCAGAAGGTCAAGGAAGGCAGCCCGGCCGTCGCCAAGCCCTGGACGCCGGGGCAGGACGCCGCCGGCAAGCCCGCGGCCGGCGGTGCCGGCCCGGCCGCACCCGCCGCTGCCGCCGACAAGGCTCCGGCCCAGACCGACGCAGCCGACAAGGCCGCGCCGGCCGCCACCGACTCGAACAAGCAGTAACGGGAACCTTCCGTCATGCCTAAATTTTTCATCGAACATCCAGTCTTCGCCTGGGTGGTAGCGATCCTGATCTCGCTCAGCGGCGTGATCGCGATCCTCAACCTGGGCGTGGAGTCCTATCCCAACATCGCTCCGCCACAGGTGACCGTCTCGGCCACCTATCCGGGCGCCAGCGCGGACACCACCGAAAAATCGGTCACCCAGGTGATCGAGCAGCAGCTGACCGGTATCGATCACCTGCTGTACTTCAGCTCTTCGTCCTCGTCCAATGGCCGCGCGCAGATCACCCTCACCTTCGAGACCGGTACCGATCCGGACATCGCCCAGGTGCAGGTGCAGAACAAGGTGTCGCTGGCGACGCCACGACTGCCGTCGGAGGTGACCCAGCAGGGCGTGGTGGTGGCCAAGGCCAATGCCGGCTTCCTGATGGTCGTGGCCCTGCAGTCGGATACGGCGGCGATCAACCGTGACGCGCTGAACGACATCGTCGGTTCGCGCGTGCTCGACCAGGTCTCGCGCATTCCCGGCGTCGGCAGCACCCAGCAGTTCGGTTCCGAGTACGCCATGAACATCTGGCTGAACCCGGAGAAGATGCAGGGTTATGGTCTCTCGGCCAGCCAGGTCCTGGCTGCCGTGCGTGCGCAGAACGTGCAGTTCGCCGCCGGTGCGCTGGGCTCGGACCCGTCGCCGGAAGGCCAGCACTTCACCGCCACCGTGTCGGCTGAGGGACGTTTCAGCTCGCCGCAGGAGTTCGAGAACATCATCCTGCGCGCCAATGCCGATGGCTCGCGCGTGCTGCTCAAGGACATCGCCCGCGTCGCCTTCGGTGCCAACAACTACGGCTTCGACACCCAGTACAACGGCAAGCCGACCGGTGCCTTCGCCATCCAGCTGCTGCCGGGCGCCAACGCCCTGAACGTGGCCGATGCGGTGCGCGCCAAGATGGACGAACTGCAGCCCAGCTTCCCGGCCGGCGTGACCTGGTTCTCGCCGTACGACAGCACGACCTTCGTCAAGATCTCGATCCAGGAAGTGGTCAAGACGCTGTTCGAAGCGGTGCTGCTGGTGTTCCTGGTGATGCTGATCTTCCTGCAGAACTTCCGCGCCACCCTGATCCCGACCCTGGTCATCCCGGTCGCCCTGCTGGGTACCTTCCTGGGCATGTGGATGATCGGATTCACGATCAACCAGCTGACCCTGTTCGCGATGGTGCTGGCGATCGGCATCGTGGTCGACGACGCCATCGTGGTGATCGAGAACGTCGAACGCATCATGAGCGAGGAAGGCCTGGCGCCGAAGCCGGCCACGCAGAAGGCGATGACCCAGATCACCGGCGCGGTGGTGGCGATCACCGTCGTGCTGGCAGCGGTGTTCATCCCGTCCGCACTGCAGGGCGGTGCCGCCGGCGAAATCTACAAGCAGTTCGCGCTGACCATCGCCATCTCGATGGCGTTCTCGGCCTTCCTGGCGCTGGGCTTCACCCCGGCGCTGTGCGCGACCTTCCTGAAGCCGACGCACAACGACAACCCGAACATCGTCTACCGCACCTTCAACAAGTACTACGACAAGATCAGCCACACCTACGTGGGCCACATCACCTCGGCGGTGCGCCATGCCCCGCGCTGGATGATCCTGTTCGTGGTACTGACCGCGCTGTGCGGCTTCCTGTTCACGCGCATGCCGGGCAGCTTCCTGCCGGAAGAAGACCAGGGCTATGCGCTGGCGATCGTGCAGCTGCCCCCGGGCTCGACCAAGGGCCAGACCAACGAGGTGTTCGCGCAGATGCGCGGCATTCTGGAAAAGCAGGATGGCTTTGAAGGCATGCTGCAGGTGGCCGGCTTCAGCTTCGTCGGTTCCGGCGAGAACGTGGGCATGGGCTTCATCCGCCTGAAGCCGTGGGAAGAACGCGAGTTCACCGCGCCGGAGTTCATCCAGAACATGAACGGCGCGTTCTACGGCATCAAGGAAGCGCAGATCTTCGTGGTCAACCTGCCGACAGTGCAGGGCCTGGGCCAGTTCGGTGGCTTCGACATGTGGCTGCAGGACCGTAGTGGTGCCGGCTACGAGCAGCTGACGCAGGCCCGCAACATCCTGCTTGGCCAGGCGGCGCAGAAGCCTGAAGCACTGGTTGGCGTGCGTCCGAACGGCCTGGAGAACGCTCCGCAGCTGCAGCTGCACGTGGATCGCGTGCAGGCGCAGTCGATGGGCATGTCGGTGTCGGACGTGTACAGCACCATCCAGCTGATGCTGGCGCCGGTGTACGTCAACGACTTCTTCTACGAAGGCCGCATCAAGCGCGTGACCATGCAGGCCGATGGCCCGTACCGCACCGGCCAGGAGTCGCTGAAGAGCTTCTACAGCCCCTCCAGCCTGACCACCAACGCCGACGGCACCAACGCGATGATCCCGCTGAGCACCGTGGTCAAGTCCGAATGGGTGTCCGCATCGCCGTCACTGAGCCGCTACAACGGCTATTCGGCGATCAACATCGTCGGCTCGCAGGCGCCGGGCACCAGCTCGGGTGAGGCGATGCAGACCATGGAGAGCATCGTCAACAACGACCTGCCGGCCGGCTTCGGCTACGACTGGTCGGGCATGTCCTACCAGGAAATCCTGGCCGGCAACGCAGCGACGCTGCTGCTGGTGCTGTCCATCGTGGTGGTGTTCCTGTGCCTGGCGGCGCTGTATGAAAGCTGGTCGATCCCGGTAGCGGTGCTGCTGGTGGTGCCACTGGGCGTGCTCGGTGCCATCGGCCTGTCGATGATGCGTGGCCTGCCGAACGACCTGTTCTTCAAGATCGGCCTCATCACCGTTATCGGCCTGGCGGCGAAGAATGCGATCCTGATCGTGGAGTTCGCGGTGGAGCAGCGTGCAGCGGGCAAGAACCTGCGCGATGCCACCATCGAGGCGGCACGCCTGCGCTTCCGCCCGATCCTGATGACGTCCTTCGCGTTCATCATGGGCGTGATCCCGATGGCGATCTCCAGCGGCGCCGGCGCCAACTCCCGTCACGCCATCGGTACCGGCGTGATCGGCGGCATGCTGTTCGCCACCCTGCTCGGCCTGCTGATGATCCCGGTCTTCTTCGTGGTCGTGCGGCGCATGCTCGGCGACAAGCTGGACGAGCCGTCGAAGGAATTCCTCAGCCGCCAGCGTGAGGGCGAAGCAGCGCATCGTCCGGATCGCTGATCCACCCTGCGCTGCAACGAAAAGGCCCCGGAGCGATCCGGGGCCTTTTTTGTTTATCGCGGGGGGATGCCAGAGCAGATCAGCGCAGCAGCGCGACCGCCACGCACACCGCCAGCAGAACCAGCGCGGCCCATTGCATGGGTACGAAGAAGAAGTGGTGGGGCGCAGTTTCCCCTTTCTGCCGGGGAGTACGGTTGAGCCACAAGCCCAGCAGCACGTTCACGGTTGCACCAATGCCTGCCCCCAGCAGCACCTGGGGCAGCGGGATGTTGCCCCGGGGGCCATCGTGCGGGAAGAGGTAAGCCAGCAGCAGGATCGCTGCGATCGGCGTCACCAGTGTCAGGATTCCCCAACCTCGATAGATCATCTCTGCAGAACCTGTAAAAAAGGCCCTGCATTGGAACAGATCGGCATCGCCCGACCAACAGGCCCGTGCATGCAGGGCATGGATCTACCGGCTGCGCCGCTGTTGCAGCGGCGCAGCCGTTTCGACTCAGCGCAGCCCGGTCTCGTTGCGGGCGATCACCAGGCGCTGGATCTCCGAGGTGCCCTCGTAGATCTCGGTGATCTTGGCATCGCGGAAGTAGCGCTCCAGCGGCATTTCCTTGGAGTAGCCCATGCCACCATGGATCTGCACGGCCTGGTGGGTGATCCACATCGCCGCTTCCGACGCCGTCAGCTTGGCGATGGCCGCTTCATTGCTGAAACGCTTGCCCTGGCCCTTCACCCATGCCGCGCGCAGCGTCAGCAGCAGGGCTGCGTCCAGCTTGCACTTCATGTCGGCGATCTTGGCCTGGGTCATCTGGAAAGTACCGATCGGCGCGCCAAACGCCTTGCGCTCCTTCACATACTCCAGCGTCGCTTCATAAGCGGCACGGGCGATGCCGATGGCCTGCGATGCGATGCCGATGCGCCCGGCATCGAGCACGCCCATGGCGATCTTGAAGCCCTCGCCCTCCTGGCCCAGCACGTCTTCCGGCTGGGCGACGTAATCGTTGAATTCGATCTCGCAGGTCGCCGAGGCACGGATGCCCAGCTTCGGCTCGGTCTTGCCACGGCCGAAGCCGGCCTTTTCGGTGTCGACCAGGAAAGCCGTGATGCCACGCGCGCCCTTGTCCGGCTCGCTCATCGCGAACAACACGATGTACCGGGCCACCGGGCCGGAGGTGATCCAGCTCTTCTTGCCGTTGATGACGTAGGTGCCGTCGGCCTGCTTGACCGCGCGGCAACGCATGGCGGTCGCATCCGAACCGGACTGCGGCTCGGTCAGGGCGAATGCACCGATGGCCTCGCCCTCCGCGATGGCGCGCACGTACTTCTGCTTCTGCTCCTCGCTGCCGTGGGTCAGGATGCCGTTGCAGAACAGCGAATTGTTGACCGACATGATGGTCGAATGGGCCGCGTCGCCAGCGGCGACCTCCACCATCGCCAGCACATACGCGATCGGATCCATGCCGGCGCCGCCGTATTCGGTCGGTACCTCGATGCCCATCAGGCCGTTCTCGCCCAGCAGGCGGATGTTCTCCAGCGGGAACTCGCCGGTACGGTCATGATGCTCCGCGCTCGGGGCGATCTTCTCCTGCGCGATGCGCCGCGCCACGTCCTGCAGCATCAACTGCTCTTCAGTAAAGCTGAAATCCACAACACCCTCCCGGGTACATGAGGTTATGGCCGCGCAGCGCGCGCCCAGGTGTGCCGATTGTACCGGGGCCCGGGGAGTTTCCATACGCCACCGACTTGACCACGGCGGCCGATCCAGCGAATATATCTCTATATCGCGATAGGTAGATATTCATGGATCTGGAAGACTGGTCAACCCGCCTGAAGGTGTTCGCCGATGCGACGCGGGTGCGCCTGCTGGCGCTGCTGGAGCAGGAAGAGCTGACCGTGGCCGAGCTTTCGGCGATCACCCGGCTGGCCCAGCCGCGCGTGTCCACTCACCTGGCGCGCCTGAAGGAAGCGGGCCTGGTCCGCGACCGCCGCGCCGGCGTGTCGGCCTACTACCGCTTCGACGAAGCGCAGCTGGATCCGGCGCAGCGCGCATTGTGGCATGCCTTGAGCAACGGAAGCGACGATCCACTGCTGCGACAGGACGCTGAACGGGTCGCCGCCGTGCTGGCCAGCCGCGCCGCGGACCAGAACTGGGCCGACAGCGTGGCCGGCGACATGGAACGTCACTATTCTCCGGGCCGCACCTGGGAGGCGCTGGCGCGTACCGCCCTGCCCCTGTTGGAAACCGGCGACGTGCTCGATATCGCGTCCGGCGACGGCGTGCTGGCCGAACTGGTGGCACCGCATGCCAAGCGCTACATCTGCATCGACACCAGCGCGCGCGTGGTGGCCGCTGCCAGTGAACGCCTGCGCCGCCTGCCCAATGTGGAAGTGCGCGAGGGTGACATGCATGCCCTGCCCTTCAAGGACCGCAGCTTCGACCTGGTGGTGCTGATGCACGCACTGACCTACGCCAGCAAGCCGGCGCAGGCCGTCACCGAAGCCGCGCGCGTGCTGCGCCCGGGCGGCCGCCTGCTGCTGTGCAGCCTGGCGCGCCACGAACACAAGGCAGCGGTGGAAGCCTATGGTCACGTCAACCTGGGTTTCAGCGACAAGGAACTGAAGAAGTTCGTCGACAAGGCCGGCCTGCAGGTTTCCAGCCTGGAGACGGTCACCCGCGAGAAGCGGCCGCCGCACTTCGAAGTGATCTCGCTGATCGCCAACAAGCCCTGAGTCCGAAATCATCATGCCCGTCCTGCCCTGGTTGCACCCCGAACGTGCCAATGCCCTGCTGGGCGCGCTGCGCGAGCGGATCCTGATCATCGACGGAGCGATGGGCACGATGATCCAGCGCCATGGCCTGCAGGAAGGCGACTACCGCGGTGAGCGTTTCGCCGATGGCTACGATCACCTGCACGGGCCGGGCTGCGACCACGCCGCGCCGCAGGGCCACGATCTGAAGGGCAACAACGACCTGTTGCTGCTCACCCGGCCGCAGGTCATCGCCGACATCCACACCGCCTACCTGGAAGCCGGCGCGGACCTGGTGGAAACCAATACCTTCAACGCCACCTCGGTCAGCCAGGCCGACTACCACCTCGAGCATCTGGTGTACGAACTGAACAAGGCCGGCGCCGCCGTGGCCCGCGCCTGCTGCGATGCCGTTGAAGCCACCACGCCCGGCAAGCCGCGCTTCGTGATCGGCGTGCTTGGCCCCACCAGCCGCACCGCATCGATCAGTCCCGACGTCAACGATCCGGGCTTCCGCAACACCAGTTTCGATGAGCTGCGCGACACCTACCGCGAAGCCATCGATGGCCTGATCGACGGCGGCGCGGACACCCTCATGGTCGAAACCATCTTCGACACGCTCAACGCCAAGGCGGCGCTGTATGCGGTGGAGGAAGCCTTCGATGCGCGCGGTGCGCGCCTGCCGGTGATGATCTCCGGCACGATCACCGATGCCTCCGGCCGCACCCTGTCCGGCCAGACCGCCGAAGCCTTCCACGCCTCGCTGGCACACGCGCGGCCCCTGTCGATCGGCCTGAACTGCGCGCTGGGTGCCGATGCGATGCGCCCGCATGTCGAAACGCTGTCGCAGGTTGCCGACTGCCATGTCAGCGCGCATCCCAATGCCGGCCTGCCCAATGCCTTCGGCGAGTATGACGAGACCCCCGAAGAAATGGCGGCGACCCTGCGCGGTTTCGCGCGCGATGGCCTGCTCAACCTGGTCGGCGGCTGCTGCGGGTCCACCCCCGACCACATCCGTGCCATCGCCCAGGCGGTGGCCGGCCTGCCACCGCGTGTCCTGCCGGACCGCCAGGACCAGGCGGCATGAACGTCGCCGCCACCGTTCCGCACTTCCCGCCCTGCCGTTGCTGAGCCACTGCCTGCCATGACGCCTGTCCGCCCCACCCGCCTGTCCGGCCTGGAACCGCTGGTCATCAGCCCGGACCTGCTGTTCGTCAACGTCGGCGAGCGCACCAACGTCACCGGCAGCGCGCAGTTCCGCAAGCTGATCAAGGAAGGCCGCTACGAGGAGGCCGTGGACGTGGCCCGGCAACAAGTGGCCAGTGGCGCGCAGATCCTCGACGTCAACATGGACGAGGGCCTGATCGACTCCGAGGCGGCGATGACCCGCTACCTCAACCTGATCATGTCCGAGCCCGACATCGCCCGCATTCCGGTGATGGTCGACTCGTCCAAATGGAGCGTGATCGAAGCCGGCCTGAAATGCCTGCAGGGCAAGAGCGTGGTCAATTCGATCTCGCTGAAGGAAGGCGAGGCCCTGTTCCGCGAACACGCGCGCAAGGTGCTGCGTTACGGCGCGGCAGCGGTGGTGATGGCGTTCGACGAAAGCGGCCAGGCCGACACCTGTGCGCGCAAGGTCGAGATCTGTACGCGCGCCTACCGCATTCTGGTCGATGAGATCGGCTTCCCGCCACAGGACATCATCTTCGACCCGAACATCTTCGCTGTCGCCACCGGCATCGAGGAGCACGACAACTACGCGGTGGACTTCATCGAAGCCACGCGCATCATCAAGCAGACCCTGCCGCACTGCCACGTCTCCGGCGGCGTTTCCAACGTGTCGTTCTCGTTCCGTGGCAACGAAACGGTGCGCCAGGCGATCCATTCGGTCTTCCTGTACCACGCCATCGCCGCCGGCATGGACATGGGCATCGTCAACGCCGGTGCCATGCCGATCTATGACGAACTGGAGCCGGACCTGCGCGAGCGCGTGGAGGACGTGATCCTCAACCGCCGCCCTGACGCCACCGAGCGCCTGCTGGAGATTGCCGAACGCTACAAGGGCAGCAAGGGCAAGGTGAAGAGCGAAGACATGGCCTGGCGCGCCAAGCCGGTCGAGCAGCGCCTGGCCCACGCCCTGGTGCACGGGCTGGATGCGTTCGTGGAAGAGGACACCGAGCTGGCACGGCAGGCCTCCAGCCGTCCACTGGACGTGATCGAAGGGCCGTTGATGGATGGCATGAACGTCGTCGGCGACCTGTTCGGTGCCGGCAAGATGTTCCTGCCGCAGGTGGTGAAGTCGGCCCGCGTGATGAAAAAGGCGGTGGCCTACCTGCTGCCCTATATCGAGGCGGAGAAGGCCCGCAGCGGTGACACCGCCAAGAGCAACGGCCGCATCATCATGGCCACCGTGAAAGGCGATGTGCACGACATCGGCAAGAACATCGTCGGCGTGGTCCTTGCCTGCAACAACTTCGAGGTGGTCGATCTGGGCGTGATGGTGCCGGCGCAGAAGATTCTCGATGCGGCCCGCGAGCACAAGGCCGACCTGATCGGCCTGTCCGGGCTGATCACGCCGTCACTGGAGGAAATGAGCCATGTCGCCCGCGAGATGCAGCGCCAGGGATTCGACCTGCCATTGCTGATCGGCGGTGCCACCACCTCGCGCGCGCACACGGCGTTGAAGATCGACCCGCACTACCATGCCCCTACGGTTTGGGTGAAGGATGCCTCGCGCGCGGTGGGCGTGGCCCAGTCGCTGATCTCGCGCGACCTGCGCGCGGGCTTCGTTGCTGCCAATGAAGCCGACTACGCCGAGATCCGCGCCCGTCACCGCAACCGTGGCGATGCCAAGCGGCTGGTCTCGCTGGAGCACGCGCGCGGCCAGAAATTCCAGGGCGGCTGGGACAGTTATGTGCCCCCGGTGCCGAACCAGCCCGGCCTGCATGTGTTCGAAGACTATCCCCTGTCGGAACTGGTCGACTACATCGACTGGACGCCGTTCTTCCAGGCCTGGGAACTGGCTGGCAAGTTTCCGGCCATCCTCACTGACGAGATCGTCGGCACCCAGGCCAGCGAGCTGTACCGCGACGCCCGGGCGATGCTGGCGCGCATCGTCGCGGAGAAGTGGCTGACCGCCAAGGCAGTGTTCGGCCTGTGGCCGGCCAACAGTGTCGGTGACGATGTCCGCGTGCAGCATCCACAGGGCGAGACCACCCTGCACTTCCTGCGCCAGCAGGTCGACAAGCCTGCCGAGCGCCCCGACTTCTGCCTGGCCGACTTCATCGCACCGGCCGACAGCGGGCGACAGGACTGGATCGGTGCGTTCGCGGTCACCGCCGGTATCGGCATCGATGCCCATGTCGCGCGCTTCGAGGCCGAGCACGACGATTACAACGCGATCCTGCTCAAGGCCCTGGCCGACCGCTTCGCCGAAGCACTGGCCGAACGCCTGCACCAGCGGGTGCGCACCGAGTTCTGGGGCTATGACCGCACCGAAGCGCTGGACAACGATGCGCTGATCGACGAGAAGTATCGCGGCATCCGGCCCGCCCCCGGCTATCCAGCGTGCCCGGAGCACAGCGAGAAGCGCCGCCTGTTCGATCTGCTGCAGGCGGAAGCCAACGCGGGCATGACGCTGACCGAGAGCTTCGCGATGCTGCCCACCGCGGCCGTCTCCGGCTACTACTTCAGCCATCCACAGAGCCAGTACTTCGTGGTCGGCCGCCTCAGCCGCGAACAGGTGGGCGACTACGCGCGGCGCAAGGGCGTGGATCGCGCCCAGGCCGAGCGCTGGCTCGCCTCCAACCTCGACTACGATCCCGAATAGACCGCGCAGAAACAGCAACGCCGGGCATTGCCCGGCGTTGCCGATCACTGCGGTGCAGGCTTACCAGACCAGGTCATCCGGCACCTGGTACTGCGGATCGGCGTAGGGATCGTCCTCGGCCGGGGCATCCGGATCGACCTTCAGCGCCACCGAGGCCGCGAACACGGCTTCGGCCTGGTTCAGCACCTCGGCGGTGACCAGCAGATAGCGGCCATTGAGCTGCACCACGCCCAGCTCGCCGGCATTGAGCGCGGTCAGCTGTGCCGCGGTGACATAGATCCGCTTGATCTTGCCGCCATACGGGAAGTGCCGCGCGATGTCGGCCGCCTCGTCATTCAGGCCCTTGTCCTTCAGCAGTTCTTCCAGCTTCGCCTTCGCCTCGCGGCGCTGGCGCGCTTCCTCCTGCTTCAGGCGCTCGGCTTCGATGCGCTCTTCCTTCTCCTTCTGCGCACGGATGGCATAGGCCTTGGCCAGATCCATCTCCTCGGCACTGCGCGGCCTGCGCGGGCCCTGTCCACGGTGCTGCCCCGGCTTGCCCGGCGCACCACCGGGACCGCGACGCTCACCGGGCGTGTGCTCGCCCTTGCCTGCGCCCTGCGGCTTTCCATTGCCGTTGCCGCCCTTGCCCTGCGGGCGGCCATCACGGCGGGGGCCATCATTCTTGCGCTCGGGCTTGGGCGCGGGCTTGAAGCCCAGGCCCAGTAACTGGTCGCGGAGGGTATCGCTCATAGATAAGGGTATGGATCAGTAGTGCGGCGGCGGCGGTTCGCTCGCCGGATCGGAGGAATTCAGTGCGTTGCGGACCTTGCCCAGGTCTTCCAGCAGCACGCGCAGCACATCGGCGTTGCGGGTGCCCTGCATCCGCGCATCGGCCAGTGCGTCGCTCAGTTCGGCCAGCGCGTGTTCCTGGAAGGACACACGCATCTCCAGCTCGACCAGGCGCGCTTCCAGCGCCTGCTCGCGTTCGGTCGGCAGCTCAGACATGCAGTGAACGCCCCCGGCCGATGCCGTAGTACGCCAGGCCCGCCGCTTCGACCTCGGCGGGGTCGTACAGGTTGCGGCCGTCGAACACGACCGCGTCCTTCAGCCGTTCGCGCAGCATCGAAAAATCAGGGCTGCGGAACTGCTTCCATTCGGTCACCACGATCAACGCATCGGCGCCCTGCAGCGCGTCATCGGCGCTGTCACAGAACACCAGATCATCGCGCTCACCGAAGATGCGCTGCGCTTCGTGCATGGCTTCGGGGTCGAACGCACGTACGGTCGCCCCACCCTCCCACAGCTGCGCCAGCAGGCGGCGGCTGGAGGCCTCGCGCATGTCGTCGGTATTCGGCTTGAAGGCCAGCCCCCACACGGCGAACGTCCTGCCGCGCACGCCCTCGCCCTTGTCGTAGTGGCGCTGGACCAGGGCGAACAGGTGGCCCTTCTGCGCATCGTTGACCGCTTCCACCGCGTTCAGCAGCTTCGGCTCCAGGCCGCTCTGCTGGGCGGTGCGGGCCAGCGCCTGCACATCCTTGGGGAAACACGAGCCACCGTAACCGGCGCCCGGATAGATGAAATGCCAGCCGATGCGCGGGTCCGAGCCGATCCCCTGGCGGACCTGCTCGACGTCGGCGCCGACACGCTCGGCAATGTTGGCGATCTCGTTCATGAACGAAATCTTGGTCGCCAGCATCGCGTTGGCGGCGTACTTGGTCAGCTCGGCCGAGCGTACGTCCATCTCCACCACGCGGTCGTGGTTGCGGTTGAACGGTGCATACAGGCGACGCATCACCGCCACCGACTCGTCGCTGGTGGCACCGATGATGATGCGGTCCGGTCGCATGCAGTCGGCGACCGCGTCGCCTTCCTTCAGGAACTCCGGGTTGGAGACCACATCGAAGGCGATGTCGGCGCCGCGCGCCGCGAGTTCGTCGGTGATCGCTGCACGGACCTTGTCGGCGGTGCCGACCGGCACCGTCGACTTGTTGACCACCACGGTCGGCACGCTCATGTGCCGGCCGATGGTGCGGGCCACGGCCAGCACGTACTGCAGGTCGGCGCTGCCATCCTCGTCCGGCGGTGTGCCCACGGCGATGAACACCACCTGGCCATGCGCGATCGCCGCGGCCGCATCAGTGGTGAACGCCAGCCGCGCCGCAGCGTGGTTGGCCTTCACCATCGGCTCCAGGCCCGGCTCATAGATCGGGATGATGCCCTGGTTCAGGCCATCGACCTTGCCCTGGTCGATATCGACGCAGATCACCTGGTGGCCGACATCGGCCAGGCAGGTGCCCGTCACCAGGCCGACGTAACCGGTACCGAAAATCGCAACGCGCATGTCCGTGCAGGCTCCGTGGTGGCTTACGGCAGGACGCCCAGCAGTTCGACGTCGAAGGTCAGCGTGGCGTTCGGACCGATCGGGCCGCCCGGGGTGCCGTTCTCACCGTAGGCCAGCTCGCCCGGGATCCAGAAGCGGTACTTGGAGCCGACCGGCATCAGCGCGACGCCTTCGGTCCAGCCCTTGATCACCTGGTCCAGGCCGAACTCGGCCGGGCCACGGCTGGCGGAGCTGTCAAAGACGGTGCCGTCGAGCAGCTTGCCTTCGTAGTTCACGCGCACCTTGCTGGTCGGCAGCGGACGCTCGCCGCTGCCCGGGCGGATCACCTGGTACTGCAGCCCCGAGGCCGTGGTCACCACGCCCGGCTGGGTCTTGTTCTTGGCCAGGAATGCGTTGCCTTCCTGACGGTTGGTCTGTGCAGCCTGGGCAGCCTTGGCCTGCATTTCGGCCTGCTTGGCGCCCATGAACGCCTGGATGGTGGCCGTGGCGTCAGCCTCGGTCATCTTCGGCTGGCCCTTGCTCAGACCAGTGCTGATTGCGTCAAACAGCGACGCAACGTCAATGTCGTCCTTCAGCTGTGCCAGCGACGGACCCACCGAGTAGGAGCCGATCATCTGTGCGACCTTCACCCGATCGACCTTCGGCGGCTGAGAGCCCGGCGCAACGCCCGGCACCTGCTGGCCGCTGCGGGCCATCACGACCTGGCGCAGGGCGGCATCGGTGGCCTTGGCCTGCTCCTGGGTGATCTGCGGCTGCAGGCCTTCGAACGAACGCTCCACGGCCGTGCGCAGGGCAGCGACGTCGATTTCATCGGCGATCGGGGTGAACGACTTGGCGACATCCAGGCCGATGGCGTAACCGAGCTTCTGCTTGGGGGAATTCAAGGTTGCGGTCTCCTTGGCGGCTGCGGGGGCCGCCGGTTGTTGCGACAGAGCGACACCCGAAGTGCCCATCGCCAGAATCAGAACCGACGCCGCTGCGCCGCGCATTCCCATCTTCATTCGCTGCATTCCTGGAAGTGACTGGGCGCCGACGTCGGCGCGAAAAGAAGCATTGTCGCACGCATGCCGTCGATGTCGAGGCATCCGTGCCGGATATCAACGCGTGGCGGCGGGCGCGGCCAGTGCCTTGTCGATGGCCGCGATCAGCTGCGGATCATCCGGCGTGACCTTGCTGGCGAACTGGGCGATGACCCTGCCGTCGCGGCCGACCAGGTATTTGTGGAAGTTCCAGCCCGGCGCCACGCCGGTTGCCGCGGTCAGGCGCTGGTACAGCGGGGTGGCCTGCGCGCCGACCACGTGGACCTTCTCGAACATCGGGAACTTCACGCCATAGGTCAGCGTGCAGAATTCCTGGATCTGCGCTTCGTCACCGGGTTCCTGGCCCTTGAAATCGTTGGACGGGAAGCCGAGGACCGCGAACCCGCGGCGTGCATAGCGCTGCTGCAGCGCTTCCAGGCCTTCGTACTGCGGCGTGTACCCGCACTTGCTGGCGGTATTGACCACCAGCAGCACCTGGCCGTGATAGCGCTGCTGCAGGTTGACCTGCTGCTTGCCGGCCAGGGGCCGGTAGTCCACATCCAGCAGATCGGCGGCCAGGGTGAGGCCGGGAAGGGCCAGCCCGGCCAGCAGGGTCAGCAGGGAAAGACCGCGCAGGCGGCGCGGGAAGACGGTCGGCAGGGGCATCGGAGCGGTCCGCGGTGGCCATTCACAGGGCCCGGCCGGGAGCGGCCGGGAATCGGCCGAACTATAGCACCGGCCCCGGGGGCACCCCGCCGCGCGACCGCCCCGGCGCTTTGCGCGGATTGGCGGCAACGCAGCCGGAGCCAGAAGCTGGCCGGTGCTTGACATAGCATGGACGCAGCCGAATGGAAACGACGCGACGGCCCGCACCCACCGAGCATCATTCCGCATTCAAATCAATGGCTTGCAGAATTGCGTCTATGCCATGACACCCCCTGCCATCAGTTGGGTCATGTCGGGGGTTGCACGTCGGCGTGCCGGTGTTATAGTTGCATACAACACCAGTCACCTGAGACAGGGGGTATGCCATGAACACCCGGATGCATCGCAACGTCACCGCTCCCGCGATCACCGCCGTTTCGACCCTGCTGGTGATGGCGTGGCTGGCCTCGCCACGCGCGCCCGCCGCCCCCTCTCTGTCCGATACCCCGCAGGACGCGCCCACTCCCACGGCCGGGACGCCGGAAGCTTCACCCTCCCCCCCGCGTCGGCTGCACAGCTCCCTGTCCATGCCGTATTTCTCGTTCGCACAGCCGCTGACCCCACGGAGCTGACCATGAGCGACATCCAGTGGAGCGACGGCGCTCCCATCTACCGCCAGCTGAAGGAGCGCGTGATCGCCATGATGCTCGACGGAATCCTCAAGCCGGGCGATGCCCTGCCTTCGGTGCGCCAGGTGGCCGCCGACTACCAGCTCAACCCCATCACCGTTTCGCGCGCCTACCAGGAACTGGCTGACGAAGGCCTGGTCGAGAAGCGCCGGGGCCTGGGCATGTTCATGACCGAGCAGGCGGCCACGCAGCTGCGCAGCAGCGAGCGCGAGCGCTTCCTCAATGAAGAATGGCCGGCCGTCCTGGAGCGCATCCAGCGCCTGGGGCTGAGCCTCGACGAATTGCTGACCCAGGGGAAAGTCTGATGAATGCCAGCCTCACCAGTACCGCTGCAAGCGACGCGGTCATCACCGCCCGCGGCCTGCGCAAGGCCTACAAGAGCACGGTCGCGCTCGACAATGCCAGCTTCACCATTCCGGCGGGCCGGATCATCGGCCTGATCGGACCCAACGGTGCCGGCAAGACCACCGCGTTGAAGGCCATCCTCGGCCTGACCACGGTGGAAGGCGACCTCAGCGTGCTCGGCCGCGACCCGCGCCTGCATCGGGATGAGCTGATGAAGGACATCTGCTTCATCGCCGACGTCG
This sequence comes from Stenotrophomonas maltophilia, assembly GCF_025642255.1. Taxonomy (NCBI): domain Bacteria; kingdom Pseudomonadati; phylum Pseudomonadota; class Gammaproteobacteria; order Lysobacterales; family Lysobacteraceae; genus Stenotrophomonas; species Stenotrophomonas maltophilia. Next base: position 2,645,185 of record NZ_CP106759.1, read on the forward strand.
CGGTGCTGCCCCGCTGGCTGAAGGTGCGCGAGGCCATCGACTTCGTCGCCGGCGTGCATCCACGCTTCGATCGCGCCCGCTGCGAGCGCTTCCTGGCCAACACCAAGCTGCAGCCGAAGCAGCGCGTGCGCGAACTGTCCAAAGGCATGATCGTGCAGCTGCACCTGGCCCTGGTGATGGCCATCGACGCCCGCGTGCTGGTGCTCGACGAGCCGACCCTGGGCCTGGACATCCTGTACCGCAAGGAGTTCTACCAGCGCCTGCTGGAGGACTACTTCGACGAGCAGAAGACGATCATCGTCACCACCCACCAGGTCGAAGAGATCGAGCACATCCTCAGCGACGTCATGTTCATCCGCGACGGCCGCATCGTGCTCGACGCAGAGATGGACGATGTCGGCCAACGCTACACCGAGCTGCTGGTCAACGCCGAGCAGCTCGATACCGCGCGTGCGCTCAAGCCGATCGACGAGCGCGCCCTGGCCTTCGGCAAGACCGTGCTGCTGTATGACGGCGTGCCGCGTGACCAGCTCACCTCCCTCGGCGAGACCCGCAGCCCGGGCCTGGCTGATCTGTTCGTCGCTGTCATGAAGGGGACCTACGCATGAACGCCGTCAATCATCCCGTCGGCCCCGCCGGCACGCTGCGCTGGCTGCTCAAGCGTGAATACTGGGAGAACCGTGGCGGGTTCCTCTATGCGCCGCTGATTGCCGGCGTGGTGTCGCTGCTGATGAGCGGTGTGGGCATCGCCTTCGGCCTGTTCGCCCTGCATCGGGCTGCGCGCGACGGCAATCTGCACATCGATGGCGAGGACGTGAACATCAACGGACTGGATCTGGCGCTGCTGACCCGCAACATCAGTGCCAAGGACATGGCCGACCTGGGCAACGGCCTCGACCTGACCCTGGTGCTCAGTTCGGCCTGGCCATTCCTGGTGCTGGCGTTCGTGATGTTCTTCTACTGCCTTGGCGCGCTGTATGACGACCGCCGCGACCGCAGCATCCTGTTCTGGAAATCGCTGCCACTGTCCGATACCCAGACCGTGCTTTCCAAGGTGATCAGCGCGCTGGTGATCGCCCCGCTGATCGCAGTGGTCGCCGGCATCCTGACCATGTTCGGCTTCCTCGCCATCATCAGCCTGGTGGCCGCGCTGCACGGTGGCAGCCCGATGAACCTGATCTGGGGACCGGCCAGCCCGCTGACCCTGGCCGCCGGCCACCTGTCCTGGATTCCGGTCTACGTCCTGTGGGCGCTGCCGACCGCCGGCTGGCTGCTGCTGTGCTCGGCCTGGGCCAAGTCCAAGCCGTTCCTGTGGGCGGTGATGCTGCCGCTGTTCGCCGGGATCATCGTCTCCACCACCAAGGTCATGACCCTGTTCGGGCTCACCAGCGGCTGGTTCTGGCAGAACGTCGTCGGTCGCCTGCTGCTCAGTGGCGTGCCCGGCATGGACCTGATCTACCGCACCGGCCTGCAGGACTCGCGTGCGGACCTGGAATCGGTCACCGCGCTGATGGGCCCGGTCGCGCAGCTGAAGTCGCTGGCGATGCCGGGACTGTGGATCGGCGCTGCGTTCGGCGCGCTTTTCATCTTCCTTGCCATCCGCCTGCGCCGCCGCGCCGGCGAAATCTGACCCCTTACCGGAGCCACCACCCATGCGTTCCCTGCTCGCCTGTACCGCGTTGTTGCTGATGCCGCTGTCGGCCCTGGCCGCCGATGCACCGAACTGCAAGTTCACCGCTGCGCGCACGTTGAAGCTGGACGTGGCCGGTGCCAAGGCGGTGGTGTTCGAGGTGAACCAGTTCGATCTGAAGGTGACCGCCCGCAGTGGAGGCGGTCAGCTCGACGGCCGTGCCTGCGCGTCCAGCCAGGATCTGCTGGACCAGCTGGTGCTGGACCAGCGCCGGGAAGGCGACAAGCTGGTGGTCAGCCTGCGCCGCGCAAGCCGTGCCGGCCTGAACCTGGGCAACTTCTACGCCTGGCTGGACATCCGCGGCAGCGTGCCGGACAACCTGCCGCTGCAGTTCAAGGTCGGCTCTGGCGATGCCAGCATCGACAACGCGCAGTCACTGAGCGTGGATGTCGGCTCCGGCGACGCCGTTGCGCGCGGCACCCGCGGCACCATCCATGCCTCCGTCGGCTCCGGCGACCTGGAGATCGACGGTGGCAGCGCACTGAACCTGCTGTCGCTCGGCTCGGGTGACGTCAAGGCGCGCAACATCGGGGGCGACGCGATCGTCGGCACGGTCGGCTCCGGCGACCTCACGATCAGCGACGTGCGTGGCAACGCACGCCTGGACACGGTCGGATCGGGCGACGTCGACTTCAAGCGCGTGCAGGGCAGCGTCCAGATCGGCGTGGTGGGCTCGGGGGGCATCGACCTGGGTGACATCGGCGGCGATGTGCACGTGCGCAGCCATGGCTCCGGCGACATCGACGTCGATGGCGTGCGCGGCAACCTGACCGTCGATCACAGCGGCAGCGGCGACGTCGTGCACCGCAACGTCAGCGGCAGGGTCACCCTGCCCCGCAACAAGTAAATCCCAACCCACCGATTCGAGGGGAATGCCATGAACCTGATGCGCCTGCTGCCTGCCACCCTGCTGTGCCTGCCGCTGATCGCCTGCGGTGGCACGTCTTCCGCGCCCGACACCAGTGTCGGCAAGAGCGTCGCCGAAACCTCCAGCGGCGTTGGCAGAAAAGTCCAGGAAGCCATGGATGAGGCCCGCAGGGAGATCACTGAGGGCAACATCAAGATCTCCGCCGACAATCAGCCGCGCGCGGAGATCACGCCGGATGGACATCTGCTGATCGGCGGCAAGGATGTGCCGACCAACGACGCGCAGCGCCGCCAGCTGCTGGAGTACCGCGGTCACGTGGTCGCCATCGCGACGGACGGGATGAATGTCGGCCTGGCCGGTGCCAAGCTCGGTGCCAGCGCTGCCGGTGAAGCGCTCAAGGGTATCTTCAGCGGTGACAGCGAAGGCGTGGAGAAGCGGATCAACGCCGAGGCCGCCAAGATCGAAGCGCAGGCCAAGCGCATCTGCGACCGCCTGCCGGCGATGCTGGCCAGCCAGCAGGCGCTTGCCCGCGAACTGCCGGCCTTCAAGCCCTACGCCAGCATGGACCAGAGCGACGTCGACGACTGCGGGAAGGACAGCTCGGTCACCTTCTCCAACTAAGACACTTCAGCGCAGCCGGCCGGCAGCGGGTCCCCGCTGCCGCCACCGGGCTTACAATGGGCACCCCGGATGCCCCCGATCGAATCGTCATGATCAAGCCGTTGCTACTTGCCGCCCTGCTGTGCCTGCCCTTGCTGGCCTGCGACGGCAACGCCGATGGTGTAGGCAAGGCCATCGGCACGCGCGCGGCCGAGATCTCCGGCGGCCTCGGCCAGAAGGCACGGGACGCCACGGATGAGGCCCGCAGGGAGCTCCTCCGGAACAACACCGCGCTCCACGCCAAGGGGCAGCCGCGCGCGGAGATCACCCCTGACGGTCAGCTGTTGGTCGACGGCAAGCAGATCCCTACCGATGCGGCACAGCGCCGCCAGCTGCTGGATCATCGCGCCCTGCTGATCTCCAATTCAACCGACCGTCTGAATGCCGATCAATCGTACGCCGACGCCGCCGACGCGACGTTGAAGGGCATCTTCGGCGGCGGTGGCGACGTCAGGAAGCAGGTCGGCAATGAGTATGATCGCCTCAAAGACGAGCTCAAGCGCATCTGTAGCCGCATGCCGGCGCTGCTTGCCAGTCAGCAGACACTGGCGCGCGACATCCCGGCCTTCAAGGCCTACGCGACGATGACGCAGAATGACGTTGACCGCTGCGGCAAGGGCGACGGCTCGTTCTCGATTCCATTCGACGACTGAGACAAATCAGCGCACCCGGCCGGCAGCGGGCCCCGCTGCCGGCACCGGGCTTACAATGGGCACCCCGGATGCCCCCGATCGAATCGTCATGAAGAAGCTGTTTCTGCTGCTGGCTGCCCTGTTCTGCCTGGGCCTGGCCGGCTGCGACCAGGATTACCGCAACCACCGCGCAGAGCGTGGCAAGCCCAAGATCTCCGTCAGCGAAGGCATGGTGACCGTGCGCCGTCCACCGGCACCGAACATCATCATCCTGGCCGACGGCACGATGAAGATGGACGAGATCCAGATTCCGCTGGACGATGCGCAGAAACAGATGCTGCAGACGATGTTCGGCAAGCTGCAGGTACTGCGCCAGAACACGCTGGTGGCCGCCCCGGCCGATCCGAACATGCAGCCGGTGAAGATCCAGCCGCCGGAGGGCATGGACGTCATTCCAGGCGACCTGATCCAGCGCATCCCCGAGTTCAAGGACTACACCGAGACCTTCGGCAACATCGTCGCCGACCGTCGCTGAACGCAAACGCCGCCCGAGGGCGGCGTTTCTCATTGGCCCGGCAAGCCTGCTCGGCAGATCAACCGCCGCCACCGCCTCCCGCATGGATGCCGCCAGCGGTCAGCGCCGTCGGATCCAGCAGGCGCCGCAGTTCCGCTTCGCCCAGGCCGCTGTCCTCCAGCGCCACCTCCAGCACCGGCCGCTGTTCCTTGTAGGCGCGCTTGGCGATTGCCGCAGCCTTCTCATAGCCGATGATCGGGTTCAGCGCAGTGACCAGGATCGGGTTGCGCGCCAGCGCCTCCGCCACGCGATCCTCGCGCACCTTCAGGCCTGCGATGGCGCTGTCGGCCAGCAGCGTCGACACGTTGGCCAGCAGGCCGATGCCTTCGAGCAGGTTCACCGCGATCAGCGGCAGGGTCACATTGAGCTGGAAATTGCCGGTCTGCCCGGCCACCGTGATCGCCGTGTGGTGACCGATCACCTGCGCGCAGGCCATCACCGTCGCCTCCGGAATCACCGGATTGACCTTGCCCGGCATGATCGAGCTGCCCGGCTGCAGGGCCGGCAGTTCGATCTCGCCCAGCCCCGCCAGCGGCCCGGCATTCATCCAGCGCAGATCGTTGGCGATCTTGATCAGCGCCACCGCCAGCGCATTGAGCTGGCCGGACAGCTCCACCGCATCGTCCTGCGCGGCCAGGCCTTCAAACTTGTTGTCGGCACTGTCGAACTTGAAACCCGAGTGCTGCTTGAGGGCCTTGGCCACCTGAGCGCCGAAACGCGGATCGGCATTGATGCCGGTACCGATGGCGGTGCCGCCCAGCGGCAGCCGGCGGACGCGCTTGAGGCTGTCCTCGATGCGCGCCTGTGCCGATGCCAGCTGTGCCGACCAGGCGCCGAACTCCTGCTCGAAGGTCAGCGGCATGGCGTCCATCAGGTGGGTACGGCCGGTCTTGACCACCTTGCGCAGGCTGCGGCCCTTCCTGTCGATGGTCCTGCGCAGATGCGCCAGCGCGGGCAGCAGCTGTTCGTGCGCCGCCAGCACCGCCGAGACGCGCAGCGCGGTCGGGATCACGTCATTGGAGCTCTGCCCCTGGTTGACGTGGTCGTTGGGATGGACCGTGGTCTTGCCGGCCTTGCCGGCGCGGTTGGCCAGGGTCGCGATGACCTCGTTGGCATTCATGTTCGAGGACGTACCCGAACCGGTCTGGTAGATATCGATGGGGAAATGCGCGTCCCAGTCGCCCGCCGCCACTTCCGCGGCGGCGGCCTGGATCGCCTTGGCCACGTTCCTGGGCAGGTGGCCCAGTTCGGCGTTGACGCCGGCAGCGGCGCCCTTGACCAGACCCAGCGCACGGATGAACCCGCGCGGCATGCGCTGGCCGGACACCGGGAAATTCTGCACGGCGCGCTGGGTCTGCGCGCCCCACAGGGCGTCGGCAGGCACCTGCAGCTCGCCCATGCTGTCGTGTTCGATCCGGAACGCCCGGGAGGCACCCTTGCTTGCAGCTTTGCTCATTGCATCGACTCCGCACTACTTCAGTTGGGGAAAGGGAAGCGGCGGCTGGCAGGGTGTCGCTTCCCGGGCTGGCGGCGGCAATCACGATACTCTCTTGCCCGTTGCATGGCATGACGGAAGCGGGCCGGATCGTTTCATCTGCGGCACCGTTGCCCATCGGGAGCGCCGGGCCCGGCCGGGCGAGGACAGCGCGCAGCCTCCCTGCGCCCGGCGTGGCCCGGTGCTGCCAAGCATGCGAAGGCCACGCGTCGTAGAATATCGGCCCCGCCGCTCGCTCCCGCCCTGCCGACATGTCCGATTCCGCCCTGCTCGCCCTGTCCCCGCTCGATGGCCGCTACGCCGGCAAGGTCGATGCCCTGCGCCCGATCTTCTCCGAGTACGGCCTGATCAAGGCCCGCGTCACGGTCGAGGTGGAGTGGCTGCTGGCGCTGGCCGCCGAGCCGGGCATCGTCGAGCTTGCAGCGTTCTCCGAAGCCGCCACCGCCCGTCTGCGCGCGCTGGCCAGCGGTTTCAGCCCCGCCCATGCCGCCCGGGTGAAGGAGATCGAGCGCACCACCAACCATGACGTCAAGGCGGTGGAGTACTTCATCAAGGAGCAGCTGAAGGACGACGCCGAGCTGGCGCCGGCACTGGAGTTCGTGCATTTCGCCTGCACCAGCGAGGACATCAACAACCTCAGCTACGGCCTGATGCTCGAGCAGGCGCGCCGCGAGGTGCTGCTGCCGACGCTCGACGGCATCGCCGCCACCCTGCGTGGCCTGGCCCACGCCCAGGCCGCGCAGCCGATGCTGTCGCGCACGCACGGCCAGACCGCTTCGCCGACCACCCTGGGCAAGGAGCTGGCAAACGTGGTGGCGCGCCTGGAGCGTCAGCGCCGCCAGATCGCCGCGGTCGAGCTGACCGGCAAGATCAACGGTGCGGTCGGCAACTACAACGCGCACGTCGCCAGCTACCCGGACGTGGACTGGCCGGCCTTCGCCGAACGCTTCGTGACCGGGCTTGGCCTGGTGTTCAACCCGTACACCACGCAGATCGAGCCGCACGACAACGTCGCCGAAATCGGCGATGCCGTCCGCCGCGCCAACATCATCCTGATCGACCTGGCCCGCGACATCTGGGGCTACATCTCGCTGGGCTACTTCAAGCAGCGCCTGAAGGAAGGCGAAGTCGGCTCGTCGACCATGCCGCACAAGGTCAACCCGATCGATTTCGAAAATGCCGAAGGCAACTTCGGCATCGCCAACGCGCTGTTCGAGCATTTCAGCGCGAAGCTGCCGATCAGCCGCTGGCAGCGCGACCTGACCGATTCCACCGTGCTGCGGGCGCTGGGTACCGCCTTCGGCCACAGCCAGGTGGCGCTGGACTCGCTGGCCAAGGGACTGGGCAAGCTGGAGGTGAATCCGCAACGCCTGGATGCCGACCTGGATGCGGCGTGGGAAGTGCTGGCCGAAGCGGTGCAGACGGTGATGCGCCGCCACGGCCTGCCGAACCCGTACGAGCAGCTGAAGGCACTGACCCGCGGCCAGGGCATCACCGCCGAGTCGATGCGGGCGTTCGTACAGGGGCTGGAGCTGCCGACGGATGCGAAGCAGCGGCTGCTGGAGATGACCCCGGGCAGCTATACCGGTCTGGCCGAGGCGCTGGCGAAGAAGATCTGAGGGGTTTCCTTTGCGGCGGCGGCCGCGGGCGCTGCCTGCGGCAGGCGTGTACTGCCAAGGCAACAGCAACAGCAACAGCGGTCCAGGCTCTGGATTGCTGGGAGTTGGGCGGGGCGGGTTGGGTTCGCGGGGGACGCCGTGAACCCGTCCCTGGGGGCTTGGCCGCGGCATCCATGCCGCGGACACCCCCGCGAACCCAACCCGCCCCACCTCTGACAGCTTCCCGGTGACGGATCGAAGCACATTTGTTGTCGGGACGGAATGTGAAGGAGGGACGCGGCTTCGCCGCGTCCCTCTTTGTTTTTGGGATTCTGCAGAGCCGAGCAAGCGCAGCGCGCGAGCCGCTGTTGCCTTTGATTTTCTTCTTCCATTCCGTGGCGGACCCCGCAGGAAACTGTCAGGGGCCGGGCGGGTGGGCTGCGCGGGGGTGTCCGCCGCATGGATGCGGCGGCCAAGCTTACAGGGACGTACTTGCAGCGTCCCCCGCGCAGCCCACCCGCCCGGCCAGGCACGGCTTTTTGCCTTCACGCGACCAAGCACCCGCCACGAGGGGCTCCGCCGTTGGCCGGACACCCCGCGACAAACCACCGCACGTGCGCAATCCCGACGAACGTCGGACAATGGACGCCTTGGCGGCACGCCGCGCCGCCCTCCCGCTTTCCGCTGCAAGGATTCCCCCATGGCCGCCCGCAAGTCCTCCGCCCCGCTCATCGAAGTCACCGCCCGCCCCGGCCAGCCGCTGGGCATGTCCCCGGCCGTGTTCCTGCGCGATTTCTGGCAGAAGCGTCCGCTGCTGATCCGCAACGCCTTCGCTGATTTCCAGTCTCCGGTGCAGCCGGAAGACCTGGCCGGGCTGGCCTGCGAAGAAGGCGTGCTGGCACGCCTGATCGAGCACGACAAGCGCCAGGACGGCTGGCGCGTACGTACCGGCCCGTTCCAGGAAGACGTATTCCCCGCCCTGCCCGACCACGACTGGACCCTGCTGGTGCAGGACGTGGACAAGTGGGACCCGGACGTGCGCGCGCTGATCGAGCACTTCCGCTTCCTCCCGCGCTGGCGCATGGACGACGTCATGATCAGCTTCGCCGCCACCGGCGGCTCGGTCGGTGCCCACGTCGACCAGTACGACGTGTTCCTGCTGCAGGCCCAGGGCCATCGTCGCTGGCAGATCGACGCCAGCGAGTCGATCAAGGGCCGGCGCCCGCCGCTGGGGTTCCGTCCGGACGTGGAACTGAAGCTGCTGGAGGTGTTCAAGCCCACCCACGACTGGGTGCTGGCGCCGGGCGACATGCTGTACCTGCCGCCGAACGTGCCGCACCATGGCGTCGCCGAAGACCCCTGCCTGACGTTCTCCTTCGGCATGCGCGCGCCGTCCTCGGCCGAACTCATCAGTGACTACCTGGACACCCTGATCGCCGATGCCGACGAGAACATCCGCTACCAGGACCCCGACCTGAAGCTGCCGGCCGATCCGAACGAGATCGACACGGTGGCGATGGCACGGGTGATCACCGCCCTCAACGCCATCCGCATGAACGACCCGGACAAGCTGGGCGACTGGTTCGGCCGCTTCATCACCACCTACCGCGCCGCCGGCGAAGTGATGGCCCACCAGGCCGCGCCGGAACAGGAAGAGGTGGTCGCCGCCCTGCAGTCCGGCCTTCTGCTGCAACGCCACCCCTGGGCCCGCCTGGCCTGGCGGCGGGCCAAGCGGGGCGCCAGCCTGTACGTCAGCGGCCAGGACTTCGCGCTGCCGGTGAAGGATGCGCAGCGCCTGGCCGGTGCCGAGCAGCTCGACGCGGCCGCCTATCGCGGACTGTCGGACAAGGGCCGCGCGGTGGTCCAGCAGCTGCTGGTCGGCGGCGTGTTCCAGCTGATCGACCCCAGCGAGCTGTATGGCGCCGACGACGAGGGCGAGGATGAAGGCGTCCTCGGTGAGGTGGTCGAAGGCCGCGACCAGGTGGAGGTGATCGATGACGACGCCGTGTCCGACGATGTCCACGTGGTGACCGTGCATGACGATGGCATCGAGGTCATCGTCAACTTCGAAGACGACGAAGAAGACGACAGCGACGCCGGTCGCGCCTGAGTCATGCCCTCGATCCGCGTCCATCAGGTAGGTCATGCCGATGCGCATGGCGCCATCCACGCTGTGCGCCAGCAGGTGTTCGTGCAGGAACAGGGCATTGCCAGCGAACTGGAGCGCGACGCGATGGACCCGGTCAGCGCCCACGTACTGGCGCTGGATGCCGACGGCACGCCGGTCGGCACTGGCCGGCTCACACCTGATGGTCGCGTCGGCCGCATGGCAGTGCTGGCGAGCCACCGCAGCCAGGGCATCGGTGAAGCCCTGCTCGAGGCCCTGGTCGAGTCCGGCCATGGCCTCGGCCTGGCCGAGCTGCATCTGCACGCACAGCTGCCCGCCCGCGACTTCTACGCGCGGCAGGGCTTCCTGCCTGAGGGCGAGGTCTTCGAGGAGGCCGGCCTGGGGCACCAGCAGATGCGCCGCCGGCTGGACGCGGCCAGCGCGATCAACAGCCACGCCGAGGCCGTGGCCGCCACCACCGCCCTCCTCCACCGTGCCCGTCGCCAGGTATGGCTGCACAGCCACCTGCTGGACCCGGGCCTGCTCGATGCCGGCCCGGTACAGGCCGCCCTGCGCCGCTTCGCCAGTGCCCGCCACGACAAGCAGCTGCGGGTGATCGTGCATGACGCGGCAGCCATTGGCCGTGCCGGCGCGCCGCTGCTGGCGATGGCACAGCGGCTGCCCAGCGTGATCCTGTTCCGCGAGGTGGCCGATCCGGTCGACCGGGCACTGGCGTCCGCCTGCCTGATCAATGACAGGGGCGACTTCTACTTTCGTCTGATCGGCCATCGCCTCGACGGCGAGGCCGGCATCGCGCTGCCGGCACGTTCGCGGCAGTTCGAGCAGCAATTGCAGCGCGTCTGGGACCGTTCGCGCGATTGCAGCGAACTCCGCGCGCTTGGCCTCTGAGCGCGACGGTCGGGTTCAACCTGTCTGGAAGCGGCACCGGGGGACGCACGATGGCCTCCGCGATGCCCCTTCGTGTCCGGATGGGGGTACAATTTGGCTGTTTGAACGCGCCTGCGCAGGGCTATTCATCTTCCTGCCGGGTCCTTCTTAAGCCATACCCCACAAAGCGAATCAACACCCTCCATCGTGGACAATCTACTGAAGCAGTTTGCGCAATCTTCGCAACTCGCCGGCGGCAACGCCTCCTATGTCGAGGACCTGTACGAGCAGTACCTCGTCTCCCCGGACAGTGTCGATCCCAAATGGAAGACCTACTTCGACGGCTTCAAGGGCCGCGAAGCAGGTGACATTCCGCACTCGGCCGTCATTTCCCACATCGCGGACGCGGCCAAGGATGCGCTGAAGGCCGGCACCGGCGCAGGTGCGGGCGACGAGCGTGAGCGCAATGTCGGTCGTCTGATCACCGCCTACCGCTCGCGCGGCCACCTGGACGCCCGCCTGGACCCGCTGGGCCTGGCTGCGCCGGTCAATACGCCGGACCTGGGCCTGCCGTTCCACAGCCTGTCCGATGCCGACCTCAACAGCGAGTTCAGCACCGGTGGCGTCGGCGGCCAGCCGCGCATGAAGCTGCGCGATCTGCTGGCGCGCCTTAAGGCGACCTACACCGGTTCGATCGGTGCGGAGTTCATGCACATCGCCGAGGTCGAGCAGCGCCAGTGGATCTACAAGAAGCTGGAACTGGCCGGCGGCAACTACCAGCTGGACGCTGACACCCAGCGCCGCACCCTGGAGCGCCTGACCGCGGCCGAAGGCCTGGAGCGCTACCTGCACACCAAGTACGTCGGCCAGAAGCGCTTCTCGCTGGAAGGCGGCGATGCGCTGATCCCGATGATGGACACCATCATCCGCAGCGCCGGCAAGGACGGCGTCAAGGACGTGGTGATCGGCATGGCCCACCGCGGCCGCCTGAACGTGCTGGTCAACACCCTGGGCAAGAACCCGCGCAAGCTGTTCGACGAGTTCGAAGGCAAGTTCGAGCACGACGAGCACGCCTCGGCCGGCGACGTGAAGTACCACATGGGCTTCTCCGCCGACGTGGCCACCGAGGGTGGCCCGGTCCACCTGGCGCTGGCGTTCAACCCGTCGCACCTTGAAATCGCCGACCCGGTCGTGGCCGGTTCCGTGCGTTCGCGCCAGGAGCGCCGCAAGGACACCGCCCGCAAGCAGGTCATGCCGATCCTGATCCACGGCGACGCGGCCTTCTCCGGCCAGGGCGTGGTCATGGAACTGTTCCAGATGTCGCAGGCCCGCGGCTTCGCCGTCGGCGGCACCGTGCACATCGTGGTCAACAACCAGGTCGGCTTCACCACCTCCAATCCGCTGGATACGCGCTCCACGCGCTATGCCACCGACGTGGCGAAGATGATTGCCGCACCGGTGCTGCACGTGAACGGAGATGACCCGGAAGCGGTCGTGTTCGCCGCGCAGCTGGCGTTCGAGTTCCGCCAGAAGTTCGCCAAGGACGTGGTCATCGACCTGATGTGCTACCGCCGTTGGGGCCACAACGAGGCCGACGAGCCGGCGATCACCCAGCCGCTGATGTACCAGGTGATCCGCAAGCACCCGACCACCCGCGAGATATATGCCGAGCAGCTGGAAAAGGCGGGCGTGATCGCCGCCGGCGCCGGCAAGGCGATGGTCGATGCCTACCGCGAGAAGCTGGACGCCGGCGAAGTGACCACCGAACTGGCCAAGGTCGAGAAGACTCCGCCGAGCAGCCCGCTGTTCGTTGATTGGCCGAAGCTGCTGGAAGGCAAGCTGTCCGACCCGGTCTCGACCAAGGTCGAGAAGAACAAGCTGGTCGAGCTGGCCAAGCTGATCAACACCATCCCGGACGAAGTGCAGCTGCACTCGCGCGTGGCCAAGGTCTACGACGACCGCCGCAAGATGGCCGCTGGCGAGATTCCGGGCGACTGGGGCTTTGCCGAAAACCTGGCCTACGCCACCCTGCTGGACGAAGGCCATGCACTGCGCCTGGTCGGCCAGGACGTCGGCCGCGGTACGTTCACGCACCGCCATGCGATCCTGCACGACCAGAAGACCGACAACTACTACATGCCGCTGCGGCAGCTGGTGGATTCGCCGGAGAAGGCCACCGTCATCGATTCGCTGCTGAGCGAAGAAGCGGTGATGGCCTACGAGTACGGCTTCTCCACCACCGATCCGAACACGCTGTGCATCTGGGAAGGCCAGTTCGGCGACTTCGCCAACGGCGCCCAGGTGGTGATCGATCAGTTCATCGCCGCCGGTGAAGCCAAGTGGGGCCGCATTTCCGGCCTGACCCTGCTGCTGCCGCATGGCTATGAAGGGCAAGGCCCGGAACACAGCTCGGCGCGCCTGGAGCGCTTCCTGCAGCTGTGCGCGCTGGAGAACATGCTGGTGGTCGTGCCGTCGACCCCGGCCCAGGCCTTCCACATGCTGCGTCGCCAGCTGCACATGACCACCCGCAAGCCGCTGGTGGTGATGTCGCCGAAGTCGCTGCTGCGCCACAAGCTGGCGGTGTCGACCCTGGACGAGCTGGCCAACGGCGAGTTCCAGCACCTGATCGGCGATGCCAATGCCGACGCCAAGAAGGTCAAGCGCGTGGTGCTGTGCTCGGGCAAGGTCTACTACGACCTGCTGGAAGACCAGACCAAGCGTGGCCAGGACGACGTGGCGATCATCCGCGTGGAGCAGCTGTATCCGTTCCCGCGTGCCCTGCTGGCTGCCGAACTGAAGAAGTATGGCAAGGCCACCGACGTGGTGTGGACGCAGGAAGAACCGCAGAACCAGGGCGCGTGGTACCAGATCCGCCACCACCTGCAGTTCTGCCTGGCCGAGGGCCAGAACCTGCATTACGCCGGTCGCGCACGTTCGGCGTCGCCGGCTGCCGGTCACATGGCTGACCATGTCCGCGAGCAGCAGCAGCTGATTGCCGACGCACTGGTCAACCCGTTCAACGACCAGGTCGCTGAATAACTCTCCTCCCCCTTATTTAGAAGACAAACCAGGAAGCTCCCGCATGGCCACCGAAGTCAAAGCCCCGGTACTGCCCGAATCCGTCGCCGACGGCACCATCGCCACCTGGCACAAGAAGGTGGGCGACGCCGTCAAGCGCGACGAAAACCTGCTTGACCTGGAAACCGACAAGGTCGTCCTGGAAGTGCCGTCGCCGGTCGATGGCGTGCTGAAGGAGATCAAGTTCGACGTGGGCGCCACCGTGACCTCCAGCCAGGTCGTGGCGATCATCGAGGAAGGCGCCGTGGCGGCTGCCCCGGCTCCGGCCGCTGAAGAGAAGAAGGCCGATGCCCCGGCTCCGGCCGCAGCCGCTGCTCCGGCTCCCGCCGCGGCTCCGGCCCCGGCAGCCAAGTCGGCCGCCGATGCGCTGCCGCCGGGTGCCCGCTTCACCGCCATCACCGAGGGCGTGAACCCGGCCGACGTGGACGGCACCGGCCGTCGCGGCGCGGTGACCAAGGAAGACATCGTCAACTTCGCCCGCAACGGCGGCGCCGGCAAGGCCGGTGGCGCACGTCCGGAAGAACGCGTGCCGATGACCCGCATCCGCAAGCGCATCGCCGAACGCCTGATGGAGTCCAAGAACTCCACCGCCATGCTGACCACCTTCAATGAAGTCGACCTGTCCAAGGTGTCGGCCGCGCGCAAGGAACTGCAGGACGAGTTCGTCAAGGCCCACGGCATCAAGCTGGGCTTCATGAGCTTCTTCGTGAAGGCCGCCGCCAACGCGCTGCAGCGCTTCCCGCTGGTCAACGCGTCGATCGATGGTGACGACATCATCTACCACGGCTACTCGGACATCTCCATCGCCGTGTCGACCGAGAAGGGCCTGGTGACCCCGGTGCTGCGCAACGTCGAGCGCATGTCGTTCGCCGACATCGAGAAGACCATCGCCGACTACGCCAAGAAGGCCCGTGACGGCAAGCTGAGCCTGGAAGAACTGCAGGGCGGCACCTTCACCGTGACCAACGGCGGCACCTTCGGCTCGCTGCTGTCCACGCCGATCATCAACCCGCCGCAGAGCGCCATCCTGGGCATGCACGCCATCAAGGAGCGTCCGATCGCCCAGAACGGCCAGGTCGTGATCGCGCCGATGATGTACCTGGCGCTGTCCTACGACCACCGCATCATCGACGGCAAGGACTCGGTGCAGTTCCTGGTGGACATCAAGAACCAGCTGGAAAACCCGGGCCGCATGCTGTTCGGCCTGTAAGACCTCCCGCCCTCTTCCGCGCCCGCGCGGAAGGGGGTTCCGGTAAAGCATCAAGGACTAATTCAATGGCTGAACAATTCGACGTCGTCGTCATCGGTGCGGGCCCGGCCGGTTACCACGCTGCCATCCGCGCGGCCCAGCTGGGCCTGAAGACCGCCTGCATCGACGCAGCGCTGGGCAAGGATGGCAAGCCGGCGCTGGGCGGCACCTGCCTGCGCGTGGGCTGCATCCCGTCCAAGGCGCTGCTGGATTCCTCGCGCCAGTTCTGGAACATGAGCCACATCTTTGGCGACCACGGCATCAGCTTCAAGGACGCCAAGATGGACGTCGAGGCGATGGTTGGCCGCAAGGACAAGATCGTCAAGCAGTTCACCGGCGGCATCGCCATGCTGTTCAAGGCCAACAAGGTCGCCACCTACTACGGCTTCGGCGAACTGCAGCCGGGCAACGTGGTCAAGGTGAAGCAGCACGACGGCTCGGAAGTCGAGCTGAAGGGCACCAACGTCATCATCGCCGCCGGTTCGGATTCGATCGAACTGCCGTTCGCCAAGTTCGACGGCGAGACCATCGTCGACAACGTCGGCGGCCTGGACTTCACCGAAGTGCCGAACCGCCTGGCGGTGATCGGCGCCGGCGTGATCGGTCTGGAGCTGGGCAGCGTGTGGAAGCGCCTGGGCGCTGAAGTCACCATCCTCGAGGCGCTGCCGGAGTTCCTGGCCGTCGCCGACGCCGAAGTCGCCAAGACCGCGGCCAAGGAATTCAAGAAGCAGGGCCTGGACATCCGCCTGGGCGCCAAGGTCTCCAAGACCGAGATCACCGGCAAGGGCAAGAAGAAGGAAGTCGTTGTCACCTACACCGACAGCGAAGGCGAGAAGACCCTGACCGTGGACAAGCTGCTGGTGGCCGTCGGCCGTCGCGCTGCCACCAAGGGCCTGCTGGCCGAAGGCACCGGCGTGAAGGTCAACGAGCGTGGCCAGATCGAAGTCGATGCGCATTGCCACACCGGCGTCGATGGCGTCTGGGCGGTGGGCGACTGCGTGCGCGGCCCGATGCTGGCGCACAAGGGCTTCGAGGAAGGCATCGCCGTGGCCGAACTGATCGCCGGCCTGCCGGGTCACGTCAACTTCGACACGATTCCGTGGGTCATCTACACCGAGCCGGAACTGGCCTGGGTGGGCAAGACCGAGGCACAGCTGAAGGCCGAAGGCATCCCGTACAAGGCCGGCAGCTTCCCGTTCGCCGCCAACGGCCGTGCCGTGGCAATGATCGAGCCGGCAGGTTTCGTGAAGATCCTGGCGCATGCCGAGACTGATCGCATCCTCGGCATGCACCTGGTCGGCGCCAACGTGTCCGAGCTGGTGCACGAAGGCGTGCTGACCATGGAGTTCAGCGGTTCGGCCGATGATCTGGCCCGTATCTGCCACGCCCACCCGTCGCTGTCGGAAGTGGTCCACGACGCGGCGATGGCGGTCAGCAAGCGCGCCATCCACAAGGCCAATTGATCGGCCCGGTGGCATGACAGGAAAACCCCGCCTCGGCGGGGTTTTTTTGTTTGGCCTTCTGATGTGGAGCCGAGCATGGGCCCGGCGCTACACCTTTCCAGCAGGCGGCTCCGGTGCATCGTCACAGATGCGATGCTGCACCACGGTTTCACCCACCTTCCATTCCTTCACCACCCTGCAGCGTTCCTTGGGCCTGTCAGGCTTGGCGAGCTTGGCCGCCGCAGCATCCGCTTCGTCGGCAGCGGCGGTCTGCTGGCGTTCCAGCCAGGCGGACGGTGGTGTCGCGGGCGTGGCAGGGGCCGGCGCCGCGAGCGCCAATACCAGTACCGCGATGGCCGGCGTCATCACGCAGCCACCGGACCGCGGCCGCCACCCAGCAGGCGTGCCGGCAGCATGAACAGCGCGCGCAGGAACGCGAACAGCGCCGAGAACGTGATGCCGACCAGGCGGAACGGCAGGCTCAGCAGCCACACGAACGGCCAGGCGATCAGGGCAAGGATCGCCAACGGCCAGCACAGCACGAACAGCAGGCACCACACGCCCAGCGCGAACAGGGTCTTCATCACGGTCTCCTTGCAGCGGCCCCTTGCCGCCTGCGACCACAGTGCCGCCCTGCCCCGGAGGGAGCAAACGGTTTGCGACGAAACCCGGCAGGGCGCGATGAAACCCGGAACGCAGCCGCTATACCTGCACCGCCCCCGGGCGGCCGTGGGCGACCTGGAAACGCGCGGCGGTCCGCACCGCGGCATCGGTACGCAGCACGCTGTCGGCCAAGCGCAGTTCCGCATCCACGGCCTGCCGGTTGAGCTGCAGCCTCCACCAGCCACGGCGGTCGCCGTCGAAATAGCGGATGTGCGGATTCAGGGGAATCGACGGTCCGTAGTAAGGGCCATACGGTGTGTCGTCTCCGCCACTGCTGATGGCGGGCGCGATGAACTCGGTGGCCACCACGGGAGCATCGGCCGCATCGAAGTCCAGCTTCAGATCGTTGACGAAGGTGGAATGCCAGTCGCCTCCCAGCACGATCGCATTGCCCTGCCCGCCCGCCTGCAGCGCCTGCAGCAACCGGTTGCGCGCGGCAGGATACCCATCCCAGGCATCGTTCCAGAACCGCTCGCGCGGGGTGCCGCCGTCCAGCCGCAGCTGCGCCATCAGCAGCTGCTGCACCACCACATTCCAGCGCGTGCCCCGCGCGGCCGCCATCGACTGTGCGAACCACGCCTCCTGGCCGGACCCGAGCATGCTCATGCGCGGGTCCAGTGCCGCCTCGCAGCGCGGTGACTCGCCCACACCGCAGGGGTTGGCCGGGCGGAACTGGCGGCAGTCGAGCAGGCTCAGCTGCGCAAGGTCGCCGTAGCGCAGGCGCCGGTGCACCCGCAGGCCACCATTGCCGGCCGGAGTGCTGCGCATGGGCAGGTGCTCGTAGAAGGCGCGATAGGCAGCGGCCCGCCGGACGATGAAGTCCTCCACCGGCACGCTGTCCTTTTCAGGATGGACGCCGGAATAGTCGTTCTGCACCTCATGGTCATCCCAGATCACCGCGAAGGCGTGCGCGGCGTGCGCTGCCTGCAGGTCCGGATCGAGCTTGTACAGCGCGTACTGGTCGCGATAACGCTGCAGACTGACGGTCTCGCCGCTGAATCGCTCCGCATCCAGTGTGCGGCCGCGTGCGTTCTGCAGTGGACTGTACTCGTACAGATAGTCGCCGGCATGCAGCACCAGGTCGACATCGCTCCGCGCGATATCACGCAGTACCGGGTAGTAGCCGCTGTTCCAGGCCTGGCAGGTGCACAGGGCCAGGCGCAGCTGCTGCAGCTGCGCGTCCGGCAGCGGCGCGGTGCGGAAGTGGCCGACCGTGCTTTCCTCATCACCGTCGCAGGCAAAACGGTAGTAATAGTCACGGCCGGGACGAAGGCCATTGATCTCCACGTGCACCGAATGCGCCAGCTCGGGCACCGCTGCGGCGACGCCACGCTGCACCGGACGGCGCATGCCGGGATCTTCGGCCACGAACCAGCGCACCGGCACCGCCCGCGGCGGCATGCCACCGCCGTTGAGCGGATCGGGGGCGAGCCGTGTCCACAGCATCGCCCCCTGCGGATCCGGATCGCCGGCGGCGACGCCGAGGGTGAACGGATCGCGGCCCAGACGTGGCCGTGGGCCTGCCGCGGCCAGCCCCGGCATCGCCGCCAGTGCGATCGCCGCCCCCGTACCCTGCCACGCCATGCGCAGCAGGCGACGACGGTGCTCCGGATCCATGGGCCGCTGCATCAGAAGCGCACGGTCGCCGTCGCCATCACCTGCCGCGGCGCACCCACCTGCATGGTCGCGAGGCTGCGCGTGGGATCTGCGGCATAGGTGCCGTTGGTGTTGATCGAAGACAGGTAACGCTTGTCCGCCAGGTTGGTCAGGTTCACTGCCACTGTCAGGTTCTGCGCGGGCCCCAGGGAGCCGAAATCGTAAGCCACCGAGGCGTTGACCAGCCAGTAGCTGGGAACCGACAGGTCATTGGTATAGGTCACGTAACGCTTGCCGACATGGTTGGCGGACAGGCGCATGTCCCACGGGCCCGGCGTCCAGGCCAGGGTGCTGGCGAACATCCATTCCGGCGTATCCACGGTCTTCCTGCCGCGGGTCGGTACCACCCCGTTGTTGACGTAGTCGTCGTCGTAGGTGCTGTCGTTCCACGACAGCGCGTTGGACCAGGTCACGTCCTGCACCGGCTTCAGCTGCAGGGTCGCCTCGGCACCGCGGCTGGTCACCGAACCGACGTTGGAGAACAACGCAGGGCAGCCGAGGATGCCCACGCACTGGGCGATGGCAAGCAGGCGGTTGTCGAACTTCACGTCGTACACCGCGACCGACGCCTCATACCCCTGCCCGTAGCCGCGCCAGCCCAGTTCGATCGTGCGCGACTGCTCCGGCTTGAGGTTGCGTGCACTGGCGTCGAAGGCCTGCTGCGGCACGTTGAACGGACTGCCCACGCCCAGCGCATAGGCGGCGATGTTCCTGGCGAACGAACCGAAGATTTCATTGCCTTCGTTGAGCTTGAAATTGAAGCCGGCCTGCGGCAGCAGTCCCTTGCTGGAGGTCAGGCTGCTGTTGTTGGCATAGCTGCCCAGCGGCGTGCGGACGCGGGTGCGGGTGTGCGGCGACTTCGCGCCGATGTCCACCGTCAGGCGGTCGTCGAACAGGCGGAAGCGGTCCTGCACATAGAACTGGCGGGTGATGGTGGTGTAGAGCTGGCGCCACACGCGCTGGTCCGGATTGCGCAGGAAGAAGTCGTCGGTGATCGGGCCATCGATGTAGTAGAAGTTGCGCTGCACGCTGTGCCCGTTGTCCTCGTACCACAGGCCGGCTTCCAGCTCGTGCCCGCCGACGTTCCAGGTGAACGCGGAGGTCACGCCTGTACGGTCGATCGCGTACTCGGTGGTGCGGATCGAGATCGGGATCTCGCGCGCGGTGCCCGGATTGGAAGGATTGGACGGACTGAACCAGTGGCCCTGCCCGCGATTGCTGTGATTGTAGACATTGACCTTCAGGCGCATCGCTTCGTTGAGGCCGAAGTCGCCGGCGACGCTGGAGATATCGTCGTTGCGCAGGCCATGACCGGAGTAGTACGCATCCCAGGGGCTGTTGACGCCGCCACTGAACTGCCCGCGTGCCGCGGCCAGCGCGCGGTCCCAGTCCGGCGCGTAGTTGTCCCAGTTCCAGCCCAGGCGGTCGATCATCTCCAGCGACAGATCCTGGTAGTCCGCCTCGACCCGGCGTGATGCGTTGAACAGCGCGGTGATCCTGCTGTCCACGCCGAAGTTGTAAACGGCCTTGCCGTTGAACTGCTTGAGCTCCTGCGAGCCCTTCCCCTTCCACTTGTCGCCTTCGGAGTACACGCCGGACAGGTACGCGGCAAACCCTTGGTGCTCGCCGGTCTCCAGGCGGGCATAGCTGCGCCGCGCGTTGTCGCTGCCGAAGCCCTGCGCCAGCACCACGCCGTACTCGGTGGAAGGATCGATCGAATAGAACTGGAACACGCCCCCCAGGTTGCTGGTGGACGGCGTCCCCAGCGCGCCGATGCCGGTGGAGACTTCCGCACCGCCCAGGTTCTCGCTGATGACCGCGCGGCTGACATGCAGGCCATTGCTGTTGCCGTAGCTCATGTTGCCCAGCGGAATGCCGTCCAGCGTGTAGCCAAGCCGGTTCTGGTTGAAGCCGCGCAGGCTGATGCTGGTCGACCACTCGTAGGCACCGGTGGCGTCACCCGACTCGAAATGCACGCCCGGCTTGCTGGCCAGCAGCTTGAGCGGATTCGCGCCCGGCGGCAGCACCTTCATGTCCTCGGCGGTGACACGCTGCACCTGGCGCGCTTCGCCGCGGCCGATCACCGAGATCGAATCGAGGGTGGTCGCCGACTGTGTATCGGAGGTGGGGGCGGTTTCAGCGGCCGCCAGCGACGGCAGCGAGGCACAGACCAGCAGAGCCAGCAGATTGCGGCGGAGCGGAGCGTGGGACGGCATGGGAGGCGGATTCCTTGGACGCGCTGGACGCCAGCGACGGGCGTCGGAAGTGGGAGGACAGCGGCGGCATGGTAGGAAGGCCCAGTTACATGTCAGTTACACGTCATGTGACCATCGCCCGGCAAGGTACGCGCCTTGCGCGCGCACCAACGCAAAGAGCCGGGCACGCGCCCGGCTCTTGCAGAACAGAAGGAGATCGCCGGCCCGCGGCCGGCAGCCCTACTCGAACGAACCGACCGAATCGTGGGCCAGATTGTCGAAACGCGTGTACTCGCCGAAGAACTTCAGTTTGCACGAACCGGTCGGGCCGCCACGGTGCTTGCCGATGATGATTTCGGCCAGGCCCTTGTCCGGTGAGTTTTCCTTGTTGTAGTAGTCGTCGCGGTAGATGAACACGATCATGTCCGCGTCCTGCTCGATGGCGCCCGATTCGCGCAGGTCAGCCATCACCGGGCGCTTGTCGGTACGCGTTTCCAGCGAGCGGTTGAGCTGGGAAAGTGCGATCACCGGCACGTTCAGCTCCTTGGCCAGGCCCTTCAGCGAACGCGAGATCTCCGAGATTTCTGTCGCGCGGTTCTCGCTGTTGCCGGGCACGCTCATCAGCTGCAGGTAATCGATCACGATCAGGCCCAGGTCGTGCTCGCGCTTGAGGCGGCGGCACTTGGAGCGCAGCACTTCCGGCGATACGCCCGGCGTGTCGTCGATGAAGATCTTGGTTTCCTTCAGCATCTTGATCGCGCTGGTGACGCGGCTCCAGTCCTCGTCTTCCAGCTGGCCGGTACGCAGGCGCTGCGCGTTGATCCGGCCATTGGAGGAGATCAGTCGCATCGCCAGCTGTGATGCGGACATTTCCATCGAGAACACCGCCACGCCCTTCTTCGACTTGATCGCCGCATACTCGGCGATGTTCAGCGCGAAGGTGGTCTTGCCCATCGCCGGGCGCGCGGCCAGGATGATCAGGTCGGTCGGCTGCAGGCCGGCCGTCATCGCGTCGAAATCGTTGTAGCCGGTTGGCAGGCCGGTGATGTTGCCGCCGTTCTCGAAGCGGTTGCGCAGTTCCTCGAAGGCATCCTTCAGCGCGCCGGGCATGGCGACGAAATCCGTACGCCCGCGTGCGCCCTGCTCGGCAATGGCGAACACGCTCTTTTCCGCCGACGCCAGCAGCTCGCTGCTGTCGCGGCCTTCCGGCTGGAAACCATCGTTGACGATGTCGGTACCGACCTGGATCAGCTGCCGCAGCACCGCCTTGTCACGTACGATCTCGGCGTAGGCAGCGATGTTCGCCGCCGACGGCGTGGTGCTGGCCAGTTCGATCAGATAAGCGCCATCCCCTACCAGCTCCAGCTTGCCCTGCGATTCGAACCATTCGCCCAGCGTCACCGCATCGAAGGGTCGGTCACGCTCGGACAGCTCTCGGATCGCGCGGTAGATCATCTGATGATCGCGGCGATAGAAGTCGGTCTCGGTCAGCTGGTCGTTGACCCGGTCGAACGCTTCGGGTGCCAGCATCAGGCCACCCAGCACCGCCTGCTCGGCCTCCACCGAATGCGGTGGCACCCGCAGCTGGTCGATGCGCGAATCATCGCGTTCGAAGCCATCACCGCGGTCTCTGCGGTTGGAACGGAAGCCGGGACGGGCGGACATGCGGCGGTGTTTCCTGCAAAAGTGGGGCCAGACGAGTGTAGGCATGCGCCGACCCTGGCGGCCATGGACAAGCCTGTGGATAAGCCGTGGAAGAACGGGGGATATCCGCCGGAGCCTGGCCAGAATGGCGCGGAGGCGTCGCACTGCCTGCGACGGGCGCCCGTGCGACGCCCGAGTGCGTCATTATCGCAGATCAGCCGGCCAGGGTCGGATTCCGTGCAGCGTACGGGCTCTGGCCCGCTCAGCTGCAAGTGGGGTCAGAGCCCGCCGCTGCGCGCCGGGATTCGACCCCGGATGTGGCTGGGGTCGGATCCCTCTGCAACGCAGAGGGCTCTGACCCCATACGTCTCAATCGCCCTTCACGTGCACCGCGATCAGCGCCAGGAACCGGTCCACATACCCCTGCAGGAATTCCCGCGTGGCGTCGTTGTGGATCGTACCGTCGGCGTCGATCAGGCCGTCCTTGAAATGAATGAACGCCTCCGGCTGGCCGAGCACATGCATGTCGAGGAAGGCCAGGCTGTTGCGCAGGTGCTGCTGGGCCACCGCGGTGCCGATCTGGCCGATGGACGCACCGATCACCGCAGCGGGCTTGCCTGCGAATGCGCTGTCGCCATAGGGGCGCGAGCCGATGTCGATGGCGTTCTTCAGCACGCCCGGCACCGAACGGTTGTATTCGGGTGTCACGAACAGCACGGCGTCGGCGGCACGCACCTGCTCCTTCAGGCGGACACACGATGGCGGGTAATCGGCGTCGAAATCCTGGTCATACAGGGGAAGGTCGCGGATCTGCACGTACTGGAACCGGGCCCGGTCGCCGGCAAGCTTTTCAAGTGCATGGGCCAGCCGGCGGTTGCATGACTCCCGGCGCAGGCTTCCGACGAACACGGCGATGGTGGGAACGGACATCGGACGGACTCCTCATGGTGCGGGAAACCCATCCTATTCACCGTCCCCTTTCCAGGCAGTGAAGGTCAGCCGCCGACGCTGGCCCGGACCTGGCGCCAGTGGGCCTGCCATGCCTGGAACATCAGCACGTTCCACAGATGCGTGTGCCACTTGCGCTGGCCGCCAAGGAACTGCTGCCACAGCGGCTGCACCGCGGCCGCCGACAGCACGCCTTCGCGTTCCAGCCGCGAAGGCTGCAGCAGATCGTCGGCCCACGGCCGCAGGTCGCCCTTCAGCCAGTCGCTGACAGGCGCACCGAAACCACGCTTGGGCCGGTGCACCATCGCGTGCGGGACGTATCGGCCCAGCACGCGCTTGAGCAGGACCTTGCTGGTCGTTTCACTGCGCTTGAAGCCCAGCGGCAGCGACCAGGCGAACTGGGCCACCCGCCAGTCCAGCAACGGCGCACGCGCCTCCAGGCTGACCGCCATCGAAGTGCGGTCGACCTTGCACAGCAGGTCATCAGGCAGGTAGGTCACGAAATCGGCCAGCATCATCGCGTCTGCCGGCGTGCCCGCGCCGTGCAGCGGATCGGCCAGGTCATAGAAGCTGCCAGCCGGCTGCGCACCGGGCACCACCGCCGCCGGGTCACGCCAGCGCGAAATGCGGTTGCGGTACACATCGCCGATGCCGCGGGCGCCGGTTTCGGCCAGCAGCGCCGCCAGGCCTCCCGTGCGCGACGCCTCGCCCTGCTGCTGCGCGCGGGCCCCCATCCACCGCCGCAGCGGGCCCGGCACGCGACCCAGCATCTGCCAGTTGCGCAGCGCGCGCACGTAGCGGGTGTAGCCGAAGAACAGCTCATCGCCACCATCGCCGGACAAGGCCACGGTCACCCCCTGCCTTGCCAGCCGGGCCACCAGCGCGGTCGGCACCTGCGAGGCATCGGCAAAAGGCTCGTCGAACATCGTCGGCAACTGCGGCACCACCGCCAGTGCGTCGGCCCCGCTGACGTAGAGCTCGGTGTGGTCGCAGCCCAGATGCGCGGCCAGTTCCCTGGCCAGCGGTGCCTCATCGTGGCTTGAATCCTGGAAGCCGATGCTGAAGCTGTGCACCGGCTGCCTGCTCTGCGCCTGCATCAGCGCCGCCACCAGCGACGAATCGGTCCCCCCGGACAGGAACACGCCGACGGGCACGTCCGCGACCATGCGCAACGCCACGGCGTCGCGCAGCAGGGCATCAAGCTGCTCCTCGGCCTCCTCGATGCGGCCCTGGAAGGGTGCAGCCAGTGCGGCCTGCATGCGCGCACGCGCGTCCCAGTACGGACGCTGCGCCTGCTCCGGCCGGTGCGCGCCGGCTCCGGCGGCAACCATCGGCGCATCCACCCGCAGCACCCGGCCGGGCATCAGCTTGTAGCAGCGCTGATGGATGCTGTGCGGCGCCGGGATGTAATCCAGCCGCAACAGCAGCGTCAACGCATCCCGATCGATATCGTTGTCGAACGCTGGATGCTGCCACAGTGCCTTCAGCTCGGAACCGAACACCAGCGCGTCACCGGCCCAGCCGTAGTACAGTGGCTTCTTGCCGACCCGGTCGCGGGCCAGCCAGAGGCACTGCTCGCTGCGGTCCCACAGAGCGATGGCGAACATGCCGTTGCAGCGCTGCAGGGTGTCTTCCAGGCCCCACTGCAGGATCGCAGCCAGCAGCACCTCGGTATCGGAGTGGCCACGGAACGCATGGCCCAGCGGCTCCAGCTCGGCGCGCAGGGCCGCGAAGTTGTAGACCTCGCCGTTGTAGGCCATCACATAGCGGCCGTCGGACGATGCCATCGGCTGGTGGCCCAGCGGGGACAGATCGAGGATGCTCAGCCGGCGGTGCGCCAGTGCGATCCCGGCAGCGGCATCGACCCAGGTGCCACCATCATCCGGCCCGCGATGGTGCAGCGCCTGGCCCATGGCCAGGGCCTGTGCCTGCAGTTCCTCGGCCGGCACCATCGGTGCCGGCAACAGCATTCCCGCCAATCCACACATGCATCAGGGTTCCTGCGCCAGGTCGAGGGCGGCGCCAATCACCGCATTGTCGCTTGGAAGGCCGAACATTGCTGCCCCCGCCAGCGGCGTATAGGTATCGGCGCCGCAGACCCGACGCAGCGGCAGGTGACCGAAGCCGGCCTCGACCAGGGCCGTGACCACCCCCTCGCCCACGCCACCGCTGTGACGCCCCTCGTCCAGCACCAGCACGCGCCGCGCCGTGGCCGCCTGGGTGGCAATGAATCCGCCGTCCAGCGGCACCAGCCAGCGCAGATCGACCACCCTCACCTGCCACCCGAGCTGCTGGTCGATCACCCGCGCGGCACGCAGCGCCATCGGCACGCCATTGCCATAGGTGTAGATCACCAGATCCTGCGCCTCGGGGGCATACACCCGGCCCTCCCCCGGCAGCAGCGCCTGGCCCTGTTGCGGGTAGTCGAACAACCACTGGCCGTCACCCGGCTCGTGCAGGTCCTTGCTCATGTACAGCGCGATCGGCTCCAGGAACACCGCCACGCGGCCATCCACCCGGGCCAGCGCCGCCAACGTGCGCAGCATCATCACGGCATCGTCGCCACGCGAGGGACAGCCCACCACCAGGCCGGGAATGTCGCGCAGGGCGGTGATCGAATTGTCGTTGTGGAAATGGCCACCGAATCCCTTCTGGTAGCCCAGCCCTGCCACCCGCACTAGCATCGGGTTGCGGAACTGGTCATTGGAGAAGAACTGCAGCGAACACGCCTCGCCACGTATCTGGTCGATGGCATTGTGCAGGTAGGCCAGGTACTGGATCTCGGGGATCGGCAGCATGCCCATGTTGGCCAGCCCCTGCGCCATGCCCAGGATCATGGTCTCGTCCAGCAGCGTGTTGAACACCCGACGCGGGCCGAAACGACGCAGCAGGTCGCGGGTCAAGGTGTACACGCCTCCCTTCTGCGCCACATCCTCGCCGAACAACAGGCTTTGCGGATACTTGCACAGCAGTTCCTGCAGTCCGTGATTGATCTGGATGGCCAGATGACGCGGCGGTTGTCGCTCCGGCAATGCGTCGGCGCCGCCATACAGCGACAGTCGCGCCTCGTCCGCGACCGCGCGCCGGGCCTCGGCGTGCACCGCTGCAGGTGTATAGGGCGCCAGCGGTGCCATCACCTGCTCAAGGGACTGCAGCTTCGGCTGGCGCTCGGCGTCGGCGGCGGCCGCCATGCAGCGCACACGCATCGCTTCATAGGCCGCCTCGACGTCCGCGGCATCCATCCAGCCCGACTCCATCGCGATCTGCGCCGAGCGCAGCAGCGGATCCTGCGCCTCCGCCGCACACAGCTCCGGCAACGCGCGCCACTCCACCTCGAAATCGGTACCGGCATGCCCCATCAGCCGCGTGGTACGCAGGTGCAGGAAGGTCGGCCTGCGGGTTGTCCGGCAATGCTCGACCGCGGCCTGCACCTGCGCATGGCCGCTGGCCAGATCCAGCCCGTCAGCGAAGAAGTAGTCCAGTCCCGGCTGGCCGCCAAAGCGCTCGGCGATCCATCCTTCTGGTGTTTTCACCGAAATGCCCAGGCCATTGTCCTCGCAGACGAACAGGATGGGCGCCGGCAGTTTCTGGTAGGCCGACCACATGGCGGTGTTGAACGCCGTCTGTGCGGTGGCGTGATTGGCCGAGGCGTCGCCGAAGGAACAGACCACGATGCTGTCGGCCGGAATCGGCAACGGCTGGCCCAGGCGCTTGCCGCTCTCGATGGCCAACGCAGTGCCCAGCGCCTTGGGCAGGTGCGAGGCGATCGTCGAGGTCTGTGGCAACACCCACAGCGGCCGGCTGCCCCACACCTTGTGCCGGCCTCCGCTGGCAGGATCGTCGGCGCTGGCGGCGAACGACAGTGCCGCGTCGCGCACTGGATCCATGCCCGGCACCTGCCGCGCGCGCTCGGCCATGAAGGCGCCGGAGCGGTAGTGCAGGAACGCAGGATCGGTGTGCCGGCAGGCCCGCGCCAACAGCGCATTGCCCTCGTGTCCGGACGAGCCGATGGTGTAGAAGACCTTGTTCTGCACGCGCAGCACGCGTGCCATCAGGTCCAGCTGGCGGCTGGCCAGCTGCGAATCGAACAGGTCGGCAAAGGCCGCCGCGCTGAGCGTGCTGCCTGGCAGGATCGGCGCGTGCGGCGCGGGCCGTGGCCGTGGCGTGCCCCGCCAGCCGCGCACCGCCTCCAGGAAATTGACGTCGCACACTTCGGCGCGGTTGAGCCCGCGCATGCGCGCGGGAATGGGATCTGGAACCACAGCGAACATCGAACACCCTCCGTGTCGTTGTTGCGTAGCGTGGCGCGGGCCCGCCCGGCGCCCCCCGCAGTCGGCCTGCCCGACGCTCCCCTTGGAATCAGGCCACCGCGTTGAATCGCGCCAGCACCTCCGCGCCCACGGCCGGCATCGGCACGAACCGCGGCTGCGCCCGGACCCGCTGCAGCCAGGCCTGCACCTGCGGGAACGGATCAAGGCGGATGCCACCATCGCTGGCAACGTCGGTGTAGGCAAACAGCGCGATATCGGCGATGCCATAACTGCGGCCGGTGAACCAGGGCGACTGCCGCAGGTGCTGTTCCATCACCGCCAGTGCGGTGCTGGCGCGCTCCTGCAGGCGCGGCAGTTCGGCGCGCCGCGGGGAATCGGCCGGCGTCCAGCCACGGATGAAACGGGCCACCGCCACGCAGGGTTCATGCGTGTACTGCTCGAAGAACATCCAGCTCAACGCCTGCGCCCGCTCCCAGCCATCGCCGGGCAGGTAGGGCGTGCCCTCGGCCAGCCAGAACAGGATCGCGTTCGATTCGGTCAACACGCGGCCGTCCTCGCGCACGATCAACGGCACCTTCGCATTGGGATTCAATGCCAGGAACTCCGGCGTGTGGGTCTGGCCATGGGCGCTGTCCACCTCCACCCAGCGATAGCGGCTGCCGAGGTGTTCCAGCAGCATGCGCACCTTGTGGCAATTGCCTGAAACGGACATGCCATGCACCGTCAACGGAACGCGTTCTTCCACCATTGCCTGCTCCAGGAGACCCGGCCAACGACCGGTTGCGCGCAGTCTGGCAAGCGCGCCCGCCGATGCCAAGCGCGGGTGCAGCATGCCCACCGCGCAGCCCGCCGCTGGATGCAGCCCGTCGGGCCCCTCAGCGCACGCGCTGCTGCCACTGCTGGCGCGACTGCCCCCAGATCTGCATCGGTTTGCCCTGGTACGGCGGCGGCAGCTCGCCCATGCGCAGCAGCGTACTGCCCAGCTTGCGGGCCACGACACGGGAATTCTCGTTGTCCTCGGCAATGGTATGGATCACCTCCTCCCACCCGAGTGCGTTGAATGCCCAGTCGATCGCAGCGGTCGCCGCCTCCGGCGCGTAGCCCTTGCCCCAGCTGGCACGCCGGATGCTCCAGCCGACCTCTGTGCCCGGCCAGTCCTGTGGCTGCCAGGGCCCCATGCGACCGATCCACTCACCACTGGATTTCTCGATCACGCTGAACATCGAAAAGCCGAACAACTGCCACGCGCCAGCCAGGCTGCAGAATCCGCGCCATGCCACCGACGGTGGCTGCACTCCGCCCAGCGTGCGCATCACCTCTTCATCCGCGCAGAACGCCAGATAGGGCTCGAAATCCTCGCGGTGCGGCGGGCGCAGGATCAGGCGCTCGGTTTCCAGGCGCAGGTCGAAGATGCTCATGCCGACTCCAGGGCGATGACGGAGCGCCATCATCGCAAATGTCACCCGGCCACAAAAACAGACAGGCCGGCAGAAGCCGGCCTGTCGCCTGTCCGCTGCAGCGGCAGGATTACTGGCGGGTCGGTGCCGTGGCGCCGGCTGCCGCTGTCTGCGTGACCAGCTGGCCATCGACCACCGGCAGGCGATCGCTGGCTGGCTTGTTGTCCATGCGCACGGTCTTCTCGGCACCATCATAGCGGTAGGTCACGTTGTAACCCTTGACCACGTCGTTGGTGCCCATGGCGATGCGGTTGCCGGGCTTGCTGGCCATGCGCATGGTGCCGGTGGTGCCGTCCTCGTTGCGATAGGTGACGTTGTAGCCGGTGACACGGCTCGACTCGGAGGTGGCGGTCTCGGTGTGGCACTGGCGCTCGGTGCGGTTGACCACACGGCCACCGACGTGGCGCTTGTCCACCTGGTTGCCTATCAGGCCGCCGGCCACGGCACCGGCTGCGGTCGCCGCCTTCCTGCCATTGCCGCCGCCAACCTGATTACCCAGCAGGCCACCGATCACCGCGCCGGCGACGGTGCCACCGACGTTGCCATCACGCTCGGGCAGGCGTTCCTGCACGACCACATCCTGGCAGACCTCGTGCGGCGTCTGGGTGGTGGAGGTCTCGCGCACCGCGTCGGTGCCGATGACCGTGGCGTACGCCTTCTGCTTTTCGGTGATCGGGTCGACCTTCAGCACATCGGCATACTCCAGGCCGCGCGGCGCGGTGGCATCGAGCTGGTTGCCACGCGCACCATCGTCGGTGCCGCTGCCATCGGCCAGGCGCGATTCGCCGTTGGGGGCGCCGGCGCTGATGGAATCCGGCGACGGGTTGCCGCTCTTCATGAAGGCGGCCGTGGCGATACCACCCACCAGCAGCGCGCCCGCTGCGACCAGGACAGTTGTAGTTGTGCTTTTCATGACCTGCTCCTTGCGGACCGTCCGCAACGTTCTCGGCACAGATTGCAGCACGGCCTCCCTGAACGGAATCTCCACATTTCCTGCTCGTCGCCGTAACCCATTCAGCATCGGGAAATGCTGGGCCCGTGGTAGCGTTTGCATATTCACCAGGAGGATCCCGCCATGGCCAACCCGATGCTGCTGCCGGTACTGCAATGGGCGCGCCGGCTGCGCTACCCCACGCTGTTCAAGCTCACGGCAGGGCTGTTCGCGCTGACCCTGTTCATTCCCGATCCGCTTCCCTTCGTCGATGAGCTGGTGCTGGGCCTGGGCACACTGCTGCTGGCCAACTGGAAGAGCCGCGGCACCCGCACGCCGCCACCGCTGGAGCAGCGCTGAGCGTGCTGGTCGACAGCCATTGCCATCTCGATGCAGGCGAGTTCGACCCCGACCGTGCCGCCGTGATCGAGCGCGCGCGCGCGGCCGGGGTGCAGTTCCAGGTCGTGCCGGCCGTCACCGCCGCCAGCTGGCCGAAGCTGCGCGAGGTCTGCCAGCAGGCACCCGGCCTGTACCCCGCGTACGGGCTGCATCCGATGTTTCTTGCCGAGCATCGCGCCGGGCACCTTCCGCTGCTGCGGGAATGGATCGAGCGTGAGCGTCCGCGGGCGATCGGCGAATGCGGCCTGGATTATTTCGTGGAAGGCCTGGATGCGGAGGCGCAGCAGACCTATTTCACCGGCCAGCTGCGCTTGGCGCGCGACTTCGACCTGCCGGTGATCGTGCATGCGCGTCGGGCCGTGGATGCGGTGATCGCAGCGATCCGCCGCATCGGTGGCCTGCGCGGCGTGGTGCACAGTTTCTCCGGCAGCCCGGAGCAGGCGGCACAGCTGCATCGGCAGGGCTTCCTGCTGGGTCTGGGCGGCCCCCTGACCTACGAACGGGCACAGCGCCTGCAACGGCTGGTCCGGGAGATGCCGCTGGAGCAGCTGCTGCTGGAAACGGACGCGCCCGATCAGCCCGACGCGGCCATCCGCGGGCAGCGCAATGAGCCGGCACGCCTCTCGATCATCGCGCGCCACGTCGCGGCGTTGCGGCAGACCGACCTGGAGACGGTAGCGAGGACCACGACCGACAACGCGCGGCGGCTGTTCGCGCTGCCGGCCGCCTGATCGCCGTTTCGCCGGGCATGGCCCGGCGCTACCGGTCAAGCCTCAACGGATTCGGACTTGACCCTCTTCGGCTCCAGCAGCATTTCCAGCGCCTTGCCGACGGCGGCAAAGGCGAAGGCACCGGTGATATGGGTGGCTGCCCCCAGCCCTGCGCCGCAATCAAGCTTGAGCGCAGCGTCCGCCCCCAGGTTGGGACGGAGGCCGCAGACACTGCCATCGGCCTGCGGATAC
Source organism: Stenotrophomonas maltophilia (assembly GCF_025642255.1). Classification (NCBI taxonomy): domain Bacteria; kingdom Pseudomonadati; phylum Pseudomonadota; class Gammaproteobacteria; order Lysobacterales; family Lysobacteraceae; genus Stenotrophomonas; species Stenotrophomonas maltophilia. The sequence continues at coordinate 2,676,592 of NZ_CP106759.1, forward strand.
TTCACATTCTCCAGCGAGTACACCGCCGGCACGCCGAAGTAACGCTTGGCGTTCTTGGGGAAGTTGAACTCGCTGCGCAGCTTCTTGCGGATCAGCGCCAGCATCGCGTCGTGCTCGGTGCGCGAGACATCGCGGATGCGTACCAGGGTCGGATCGGTGCGGCCACCCGCGGCGCCGACCGTCAGCAGTGGCAGCTTGCGGCGGCGGCACCAGGCGATGGTCTCCACCTTGACCCGGAAGCTGTCGCAGGCATCGATCACCAGATCGAAGCGACGATCAAGCAGTTCCGCCATGTTGGCGGTGGTCAGGAACGCCTGCACCGCGTCGACATCGAGTTCCGGGTTGATCGCCCGGCAGCGCTCGGCCATGGCGTCGGCCTTGTTGCGCCCGTAATTGCCCTCCAGCGCCGGCAGCTGCCGGTTGGTGTTGGACACGCAGATGTCGTCCGCATCGATCAGGGTGAGATGGCCGACCGCCGAGCGCGCCAGCGCCTCGACCACCCACGAGCCGACCCCGCCCATGCCGACCACCGCTACGCGGCGGCCCTGCAGGCGCTCGAGCGCACCCACGCCATACAGCCGTTCGATGCCGGCGAAGCGTTGTTTGACCTGTTCGTTCATCGGTCTATTTTAACGTGCAGGGGCCGGCGTCCACAGCACGCCGGGTCGAACCTACCGTTGCACACCCGGAGAGCCCGCCATGAACGCCAGCCCCCCTCGCCCGCCGTCTTCCGCCTATCGCTACCTGTTCGTGCTCGCGCTGGGTCTGCTGATCGGCCTGATCGCCACGGTGATGGTCGGCCGCGCACTGCAGGCCCGCCGTGACCCCTTCCCGGACAGCCTGATGCAGGTAATGCAGCGGCAATCCCAGTTGCTGCAGCAGGCTCAACAGCAGAACCGCTGCAGCCTGGCCGACAGCGTGCCGCGCCTGCAGACGCTGCGCCTGCTCTCCAACGACCTGGACCTGGCCTTCCCCGGCCTGAAGGACAGCGCGCAGTTCCAGCAGCATGCCAGCCAGTACCGGGCCGGCCTCAATGCCGCCCTGGCGACGCCACCGGCAGACTGCACCGCGCTGGCCCAGGTGGTGCAGACGCTGCAGGCGGACTGCCGCGCCTGCCATCAGGATTTCCGTTGAACAGCGTTCATCCCGCAGCCGGTCATGGCGGCGTTGATTGGCGTCTTGTTCACGTTGGAAAGGAGACGATTCGCGCACCCTGCTGCATGACGCAGTACCACCCAACACATCCGCCTTCACGGCCAGGAGACGCCCCATGAAGATCCAGCTCATCGCCGCCAGTGCCATCGCCACCCTCGCCCTGGCCGGCTGCGCCACCTCGCCGGGTTACGGCGGCGGCGGCTACAACAATGGGTACAACAACGGCGGCTACGGCAACAACTCCGGCTACAACCAGGGCCGTTGCGCCGACTGTGGCATCGTCACCCGCATCAACACCGTGCAGTCCGGCCGCACTGCGCCCAGCGCGACCGGCGCGATCCTCGGCGGCATCGTGGGTGCGGTTGCCGGCCATGAGATCTCCGACCACACCGGCGGCAGCCGCGGCAACAAGAACATCGCCGCAGCGGCGGGTGCCGTGGGTGGCGCGCTGGCCGGCAACCAGATCCAGAAGAACGTGACCAGCGATACGTATGACATCAGCGTGCGCATGGATGACGGACGCACCATCGTCGTCAACCAGCGTGATCTGGGCGGCATCCGCGAAAACACCTACGTTCGCGTGGTCAACGGCCGGGTGATCCTGCGCTGATCCGCTGCCGGCCCCGGACAAAGAAAAAGGCCCGCTTGCGCGGGCCTTTTTCATGTGACGGCTGCAGACCGGTCAGATCGGCTGCACGGCGTCGGCCTGCAGGCCCTTCTGGCCCTGCACGACGGTGAAGGTGACCTTCTGGCCTTCCTTCAGGCTCTTGAAGCCCTGGGTCTGGATGGCGCGGAAGTGCACGAACACGTCTTCGCCGTTTTCACGGCTGATGAAGCCGAAGCCCTTTGCATCGTTGAACCACTTGACAGTACCGTTCTCGCGTTCGGACATCTCACTAACTCCCTGATGACTCTCTCTTGTTGTTGGAAACGCCTTGTGGGCGGCTGACAAGCAAGGGGGAAGCGAGGTGCATCGATGCAGCGGATCGGGAAGATCTTGCTTCATCAGGCCACGATCCACGGTGACCTTGCCAAGCTCAGCGACTGCAACTTAACCCGGCCAAAACGAAAAAGCAACTGGCAAAATCTTTCACTGTCAACCCCAAAAAGACAACCATACGGGACAGCATGGGCCTCTCATTCATCTTGTATCTGCTAGCGGTCATTTTTGTCCTGGTTGGTATAGCCGGCATCGTCCTGCCGGCACTTCCCGGCGTCCCGCTGGTGTTCGTCGGCCTGCTGCTGGCGGCGTGGGCCGACGGCTTCACCCATGTCGGCTGGCCGACCCTGCTGGTACTGGGCGTGCTGACCCTGCTTTCGCTGCTGGCCGATGTACTGGCCACGGTGGTCGGGGCCCAGCGCGTAGGCGCCAGTCGCAAGGCGCTGTGGGGCACCTTCATCGGCAGCATCGCCGGACTGTTCTTCATGCCCATCGGCCTGTTCGCCGGCCCGCTGGTCGGCGCTCTGCTGGGCGAGTACTGGCACACGCGCGAGCTGGGCCGCTCGACCAAGGTTGGCCTCGCCACCTGGCTGGGCATCCTGCTGGGCCTGGCGCTGAAACTGGCGGTGGTCATCGCGATGCTGGGGCTGTTCGCGTTCGCCTGGTTCCTGTAACGCACGATCTTCACGCCACGCGCACACCTGCGCCGGGCATAACTCCGTGGGGCTGGCCGTTGCTGCGGGCAGCCGCCACACTGTGCGTCTTCCCGTAGTCATCCCGAAGGGCCTGCTGCAATGACCCTCCCGCCGTTGTTCCCCCGTCTGGCGCCGTTGGCGCTTGCCCTGGCCAGCGCGCCGCTGGCCGCGCAGGAAATCGCGCCTGCCACGACCACCACGCCGGCCGGTTGCGCGGCCATTGAAACCGACGCCGCCCGGCTGTCGTGCTACGACCGCCTGTTCGGCCGTAACGCTCCGGCCACTGCCGAAGCCGATGCCGCCGCGCAGCAGGCTGCGCAGGCGCTGCGCGAACAGCGTCGCGCCGCCCGCCTGAGCCAGGGCGAAGAGAACCTGCGGGCGCGGGTCGGCGATGTGCTGCGCCCCGCCCCCGACGACAGCGCCCTGGCCAATGCAGGCCGCGGTTCCCTGCTGGACAGCCGCTGGGAACTGGCGGAAGACTCGAAGCTGGGACCGTTCCAGCTGCGGGCCTACAAGCCGGTGTACCTGCTGCCGGCGTTCTGGACCAGCGACAAGAACCAGATGCCGCAGTCGCCGAATCCGGCCAACAGCGTGACCGAGCCGCAGGCGCTGGACAGTGCCGAGCTGAAGTTCCAGATCAGCTTCAAGACCAAGATCGCCGAGAATCTGTTCGGCGACAACGGCGACATCTGGGCCGGCTATACCCAGAGCTCGCGCTGGCAGGCCTACAACGCCGAGAATTCGCGCCCGTTCCGCGAGACCAATTACGAGCCGGAAGTGATGATGGTGTTCCGCAACGGCTACTCCATTGGTGGCTGGCGCGGACGCATGACCGGCATCAGCCTCAACCATCAGTCCAACGGCCGCGCCGATCCCCTTTCGCGCAGCTGGAACCGGGTGATGCTCAACGTCGGGCTGGACCGCGAGAACTGGGCGCTGGTGCTGCGGCCCTGGTACCGCATTCCCGAAACGCGCAGCGATGACAACAACCCGGACATCGAGGATTACATGGGCCGCGGCGACGCGACCCTGATCTGGAACCGCAATGGCCACGAAGTGTCCCTGATGGCGCGCCATTCGCTGCGTACCGGCGACCGTTCGCATGGCGCCCTGCAGCTCGACTACGGTTTCCCGATCAGCAACCTGCTGCGCGGCCACATCCAGGTCTTCGACGGATACGGCGAAAGCCTGATCGACTACAACCACAAGGCCACCTACGTGGGCGTGGGCGTGTCGCTGCTGGAATGGTTCTGATGGGCGTGACGATCTGGCACAACCCGGCGTGCAGCAATTCGCGCGGCGCACTGAAGCTCATCCGCGACGCCGGCATCGAGCCGGAGGTGATCGAGTACCTGCAGGCACCGCCCGACGTGGCGACCCTGCGCCAGCTGCTTGCCGAATCCGGGCTGGCTGCCGCCGACCTGGTGCGCAGCAAGGAACCGGAGTTTGCCGGTCTGGCGCTGGCCGGGGCCGATGAGGCGACCCTGCTGGCGGCGATGGCGACGCACCCGCGCCTGATCAACCGGCCCGTGGTGCGCACGGCCAAGGGCACGCGCCTGTGCCGCCCGCCGGAAACGGTGCTGGAGATCCTGTAGCCCGGACGCACCACCCGGCAGCGCCGGGCCATGCCCGGCGGCACGCGCTCGGCTCAACGCCGGCGATCACCGCCAGTCGCTGATGCCTTCGCGTCGATAGACTTCCGCGAAGGCGGGGCGCGCCTTCAGCGCGGTTGCGTGCGCCTTCAGCACCGGCCAGGTGTCAGTGGGCCGGGGCATGTTGCGCGACCAGCGCATCAGCATCACCAGCATGAAATCGACCACGCTGGGCGCGTCGCCCAGCAGGTAAGGCCCGTGCGCCTGCAGGTGCGCCGCCACATGCTGCCAGGCCGCCTCCAGCTGCTGCCGGGCCATCGCACGTGTTGCCTCCACGCAGGCCTCGCCCGCCGCTTCGTGCGGATAGAACCATGCACGATAGGCAGGCTGCAGGGTGTTGGCGCACCAGAACATCCAGCGATAGGCCTCGCCCCGCGCGGGCGTGCCCACGGCCGGCAGCAACCCCGCTTCGGGATGGCGGTCGGCCAGGTACAGCGCGATGGCCGCTGCCTCGGTCAACAGCAGGCCATCGATCCTCAGGGTCGGCACCCTCCCGGCCGGATTCAACGCCAGGTAGTCCGCCGCCTTGTGCTCGCGCCTGTCGAAATCCAGCAGCACCAGTTCGTGCTCGATGCCCAGTTCGATCAGCAGCCAGTGCACGACCAGCGAAGCGGTACTCGACGAACCATACAGGGTGGTGCTCATGCGCGGGATCCGTTGCGGGTGGAGCCAGCGATTATGCGCCCGCCCGGCGGCCACTGCTCAACCGCAGCTGCTCATGCAGGTGTCGCGACGTTCGCCGCAGCTCATCATCGGCTGCCGCAGCGTGCAGTCATGCGCCTTCAGTTCGCACGAGCGGCGCAGATCGGCATTGGCGATGTCCTTGCAGCGCTTGTCGGCAGCCGGAGCCATCTGCTGTTCGCAGCTGCTCTGCCGACTGCCCAGGCTGTCCGCCTGCGCCATGCAGCTGCGATGGCTGGCCTGGCACTGCATGCGGCATTGCGCCGATGCGCTGAAATCCGCTCCTTCATACGAAGAGGAGGTGCTGCTGCAGCCGGCCAGTGCGAACAGCCCGGCAAGCGCGAAGTTCCGTAACAGCGGCATGAACGTTCCCGGTTCGAGTCGCATGGAAACTAGCAGATGTTCCGTGCCGGCTCGTTAAACGACAAACGGCGCCAACAGGCGCCGTTTGCCACCAAGCGTGTGCCGCGCTTACTCCACCACCACCGGAATCTTGCCGATGCGGGCCTGCCATTCGCGCGGGCCGGTCTTGTGCACCGATTCACCGGTAGAGTCGACCGCCACCGTCACCGGCATGTCCTGCACGGTGAACTCGTAGATCGCTTCCATGCCGAGGTCGGCAAACCCGACCACCTTGGCCGCCTTGATCGCCTTGGACACCAGGTAGGCCGAGCCACCGACCGCCATCAGGTACGCCGACTTGTTGTCACGGATCGCCTCGATCGCAGCCGGGCCGCGCTCGGCCTTGCCGACCATGCCCAGCAGACCGGTCTGTTCCAGCACCTGGCGGGTGAACTTGTCCATGCGCGTTGCCGTGGTCGGCCCGGCCGGACCGACCACTTCGTCGCGCACCGGATCGACCGGGCCGACGTAGTAGATGAAGCGTCCCTTCAGATCGACCGGCAGTTCCTCGCCCTTGTTGAGCATGTCGACCATGCGCTTGTGCGCGGCGTCGCGGCCGGTCAGCAGCTTGCCGTTGAGCAGAAGCGTCTGGCCCGGCTTCCAGCTGGCCACATCTTCCGGGGTGATCGTATCCAGGTCCACCCGGGTGCCCTTGGAGGCGTCGTAGGTCAGCTTCGGCCAGTCCTCCAGCGACGGCGGATCCAGCATCACCGGACCGCTGCCATCCAGGGTGAAGTGCGCGTGGCGGGTCGCGGCGCAGTTCGGGATCATCGCCACCGGCAGGTTGGCCGCGTGGGTCGGGTAATCGTTGATCTTGATGTCCAGCACCGTGGTCAGGCCACCCAGGCCCTGGGCGCCGATGCCCAGCGCATTGACCTTCTCGTACAGCTCCAGGCGCAGCTCTTCGATCCGGTTGGACGCTCCACGGGCCTGCAGCTCGGTGATGTCGATCGGCTCCATCAGCGCTTCCTTGGCCAGCAGCATGGCCTTCTCCGCGGTGCCGCCGATGCCGATGCCCAGCATGCCCGGCGGGCACCAGCCGGCCCCCATGGTCGGCACGGTCTTGAGCACCCAGTCGACGATGGAGTCGGACGGATTGAGCATGGCGAACTTGGTCTTGGCTTCCGAACCGCCGCCCTTTGCGGCCACGATCACATCCACCTTGTTGCCCGGCACGACCTTGACGTTGACCACGCCCGGGGTGTTGTCCTTCGTGTTGATGCGCTTGCCGGCCGGATCCGCCAGCACCGAAGCACGCAGCTTGTTGTCCGGATGCAGATAGGCGCGGCGCACGCCTTCATTGGCCATGTCTTCCACGCCCATGGTGGCGTCGTCCCAGCGCACATCCATGCCGATTTCCAGGAACACGGTGACGATGCCGGTGTCCTGGCAGATCGGACGATGGCCTTCGGCGCACATCCGCGAATTGATCAGGATCTGGGCCATCGCCTCCTTCGCGGCCGGCGACTCCTCGCGCTCGTAGGCAGCGGCGAGATTCTTGATGTAGTCGACCGGGTGGTAGTACGAGATGTACTGCAGCGCGTCGGCGATGGACTGGATGAGGTCTTCCTGCTTGATCGATGTCACGGCTTGCTCGCTTGCTCGAGGCTGGCGGGGGTAATCCGCCCATTTTACCCCCTCCCCGGCTGCGGGTAGAGTCTGTGGGGTCAGAACCCTTTCCCGGGGAAAGGGATCTGACCCCAAGCCCTTGTCACGCCCCTGCCTGCTGCGGCGTCCTTGCCCGCATGAACGCCGAAACCGCCTTCCAGACCCACCGTCCGCGCCTGATGGCCCTCGCCTACCGCCTGCTGGGCAGCCGCGCCGACGCCGAGGACGTCGTCCAGGACGCCTGGCTGCGCTGGTCCGGCGCCGACCCGGCCAGCGTCCGCGATGCCGAGGCATGGCTGGTCACCACCACCACGCGCCTGGGACTGGACCGTCTGCGTGCGGCCAAGCGCGAGCGCGCGCATTACGTGGGCCCGTGGCTGGCTGAACCGATGGCGGTCACCCTGGAGCCGGACCCGGCGCCCGGCCCGGCCCAGTTGCATGCCCTGGCTGATGATGTATCGGTGGCCTTCCTGACCCTGCTTGAACAGCTCGGCCCGGAGGAACGCGCCGCGTTCCTGCTGAAGGAAGCGTTCGACCACGACTATCGCGAGATCGCCGACCTGATCGGCCACAGCGAGGCCAACTGCCGGCAACTGGTGCACCGGGCCCGGCAGCGGCTGCACGCCGGCCGGCCGCGCTTCAATGCCGACGCCGGCCAGCACCGGCAGTTGCTGGCACGCTTCATGGATGCGTCGCAGCGTGGCGACAGCGAGGCGATCCAGGCCCTGCTGCATGCCAACGCGCTGATGGTCTCCGATGGAGGCGGCGTGGTCACCGCAGCGGTGCGCCCGCTGCGGGGTGCCGAACGCATCGGCCGCCTGTTCTGGGCCATTGCCCGCCGCGGCGGCACGCACCCGGCCCGGCTTGGCTACGTCAACGGCGAGCCGGCGATCCTGGGCTTCGACGGCGATCGCCTGCATTCGGTCACCACCATCGAGGTGATCGATGGCCGCATCGCGCGCCTGTACAGCGTGCTCAATCCGGAAAAACTGCCCGCGGTTGTCACGCACGCAGACGCGGCGGCGTCCTGGTAAGGGAAGGCGGCCATCGGGGCCGCCGTGGAGCCCACGATGTCCAACCCCGCCTCACCCCGCGTTCCCTATACCCGCTTGGCCGCCAAGGCTTTCAAGGGCCTGCTCGATACCAGCCAGGCAGTGCATGACAGTTCGATCGATCCGACCCTGATGGAACTGGTGTTCCTGCGCGTGTCGCAGCTCAACGGCTGCGGCTACTGCATGGACATGCACGGGACGGCGCTGCGCAAGAGTGGCATCGAGCCGCGCAAGCTGGACACCCTGCCCGCCTGGCACGAAAGCCGCTTCTTCGATGCGCGTGAGCGCGCTGCGCTGGGCTGGGCCGAGGCCCTGACCCGGCTCACCGACGCCGCGCCATCGCAGGCAGCGTTCGATGCGCTGGCACCGCACTTCGATGAGAAGGGCATCAGCGACCTGAGCATGGGCATCGCGGTGATCAACGCCTGGAACCGCCTCGGCGCCGGCCTGCTGCCGCCGCTGCCCTGATCCACAAGAGTGCGGGGCCTCGCCCAGCGCGGCTCCGCACCGGTGGCGCGCTGACGCGCGCTCCCTGCGGGCGTCGCATTCATGCCTTCGCCACGGCTCCGGCGCGCACAATGGCGACATGCCTTCAGCCGAAAAGAAACCCAGCCTGCGCCAGCGCTTCAATGCGATGCGCAACGTGCCACCGTTCCTGCGGCTGGTGTGGAAGACCAGCCCCGCACTGACCCTGGTGAGCCTGGGGCTGCGCCTGATCCGTGCCCTGCTGCCTGTCGCCATGCTGTATGTGGGCAAGCTGATCATCGACAGCGCGCTGCAGCTGAGCCGGCACGACGCCGGCTTTCCGCCGCTGGGCGAGGCCCTGGCCAGCGGCCTGCTCAATCCGCTGCTCGGGTTGCTGGCCCTGGAGCTGGGCCTGGCCATCGTCTCCGACCTGCTGGGCCGGATGGTGGCCTACGCCGATGCCCTGCTGTCGGAGCTGTTCGCCAACGCCACCAGCATCCGGCTGATGGAGCACGCCGCAACGCTGGATCTGGAGGACTTCGAGGATCCGGACCTGCAGGACAAGCTGGACCGCGCACGACGCCAGACGATGGGCCGGATGAACCTGATGAGCCAGCTGTTCGGCCAGGTGCAGGACGCCATCACGGTGGTCAGCCTGGCGGTGGGCCTGCTGGTCTACGCGCCGTGGCTGATCCTGCTGCTGGCGCTGGCCCTGGTGCCTGCCTTCATCGGCGAATCGCACTTCAACGCCGCCGGCTACAGCCTGAATTTCCAATGGACGCCCGAGCGCCGCCAGCTCGACTACCTGCGCCAGCTCGGCGCCAGCGTGGAGACGGCCAAGGAAGTGAAGATCTACAACCTGCACCGCTTCCTGGTGGAGCGTTACAGGAGCCTGTCGGTGGCGCTGTTCAAGGCCAACCGGGCGTTGGCCCGGCGCCGTGCCTTGTGGGGCACCCTGCTGGCCGCGCTGGGCACGCTGGGTTATTACACCGCCTACGCCTACATCGCCTGGCGCACGGTGCGCGGCGATTTCTCGATCGGCGACCTGACCTTCCTCGCCGGCAGCTTCCTGCGCCTGCGCCAGCTCCTGGAGGGCCTGCTGATCGGCTTCTCGCAGGTGGCCAGCCAAGCCCTGTACCTGGACGATCTGTTCTCGTTTTTCCAGATCCAGCCGGAGATCCATTCGCGCGAGGGCGCCGCAGCCGTGCCGCAGCCCATCCGCCAGGGCTTCGTGTTCGAGAACGTCGGCTTCCGCTATCCCGATGCCGAGCAATGGGCCGTCCGCCACCTCGATTTCCAGCTGCATGCCGGCGAAGTGCTGGCACTGGTCGGCGAGAACGGTGCCGGCAAGACCACGCTGGTCAAACTGCTGGCACGGCTGTACGAGCCTGACGAGGGGCGCATCCTGCTCGACGGCCGGGACCTGCGCGACTATGACCTGGATGACCTGCGCGCCAATCTCGGGGTGATCTTCCAGGACTTCGTGCGCTACAACCTGAGCGCCGGGGAGAACATCGGCGTTGGCCAGGTCGAGGCGATGGCGGACCGGGAACGGGTTGCCGATGCCGCGCGCCGGGGCATGGCCCAGGAAGTGATCGAGTCGCTGCCACGCGGCTACGACCAGCTGATCGGGCGTCGCTTCAAGGAGGGCGTGGACCTCTCCGGCGGGCAGTGGCAGAAGATCGCCATCGCCCGCGCGTGGATGCGCAATGCGCAGGTGATGATCCTGGACGAGCCGACCGCAGCGCTGGATGCGCGCAGCGAGTTCGAGGTATTCCAGCGGTTCAGGGAACTGGCGGACAATCGCACTGCCGTACTCATCTCCCATCGCTTCTCGTCGGTGCGCATGGCCGACCGCATCCTGGTGCTGGCCGATGGCCGGATCGAGGCCAGCGGCACCCACGAGCAGCTGATGGCCCAGGGCGGCCGCTACGCCGAGCTGTTCGAGCTGCAGGCCGCCGGCTACCGCTGAGAACGCCTCTCGTTCCGCCTAATGAGAACCTGTCTCATTTGAGATAGAATTACCCCGACGACTTCCAACAGATACGCCCATGTCTTCCGCTTTCGGCGCCGAAACGGTGCTTGAGGTCCGCCACTGGACCGATGCCTACTTCAGCTTCACCCTCACCCGCGACAGCGGTTTCCGCTTCGAGAACGGCCAGTTCGTGATGATCGGCCTGGAAACCGACGCCCGGCCGCTGCTGCGCGCCTACTCCATCGCCAGCGCGAACTGGGAAGAGCAGCTGGAGTTCTTCAGCATCAAGGTGCAGGACGGCCCCCTGACCTCGCGCCTGCAGCACATCAAGCCCGGCGACAAGGTTCTGGTAGGCAAGAAGCCCACCGGCACCCTGCTGATCAGCGATCTGCATCCCGGCAGGAACCTGTACCTGCTGGGCACGGGCACCGGCCTGGCGCCCTGGCTGTCGATCATCAAGGACCCGGAGACCTACGAGCGTTTCGAGAAGGTGATCCTGTGCCACGGCGTGCGCTACGAGAAGGACCTGGCGTACCGCGACTATTTCGAGAAGGACCTGCGTGAGCACGAGTTCCTCGGCGAGATGATCGGCGACAAGCTGTTGTACTACCCGGCCGTCACCCGCGAACCGTTCGCCAACCAGGGGCGCCTGACCTCGCTGATGGAAAGCGGGGAAATGCAGCGCACCCTGGGCCTGCCGGAACTGAGCCCGGAGAATGACCGCGCGATGATCTGCGGCAGCCCGCAGATGCTGGCCGACCTGCGCACGGTGCTCGACGCCCGTGGCTTCCAGGTCTCCCCGCGCATCGGCCAGCCGGGTCACTACGTGTTCGAGCGCGCCTTCGTCGAGAAGTGACCCGTAGCGCCGGGCCTGCGTCCGGCGCTGCTGCGGGAAGCGGCAGCCCTTACTGCCGGGACTGCAACGCTTTCTCGATGTCCCCGCGAAGGCTTTCCGGCTTGTCGGTCGGCGCGTAGCGTTTCAGCACCTGCCCGTCGCGTCCGACCAGGAACTTGCTGAAGTTCCATTTGATCGCGCTCAGCCCCAGCAGGCCGGTCTTCTCGGACTTCAGCCACTTCCACAGCGGGTGTGCACCGTCGCCGTTGACCTGGATCTTCTCCGACAGCGGGAAGTCCACTGCATAGGTCAGCGCACAGAAGCTGCGGATCTCCTCGGCATTGCCCGGTTCCTGGTGGCCGAACTGGTCGCAGGGGAAGCCGATCACCACCAGGCCCTTCGGGCCGTACTCGCGCCACAGCGCCTCCAGTCCCTCGTACTGCGGGGTGAAACCGCACTTGCTGGCCACGTTGACCAGCAGCAGCGCCTTGCCGCGGTACTGCTCCAGGGCCTGCGGCTGGCCGTCCAGGTCGGCGAAACCGAAATCGAACGCAGTGGTCATGGCAGATCTCCGCAATGGGGGGTTCCGATGGTATCCCCGCCCATGCCTTTCGACACAAGCCCGATCCCATTACCCCGGGTTAACCTCGGGCACTTGTCTGCCTTACCGGAGTACCGCCTTGACCACCCGCCTTGCCCTTGCCGTGGCCATGACCCTCGGCCTTGCCCTGCCCGCCTATTCCGCCGGCGCCGCCACCCCGGCTGCCAGCACCACCGCACAGCAGGCCAACCCGTTCTTCGCCGAAAGCCCGCTGGCACTGCACTATCCGCAGTTCGACAAGATCAAGGACAGCGACTTCGCTCCGGCCTTCGACGCCGGCATGGCGCAGCAGCTGAAGGAAATCGAGGCCATCGCCAACAACAAGGCCAAGCCGACCTTCGACAACACCATCATCGCCCTGGAAAAGAGCGGTGACATCCTTGACCGCGCGACCACCGTGTTCTTCGCCCTGGTCGGCGCGGACACCAACGACACCCGCAAGAAGCTGCAGGCCGACTACTCGGCCAGGTTCGCCGCGCACAGCGATGCGATCGCCCTGAACAGCAAGCTGTTCGCGCGCATCCAGGCGCTGTATGACACCCGCACGCAGCTGGGTCTGGACGCCGAAGGCGTGCGCCTGGTCGAGAAGTACTATGACAACTACGTGCGCGCCGGCGCCAAGCTGTCTGACGCGGACAAGGCGAAGCTGAAGGAAATGAACGCCGAGCTGGCCAACCTCGGTACCCGCTTCAGCCAGAACGTGCAGTCGGAAGTGAACGCTTCGGCGATCACCGTTGATGACGTGAAGGAACTGGATGGTCTGTCCAGGGAGCAGATCGCCGCCGCCGCCGAAGCCGCCAAGGCCCGTGGCCTGGATGGCAAGTATGTGATCACCCTGCTCAACACCACCGGCCAGCCGCCCCTGACCAACCTGGCCAACCGCGCCCTGCGCCAGAAGATCTACGAAGCATCGGTCAGCCGTGGCAGCCGCGGCGGCGAGTTCGACAACACCGCCATCGTCTCGCGCATCATGCAGCTGCGTGCCGACAAGGCCAAGCTGATGGGTTTTGCCAACTTCGCCGCGTACAACCTGACCAACCAGACCGCCAAGACCCCTGAGGCGGTCAACGCGATGCTGGGCAAGCTGGCCCCGGCCGCAGTGGCCAACGCCAAGCGCGAAGCGGCCGACCTGCAGGCAATGATCGACCAGGAGCAGAAGGCCGCGGGCAAGCCGACGTTCGCGCTGGAGCCGTGGGACTGGGCCTTCTACAGCGAGAAGGTGCGCCAGGCCAAGTACAACTTCGACGAGTCGCAGCTGAAGCCGTACTTCGAACTGAAGAACGTGCTGGAGAACGGCGTGTTCTTCGCCGCCAACCAGGAATTCGGCCTGACCTTCAAGCAGCGCACCGACCTGCCGGTCTATCACGATGATGTCACCGTCTACGACGTGTTCGACGCCGACGGCAGCCAGCTGGCGATTTTCCTGTTCGACCCGTACGCCCGTGCCTCCAAGCGCGGCGGCGCATGGATGAACTCGTATGTCTCGCAGTCGAAGCTGACCGGCTTCAAGCCGGTGGTGGCCAACCACCTCAACATCCCCAAGCCGCCGGCCGGCCAGCCGACCCTGCTGACCTGGGATGAGGTGACGACCACCTTCCACGAATTCGGCCACGCCCTGCACGGCATGTTCTCGAACGTGAAGTACCCGTACTTCTCGGGCACCTCGGTGCCGCGTGACTTCGTCGAGTTCCCCTCGCAGGTCAACGAGATGTGGGCCGATGACAGCGCCATCCTGAAGAACTACGCCAAGCACTACCAGAACGGCACGGCGATGCCGCAGGCACTGCTGGACAAGGTGATCGCCGCGGCCAAGTTCAACCAGGGCTTCGCCACCACCGAGTACCTGGGTGCGGCCATGCTGGACCAGCGCTGGCACCAGATCGGCCCGGACCAGGTGCCGGCCGCCAAGGACGTGATGGCCTTCGAGCGCGCCGCGCTGGAGAAGGACGGCATCTACTACGCACCGGTTCCGCCGCGTTACAAGACCCCGTACTTCAGCCACATCATGGGCGGCTACTCGGCCGGCTACTACGCCTACATCTGGTCGGAAGTGCTGGACGCCAACACCCAGAAGTGGTTCCGCGAGAACGGTGGCCTGAGCCGCAAGAACGGCGACCACTTCCGCGCTACCCTGCTGTCGCGTGGCGGCAGCGTCGACGCGATGCAGCTGTTCCGCGATTTCGCCGGCCACGAGCCGCAGATCGAACCGCTGCTGGAGAAGCGTGGCCTGACCGGCACCGGCAACTGATCGCCGGTACGCTGAGCTGAAAACAGAACCGCCCGGGAAACCGGGCGGTTTTTTCGTTGTGGTTGGGGTCAGAGCCCTTTTCTGCGAAAGGGATCTGACCCCGCTCTGGCTTCATCGCGGCGCCACATAGCCTCCCGGCACACCTTCCGGCGACAGCACCAGCTGCCACAACTGCGCGTGCCGGCAACGGAAGGTCGCCATCGAACCGGCCAGATAGAAGCGCCACATCCGCCGGAAATGCTCGTCATAGCGCGCATCCAGCCGCGGCCAGGCCGCCTCCACGTTGCGCCGCCACGCCTGCAGGGTCAGGTCGTAGTCGGTGCCGAAATTGTGCCAGTCCTCCAGCACGAACCGCCCCTCGAACGCCCTGCTGATCTGCGCCGCCGAGGGCAGCATCGAGTTGGGAAAGATGTAGCGCGCGATCCACGGATCGGTACGATGCCGCGACACGTTGGTCCCGATGCTGTGCAGCAGCAGCAGGCCACGTGGCGACAGGCAGCGCCGCGCCACCTCGAAGAAACTGCGGTAGTTCTTGTCACCGACGTGCTCGAACATGCCGATCGAGAAGATCGCATCGAAGGGTTCGTCCAGCGCGCGGTAGTCCTGCAGGCGGATCTCGATCGGCAGACCGGCGCACAGCTCGCGCGCGAATTCCGCCTGCTCCTGCGAGATCGTTACACCGACCCCGCTGACTCCATAGCGTTCGGCAGCGAACTTCAGGGCCTCACCCCAACCGCAGCCGATATCCAGCACCCGCTGGCCCGGGCGCAATCCCAGCTTGCGGCAGACCAGGTCCAGTTTGGCTTCCTGTGCAGCGTCCAGGTCATCGGCCTGCCGCCAGTAGCCACAGCTGTACACCAGGCGCCGACCCAGCATCGCCTGGTACAGATCGTTGCCCAGATCGTAGTGGCGACGGCCGACTTCGTAGCTTCCCTGCCCGGCCTGCAGGTTGAACAGGCGCGCCTTCAGCGCGTCGGCCACTTCCCGCCAGCCGTGCACCCGTTCGTCCAGATGCGCCTGCATGAGGTGGACCAGGAATTCGTCCAGGACGTTGGCGTCCCACCAACCATCCATGTAGCTCTCGCCCAGGCCGAGCGAACCGTGCGCCATGACCCGTGCGAAGAACCTCGGATCATGTACCTGGACGTCCTGTGGCCGGGAGCCGCCAATGCGGACCCCGGCTTCGTGGAGCAGGCCGCTGACCCGCTCCTGCAACCCTGTATCCACGCCCCCTCCTCGTCTGCGCTCAACCGCGTGCGAACAGCTCCACGTAATCCTTGGCCACGTGCGGCAACAGCACCGCCGCCGGCACATCGGCGGTCTGCGTTCCATCCGAGTATGGACCCACCTGGTAGGGCGGGAAAACAAAGCGCAGCGCGGTGATCTGCCCCTTGTCGTCGGTCAGCGGCTGGAACTGGCTGAAATTGTCGGGCTGCGGGCCGGTGCCATCGGCAATCATGCGCGATGCATTGCGCAGCGACTCCTGCAGCTCGGCCGGCTCCATGTCCTCGCCGCTGAGACGTGTCGCCACGCGCTCGCGCAGCTGGTCCGCGACGAAATCGCTGATCGCCTTCCAGCCCTTGCTGTCGGTCACCAGCTTGTCGGCGCTGAGCATCTGCTGTTGCTCCGGCAGCCAGACGAAACGTGCCACCAGGGGTTCGCCGTGGGCGCCGCCGGTGTAACGGCTGCCATCGGCACTCACCACCACCAGCTGCGGCGTCTCCAGCACCTTCTCGAAGCTCAGCGAGAGTTCGTAGGGCATGGTCGGCTTGTCGTTGCCCAGCCCATCGAGCGCCTGCTGCAGCTCGCTGCGGGCCGTGGTGGCGTAGTCCTGGAGCGCACGCGCCAGGCCCGGATAACGGTCGATGCCTGCCGGATAGCTGATGCCCACCACCTCGCGTTCGTTGTTCTCGATCACGTCGCGCAGGTCGAGCGGTGCTTCCGCAGCGGGCGCCTCGCCCGTGGCGGAGGCATCGACCGCCGGCGCCGCGTCGGCCACCGGCGCCGGGGTTTCGGCTTCACGCTGGCAGCCCGCCAGCAACAGCACGCCTGCCACACCGGCCAGCACGCTTCCGCGCAGCAGCCGGTTGTTTCCAATCTTCATCGGGATCCCCTGTTCATGTTCATCCATCATCGCCCGCCCTGGCTTAAGCGTAGCCCGCTGGCGTCATCCCGCCAGAAGGTCGTGATACTCCTCATGCCGCTGCAGGAATGCCTCGGCGTAGGCACACGCCGGCACGACCTTGTACTTCTGCTCCCGCGCGAACCGCAGCGCCACGCGGGTCAACTCGCCGGCGATGCCCCGGCCGGCGATCGGCTCGGGCACCTCGGTGTGGGTGATGACCATGCGTCTGCGCTTGATCTGGTAATCGAGCACCGCCACCTGTCCACGCACACGGGCAGTGAAGCGATGGTTGGCCTGGTCGTGATCGACCTCGTAGGCCAGACCGGGGGGCGTGACCGAAGCCATGGGACTGTCTCCTGCGGCGACTGCGTGGATGGTGCGCAGCCGGGCGCCATGATCGCGTGAAGCCTGAACAGGGGCAAGTCCAGGCCCTCCACGTCAGTTTGCGACCCTAAAGCTGGAGCGCCCGCGGCCGCTATCGCCTGCGGAGGGGTCCGGCCACGCTGGCACGGCCCTTGCGACCGTAGACCGTGCGACTGCCGTGGAGGCCCCCGATGCACCCCAGCGATTCCCATTCCGATACCGACCGCGCCCTGCTGGAGGGCCTGCTCCAGCTCGCCGTGGAAGGCCAGACCGACGAGCAGGCCTTCCAGCGTATCGGCGAGGAAGTCTTCGCCCGCCTGCTGGACACCTACGGCCAGCAGACCCGGGCCTGACCACGAGCGGGGGCCCTGCCCCGGGGTCGGATCCAGCGGATCCGACCCCAGGCCCTCAACCGCCGCCCAGGCGGAAGGTCGGGTTGGACAGTTCGCGCAGGAAGTGGGTGAAGATGCTCGGCTGCATGGCCAGCATGAAGATCACGCCGAATGCCGCGCCGGCCAGGTGCGCGCTGTGGTTGATGCGGTCGCCGCCGCGCTTGTCCATCCAGATGCTGTAGCCGACATAGAACGCGGCGTACACGATGGCCGGTGCGGGGATGAAGAACACCAGGATGATCGACCACGGCTTGATCAGGATGAAGGCGAACAGCACCGCCGACACCGCACCCGAAGCCCCCAGGCTGAGGTAGTTCGGATTCTTCTGGTTCTTCAGGTAGCTCGGCAGGATCGAGACCACCAGCGCGCCGATGTAGAACGCCGGATAGGTCAGGTAGCTGCCGGTCAGCTGCACCATCACGCTCTCGATGAATCCCCCGAAGAAGAACAGGGTGATCATGTTGAAGATCAGGTGCGACCAGTCCGCGTGGATGAATCCATAGGTCACCAGCCGGTCGTACTGCCGGTGGCGGTCGATGGCCGGTGGCCACAGGATCAGGCGGTCGGCCAGCGCGCGGTGGTTGAACGCCCTCCATGACAGGATGGCGGTGATGGCGATCAACAGCAGATTGACGGGGGTCATGTCAGGCTCAGGCAGCGCGGTAGTTGTCGACCATACGATAGCGTTTCGCGTACCAACCGAAGGCCAACGCCGCGATGAAGGCGAAGCCGGCGAAGAAGAACATCAGGAACGCCGCCTCGCTCAAGCCGGTGCCGGCGATCTGGTGGGTCACCGTTTCGTTGCGTACGGCCGCATTGGACAGCAGCACCCACAGGTTGCCGATGGTGGTGGTCAGGTTCCAGAAGCTCATCACCACCCCCTTCATCGCCTGGGGCGCCTGGCTGTAGGCGAACTCCAGGCCGGTCGCGGACACCAGGACCTCACCGAAGGTCAGCAGCGCGTACGGCAGGATCTGCCAGAAGATCGACATGGCATTGCCGCCATCCATCACCACCTGGATGCTGCCGACGACGATCCAGGCCAGGCCGCTGAAGGCGATGCCGGCGGTCATCCGGCGCAGCGCGGTCGGCTCGAAGCCGAAGCGGCGCAGGGCCGGGTACAGCACCAGGTTGTTGAACGGGATGAGGATCATCACCAGCAGCGGGTTCAGCGCCTGCATCTGCGAGGCGGTGAACCAGCTCGGCATCTGCATCTGCTGTCCCTGCAGCACCCAGGTCGAGGCCTTCTGGTCGAACAGCGAGAAGAACGGCGTGGTCAACGCGAAGATCACCAGCACGCGCAGCACCGAACGCACGCCCTCCACGGCTTCGGCCGGATGGTGCGCGCGGGCGCGGTCCAGCTGCAGCCATGTGCCGCCACCGACACCAGCCAGAATCGCCACCAGCGCAAGGCACAGGCAGATCACGATGCCCAACGAGCCGACCAGGCCGAACGATGCCACCGCCAGCACCAGGCCGGCCACGGCGATCGCCAGGCCCGGACGGCCCTGGCCCGCCACCCGCGCGGTCAGCGCCGTGCGCGCCACGTTGGCGAACGAATGCGGGTCCTTCGGCGGCAGCGGCACCAGTACGTAGCGCTTGCGGCCAAGCCAGAACACGAAGGTCGCCACGAACATCAGGATGCCCGGAATGCCGAACGCCCACTGCGGGCCCCAGTTCTTCAGCACCAGTGGAATCAGCAGCGACGCAAACAGCGAGCCGAAGTTGATGATCCAGTAGAAGGCATCGAACACCAGCTTGGCCAGGTGCTTGTTGCTCTGGTCGAACTGGTCACCCATGAACGAGGCCACCAGCGGCTTGATGCCACCGGCACCCAGCGCGATCAGGCCCAGGCCGAGGAAGAAGCCCTGGCGGCTGTTCTCGAACAGCGCCAGGCACAGGTGGCCGGCGCAGTAGACCAGGCTGAACCAGAGGATCGTGTGGTACTTGCCGAAGAACCTGTCGGCCAGCCAGCCGCCCAGCAGCGGGAAGAAGTACACGCCGATCATGAAGCTGTGCATGATGTCCTTGGCTTCACCGGCACGGCCTTCCGCAGTGATTTCCTGCAGCAGCAGCGAGGTGATCAGGAACTGCACCAGGATGTTGCGCATCCCGTAGAAGCTGAACCGTTCGCAGGCCTCATTGCCGATGATGTACGGGATCTGGCGCGGCATCTTTCCCTGGCCGGCGATGGGGGCGACTGCGTCGTGGCTCATCCTGTAAGGCATTCCTGCAAAGCGAAAGCCGCAAGGTTACCGGAACCTGCGGGCTGGAAGCACGCTGCGGGGCTGCATGACAGCGCCGCCGATCCATGGCAGGCGGTACCGGTGCCCTGCCGGAAGTCACGGCACCTGCACGACAAAAGCGTAAACTTATCGTTATGCGCGCCCTCGTCCTCGTCCGCCCCCTGCTCGGCTGCTGCCTGTTGCTGCTTGCATTGCCGGCACCGGCGCGGCCGCAGGCCGCGGACACCGCGACCCTCGACGCGCAGGCCCGGCAGCTGACCGTGGCGGCCCTGGAACTGCCCGGGCGGGACGATGCGCAATGGAAGCAACGCCGCGAACAGGTGGCGCAGCTGTTGACCGAGCTGCAGCCGGACGTCATCTCGGTGCAGCAGGTACGGCAGCAGCAGGGGCGCAACCCGGCCTGCTGGCTGGCCAACCGGCTGCGCTACAGCTGCGACTTCGTCACGGCCGACCCGCCCAGCCAGCCGCTGCGGCACGGCAATGCGATGCTGACGCGGCTGCCGGTCAGCGAGGATGGCGTGACCCTGCTGCACCCGCCCGGTACGTTCAGCGCGGCGGGCATGATGCGGCTGCGGCTGGGCGAGGCCCTGGTCAATGTCTACGTGACCCGCCTGCGCCCGGAGCCGGATGAAGCGGCGGCCCGCCAGCATCAGACCAGCGATCTCATGGCCTGGATCAGTGCTACCGCCGAAGGCCTGCCCAGTGTGATCGCAGGCGATTTTTCCGCCGGCACGGTGGAACTGGTGCGCGCTACGCCGGGCTTCCAGCCGGCCCGGCGCAGCCCGGGCGGCCGGGCGGAAGCGTCAGCCTCCGGTGCCGGCGGCGCCAGCGGTCACGGTCTGGATGTGCTGTTCCAGGTCAAGCATTTCGGCGGCATCCGCCAGCAGCCCATCCTGCTGCCGGCCGACGGCGAGCTGCCTGGACTGCGCCTGGGGATGATGGCCACCCTGCGCCTGCAGGGCGATACGGCCACCGCGGAATAGGCCCGCCCTCGGCACCCACCAGGTCCCGCCCGACGTCCAGAAGCTGGCAAACAAAAAGGCCGGGGTCTCCCCCGGCCTTCTCATGTCATCCCGTCACCGCCTTCAGGCGATCGCGTCCTGGTAACGGCGCTCGACTTCGTTCCAGTCGATGACGTTGAAGAACGCGCCGATGTATTCAGGACGACGGTTCTGGTACTTCAGGTAGTACGCGTGCTCCCACACGTCCAGACCGAGGATGGGCGTGTTGCCTTCCATCAGCGGGCTGTCCTGGTTGCCGGTGCTTTCCACCACGACCTTCTTGTCGGGGGTGACGCTCAACCATGCCCAGCCGCTGCCGAAGCGGGTCAGCGCCGCCTTGGTGAAGGCGTCCTTGAACTTGTCGAAACCGCCCAGGTCCTTGTCGATGGCCTTGGCCACGTCGCCCACCGGGTTGCCGCCCGCGTTCGGCGCCATCACCGTCCAGAACAGCGAGTGGTTGGCATGGCCACCGCCGTTGTTGCGCACCGGGCCCTGCAGGTTCTCCGGCAGCGACTTCAGCTTCTTCACCAGCTCTTCCACCGGCAGGTCAGCGTACTCGGTACCTTCCAGCGCCGCGTTGACGTTGTTGATGTAGGTCTGGTGATGCTTGGTGTGATGGATCTCCATCGTCGCCGCGTCGATATGCGGCTCCAGCGCGTCGTAGGCGTAGGACAGCTTGGGCAGGGTATAGGCCATGATGCATCTCCTGATTGCGAGGGCACCCGACGGTGTCGGGTGTAGCGCGGTGAATGATGGGGACAGACCACTAGATTACCAAGGGGGATGTAAAGGAAATTGCGTCCTGCCGGTGAGCATGCCGGCAATTGTTACGCAGCGGTGACGCGGCGGTTCCTCATGCAGCGTGCAGCGCACAGGCGCTACAGTGCATGCACCACCCTCACCCGTTCGTGCCCATGCGCAACCCCCGGCTGCTGATCACTGCCATCGCCCTGCTGCTGCTCGGCCTGGTCGTCAACCACGTCATGCAGCGGCCGCCGGCACCGCAGTTCGCGCCGGACCTGCAGGGCGCCCCGACCCGGACTGCCCCCACCCCGGCACACGGCGATGGCGCACGCAGCGGCCTGCCCGCCTTCCTTCCCGCCGAAGCACGCCAGACCATCACCCTGATCCAGCGGGGCGGGCCCTTCCCGCACCGCCAGGATGGCAGCACCTTCGGCAACCGCGAGCAGCGCCTGCCGCAGCGGCCGCGTGGCTACTACCGCGAGTACACGGTCGACACCCCCGGTGCGGGCAACCGGGGGGCACGCCGCATCGTCACGGGCGGCGATCCAGCAGAGGCGTGGTACTACACCGATGACCATTACGGCTCATTCCGCAGCTTCACCGTTCCATCCCCCGGAGACGCTCGATGAGCCACGATGATTTCGGCCTCGGCCTGCACGACATCAACAACGCCGGCGTGTATGCCATCGACAGCGCGGACATCGGCGCGCTTGCCGCGGCCATGCGCGATGCCGGCCTGAAGGTGATCCGCATCGATCTGGAGGGCGTGACCGACAAGCGCACCCTGCTGGCGCGGCTGTCCACGCAGCTGGACTTCCCGGCCGGTTTCGGCGGCAACTGGGATGCCCTGTCGGACAATCTTCGCGACCTGCAGTGGCTGCCGGCCAGCGGTTATGCGCTGTTCCTGGCGGATGTCGACGCGCTGCGCGCTGGCGCAGCCAAGGATTTCGACACCCTGCTCGACGTGCTGGACGAAGCCAGCCGGGATTGGGTCGGCCGCGACGTGCCGTTCTGGGTGTTCCTGTCACAGAGCGAGTAAAGGGGCGACGCCGACCAAGGCCGGCCGCCCGCAATGGTTCCGGCGAAGAGCCCCCTTGTTGTTCAAGGGGGCGCGCCAACGGCGCGGGGATAAGGAAACATGCGTGGACAATGGGAGCCGCTAGCGGCTCCCATTGTCTTCCTGCAGTTCCTTCTTGAACGGGATATCCGGCGGCGGCCGGGCCACGGCCGGCTGGTCCTGCATGTTCGGGTCGGTCAGGCCGCAGCCGCCACCCGCCTGCAGAATGGAGATGACGCAGGAAATCCGGGTGCTGGTGCCGGGAAGCGGAATCTCCATCGCCTTGACGCCCTTGCGCACCCACTCGGCCAGCAGCGACTCCTGCGGCACCCAGTATTTGTCGAACGAGGTGGGCGTGTAGTCGTAGGGCGGTCGCTTCAGCCATGTCCCCGACTGGGCGATGCGTTCCTTGCTCCAGCCGTCGTTGTCCCCCCCGGGAGCACCACGCTCCGCGTTGCCGGGGCCGTCCTGCCCCGGTACACGCACGCTGCCGTCGGCGTTGAACAGGCCGTTGCCCCGGCCCGCGCTGCTCGCCTGCGCGGCGCCGCTGCGGGCGCCATCACGAGTGCGATCCGAGGCCCCCCAGTCGTCGCCCCGGGCCGGCGTAGCCCAGTTGCCCGGGGTCGGTGTCGGGCGGGCACCGGCCTGTGCCGGTGTCGTGGCGGCGGCTGATGGGCGCGCCGCGGGACTGCTCACCGCAGCCGCGCTGCCCTGGGCTGCGGGGGCGGAGGTTGCGGCACTGCCACCGGAAGGCGCAGGCGAAGCGACCGGTGCAGTCGCCACCTCACGTTCGCGCACCTGCACGTCGCGGCCCGCGGGCGCCCGTACTGCAGGCTCACGGCCTGCGATCGGCGCCATCCGCACCTGCGGATCGACAACCGCCTGCACTTCGCGTTCGCGCACCTGCACATCCTGCTGCGGAACGCGGATCGGTACTTCCGCTGCGCGCACCGCCGGAGCCACAACGGGTGTCTCCACGATGGCCACCTCACGTTCCTGCACCTGCGGCTGGCGGATCTGCGGCACCCTCACCTGCACATCCGGTGTGCGCAGCGCTTGCGGTGTGGGCGGCGCCTCCAGCGGCTGCACGCTGCGCTCGCGTACGCTGGGCGTTGTGTCGCGCGGCACGATGCTCACTTCGGTGCGCGGCACGCTGACCGGCGGCACCACGAAATCGGTCGTGGCCTGCGCCACGTCGGTCGCCTGGACCGGCGAAGGCGGCGGCGTGGCCGGTGGGGCCGGCTCGGTCGGCATGGCTTGCGGAGGCGTACTGGCGGCAGCGGGGGCCGCAGCAGGGGATGGCTGCGGGCGCGCCGCGACCGGTCGCGGCTGCGGCGCAGTTGCCGATCCTGCCGCGTCTCCTGCAGCCGTGCGGCCGGCTGCAGCTGCTGCAGCCGATTCGGCGCCGGGCTGGTCGCCTCCGCCCTCCTGGCTGGCGCGGCCGACAAACTCGATCTGCACGCGCTCACCGTCGGATCCCTGCTCGGCGGGCACCGAGGTGCGGATCACCGCCACCCACAGCAGCAGCAGGAAGAACAGCAGGTGCAGCAATGCACTGGCGACGGCCGACGTCCAGCGCATCCAGCGCTGGTCACGCGGCGCCGGCTCCCAGTCCTGCCACAACAGGCGCCGCAGCGCCTGCCAGCGGGGCAGCGCCGGCAGCGTCCCGGGGCGTCCCGGCAGAGGCCTGGGCAGCAGCACCGCGATCACCTCGCGGGCATGGAACGGGCGTGGCAACGGGCTCAGCGAGCGCAGCCACAGCGCCCAGCCATAAGGCAGGCGCGTGTTCTTCTCCAGGATGATCGGTTGCTGCTGGCGCGCCAGCAGCAGGTCGATGAGTTGCTCGGCTCTGGGCAGAGGCACGCGTCGGCGATCAGGCGGCGTTGCCGCGCGGGATGTACGGTGCGTGGCCGCTGTCGTGGTCGGTCGCGTCGCGCACTGCGGTCACGCCGGGCACCCGGCCCATCAAGGTCTTTTCGATGCCCTGCTTGAGGGTCACATCGGCCATGCCACAGCCCTGGCAGCCACCACCGAAACGCAGCAGCACCACGCCCTCGGCCGAGACTTCCTGCACTGCGACCTTGCCGCCATGGGAGGCGAGCTGTGGATTGATTTCATTCTCCACCACCCAGTGCACACGCTCGACCAGCGAAGCGGCATCCCCGGGCGCTTCGCCCTTGATGCGCGGCGCCTTGATGGTCAACTGCTGGGCACCTGCCGCGCCGGCCACGATGTCGATCTCCGCGCCATCGAGCCAGCCGACGCTGCCGGCGTCGACATACAGGGTGAACCCGTCGCAGTCCACGGCCCACTCGTCGCCGTGCAGGTCCGAGGGTTCGGCGAATTCCAACCGCGCATCGGCACGCGGAGTGCCGGGATCGACCGCGCTCAGGCGTACGCCCATGCCGGGCGCGCCCTCGCGTTCGATCAGCTTGCGGAAATGGGTCTGGGCAGTGTCGGAGATCTGGATCATCAGGCTATTCTAGCCAAGTAAGTGTCAACCGCTCATTCGGTTTATACACCGTCCGGCGCATTGTTCAGTCAACACGAGGTGGAGATTCCCATGGCCGACCTGATTCCACTGGCCCAGGCCCGTTGCGTGCCGCGCAAAGGCAGCGACCACAAGCTGGGCGAGGCCCGCCTGGCCGAGCTGCTGCCGCAGATTCCCGGCTGGGAACTGACCGAAGGCGGCCAGGCGCTGCTGCGCACCTTCCGCTTCAAGGACTACTACGCCACCATGGCCTTTGTGAATGCACTGGCCTGGATCGCCCACCACGAGGATCACCACCCGGACCTGGGCGTGCACTACGACCGCGCCGTGGTGCGCTATTCGACCCACGACGTCGGCGGCCTGAGCGAGAACGACTTCATCTGCGCGGCCAAGACATCGGCCCTCACGGAGCAACTGCCATGAATGTGCGAGTGCTGAGCCTGTCCCTGATCGCTGTGACCGGCCTCGCCGGCTGTGGCGCCTCCGAGCCGTCGCCGCCCGTGCCGCCGCCGACCGAGGTGGCTGCGGTGAAGACGCCGCCGCCGCAGTACCCGCTCGAGCTGGCCTGTACCGGTGCGGGCGGCACCAGCACCTTCAAGGTGACCATCGGCACCGACGGCAAGCCCAGCGAAGTGACCCTGCTGAGCGGCGCGGGCAACCCGCAGCTGGATGAGCTGGCCAGGAATGCCGTGCAGGGCTGGCAGTTCAAGGCCGCCACCCGCAATGGCCAGGCCGTGCCCGCCACCATCCAGGTGCCGGTCAGCTTCAACCCGCCGCAGCCAAAGCCGGACCAATGTTTCGCGGTGGAAGAGCGCCTGCGCCGCGGCGGCTGACCGCACACCATGACGAGGCCAGCCGACGCCCGCCTCGCCCTTGCCGCCCCGGCAGTGCCCGGGGCGGTTGTCTGTTGACCAGGACCGCGTCGGTACATGCTGCAGATCCCCCCCGAAAACATCTGGATCGCGCTGGCGGTCACCCTCGCGGCCGGCCTGGCGACCGCCATCGGCAGCCTGCTGGTGCTGTTCTCGCGCCGCCCCAACCCGCGCCTGCTGGCGTTCGGCCTGGCCTTCGCCGGCGGCGCGATGGTCTACGTGTCGCTGTCGGAGATCCTCAACAAGTCCATCGCGTCGTTCGCCCTGGCCTATGGCGAGCGCACCGGCTTCACCTACGGCACGCTGGCGTTCCTGGCCGGTGTGATCGTTATCGTGCTGATCGATCACTTCATTCCCAATCCGCACGACAGCCTGGACAAGCAGGACCCTGCGTTCCGCGAGAACAGCCGCGAGTACCTGAAACGGGTCGCGCTGCTGACCTCGGTAGCGATCACCGCACACAATTTCCCGGAAGGGCTGGCGACCTTCTTCGCTACACTGGAAAGCCCGTCGGTGGGCATGCCGCTGGCCTTCGCCATCGCCATCCACAACATTCCCGAGGGCATCGCAATCGCGGTCCCGGTGTACTTCGCCACCCAGAACAAGCTCTATGCGTTCGGCGCCAGCCTGCTGTCGGGCCTGGCCGAGCCGGTGGGGGCCATGCTGGGCTACTGGCTGCTGTCCGGATCGCTGTCGCACGCCACGTTCGGCTGGGTGTTCGGCCTGATCGCCGGCGTGATGGTGTTCCTGGCCCTGGATGAACTGCTGCCGGCGGCCAAGCGCTACGCCAAGGGTCACGAAACGGTGTACGGCCTGGTTGCAGGCATGGGAACGCTGGCGGTCAGCCTGGTGCTGTTCAAGTGGTGAGCGGGTTGCGGCCAACGGGCTGAGCCTCCTCGCGGCTGGCGGAGCGAGATCCCGGGTTTGGACCAGGCTCTGACAGGCTATAGGCGCGTGCCAGCCGCGCGATGAAAGAATGAAAAAGCGAAGCCCGCGCTGCGCGCGTCAGTCGAGCGTGGCTCGACTCTACAAGGGCTGCGTGCGGGCCTGGGTCTACGCTGCGGCTGTCAGGTCCGCCTTGTAGCGAGCCGAGGAGCGCAGGGCACCGGCGCGCAGCGCCGGCGCGGATGGCGGCGTGTTTGTTTGGTTACTTTCTTTGCACGAGCAAAGAAAGTGACAAGCCCACTCATCGCAGGGAAGCGACGGTGCCGACCAAGCGCCCGGCGCCGCCGAACCGCCGTCAGCGCAGGCGGTCCAGCGCCTCGACCAACTCATCCGCCAGCGGAGCGTTCAGCACGTAGGGGGTCTTGCCGTCGTCCAGCGCGAACTCCAGCGAGGCCGCGTGCAGGAACAACCGCTTCAGGCCGATCTGCTCACGAAGCCGCTTGTTCACCGCAGGATCGCCGTACTTGTCGTCACCGGCCACCGCATGCCCCAGATGCTGGGCGTGCACCCGGATCTGATGGGTCCGGCCGGTCTCGATGCGCACCTCGCAATAGGAATGGCCCCCACGCCGCTCCAGCACGCGGAAATGACTGATCGATTCCTTGCCGATCGCATTGACCTGGACATGTCGCTCACCGCCCTGGCGCAGGCCCACGTGCAGCGGCGCGTCCACCGTCATCACCCCGTCGGGCATGCGTCCGGTCAGCAGGGTCAGGTAACGCTTGCGGATGCCGGCGCCATGGTCTTCACGCAGCAGCGCCTGCAGCTCGCTCAGCGCCGAGCGCTTCTTGGCCACCACCAGCAGGCCCGACGTATCGCGGTCGAGACGGTGGACCAGTTCCAGCGTCTGGCCCGGGCGCAGGGCGCGCAGGGTCTCGATGGCGCCGAAGCTGATCCCGCTGCCGCCATGACTGGCCACGCCCGAGGGTTTGTTCAGCGCCAGCAGCCGTGCATCCTCGAAGACGATGGCCTGTTCCAGCCGGCGCATGAACGACTCGGGAGGACCAGCCTTGTCTCCCTCCTCGGTGAGACGGACCGGCGGCACCCGCACCTCGTCGCCCGCCTCCAGCTTGCGCTCGGCCTTGGCGCGGCCGCCATTGACCCGCACCTGCCCGCTGCGCACCAGCTTGTAGACCAGGCTGCGCGGGGCCCCTTTCAGCTGGCCGAGCAGGAAATTATCCAGGCGCTGGCCGGCGCGGTCGGCGGGAACGGTGATCATGCGCACGGATGGCTTGTCGCCAGCTGGCTTGGTGGGGTCTTGGGCGGTCATCAGGCTGTTTATTCTGTTACACTCGGGGGGCGAGATAAGGGATTGATTTCGTTGGAAGTTACTCAGGGCCAGAAGCCCAGCTTCCGACGAATCCGGCACAGTGCGCGACCACCGCCCGCGGGGCGGCCATGTTAGCGGCTCACCGGCCTTCCCGGCCATCGCCGGATGCCTGACACGCAACCGTGCTGAACATGTCCCGCGTGGCGCTCCAGCCTGGCTGACAGCTGCCTGCGGCCCTGCAACACCCCAAAAACCATATGAGTGAAGCGCTCCCGCGGCCTGCCGTGGTGTCGTAGCGCTGGAAACCCAAGCCCCCCTCCCCGCGCTTGCGCGAATGGGGGGCGAGCCGTATCCAGAGGCGAAACCCCATGGCGTTCCGCGCGGTAGCCGCTTGCGAGGAACGCAACAATGAAGCGAATGCTGATCAACGCCACGCAGGCTGAAGAGCTGCGTGTTGCCATCGTGGATGGCCAGTCGTTGTATGACATCGACATCGAGCAGCCGTCGAAGGAACAGAAGAAGTCCAACATCTACAAGGGCCGGATCTTCCGCATCGAGCCCTCGCTGGAAGCCGCCTTCGTCGAATATGGCGGTGGCCGCCATGGCTTCCTGCCGCTGAAGGAAATCTCCCGCGACTACTTCCAGGCCGGTGTCGACCACAACAAGGCCGGCATCCGCGAGCTGCTCAAGGAAGGCCAGGAAGTGGTGGTCCAGGTCGACAAGGAAGAGCGTGGCAACAAGGGCGCCGCCCTGACCACGTTCATCTCCCTGGCCGGCCGCTACATGGTGCTGATGCCGAACTCGCCAAGTGCCGGCGGCGTCTCCCGCCGCATCGAGGGCGAAGACCGGGCTGCCCTGAAGGACGCACTGGACAAGCTGAACATTCCCGACGACATGGGCGTGATCATCCGTACCGCCGGCGTCGGCCGCGATGCGGAAGAGCTGCAGTGGGATCTGGACTACCTGCTCAGCGTCTGGCGGGCGATCGCCGAGGCGGCGCTGAGCAAGCCGGCCCCGTTCCTGATCTACCAGGAATCGCGCCTGATCGTGCGCGCCCTGCGTGACTACCTGCGCGCCGACATCGGCGAGATCCTGGTGGACACCGAGGAGATGTACGAGCACGCCAGGGAGTTCATGCAGCAGGTGATGCCGCAGACCCTGCGCAAGCTCAAGCATTACAAGGACGACATCCCGCTGTTCAACCGCTTCCAGATCGAATCGCAGATCGAAGGCGCCTACGAGCGCAACGTGCGCCTGCCGTCGGGCGGCTCGATCGTGGTCGACCAGACCGAAGCACTGACCGCCGTCGACGTGAACTCCTCGCGCGCGACCAAGGGCAGCGACATCGAGGACACCGCCTTCCAGACCAATCTGGAAGCGGCCGAGGAAGTGGCCCGCCAGCTGCGCCTGCGCGATCTGGGCGGCCTGGTGGTGATCGACTTCATCGACATGTCCTCCAACAAGCATCAGCGCGAGGTCGAGAACCGCCTGGCCAACGCGCTGAAGTACGACCGCGCACGCGTGCAGGTCGGCCGCATCTCGCGCTTCGGCCTGCTGGAAATGAGCCGCCAGCGCCTGCGCCCGAGCCTGGGCGAATCGAGCCAGATCGTCTGCCCGCGCTGTGATGGCCACGGCCGCATGCGCAGCGTCGAGTCGCTGTCGCTGTCGATCATCCGCGTGGCCGAAGAGCACGCGATGAAGGAGAACACCGGGCAGGTGCTGGTGCAGGCGCCGGTGGAGATCGCCAATTACCTGCTGAACGAGAAGCGCAGCGCGCTGCGCGAAATCGAACAGCGCCATGAAGCGCCGATCGTGATCGTCGCCGACGAGCAGCTGCATACCCCGCACTACACGGTCACCCGCCTGCGTGAGAACGAACTGGGCGAGGAAAGCAGCCGTCCGAGCTACCAGCGTGGCACTCCGCGCAAGCTGCCTGTGCACGCCCTCACCAAGGGCCAGCTGAACATCCCGCCGCCGGTGGTGACCCAGGTCAAGCACACCTCCCCCGCCCCGGTGCGTGAGGAACTGGAGCCGGCTGCAGCGGCACCCGCGCCGGTGGTGGCCGCGCCCGCTGCCCCGTCGACCGGCGGTGGCGTGATCGGTTGGATCAAGCGCGTGTTCGGTGGCGAACCGGCACCCGCCCCCGCACCGCCGGCCGCCCGCCAGCCGCAGCAGGACGGTGGCCGCAGGGAGCGCAACAAGGATCGCAACAAGGACCGCAAGGACCGTCGCGACGACAATCGCGGCAACGGCAATGCGCAGCAGCAGAAGGAGGGCGGCAACCGCAAGGATCGCGGCGAACAGCGCAAGGACGGCCGTCAGGGTGGCAATGGCAACCCGAACGGCAACGGCCAGCCGCAGGGCAAGCAGAAGGACGGCCAGCAGCCGCAGCAGCAGAACAAGCCGCGCAACGAGCAGCAGGGCCAGAACCCGCAGCAGCAGCCGAAGCTCAAGCAGCCGAAGCAGCCACGTCCGCAGCAGGACGGCGACAAGCCGGCCGAGAAGCCGCAGCGTGGTGCCGCAGAAGCCCAGACCGACACGGCGACGGCGTCCGCTGCGGTGGCGGCCAGTGCCATCACCGCTGCTGCGGTGACCGCGCGGGAGGCTACGGCGCCGGTCGCGGCGGTGGTCGCACAGCCGCCGGTCGAAACCGCGGCGCCGGCCGAAGTCGCGCCTGTCACCGCCGTTGAAGGTGACGCCACTGCCGTGACGGGCGAAGAGGCACCTGCCGACACCACGGGCGAGCAGGCCGGCGAAGGCGCGACCCGCCGTCGTCGCGGTCGTCGTGGTGGCCGCCGCCGCCGCCGTGGTGGCGCCGAGAATGCGGCCGGCACCGATCCGCTGGGCGAAGACCAGGATGACGGTGACGAAGGCGATGACGCCGACAGCACCGACAGCGCCGAGCCGCGTGTCGACCACGCTGCCGGGTCAGCACCGGTTGCAGCCACGCAGCCCGCCCGCTCGCAGCCGGAGTTCGACTTCGATGATGACGTCGAGCCGTCCATCGTCGAAGGCGAGAAGCCGGCCCGCGTTGCGGCCGCTGTCGCCGCCGCACCGGCCGCCGTGGTCAGCAGCGCCGTGGTTGAAGCCGCCGCGCCGGTGACCGCCGCGCCTCCGGCACCGGTCGAGACCGCTGCCAAGGCAGAACCGGCGCCCTCGCCGGTGCAGACCAGCATGCTCGACGCCATCGACGCCGCGACACCCGCACAGCCCGTGGCGGCGGCAACCCCGTCGGCGGACGCCGCACCGGTGATCGAAGCAACGCCGGTAGTGGCCGAAGCGGCCCCTGTGGTGGACGTGAAGCCGGTCGTGGTCGAGCCTGCACCCGTCGTGGAGTCGAAGCCGGCGGCTGTTGAAGCAGCGCCCGTGCCTGAAACCGCACCGGTGGCTGTTGAGGCGGCCCCGGTGGTTCAAGTGAAGCCGGTCGTCGAGCCTGTCGTGGTTGCCGAAGCCCCGGTCGCACCGGTGGCCGTGGAAGCCCCGCCGGTGGACGCCCCTGCGCCGGTCGCCGATGCCGTCGTGACGCCGCCCCTCGACCCGGTCGCGGATGGCCATGCCGATGCTGCCGCCCAGGCGGCCGAAGCCAAGGCTGACGAAGAGGACGACGAGGCCGCCAAGCGCACGCCGCCGGCCAACTGACCGCTCGTTGATCGGGTGACAGCAGAACGGCGGGGATCGATGATCCCCGCCGTTTCTGTTTGTGCATCGGGCTGTATCGTGCCGACCGGGGATATATGCCCCTGTGTCGTTCTTCAGGGTTTCGGCGCGAACTGCAATCGCGTCCAGACGCCGTAATGATCCGAAGCCCAGCGCCCGCTGTCATCCGGCTGGTCGAACAGAAGCCTGGCCTCCCGTGCAACCAGCTGATCCTGCTGGAAGAAGATGTGATCGATCCGCGAGGGCGCCTGGTAGTAATGCCGGTTGAGGGTGCTGACAGCCGCCAGGTCGGTGTTCACATGCACGCTGCCATAGCTGTCGCCATAGTGGCTGCGCAGCTCGCTCAGGTCAC
The DNA here is from genome assembly GCF_025642255.1 of Stenotrophomonas maltophilia. Classification (NCBI taxonomy): domain Bacteria; kingdom Pseudomonadati; phylum Pseudomonadota; class Gammaproteobacteria; order Lysobacterales; family Lysobacteraceae; genus Stenotrophomonas; species Stenotrophomonas maltophilia. The sequence goes on from NZ_CP106759.1 coordinate 2,708,416, forward strand.
CCGCATCGACCAGTGCGTTGAAGTCGCCTGCGATCACCACCGGCGCGCCATCCGACGTTGCGGCGATGAAGCGCAGCAGATCTTCCACCTGCGTCCGCCGGATGCGCTTGCCGCTTTCATCGCTGCGCTCATTGAGATGGGTTGCATAGAGGTTGACTGGCCGGCCCTCCACCTCGATGCGCAGGTGCGCCACGGTGCGGTAGTCGTCCAGCGGCAGCAGCAGGTGCTCGCCCTGGGCGAGGATCGGCTGTCGCGTCAACAGTGCGTTGCCGTAGCGCTTGGGCGCGCCGACCGGATCGGTGGACACGAACACGTATCGGTAGCCCAGCTGGCTGGCGAGCCATTGCGCCTGGTTGCGCACGTTGCGCCGCTGGATCACTTCCTGCAGCGCGATCGCATCAGGTTGCAGGCGCTTGAGTTCTGCCAGGATCGTACGACGCCGGCTGGGCCAGTCCTCGCGGTCGTGGTGCAGGTTGAAGGTGACCATGCCCATGCCAGGCGCGCGCGCGGCTGCGTCCCCATCGTCCGCCGGAGGTACGTCCGCCATCGCCGCGGCAGGCAGCGCCAGCGCGATCGCCATGCCCAGTGCGCACGCTGCCGCGCGCGCACGCCATGCCTTCCTACCCATGCTTACTGTCCCTTGCGCTCGGAGCGACGCACTGCCGCCGGCACTTCGATCTCGACGCGGGCCGGCAGTTCGTGCACATGCAGTTCGCGGTCGATCCATTCACCCGGCGCGCCATTGATGGTGGCGTCACCCGGTTCGCCCGCATAGGGCCACGGAAGCACGACGCCTCCAGCCGGTGGCACCAGGCCGGGCTGCACCTCCAGCACCAGCAGCTTGTCACTGCGCCGCAGCCGATAGTTCAACTGCCCCTGCGGCGTACGCAGGCCCTGCACCGCGATGCCCTCACCCTGCAGCCAGGCCGTTGGAACGCCGCCGGCCAGCACCAGTGACTCATCCATGTCGCGGCTATAGGCGAACATGTCCAGCGCCGAGCGCACGAAATCCGACGCGACCCATGCATGCGGCAGGTCGCCGACGAAGAACGGCTTGCGCGGTGTCCGCGAGACCACTTCCGCCCATTGGTTCCATGCCTGCGGGGCACGGTCCTTGAAGAAGAACTCGGTCGCCTGCCAGGCGCGGTCGCGCCAGCCCAGGCGCACGAAGGCGGCGACGTTGCGCCACTCATACGGCGTATAGTCCTTCCATTCGCGCTTGCCATCGCGACGCGCGACGAATTCCTTCCAGTAACGCTCGAAGGTTGCTTCCAGGGCCTGCTGCGGCAGCCGGCCCTGCTCGCCCCCGGGCGCCAGTGCGATGGTTGTCGATGTCGCGTCGAAATCGCCCAGCTCGGCCGAGCCCGGCAGGTAATCGATGTTGTGCTGCTGCATGGCCGACAGCAGCGATGCCTGCAGGTCGTCGCGGAACTGATCGCGTGACTCGGCGATCTGCATCGCCTCCACCTTTCCCAGTTGCGTCGCCAGCAGCGCAGCGTCCTTGTAGCCACGCAGCGCCCAGAAGTTGTCCCAGTACGAATGCATCGGCTTGGCCGAGTAACCTTCGTGGCTGATCGAGGCCGGCATCATCCCGTAGAAGGCCGGGTTGCGTGCACGGTTCTCCTCGGTGCGCTCGCTGGCACGCAGCTGCTCCATGTACTGGTAGGCCCCCTGCACATGCGGCCACATCAGTTCCATGAACGTGCTGTCGCCGGTGTAGCGGCCATACTCGGCGATGTTGTAGATCAACTCACCATGGCTGTCGTTCTCCGGCACCGGGTCGCTGCCACGTGCGTCGACGCAGCACGGCACCTTGCCATTCTCGAACTGGAACGGCGCATACCAGTTGAGGTAGTCACGCACCGCGTCGCTGCGGCCCATGCGCAGCAACCCTTCGGAGATCATCGCGCCGTCGCGGATCCAGCTGCGCGCATACGAGCGCGTGCCCGGCTGCAGGCTTGGCCCGACGCGCGAGATCAGCATGTGCGCTACCGCGGTGCGCAGCGTGTCGACCATCGGCTGGCCCGCCTTCGGAACCTGCAGCGACACCACGCCGAGCTTGGCACGCCACATGTCGGCAACCTGCTGCTGCGCCTTTGCCACGTCCACGGCCTGCGGCGCCCAGCCACCGGTCTGCGGCAGTACCACCGCCACTTCGCGGCTTTGCCCGGGTTCCAGGGTGATCGTGTACAGCAGCGCGCCCGACGCCATGCCAGTGCTGTCCTTCACCGTGGTCGTCGCCGGCAGCTTGCCCGAGGCGAGGTGCATGGCATCGAGCTTGCCGTCGAAAGAGGTGGCAAAACGCGCATCAGGTACCTGCAGCGGGTAGATGCGTGGCTCGCCATTGATGCGGACCAGCTGCTCGCCGACGTCGAGGCTGTCGATGCGGCTGAAGCCGCCGGTGGTGTTGAGGAACTGGGTTGGCGGATTGACCTGCCAGGGGCGGATGGCCAACGCCAGCGTGTACTCGTGGGCCACCTTGTCCGGATTGCTCAGGCGGTAGCGACCGATCAGCTGCGCACGCTCGGGCGTGCCCTGCACGAATCCGGTGACCGCCAGCCCCACCTTCTCATGCACCCAGTCGACATTGGCGATGGGCAGGTAGCGATCCTGCAGCGACTGGGTGATGGCCACATCGCTCCAGGCGATCAGCTTGCCATCCAGGCGGACGAACGGCTCGATGCTGAAGCTGCCCTTGGCAGGCTCCAGCGCACCGTCTTCGCTGATCAGCGCCTGTTGCTGGCCGCCATCCAGACCCAGCAGGGTCCAGTACGGCTGTTCGCCCACGAACGCGCGCGGTACCGCACCGCGTGGGAGGTCAGCCGCAACCGACGACAGGAATGCATTGGGCGTGGATGCGAAGTCCAGCGGCTTGAGCGTGATGTCACGGATGCCATAGCGCCAGTTCGGACCTGCCTGCAGGTCGAAGCGCACATAGCGTGCATCGGTATCAGGCAGCGCCAGCCAGTCACGGCCACCCCCACCGGCGGTCACTTCGCGTGCCGTGCGCCAGTCGCGTCCGTCCACGGACGTGCGCACGGTGTAGCGGGTCGCCTGCAGGTCCGGCAGCCAGTCGATCACCGCGCCGCCGATCTCGCGGCTCTTGTGCAGGTCCAGGCTGATGGTCTGCTGCTTCACCCCACCGCTGATCCAGAAGGTATCGCTCTTGCCGTCCACCATCCGGTCCTGCAGCGCCGTGGCGGTGTCGGCAATCACCTCCGGCCGCAGCGGCGATTCGTCCCGTGCGGGCAGGCCCTGCAGGGTCAGTCTGTCGAAGCACACCGTGCCGCGTCCGCCGACCTTGCTGTAGATCGTGAACTCGACCGCGGCGCTGCGCGCCATTTCCTTCTCCGGCGACGGCCCCCACGCCTTGTCGATCTGCCGACGCCGGTACTCGACCGGCGTCCACGACCTGGGAAAACTGTAACCGGGGCGGTTGACCCACCACACGTTGTCACCGCTGGCGTCGATCAGCTTGAACTGAAGATCATTGGCCGGTGAATCACCGCGCAGCTGGAAGCCGAAGCGGTAGTTGACCGGATACTCGACCGTCAGCGCGCGACGGATGCCGACGTAGCCCGATACGTTGTGGAAGTCGTAATCCAGGCACAGCGCGCGGCCGCCACCCGCGCCGCTGACCGGGCGCAGCGAGCCGCTGACCTGGTCGGACAGCACCAGCTTCCAGGCACTGACATCGTCGAAGTCGTCCAGCACCTTCGGCGCCGGCAGCGCCGGAGGGGCGGCGATCGCCAGGGAGGTCCACAACAGGCCCAGTCCAACGGCGATCGCACCCTTCATCCCTTCACGCTCCCCAGCAACAATCCTTGGATGTAGTACCGCTGCAGCACCAGGAACAGTGCCAGCACCGGAACCACGGTAACCACCGCGCCGGCCATCATCATTTCCACGTCCATGATGTGTTCGCGCGAGAGGGTGGCCAGGGCCACCGGCAAAGTGTAGTGCTCCTGATCGGTCAACACGATCAGCGGCCACATGAAATCGTTCCATGCGCCCATGAAGGTGAAGATCGCCAGGGTCACCAGCACCGGCTTGAGCATCGGCAGCACGATCTGGAAGAAGATGCGCAGCTCCCCTGCCCCGTCGATGCGCGCGGCCTCCAGCAGTTCGTCCGGGATCGACCGCGCGTACTGCCGCACCAGGAAGATGCCGAACACGCTCGCCAGCGCCGGCACGATCACGCCACCGAAGCTGTTGACCAGCCCCAGCTGCTTCATCAGCAGGAACAGCGGCAGCATCGCCACCTGGGCGGGAATGACCAGCGCCGCCATCAACACCTGGAACAGGCGCTCACGGCCAACGAAATTCAGCTTGGCGAACGCATAGCCGGCCATCGTATTGAGCAGCAGCGAGCCCAGCGTGATCGCCAGCGACACCAGCAGGCTGTTGGCGAAATTGCCGCCCATGCCGGTACGCGCGAACAGCTCGTGGTAGTTGTGGGTGGTCACCTGCGAGGGCAACAGCGGAGGCGGGAAATGGCTGGCCTCGCCCTGCGGCATGAACGAGACCGAGACCATCCACAGCAGCGGCGCCAGGCTGACCAGGGCCAGCACCAGCAACGCGCCGTTGATCCACCACGGATGCCAGCGCGACTGGCCGATTTCACGACTCATACCAACTGCCTCCTGCGGCCAAAGCGCAGCATCACGGTGGTCACCGCCAGGATGATCAGGAACAGCAGGAATGCCACCGCGGAGGCGCGTCCCAGGTTCCACCACTTGAAGCCTTCCTCGAACATGAAATACAGCACGCTGACCGTGCTCTGCAGCGGGTCGCCACGCGTCATCACGTAAGGCTCGGCGAACAGCTGGAAGTAGCCGGAGACGGTGATCACTCCGACCACGAGCAGCACCGGGCCGAGCATGGGCAGGGTGATGTGCAGGAACTGCTTCCAGCGCGAGGCACCGTCGATCCGCGCCGCCTCGTACAGATCATGCGGGATCGCCTGCAGGCCGGCCAGGAAGATCACCATGTTGTAGCCGAAGTTCTTCCACACCGCGAACAGCATGATGGTGGGCATCGCCCAGTTCGGATCGCCCAGCCAGTCGATCGGGCTGATGCCCAGATGGCCCAGGCCGTAGTTGACCAGGCCGTAGCTGGTATGGAACAGGTAGCGCCAGATCACCGCCACCGCCACCAGCGTGGTCACCACCGGCGCGAACAGCGCGGTGCGGAACAGCGCCTTGAAACGCGCGGCAGGCGCGTTCAGCAGCATCGCCGCGCCCAGTGACACACCGATCGACAGCGGCACACCGATCAGCACGAAGTAGCTGGTGTTCCACAGCGACTTCCAGAACATCGGCGTCTGCAGCAGGTCGATGTAGTTGCCGAGGCCGACGAAACGCAGGTTGCTGCTGTCGGCCAATGCGTACAGGTCGAAGTCGGTGACACTGAGCGCCAGCGCCGAGGCGACCGGCAGGCCGAAGAACACCCCCAGCACGATCAGCGATGGGCCTGCGAAGATCCATCCGGCCAGCGAAGTTCGTTTCATTGCGCGCTCCCATCGGCCAGGGTGCTGCTTGAACGCGTCGGCGAAGGCGCGCGCTCCTGCAGGCGTTGTTGTTCATGCATCCAGCGACGCTTGGCCAGCACCTTGTCCACGCGCTGGTCCAGCTCGGCCACGGCGTCGTCCTGAGGCATCCCGCCGCGCACCACCTTTTCGGTGACGATGCGCATTTCCTGCACGATGCGCTCCCACTCAAGCACCTTCGGCGTCGGCCTGACCCGCTCCAGCTGGTCGCGGAACGCCGCCGCCAGCGGATCACCGGCCAGGGACGGTGCATCCCAGGCACTGCGACGCGGCGGCAGATCACCGATGATCGAATGGAAACGGGCCTGGATTTCCGGGCGCGACAGGAACTCGATCAGCTTCCAGGAGGCTTGCTTCTGCTGCGATTTGCGGAAGATCACCAGGCTGGTACCGCCGGCGATGCCCGCACCGGGGCCATCCGGGCCCGGCAACGCCGCGGTGCCCCACTGCCCCTCCAGCGCCTTCGGCTGCAGCTTCTTGAACTCGCGGATGTTCCAGGGGCCGGAGATGTAGAACACGTTGAAGCCGCGGAAGAATTCATCCCAGACATTGGAGATCTGCGTCTCGGACATCTTCGGCGCCCAGCCCTGCTCGAACATGTTGGCGTAGAAGGCCAGCGTGCGGCGGAAGCCCGGGCTGGAGAAGTTGCCACGGGTATCGTCGTCGCGCAGCAGCGGATCGGGTTGCTGCAGCGCCAGTGACAGCTGCTGCTCGAACTCGTTGATCGGCATCAGCACGGCATAGCGGTTCGGGCCCTGCATGCGCTTGATCGCCGCCATCTGTTCGTTCCACTCCTGCCAGGTCCGCGGCGGGTGGTCGTAACCGGCCTTGGCCAGCAGGTCCTTGCGGTAATAGATCAGGCGGGTATCGACGTACCACGGCACGCCCACCAGCTCGCCATGGATCACGTTGGTGTCCCAGATGCCCTGGAAGTAGTCCTTCGGGTCGACCACCGCCGAGCGCTGCACGAACGGTTGCAGCGGCGTCAGCGCATCGAGCTCGGCGAATTCGGGAACCCAGGTGTTGCCCAGCTGGCAGACATCGGGCAGGCCATCGGCGGCGAACGCGGTGAGCAGCTTCTCGTGCGCCGCGGTCCATGGGATGTTCTGCACATCCACCTTGATGCCGGGATTCTCGGCCTCGAATTCGTGGATCAGCTCGCTGACCACTTCCGCTTCGCGCCCCATCGCCCAGAAGCGCACGGTGGTGGTGCCCGGTTCGGTACGGGCGCAGCCCGCCACGACCAGCGCGGCCAGGGCCGGCAGCGCCCAGCGGCGCATGCGATGGAGCCAGTTCTGCACAGCGTTACTTTCCCTGGCCTGTGGTGCGGTTGGCATTGTTCTTCTGTTCCTGTGCGGCGGCCGCGCGTGACTCGGCGATGCCGACCGCGCGCGCCGATGCAGCCTTCTCGTCCTTCTGCAGTTCCAGCGGCTGGAACGAGCCCTCGGGGGCCAGCCAGCCGCCGCTGAATCCGGCGCGCTCCAGCCCCTTGCGGATGTAGGGGTTCTTCTTCATGACTTCCCACACGAAGTCGTTGCGGTAATTGGCGATCATGGTCAGGATCGGGCCCTGGTCGATGGCGATGTAGTCGCTGGCGACCCAGCCACGATCCGGCACCAGGCGCCCGGTCTTGATCGGAATGTCGTAGCTGAAGCTGGGATTGAACGAATCCAGGAAGCCGTAGCTGGAATAGATGTAATCGCCGAAGCGCTTGTGCATCTCCAGCGTGGCCGGAATGACCTGCTCCGGGGCGAACACGATCGAGGCCACCGCCGCGGTCGGCGCGATGGTGCCGTCGTCGAAGTTCTCGCGCAGGCCGGCGCCGCGCGAGGAGTAGTGGCGGAACTGGCGCTGCTCGCCGCGATATTCCTGGGTGGTGTTCTGCGGACCATCGCTGGCGGTCAGTCCCCACACGTTCTCGCCGTACTCCTTCCACTGCATCGGGTTGGCGATGGCGTACTCGCGCTGGGCCAGCGCGGCCGAGCGGCTGTTGAGGAAGTAGGTGCTGCCGCGCTCGCGCATGTAGGCATCCTGGATATCGCGGAAATCGATCCAGACATGGCTGTACTGGTGGCCGAACAGTGGCCCGAAGGACAGGTATTCCTGGCCCTGGTAGACGCCCCAGTCGTTGTCGTAGGTCCGGGTCCACACCGTCCATGCGTCGGGGCTGACCGGATGCGTGGGCGAGCCGAGGGCAAGGATGTACACCATCATCGCCTCGTTGTAGCCCATCCAGTCGTGGTCGATGAAGCCGCTTTCGGGGAACCAGCCCATCGAGATCAGCGGCGCGCGCTGCTGCAGCCACGGCCAGTCGATCTTCCTGTACAGGGTATCGGCAATCTGCCGGATCTCCTTCTCGCGCGGATCATCGCCGTCGTAATAGGACTGCGCGAACAGCACGCCCATCATCAGCAGCGCGGTATCCACCGACGACAGTTCGACCCAGCTGTCGTAGCGGCGGCCTTCCTGCATGTCCAGGAAGTGATAGTAGAAGCCCTTGTAGCCGGCCTTGCCGGTGCGCTGCGGGCCCATCGGCACGTCACGGAAGAACTTCAGCGTCGTCAGCGTGCGGTCGATCGCCTGGTTGCGGCTGACCCAGCCATTCTCGATGCCGATCGGATAGGCGGTGAGCGCGAAGCCGACCGAGGCGATGCTGGCGAACGGGCGTGACGGATAACGGTCCGGTGTCAGGCCGTTCACTTCATTGGTGGTGTCCCAGAAAAACTGGAAGGTGCGGCGTTCAATGTCATCGAACAGCGGCGGCAGTTCCGGCTTCATCGGCCGCGGCGGTGCATCGGCCTCGATCAGGATCACCGGCGGCCGGGGTTTGGCGGGCTCCTGCTGGGCCGGCTTGCAGGCGGCGATGGCCAGGGTCATCGCTGCGGCGGACAACAGGTGGCGTGCCTGCATGGCGCGGTTCCTCCGGTGGACTGATCGATGGGAAAGCATAACGTCCAATGATCTGAAATCGTTTACAAACCACACATTTAAAAAAGCCACGGGAACGTGGCCTGACAGCGCGATCATCGCAGTTGCCGATGCCGCCGGCGAACCGGCGGCATCGACTCCTGCAGCAGGCATACCCGCTTAGAAGCGGAAGCCCACTTCCGCCTTGATCTGGCGGGGCGTACCGATGATGTCACCGGTCTCGTTGTAGCTGGCCTGCAGCTTGCCGTTGGTCTTGACGTAGTTGTAGGTGGAGAAGTTGTCGAAATCGAACACGTTGATGATGTCCAGACGAGCGTACAGCTCGGTATCACCCGGCATCTTGAACGTCTTCGTCGCCTGCAGGTCGACCGAGCGGTAGCCGAAGATCTTGCCACCCACCAGGAACTTGCCGTTGGCGTTGGGCACGGCCGCCTGCGGGGTCGGCAGGGTGTAGCCGCTGGCCTGCGGCACGGGGTACCAGTCGTTGACGGCCGTCGGCGTTGCCAAGGTGATCTTGCCGCCGAAGGTGATGCCCCAGAAGCCTGCGTACGAACCGGTCACCACCAGGCGGTGACGAGGGGCACCGTTGGAACGGATGGTCGGGTAATCGCCGATCAGGCCGCGGTCGAACGCGTACTTCTCGTTGATGTCGCGGTTGTGGCGTGCGGTGGTCCAGGTGTAGGCGATCGAGGTGCCCCAGCCGCTTTCCTTGGTGAACGGCTTCTGCGCCGACAGCAGGACCTGGGTGGCGCGGGTCTTGATGCCCTGCTGGCCGATGATCAGGCTGCCGAAGCCCGGCACGTTGCAGCTCCAGGCCTGGCTCAGGCCCGGCTCGGTACCGCCGCACAGGCGCGGATCATCGAAGAACTGGCCGGTCGGGTAACGGTTGCCCAGGGTGAAGGCGAAACCGTCGTAGCTCAGGGTGCGGGCGATGGTGGCATCGGTCAGCCAGTCACCGATCTGGTTGCTCATGCCCAGGCTGAACTGATCCGAGTACGGTGCCTTCAGCTTGTTGTTCAGCAGGTCGACCTCCAGGCCGGCGTTGCTGGTCGATCCCACCAGCGCCTGCAGGTTGCCGATGCCGTTGAGCAGGTTCGGATTCCAGTCGTAGCAGGCGGCCTGACCGTTGATGCAGGTCCCGGTGGCCGGGTTGCGGAAGTAGATGGTCGGCTGCGGCAGGGCCAGCTTGGTGGTCTCCAGCTGCAGGTTGTCGAACAGGTCGCGGTCGTAGGAACGGCCGGCACCACCGTGGATCACATGCTGCTCGTCGGCGTTGATGTCATACGAGAAGCCCAGGCGCGGCTGCCAGGCATCCTTGAATGCCTTGCGGTTGTGACCGTTGCTGATGTAGTCGCTGATGTCCAGGCCGCCCAGCGCCAGCGAATCGGCGTAGGTCTGGCCGGCGGGTGCGCGCGGATCCTGCGAATAGATGGCATCGACCACCTGCTGCGGGGTCACGAAGTCCAGGTAGGACGGGGTCTTCTCGTAGTCCCAGCGCAGGCCGATGTTCAGCTGCAGGTGGTCATTGACCTGCCAGTCGTCCTGGATGAACACGCCGTACTGCTTGGACTTGGAGCGTACTTCGCCGGACACGCCCGACACGCCGGTCACCGGCTTGACGAACTGCGCCTTGTACGGAATCGAGTCCGGGAAGTCCGGATCACCCAAGGTGTAGGTGAAGGTCGGGTTGATCTGCGCCGCATCGGAAGCGTACAGGTCGATCTGCTTGTACTTCACGCCCATCTTGATGGTGTGGTCGCCCGCCCACTGGATGCCATCCAGGGTCAGGTTGTCTTCGATCGACCAGCCCTTCTGGCCCTTCACCTGCGAGTCCAGTGCCGAGGCGCCACCGATCTTCACGATCGTGCGGTCTTCAGGACCGTCCGGCGCGGTGTAGGTGATGCCGTTGGCCAGGGTCAGCGGGGTCGGGTTGTTGAACGAATCTTCGTGGGTGACCATCAATTCGTTGTAGTAGCGCTCGCCGCTGTGGTTCCAGCGCAGCGCGTAACGACGGTCGGTATTGACCACTTCACGGCCGGCTTCCGGCGAGGTCTGGCCACTGAACTGCGACTGCGTTTCGTCGCGGTCCTGGAAGGTCAGCTCGATGCGATCGTTGTCGGTCGGCTCGAAGTCGATCTTGCCGAAGATCAGGTCCTGCTGGAACGGCTGGCTGGCCGGGCCGAGACCGGCGGCGCCGGCGGGCGGCAGCAGACCGGCGGCACCGGTGACCGCACCGTCCGGTGCGATGGTGACCGGCAGGTCGAAGCGCTTGGCTTCGTAGGTCACGAAGAAGTGGGCCTTGTCCTGGATGATCGGGCCGCCCAGCGCGAAGCCGTATTCCTTCTCGGCCGACACCTGCTTGTCCTTGCCGCCCTGGCGTTCGGCCGGGGTCTTGGCGCGCATGTCCTCGTCGGTGTAGCGATAGAACGCCTCACCCTTGAATTCGTTGGTGCCGGACTTGGTCGCGGCGGTCACCGCAGCGCTCGAGACCTGGCCGTACTCGGCCTTGTAGTTGCCGCTGATGACCTTGTATTCGCCAATGGCCAGCTGCGGGAAGGGGTTGCCGGCGCTGCCGGACTGGCCGGCCACACCGCCGCCCTTGACGTAGCTCTTCTGGCCCACGCCATCGATGTACACGTTGGTGCCATCGGCATTGGTGGCGCCGCCGCGCAGCGAGGTGTTGCCCTTGGCATCACGGGTGAAGATCAGGCCCGGCACCGCGTCGGCGAACTCCAGGAAGTTGCGCGACACCTGCGGGGTGGTCTGGATCTGCTGCAGGCTGACGGTCTTGCCGACTTCGGACGTGCGCACTTCCTGCAGCAGGGTCGGCGCGACGACGTTGACGGTGTCCAGGTTGGTGGCCGCGGTCGAACCCGGGGTGCTGCTGGCAGCGCCGGCGAAGTTCAGGGTGGCGGTGGAGGCCACGGTCACGGTGACCTTCTGGGTCTGGCCGTTGGCCACCACGTCATAGGTGCCCGGGTCCAGGCCCATCAGCGAGTAGCTGCCGTCGGCGCGGACGGTGCCGCGGCGCACGGTGCCGGTCGCAACGTTGGTGGCGGTGACCTCCGAACCGGCTTGTGCGCCGGCAACCTGGCCGCGCAGGCTGGCGTTGGCCGACTGCGCCAGGGCGTTCGGGGCGGCGGCCAGCATCAGGCAGCTGACCAGTGCGGTGCTCAGCAGCCGGCGCGCCGGCGTGCGGATAGTGGAATGCATCATCAACTCAATCTCCGGGTGGCGGCGACCGCGTGTGCGGTCCCCTGCGATCAATCAAAAAAGAAGGAACGCCTCCGGCTTCAACGGCCGGATGGCGGAGTGGTGGAATCGCGAACAACGAGACGGGGTACCAGGGTCTGCTTGTCCCCGGCCCCTTCCGTGGAGGTGCCGTCCATCAACTGCATCAGGCGCGTCATCGCCCGATCGCCGAGCTCGGCGATGCTGACCTGCATGGTGGTCAGCGACGGGTGAACGAAACGTGCCAGCGGAATGTCATCAAAACCCGCCAGGGCGACATCGGACGGAACATGGACGCCTGCCTGCGCGAAGGCGTACAGGCAGCCAAGTGCCATCATGTCGTTGGCGGCGAACACGGCATCGGGCAGCGTGCCGGCTGCCAACAACTCCTGACCGGCGCGATGGCCGGAAGCTTCGTCGAAATCACCGGGCAGCTCGATGCCTTCGGCGCTGCCGCCGGCAGCCGCCAGCGCGTCACGGAAGCCGCGCAGGCGCTCGCGCGCGTCGAAGTTGAGGTCCGGGCCAGAAATGAAGGCGATGCGCCGGTGACCGGCATCGAGCAGATGACGGGTCATCGCCATTGCGCCCGCGTGGTCGTCGATGCTCAACACCGGATGATCCTGCCCAGGCAGGTAGGTGTTGATCAGTACGGTGGGCAGCGACTGCGGCAGGTTGTCGGTCAGGAAGCCGGGGCTCTCCGCATAGGGCGAGAGCACCAGCAGGCCATCGACACGCCCGCGCATGGCGCGCAGGGCAGCACCCTGCTGCTCCTGGTCGCCGTGGTAGCTGGACACCAGCAGATGCTGGCGGCGACTGCGGGCAACGCCGTCGATGCCGCGCATCAGCTCGGAGAAGAACTCGCCGTACAGGTCCGGCAGCACCACGCCGACCGTGTTGGTGCGGCGGCTGCTCAGGCTGCGGGCGGCGGCGTGCGGGGTGTAACGCAGCCGTGCGGCCACCTCCAGCACAAGCTGGCGGACCGGTTCGGCGACATTTTCATGCCCGTTGAGCGCGCGGGAAACCGTAGCCACGGAGACCCGGGCTTCGCGTGCGACATCCTTGATTGTAATGGCTGCCTTGTTCACGAAGCCGCCCTCCACGGCTTGGACCTACCAGCATTGGCGCGGAATGTAAGCGTTTCCATCTGGGCTTGTAAACTGTCCGTTAGACGAATGTCCTGAAATGGACATGGAAATCTGTCCCTGACGGTCCACGCACGGACCGGCAATGACAGTGCGGGACAAGGGCTCAGCCCTGTTCTGACGGTGCCAGCGCGCGGATGGACAGCGCGTGGATGTCGGTCTCCATCATCGCGCCCAACGCCGCGTATACCGCGCGGTGGCGGGCCAGCGGGCCGAGGCCGGTAAAGCGCTCGCTGACCACATGCACGTTGAAATGGCCACGGCCATCGCGCGCGCCAGCGTGGCCGGCATGACGATGACTGTCGTCCTCGATCTCGAGCACGCTCGGGGCCAGCGCCTGCTGCAGCGCATCACGGATCCGCTCCATCCGGTCCGCGTTCACGGCAGCACCTGGCGGAAGGGCCGCACCTGCACCCTTACGTAGACACCTGCGGCCACATAGGGGTCCGCATCGGCCCAGGCCTGCGCCTCCGGCAGCGACCCGAAGCGGGCGATCACCACCGAACCACTGAACCCCGCCGGGCCTGGATCTTCGCTGTCGATCGCCGGACAAGGGCCGGCCAGCAGCAGTCTCCCTTCATCACGCAGCGCGTGCAGCCGCGCCAGGTGTTCCGGCCGGGCCTGCAGCCGTTGCGTCAGCACGTCCTGGCCGTCATAGCCTTCAATCACATACCACACCGGCATTTCCTCGCTCGCGTTGTCGGGTCCGCCGATTCTAGCCAAAGCCCCCTCGCCCTGGCCGCGGCTGGACACTGGCGCGGCAAAGGCTTACCCTAGAGTCCATTGCACGTGGCTGGATGCAGCAACCCGTCGGTTTTTGCGGCCAACGCAGCCCCCGACGACCGACCTGCCGCTTCCGGGCAGGCCACGTAGACGACCTCCCCGTAGTCCCGTCGCTGCCGTCTCCTGCGGCGCGTCCTGCTGTTTGATATGTGTGGAATCGCGCCGAGACAGGCGCGCCTGGTGCCTTGGGGCCCGCGGTGCACGCGCGGCGCCGGGTGCCGCGACTGGTCCGTTGCAATCCTGATGTCCATTAGATGACTTCCGAACTCGCGCTCGACGCGAACCCGCCAACCCGGCCGCCCGCCCCCCAGCAGCAGGAAATGCCGCTGGCCGTCGTGCATGGGCAACCGGTCCTGCAGATCCCGCAGGACCTGTACATCCCGCCGGATGCGCTGGAAGTCATCCTGGATGCCTTCGAAGGTCCGCTGGATCTGCTGCTGTACCTGATCCGCCGGCAGAACCTGGACGTGCTGGACATCCCCGTGGCCGAGATCACCCGGCAGTACGTGGAGTACATCACCGTGATGCGCGAGCTGCGCTTCGAACTGGCGGCCGAGTATCTGGTGATGGCAGCGATCCTGGCCGAGGTGAAGTCGCGCATGCTGCTGCCGCGCCCGGTCAGCGACGAAGGCGATGAAGCCGATCCGCGCGCCGAACTGGTGCGCCGGCTGCAGGAGTACGAACGTTTCAAGCAGGCGGCTGAGGACATCGATGCCCTGCCCCGCCAGGACCGGGACACCACGGTGGCCCATGCCTTCATGCCCGAACGCGCGACGGTGAAACTGCCGCCGCCGGTGGACCTGAAGGAGATGCTGCTGGCGCTGCACGATGTGCTCAAGCGCGCCGAGCTGTTCAGCGGCCACGCGATCAAGCGCGAGGCGCTGAGCGTGAGGCAGCGCATGGGCGAAGTGCTCGGCCGCATGGAAGACGGCAGGTTCTACCGTTTTGAAAGCCTGTTCACTGCTGAAGAAGGCAAGCTGGGCGTGCTGGTCACCTTCCTGGCCGTGCTGGAACTGGCCAAGGAGCAACTGCTGGACATCGTCCAGGAGGAACCGCTGGCGGCGATCTACGTGAAGTCGCTGGCGGCCGGCAACACCAATGCCCCGCTGCAGTTCAGCAGCGAGTTCGACGACAACGACGCCGCCAACGAGAACGAGTGAGCGCTGCCTGCCGATGGATCAACCGCTGATCAACCGCATTGTCGAAGGTGCCCTGCTGGCCTCCAGCCAGCCGCTGACCCTGGCCCAGCTGAAAGACCTGTTCCCGGAAGAGGAACCAGCACCGCCGGGCAGCATCGAACGTGCGCTGGAGCACCTGCGCGAAGGCTGCGAAGGCCGCGGCGTGGAACTGGTCGAGGTCGCCTCGGGCTTCCGCTACCAGGTCACCGGCGAGGTGCATGGCTGGATCAGCCGGCTGTGGACCGAACGCAAGACCCGCTACACCCGTGCCACCCTGGAAACGCTGGCGCTGATCGCCTACCGGCAACCGATCACCCGCGGCGAGATCGAGCAGGTGCGCGGCGTCGCTGTCAGCAGCAACATCATCCAGGCACTGGAAGAACGCGAATGGATCCGCGTCGTCGGCCACCGCGACGTGCCCGGCAAGCCGGCACTGTTCGGCACCACCAAGAGCTTCCTGGATTACTTCGGCCTCAAGCGCCTGGATGAGCTGCCGCCGCTGTCGGAGTTGAAGGACCTGGGCGAGCTGGAACCACAGCTGGCCCTGGACCGCGATGCACCGGCTGCCGCCAGCGCCGACGGCCCCGACGTTTCGGCCGAGCCGGACGGGGCCGCCAATGATGATGCCGGCCTGGCCGGTGGCAACACCCCGCATTCCGCCGACGCAGTCCCTGCGGCGGCCACCGATGAGCAAGCACCTTCGCCCCTCGATGATGGGCACCCCGATTCCGCGCCGGGCGAGCGCGCGGTGCCAGTGAACGAACGCGAAGACAACGCCGTCGCGACGACGACCGTGGCTGTTGACCAAGCCGATTCCGAACCAGAGGCCGACCTCGAAACCGTCGGCCGGAGCAAAACTGATGAGTGACACCCCTCGCAAGCTGTCGTTGAACAAGCTCTCGCTCAAGCGCGAAGCCACCTCCGAACAGTTCAAGTTGGAAGAACGCCTGCACAAGGTCCTGGCCCAGGCCGGCCTTGGCTCGCGCCGCGCGCTGGAACAGCGCATCGCCGAAGGCCTGGTCAAGGTCAACGGTGAAGTTGCGCAGACCGGCATGTCGGTCAAGAGCGGCGACAAGATCGAACTGGACGGCCGCGGCTTCGTCGCCACGGCGCTGTCCGAACCCTCGCGCGTGCTGGTCTACAACAAGCCGGAAGGCGAAGTGACCACCCGCGAAGACCCCGAAGGCCGTCCGACCGTGTTCGAATCGCTGCCGCCGCTGAAGGGCGCGCGCTGGATCGCGATCGGTCGCCTCGACATCAACACCACCGGCCTGCTGCTGGCGACCACCGACGGTGAACTGGCCAACGCGATGATGCACCCGTCCTTCGAGGTCGAGCGCGAGTACGTGGTCCGCGTGCGTGCACCGGAAGGCCAGGAAAAGGTGGCCGATGCCATCGTCGACCGCCTTGCCCGTGGCGTCGCGCTGGAAGACGGCCCGGCCAAGTTCGACGAGATCGAACGCATCGGCGGTACCGATTCGCACGACTGGTTCCGCGTCGTGGTCAAGGAAGGCCGCAACCGCGAAGTGCGCCGCCTGTGGGAATCGCAGGGCTGCCAGGTCAGTCGCCTCAAGCGCACCCGCTACGGCCGGGTCAGCCTGCCGCGCGAACTGGCCCGTGGCCAGTCGGTCGAGCTGCCGAGCGCCCAGGTCGAAGCACTGCGTGCTGAACTGAAGCTGGAAGAAGGCGCTCCGTCGGCCCTCACCCTGCAGCCGGTGATCGGCCAGCGCCGCGCCGCCAAGACCACCGTGCGCGTGCGTGAAGGTGGCCGTGGCAACGCCTACGTCAATGGCCACAGCACGGCCGACGAAGGGCGCGAACTGCGCCGTTTCGACACCCTGCGCGAAGACCGTGGCCGTGGACGCAACGGCAAGGGGGGCGGCTTCAAGGGCGGCCTCACGGTCAGCGGCGAGGCCGCGGCCAAGCAGTCGCAGAAGCCGTTCAAGCAGCGCAAGCCGAAGAATGACCGTTCGCTGCCGGAAGGCAATCCGGCTGCGTTCCGCACCTGGTACGTGCCCGATGGCGTCAGCACCGGCCCGAGCGGCCACCGCAACGCCGGTCCGGGCGCGCGTGGTCCGGGCGGCGGCCAGGGCCGTCCTTATGGCAAGCCGAAGGGTCCGGGCGCCGCAGGCGGCCAGGGTCGCGGCGGCGCCGGTGGCCAGGGCCGTCCCGGCGCGGGCAACCGCAGCCAGGGCGCGCAGGGCAACAAGCATCCGTACGGGCATCCGGGCAACGCCCCGAGCTTCCCGTCCGACCACGCCAACCCGGGCTTCAATCCGTATGGCAGCCCGAAGCCGGCGCAGGGTGCCCGTCCGGGCAGCCGCGGTCCCGGCGGCGGCAACCGTGGCCCGGGTGGCCCCGGTGGCAATCGCGGCCCCGGCGGTCCGGGGGGCAACCGCGGTGCGGGCGGCCCCGGCGGCAATCGTGGCCCGGGTGGCCCCCGTCGCGGCGGCCCGCGCGGCGGCTGATCGGCAGCACGCCTGACATGAAAAACCCCGGCATTGGCCGGGGTTTTTCGTTATCGGGTGCCGCTGCGACGGGAACCGGTCAACGCCGGCTGATGGTGAAGGCCGTGCCGTCCACACCCAGGTCCCAGCCCTTGCCGGTACCGGACAGCGCCAGCGAGATGTCGCCCTTGGTCATCACCTGCGCATTGCTGGATTTCACCGCACCGGCATGAGCCCCCACCGACGCGTAGGTACCGAGCAGTTCATCCACGCTGACGGCGCCGGTGAAGCTGCCGCGCCCGTCGGTGATCTTCGATTTGCCCACGGTCAGGCCACCGCCCTTCATCTGGATGCGCACCGGCAGACTGGCACCGTTGCTGCAGCTGACGGTGCCGGTGCCCGAGGCCGTCTTGTAGATCAGCGACCAGCCGGACAGGTTGTAGCGCAGGTGGCAGTCGAGGTTGCCACCGGCATGCGCGGCCGGAGCCAGGGAGGTGGCGGCCAGCGCCAGCAGCAGGGCAAGGGACTTGTTCATCGGCAGGACTTCCACAGCGTTCGGACTGCCGGCGAATCTAGCAGCGCGCGCGTGCAGGGTGAATGCAGGCGCGCACGGTGATGCGGGCAGCGTTCAGCCCTTCGTTCAGGCCTGCACGTCCAGATGGAAAGCATCGGCATCGAGCATCGCCGGGAAGCGCGCACGGTGCAGCGCCAGCGCGTCGGCCGAAATGGTGGTGGTCACCACCTGCTCGCGCTCGCGGATCTCCACCTGCGGCTGGCCGAGGAAATCCAGCACGGCGCTGTCGCCGGCATAGTGCAGCTGGTTGCCGTCCACGCCGACACGGTTGACCGCAGCGACGAAGCACAGGTTCTCGATGGCGCGTGCGCGCAGCAGCGTCTTCCACGCGTAGGCACGCGCCGAGGGCCAGTTGGCAACGAAGATCTGCAGATCGAAATCCAGCTGTTCGGGCCGTTCCACGTTGTAGCGGTTGCGGCAGAACACCGGGAACCGCAGGTCGTAGCAGACCTGCGGATTGATGCGCCAGCCCTTCCATTCCACGCAGAGGCGGTCGCGGCCGGCGGCATAGCGCTCGTGCTCGCCGCCATAGCGGAACAGGTGGCGCTTGTCGTAGTACTGCAGTCCACCGTCGGGGGTCGCGAACAGCAGCCGGTTGTACACGCCCGCGCCGTCGCGCAGCTGCACACTGCCGACCACTGCCGCGTTCAAGGTTCTGGCCTGTTCGCGCACCCAGGCGACGGTGGGGCCATCCATGCCTTCAGCCTGTGCGATGGCCTCGTTGGAGAAGCCACTGGTGAAGGTCTCGGGCAGGATGACCAGATCTGTGGTGCCGGCGAGCGGCGCCAGCAGCGCGCCATAGTAGGTGCGGTTGCCGGCCGGGTCGTGCCAGCGGGTGTCGCCCTGGACGAGGGAAATGCGCAGATCCTGCATGGTCGTCACTCCGCTCACAGCAGGCGCAGGCGTTCGATCGCCGCGTCCAGGGTCGCCTCGTTCTTGGCGAAGCACAGCCGTACCAGGCGCTGGCCGGCCGGTGCGGTTTCGTAGAACGGCGACAGCGGGATGGCGGTGACGCCCTTCTCGATGGTCAGCCACTTCACGAATTCGTGGTCGGGCAGATCGCTGATGGCCGAGTAATCGACCAGCTGGAAGTAGCCGCCCGGCACCGGCAGCGGCTTCAGCCGCGTACCGGCCAGCTGCTCGCGGAAGCGGTCACGCTTGGCCTGGTAGAACGCGCCCAGTTCCAGGTGGTGCTCCGGTTCGTCGCGGATCATCGCGGCAAAGCCATACTGGGCCGGGCCGAAGCTGGTGAAGGTGTTGTACTGGTGCACCTTGCGGAATTCCGCGGTCAGCAGCGGCGGCGCCACCGCATAACCGATCTTCCAGCCGGTGCAGTGGTAGGTCTTGCCGAAGCTGGAGATGACGAAGGTCCGCTCGCGCAGTTCCGGGTAGCGCAGCACCGATTCGTGGCGGCGGCCATCGTAGATGATGTGCTCGTACACCTCATCGGAAATCAGGTAGATCTGCGTGCCACGCAGCACGTCGGCCAGCGCCTGCATGTCGGCCTCGTCCAGCATCGCACCGGAGGGGTTGTGCGGGGTGTTGACCATCAGCATGCGGGTGCGCGGCGTGATGGCCGCACGCACGCGGTCCCAGTCCACGGCGAACGTCTGCGGGTCCAGCGGCACGTGCACGGTGGTGGCGCCGGCCAGCTCGATGGCCGGCTCGTAGCAGTCATATGCGGGGTCCAGCACGATCACCTCCTCGCCGGCACGCACCACGGCGTGGATGGCGTTGAAGATGGCCTCGGTCGCGCCGCTGGTGACGGTGATTTCGGTGTCCGGGTCGACCTGGGCGCCATACAGGTCCAGTGACTTCTGCGCGATGGCCTGGCGCAGCGGCGCCACACCGGTCATCGGCGGATACTGGTTCAGGCCGGCCGCCATCGCCCTGGCGGTTTCGTCGATCAGGCGCTGCGGCGCGGAAAAATCCGGAAACCCCTGGCCCAGATTGACTGCACCGTGCTCGGCAGCGAGCTGGGACATGACGGTGAAGATGGTGGTACCGACCTTGGGCAGCTTGGTGGTGGGTTGCATCGGCCTGGGCTAATGGGAACAAGGGCTGGAAGTGTACGAAATCCGGACCCGGCCTGCGGCGCGGGCCGGTCGTGACGGGTCATGCCGGGCGGCTGTTTGCACATGCCCTTTCAGCGGGATACCGCGCTTGACGCTCGCCGGGCGTGGCCCGGCGCTACCGGGCGGATTTCATCGCTACAATTGCCGCCGCACTCCGGCATGAAGATCCCTGCCCCTTGGACACCCCTGCATTGCTGGCCGCCAGCGGCCTGAGCTTCTCGCGCAATGACGCGCCCGTGTTCGGCCCGCTGGACTTCCACGTGGATGCTGGCGAGGCGCTGCTCGTGCAGGGCGGCAACGGTGCCGGCAAGACCACCCTGCTGCGCGTGCTCGCCGGCCTTGCGCGACCCGGCGCCGGCCAGGTGCGGATCGACGGCAGGCCCGCCAGCAACGCCGAACGGGCGCGCTACGTCGCCTATCTCAGCCATCTTCCCGCGCTGAAGCCGGACCTGGACACACTGGAGAACCTGCACTTCCTGTGCGGCCTGCACGGGCGCCGGGCGCGGCAGATGCCGGGCAATGCGCTGGCCATCGTCGGCCTGGCCGGGTATGAGGACACCCTGGTGCGGCACCTGTCGGCCGGACAGAAGCGGCGGCTGGCGCTGGCCCGCATCTGGCTCTCGCCCGCCC
Organism: Stenotrophomonas maltophilia; assembly: GCF_025642255.1. NCBI lineage: Bacteria > Pseudomonadati > Pseudomonadota > Gammaproteobacteria > Lysobacterales > Lysobacteraceae > Stenotrophomonas > Stenotrophomonas maltophilia. Next base: position 2,728,952 of record NZ_CP106759.1, read on the forward strand.
CGCTGTGGCTGCTCGACGAGCCCTACGCCAACCTCGACCTGGAGGGCATCACCCTGGTCAACCGGATGATTTCGGCACACCTGCGTGCCGGTGGCGCCGCCCTGGTCACCACCCATGGGGCCTACGCCGCACCACCGGTGCGTACCCGCCAGCTCGACCTCGGCGGTGCCGCATGATCGCCCCGGGTACCGAACCTGGCCTGTGGCAGACCGCGCGCGCCCTGGTCAGGCGTGACCTGCGCCTGCTCTGGCGCCGCCGCGGCGATGCGTTGCAGCCGCTGCTGTTCGCCCTGCTGGTGGTGGTGCTGTTCGCACTGGCACAGGGACGCGATCCACAACCGCTGGCGGCGACCGCTGGTGCGGTGCTGTGGCTGGCGGTGCTGCTGGCCGGGCAGCTTGCGCTGGATTCGCTGTTCCGCTCCGACGCGGAGGATGGCTCGCTGGAGCAATGGCTGCTGGCACCGGTGCCACTGGCGTGGCTGGTGCTGGTGCGGGTGCTGCTGCACTGGGCCACCACGGCCCTGCCACTGATCGTACTGAGCCCGCTGCTGGCGGAAATGCTGCATCTGCCGCATGACCAGCTGCCGATGTTGCTGGCATCGTTGCTGCTGGGAACACCGTTGCTGAGCCTGATCGGTGGTGTGGTCGCTGCACTGACCGTGGGCATCCGGCGCTCTGGTATTCTCGTGGCGTTGCTGTCGTTGCCGTTGTACGTGCCGGTGCTGGTCTTCGGTGCAGGCAGCCTGGCTGCAGCCAGCCGTGGACAGGATCCGGTCGGCGCGCTGCTGATGCTGGGTGCCGGCCTGCTGGTGGCACTGGTGCTGGCACCGCTGGCGACTGCCGCTGCGATTCGTATTTCTCTGAGTTGATCGAGCTGAGAGCCAATCCACCCCTGCTGGATAGCCGTCACGCATGAATCCGATTGTCCGCTGGTTCCACCAACTCGGTTCTCCGCCCACGTTCGATCGTTTCGCCGCCCGCTGGTCGCGGGTGTTCTACCTCGCGGCCGTGCCGGTCCTGCTTGTCGGAATCTGGCAGGCATTGCTGGTGGTGCCGCCGGAAGCCCGGCAGCTGGACAGTTTCCGCATCCTCTACATCCATGTGCCCAGCGCCTGGATGAGCCTGTTCGTATTCGCGCTGATGGCGCTGTACGCCGCCATTGCCCTGATCTGGCGGATCAAGGTCTGCGAGATCCTGGCCATGGCGTGCGCGCCGATGGGCGCGGGGTTCACGCTGATCACCCTGCTCACCGGCAGCATCTGGGGCAAGGGCACGTGGGGGACCTGGTGGGACTGGGACCCGCGCATGACCAGCGAACTGGTGCTGCTGTTCCTGTATCTGGGCGTGATCGGCCTGTACCACGCCATCGAGGACCGCCGCAGTGCCGCCCGTGCGGCCGGTCTGCTGGCCATCGTCGGCGTCAGCCTGCTACCGGTGATCCGCTATTCCGTGGACTGGTGGGGTGGGTTGCACCAGCGCCAGTCGATCAACGTGTTCGGTGAATCGGCCATCGACAGTGCGATGATCGCCCCGCTGTGGTGGATGGTGATCGGTACCAAGTTCTGGTTCGCCGGTTCGGTGCTGGCCAAGGCGCGTGCCGACAATCTCGACCGCGAGGCCGGCAAGGCCTGGGTCGGCGGCCGCATCGACACCGCGCAGGCTGCTGCGGAGAACCCGCAATGAGCCACCTGCCCTACGTGATCGGTGCGTACGCGGTGTTCGTGCTGGTGCTCTGCGCCGACGCGCTCGGTTCCTGGCTGCGCCTGCGCGCCGCCCGGCGCATGGCACAGGCCCGGCAGCAGCGGCAGCAGGCACGTGCCAGCGCTCAGGATGTCCCACCGTCGCTGTCCACGGAGCTGGAACGATGACACCGGTCCAACGCCGCCGCCTGGCCTGGGTCCTGCTGGCCCTGCTCGCTTCCGGCCTGGCCACCGCGCTGGTGGCGATGGCACTGGAGCGCAACATTGCCTACCTGTACACGCCCTCCGAAGTGCTGCGTGGCGACGTCGAGCCGCAATCGCGGTTCCGCCTCGGCGGCATGGTGGTGAAGGGTTCCTTCAACCGCCCGCCCGGCTCGCTGGATGCCCACTTCCTGGTCACCGATGGCGATGCCCAGCTGGCGGTGACGACCTCGCGCATCCTGCCGGACATGTTCGCCGAAGGCACGGCCGTGGTCGCCAGCGGCCGCCTGCAGGAGGGCGCGCTGCAGAATGCCGTGTTCATCGCCGACGAAGTGCTGGCCAAGCATGACGAGCAGTACGTGCCGAAGGAAGTGGCCGACAAGATGGGCCAGGCCCATCTCAAGCACGACGTGCCGGTGACGGCACCCGAGGTCCGCTGAGTGCTGCCCGAACTGGGTCAGATCCTGCTGCTGTGCGCACTGCTGGCGTCGCTGCTGCTGGCCGGCCTGCCGCTGGCCGGCGCCCATCGCGGCAACGCGGCGTGGATGGCGGTGGCACGGCCGGCCGCTTACGCGCAGCTGCTGCTGGTGGCCGGTGCATTCGCGGTGCTGACCGCCACCTTCGTGCAGCAGGACTTCTCGGTGCGCTACGTGGCCGAGAACTCCAACTCACTGCTGCCACTCATCTACCGCTACTCGGCGGTGTGGGGCGCGCACGAAGGCTCGCTGCTGATGTGGGCGCTGGTGCTGGCGCTGTGGACTGGAGCGGTCGCGCTGTTCTCACGGCACCTGCCCCGACACGTGCAGGCGCGCGTGCTGGCGGTGATGGGCATCGTCAGCGTGGGCTTCCTCGCCTTCCTGATCTTCACCTCCAACCCGTTCCTGCGCTTGAACCCGGCCCCGCTGGAGGGCCGTGACCTCAATCCGCTGCTGCAGGATCCGGGACTGATCATCCACCCGCCGATGCTGTACCTGGGCTACGTGGGTTTCGCGGTGCCGTTCGCCTTCGCCGTGGCCGCGCTGCTGGAGGGACGCGTGGACGCACGCTGGCTGCGCTGGACGCGGCCATGGACCAATGTCGCCTGGGCGTTCCTGACCCTGGGCATCGCCCTGGGCAGCTGGTGGGCCTACTACGAACTGGGCTGGGGCGGCTGGTGGTTCTGGGATCCGGTCGAGAACGCCAGCTTCATGCCATGGCTGGTCGGCGCCGCACTGATCCACTCCCAAGCGGTCACCGAGAAGCGCGGCACCTTCGGCAGCTGGACCCTGCTGCTGGCGATCGCCGCATTCGCGCTGTCGCTGCTGGGCACGTTCCTGGTGCGCTCCGGCGTGCTGACCAGCGTGCACTCGTTCGCCGCCGATCCTTCGCGGGGCCTGTTCATCCTCGTGTTCCTGTCACTGCTGGTGGGTGGAAGCCTGCTGCTGTACGCGCTGCGCGCTGGCCAGCTGAGCATCGACGCCGATGATGCCCGCCGCGGCTTCACCGCAACCTCGCGCGAAACGCTGCTGCTGGCCAACAACCTGCTGCTGGCCACCGCCTGCGCGATGGTCCTGCTCGGCACGCTGTACCCGCTGCTGGCCGATGCGCTGGCGCTGGGCAAGATTTCGGTCGGCCCACCCTACTTCGGCAGCCTGTTCCTGCTGTTGATGGCGCCGTTGGTGCTGCTGCTGCCCTTCGGCCCGCTGGTGAAATGGCAGCGCGACCAGCCTTCGCGCGCCATGGCCCTGCTCGCCCCCTGGCTCGGCCTGGCGGTACTGCTCGGTGCGCTGGCCTGGTGGCAGGCGCCGCAGAACGGATGGAAAGCCGGCATCGGCGTCGCCGCGGCGGCCTGGGTCGCGCTGGGCACCGCCCGCTTCGTCTGGCAGCGGTTGCGTGGCAATGGCCGCTTTACTGCCGAAATGCTCGGCATGATCGTTGCCCATGCCGGCGTCGCCGTGTTTCTGGCGGGCGCGTTGCTGGTGGAAGCGCTGAACGTGCAGCGCGAAGTGGCGCTGGCACCGGGCCAGCAGATCGTGGTCGGCGGTCACGAAGTGCGCTTCGAAGGCGTGGATCACCGCGAGGGCCCCAACTTCATTGCCGACCGCGGTCATCTGCGGGTGTTCCGCGACGGCCGCGAACTGGCCCTGCTGCATCCGGAGAAGCGGCAGTACGCCAGCGGTGGCCAAGTGATGACCGAGGCCGGCATCGATGCGCGCATCGGCGGTGATGTCTACGTGGCATTGGGTGAGCCGCTGGGCAACAATGCATGGGCGGTCCGCGTCCACATCAAACCGTTCGTGCGCTGGATCTGGCTGGGCGCGCTGCTGATGGCCCTGGGTGGATTCATCACCGCCGCTGACCGCCGCTTCCGTCGTCCGTAGGAGTTTCCATGTCCGAGTCCCCCGCCCCGCGCCCCTCCCGCCCGCTGCCGCCGGTCGCCATCGTTATCGGCGTGCTGTTCTTCTTCGGCCTGCTCGGGTTGATGATCTACGGCGTGATGAAGTCGGGCGACCCGCAGCGCGACGTGCTGCCTTCGGCCCTCATCGACAAGCCCGCCCCCGCCTTCGCGCTGCCGGTGCTGCACGATCCGCAGATGATCGTGCGCAGCGAAGAACTGCGCGGTGCGCCCTATCTGCTGAACGTCTGGGGCAGCTGGTGCGCGGCCTGCCGCGAGGAACACCCGGTACTGACCCGTTTCGCCGAGAGCAAGCGCGTGCGCGTGATCGGCTACAACTGGAAAGACGACCCCACCGATGCCCTGCACTGGCTGGAACAGCTGGGCAATCCGTTCATGGTCGTGCTCAGCGACATCGAAGGCCGTACCGCGATCGACTGGGGCGTAACGGCCGCGCCGGAGACCTTCCTCGTCGACGGCAGCGGCATCGTGCGCTGGAAGTACAGCGGAGCGATGACGCAGAAGGTGGTCGACGAGAAGCTGATCCCGGCGCTGGAGAAGATCGAGAAGGCTCAGAACGATGCGGCCGGTTCGCAGCGCGTTGCTCCGTAGCGGCCTGCGCGGGCTGCTGGTACTGCTGCTGGCCGGGTCGTTGCCCGGCCTGGCGCAGCAACCACTGCATGACCCAAAGCCGCTGCAGTTCCGTGATGCAGCGGAGGAGCGTCGTTTCCACGACCTCGCCGCGCAGCTGCGCTGCGTGCAGTGCCAGAACCAGTCGCTGGCCGATTCCAACGCCCAGATCGCCCAGGACCTGCGCCGGGAGGTACTGCAGCTGATGCAGCAGGACCATGACGATACGCAGATCAAGCGCTTCCTCGTCGCCCGCTATGGCGACTTCGTGCTTTACCAGCCCCCACTGCAGCCGGGCACCTGGTTGCTGTGGGGTGGTCCGCTGCTGGTACTGGGCGCCGGCGCGCTGGTGGTGGTGGGCATCGTCCGCCGTCGTGCCCGTACCGTGGCCGCCGCACCGCCGACATCGGCCGACGAGGGAGAGGACTGGTGAACGATTGGCTGCTTTTCGCGGCTGCCGCCAGCGCTGCGCTCACTGCGCTGCTGGTGTTGTGGCCGCTGCGGCGGCAAGGCCGCACCGGCTTCCTCGTCGCCGTGGCTGCCGTGGGCATCGCCGGCGCCTGCCTGTACCAGCTGGTGGGGAACCCGCAGGCGGCACGGGTGCAGCCGGCGCCATCGGTGGCGACCCTGCGCGAGGGCGTGCAGGCCCTGCAGGGCGCGCTGCAGCGCGATCCACAACGTGCCGATGGCTGGGCCCTGCTCGGCCGCTCGCAGAGCGAACTGGGCAACGCCGCCGCGGCTGCCGAAGCCTTCGCACGCGCGGTGGCACTGGCACCGGACGACCCGGGCGTGCTGGTGGAAGCGGCACAGGCGCGCGCCCAGGCCGATGCCGGAAAGCAGTTCGACGACACCGCCGTATCGTGGCTGCAGCGGGCGCGCACGCTGGCGCCCGAAGCCGAACGGGCCAGCTGGCTGCTCGGCATCGCCCTGCGCCAGCGCGGCCGCAACAGCGAAGCCGCCGATGTCTGGAGTGGCCTGCTGCCGCACCTGGAACCGGGTGCCGCGCAGGCGCTGCAGGCACAGATCGCCATTGCCCGCGAAGCGGCCGCACAGGCGCATGATCCGGCCCCGGCGACCTCGCCTGCACTGCTGCAGGTGCGTGTGCAGCTGCCCACCTCCGTGCAGCATGCGCAATGGCCGGCGGGCGCGCAGATCTTCGTGCTGGCACGTGCGGTCGGCGGCCCGCCGATGCCGGTCGCGGTGCGCAAGCTGCCCCTGGCCGGTTTTCCCGGCACGGTCGGACTTGGCGACGGCGACAGTCCAATGCCCACCGCTCCCCTGTCAGCGCATCGCGAGGTGGAAGTACTGGCGCGGATCTCGCGCAGTGGCAGTGCCAATCGCGGCGACGGTGACCTGCAGAGCCTGCCGGTAAAGGTGACCCTGCCGCATGAGGATGTGGTGGAACTGCGGTTTCCGTAACACCGCACCGCTGCGCTCGCCGGGCACGGCCCGGCGCTACCTGTGCGCTTGCCATCGGTAGCGCCGGGCCATGCCCGACAGAGGGTTGGCGTGCGACATTCGCCCGCTGATGGAAACCAGCGTGTCGCCAGCTCCACATGTGGCCCCGCTAGAATGCCCGCATGACCGAATTCATTCCGCCCGGCACCCGCTTCCATGCCCTGCCTTCGCCCTTCCCGTTCAAGCGCGGCGGCGCCCTGCACGGTGCGCGCGTGGCCTACGAGACCTGGGGCACGCTGGCTGCCGATGGGGGCAACGCGATCCTGATCGTCACCGGCCTGTCGCCGGACGCACATGCCGCCGGCAACGCAGGCAATCCCGCACCGGGCTGGTGGGAGGCGATGCTCGGGCCGGGCAAGCCGATCGATACCGACCGCTGGTTCGTGGTCTGCGTGAACTCGCTGGGCAGCTGCAAGGGCTCGACAGGACCGGCATCGATCAATCCGGCGACCGGCGAACCGTACCGGCTCGACTTTCCCGAACTGTCGATCGAAGACGGCGCACGCGCCGCCGTCGAGGTGGTGCGTGCGCTGGGTATCGAACGGCTGGCCTGCGTGATCGGCAACTCGATGGGCGGCATGACCGCGCTGGCGGTGCTGATGCTGCATCCGGGAATCGCGCGCAGCCACATCAACATTTCCGGCAGTGCGCAGGCGCTGCCGTTCTCCATCGCCATCCGATCGCTGCAGCGGGAAGCGATCCGTCTCGATCCACGCTGGAACAGTGGCCGCTACGACGACACCCAGTACCCTGAATCCGGCATGCGCATGGCGCGCAAGCTGGGGGTGATCACCTACCGCTCGGCGCTGGAATGGGACGGCCGCTTCGGTCGCGTGCGCCTGGATTCGGACCAGGCCGACGACGATCCGTTCGGCCTGGAGTTCCAGGTCGAAAGTTATCTCGAAGGCCACGCGCGCCGCTTCGTGCGCTTCTTCGATCCGAACTGCTATCTGTACCTGAGCCGCTCGATGGACTGGTTCGACCTGGCCGAATATGCCGATGGCGATGTCATGGCTGGACTGGCCAGGATCCGTGTGGACAAGGCGCTGGCCATCGGTGCCAACACCGACATCCTGTTCCCGGTGCAGCAGCAGCAGCAGGTGGCCGACGGCCTGCGCGCCGGCGGCGCCGATGCACGCTTCATCGGACTGGACTCGCCGCAGGGCCATGATGCCTTCCTGGTCGATTTCGATCGGTTCGGCCCGGCTGTTCGCAGCTTCCTCGACACGCTCTAGTGGGATGGCGGCGTCATCTCGCGCTGGCCGCCTTCGGCGCGCTGATCGCACTGACGATCAGCGGCGTTCTGCCCCTGTGGCTGGGCGGCTGGTGCCTGCTGGCCAGTGCCGTGTCGTTTGGCCTGTATGGCCATGACAAGCGCGCCGCACAACGCAACCACCGGCGCATTCCGGAACGGACACTCCAACTGCTGGCCTTCGCCGGCGGCTGGCCTGGCGCATTGCTGGGCCAGGCGACGTTCCGCCACAAGCATCGCAAAGCCGCATTCCAGTGGGTATTCGGGTTGTGCGTGCTGGCCAATGTGGCCTCGATCGCCGTGATGCTGCGCGAATTTTCCTGATGAGGCGCGCCGCTCACGCCTCGCGGATCAGCGCGCCATCGCGCAACCGGTACTGCGCGTCGACCACGCCATCGGGCAGGTCGTCATGGGTGATCATCAACAGGCTGCGACCGTCCAGCAGGCCAGCCAGATCCTGCAGCAGGGCATGGGCCGTGTCCACGTCCAGGCCTTCGGTCGGTTCGTCCAGCAACAGGATCGGCGCGTTGCGCAACAGCGCGCGGGCCAGCGCCAGGCGTCGCGCCTGACCCGCGGACATCGTCGCACCGTTCTCGCCAACCCAGGCCAGCAGGCCACCATTGCGCTCGGCCCACTCGCCCAGCCGCACCCTGTGCAACACCGCCCACAGTGCAGCATCGTCGGCATCAGGATCCCCCAGGCGCAGGTTCTCCGCCACGCTGCCGGCGAACACCGGGGCGTTCTGCGGCAGCCAGGCCAGCTGCCGATGCCAATCGGCCTGGGCGAAATCACGCAGGTCCCGCCCGCCATAGGTCAGCCGGCCCTGCTGCGGATCCCACAGGCGCAGCAGCAGGCTGGACAACGTGGTCTTGCCGCAGCCACTATCGCCACGGATCGCGATGCGCTCGCCGGGCGCCAACGTCAGCTGCAGCCCGCGCAGCACCGGGCGTACCGCCCCCGGCCACTGGAAGTGGACGTCATCCCAGTGCACGCGTGCGTGCACCGGAACCGGCTGCGGTGCCAGCGGTTCGTCCACGGCCGGCGGCTGCTCGACGATGGACTGCAGGCGATCGACCGAGATGCGACCGGACTGCAACGACTGCCATGCCAGGCCCATCCCCGCCCACAGCTCGATCAGCGCCACCGTCAGGAACACCAGTCCGGCTGCCATTTCAGCGGCGATGCGCTGCTGCTCGGCCGCATGCAGGGCCAGTGCCAGCATGGCCACCAGGCCAAGTCCGGCCACGCTGCCGTGCAGTGTCGACGCGGCGATCAGGCGCCAGCGGCGACGGCGATCACGCGCGGCCAACTGCTTGGCGGCCACCCGCACCTTCAGCTGCCACGCCGCATCGGCATGCAGCGCCGCCAGATCGCCCGCGCCTTCCAATCCTTCAAACGCGGCAGTGCGCAGTGCGGCTCGATGCGCGGCGCGATCCGCTTCCTCGCCATCGCGGCCACGCACGCCCAGCCACGGCACACCGAAGGCAATCAGCGCGGCCAGCACCGCCAGCAGCACCGCTGCGGACGGCAGGATCATCGCCGCCGACAGCACGGCCACCATCGACAGGGCACCCAGCGCGACCAGCGGGCCCAGCGCGCGGACCAGCAGGCCGTCCACTTCACCGATATCACCGAGCAGGCGCGCGAGCAGCTCGCCGGTGCGGGTGGCACCCAGCCGCGCGGGCGCCAGTGGCAGGGCGCGCCGGAAGAACCATACCCGCAGGTCGCGGGCGATGCGCAACGTGGCATCGTGGCCAACCAGCTTCTCGAAATAGCGGGAAACGATGCGTGCCATGGTCAGGCCACGGATGCCGGCCGAAGGTGAAAAGAAGTTGAAGCCCTGGCCGAGACCGGCGGCACCGGCCAGCGCCGCTGCGGTGAGGAAGCCACCGGACAGGCCAAGCAGGGCGGTACCTGCCAGCATCGTGGTCCACAGCAGCAGCATGGTCAGCAGCAGACGCGGCCGCTGCTGCAGGAACACCGCACGCAGCGTATCGGGCGAGCGGCTCATGCGTGCACCGCCTGCGCCGGCTCGACCAGACGTCCTTCCGGCAGCAGCAGGCAGCGATCAGCCCAGGCGATCACGGCCGGGCTGTGGGTGGCAACCACCACGCTGCGGCCACGCGCGTAGGCGGCAAGACTGCGCAGCAGCGCTGCTTCGGTATCTGCATCGAGGAAGGCGGTCGGCTCATCCAGCAACAGCACCTGCGGATCGCGCAGCAGCAGGCGGGCCAGGCCGATGCGTCGTGCCTCGCCCCCGGACAGGCCGAAGCCGCGTTCACCGATGATCGTGTCCAGCCCCTGCGGCAACCCCTGCGCGAACGTGAGCACCTGCGCTGCCTCGGCCACCGCGCGCAATCGTGCATCACTGGCGCCAGGATCGGCCAGCCGCAGGTTGTCGGCGATGCTGCCGTGGAACAGATAGGGGCGCTGGCTGGCATAGGCCACCTGCACGCCGGGGCGCAGCATCAGCCTGCCCTCGCGCGGCGGCAGCCAGCCGGCCAGTGCCTCCAGCAGCGTGCTCTTGCCGCTGCCGCTGGCACCTACCAGTGCCAGCCGCTGGCCTGGTTCCAGCAGCACATCCACGCCCCGCAGCACATCCTGCGACGCGCCCAGCGGGCGCAGCACCAGGCCCTGTGCCTGCAGCGGCGGCAGTGCGGCCTCGGCCGGCTCCACTGCCAGCGGCACGACCTCGTTCTCGATCAATCCCTGCTCATCCGGCAACGACTGCAGCAGGCGCTCCACTTCGGCTGCCGCGGCCAGCGCGTTGGCACGATCGTGATAATGGGCGGCCAGTCGTCGCAGCGGTGCATAGAATTCCGGTGCCAGCAGCAGGCAGAACAGGCCTGCGCCCAACGTCGGCACGGCCGCATGCAGCGACATCATGCCCAGATAGCTCAAGCCCAGGTACAGCGCGACCATCGCCACGCTGACGGAAGCGAAGAACTCCAGCACCGTGGACGACAGGAACGCGATCCGCAGCACTTTCATCGTGCGCAGCCGCACGCCCTCGGCAGCGGCTTCTATGCCCGCCAGCTCGGCCTCGCCCCGTCCGTACACGCGCAGCAGGCCCAGGCCCTTGATGCGGTCGGCGAAATGGCCGCTCATGCGCGCCAGCTCACCCAGCTGCGCGCGACCTGCCGCTTCGGCGCCCCACCCCACCAGCATCATGAAGAACGGCACCAGCGGCGCCGTGAACAGCAGGATCAGCGCCACCACCCAATCCACCCAGGCCACCGCGGCCAGGATCAGCACGGGCACCACCACCACCTCAGTGCGCACCGGCAGGAAACCACTGTAATAATTCTCGATCGCATCACCATGATGCAGCAGCAGCTCGCCCAGCTCGCCGGTGCGGCGCTGCCGCAGCCACAGCGGCCCGTGGCCGAGCAGGCGCGCGAACACGCGCTCGCGCAGGGCCAGGCGGGCAGTGTCGGCAACATCGCCGGCGGCAGCCTGGGTCGCGCTGCCCAATGCCGTGCGCAGCAGGAGGATCAGCGCCAGTGCGGCCAGCACCGGCAGGCCCGAGGACAGCGGCGCCTGCTCCACCAGCACCTGCTGCACCAGCCAGGCGATGGCGGCGGCCTGGCCGATCAGCAGCGCGCCGGACAGGCTGATGCATACGGCCGCCAGGCGCTGGCGGCCCCGTGCCCCCCGCGCAAGGTCTGCCAGCCACGCGGTGCGGGCACGCCGCTGCCGGTTCGTCTCGGCTTCCGGCGAAAGGACGGTCGGTTCGGCAGCGCTCAAAGGGTCTTCACAGGGAGTGGAGGATGGATGGCATTGTAGGCATAGGCAACAGCCTCCCCCTGCGGCCAGGGGTCGCAGTTTTCACAGGGCCCGCATACGATCTCTTCGCGTACCTGTTCATACATTGATCTGGATCAAGGCTGTCTGAAGTAGTCGGTCACATCATTCACGTCGTAGACCACCCTTCCCGCCACCTGCAACGGCACTATCCAACGAGGTAGCCAGGCCATGATTGATCAGACAGTCGTAGAACTGTCGCGGCTGCAATTCGCGCTGACCGCGATGTACCACTTCCTATTCGTACCACTCACCCTGGGCCTGTCGTTCATGGTCGCCATCATGGAGAGTGTCTACGTGATGACCGGCAAGGAGATCTGGCGCCGGATGACCCTGTTCTGGGGCGTGCTTTTCGGCATCAACTTCGCCATGGGCGTGGCCACCGGCATCGTCATGGAATTCCAGTTCGGCATGAACTGGTCGTACTACAGCCATTATGTGGGTGACATCTTCGGTGCGCCGCTGGCGATCGAAGGGCTGATGGCCTTCTTCCTGGAAGCCACCTTCGTCGGCCTGTTCTTCTTCGGCTGGAACCGCCTGAGCAAGGTCAAGCACCTGACGGTCACCTGGCTGATGGCGCTGGGCACCAACCTGTCGGCGGTGTGGATCCTGATCGCCAACGGCTGGATGCAGAACCCCACCGGCGCGGTGTTCAACCCGGAAACCATGCGCATGGAAGTGGTCGATTTCATGGCCGTGGTGTTCAACCCGGTGGCGCAGGCCAAGTTCGTGCATACCGTCAGCGCCGGCTACGTGACCGGCGCGGTGTTCGTGATGTCGATCAGTGCCCTGTTCCTGCTGCGCAACAAGCACAAGGACCTGGCCCGCCGTTCGTTCGCGGTGGCCGCTGCGTTCGGCCTGCTGTCATCGCTGTCGGTGGTGGTGCTGGGCGATGAGAGTGGCTACGCCGCCAGCGAGCACCAGAAGATGAAGCTGGCTGCGATCGAGGCGATGTGGGAGACCGAGCGTGCCCCGGCGGACTTCACCGCCTTCGGCATTCCCAACCAGCAGACGCACCAGAACGACTATGCGGTGAAGATCCCATACCTGATGGGCCTGATCGCCACCCGTTCGCTGGACCAGCCGATCCCGGGCATCCTGGAACTGGTGGAGCGCGCCGAGCACCGCGTACGCGGCGGCCAGCTCGCCTACGGTGCGCTGGAGCGCCTGCGCGCCAACAAGAACGACGTCGAAGCCCGTGAGATGTTCGACCGCCACTGGCAGGATCTGGGCCATGGGCTGCTGCTCAAGCGCTACCGCGAGGACATCCTCAACGCCACCCCCGAGCAGATCTCGCAGGCGGCAATGGATACCGTGCCGCGCGTGATGCCGCTGTTCTGGACCTTCCGCGTGATGGCAGGCCTGGGCTTCTACCTGATCGCCTTCTTCGCATTGGCCTTCTACTACTCGTGCCGCAACAACTTCCAGGACAAGCGCTGGTTCCTCACGCTGGCCCTGTGGACGCTGCCGGCACCGTGGATCGCGATCGAATGCGGCTGGTTCGTGGCCGAGTACGGCCGTCAGCCCTGGGCGGTTGATGGCGTGCTGCCGACGTTCTACGCGGCATCGGGCCTGGCCCTGCACCAGATCGTGCTGACCCTGGCCGGCTTCACCGCGATCTACACCGCACTGATCGTGGTCGAGATCAAGCTGATGCTCAAGGCGATCCGCAAGGGTCCGGACGAGGTGCTGCCGTCGCTGCAGTCGCCCCGCCCGAATGCTTCCCACAATGCCGCAGCGCCGGCCGCCGGCCAGGCCTGAGGCAGGAGAAAACCAAGATGGATTTCATTCTTCTGGACTACACCACGCTGCGCGTGATCTGGTGGCTGCTGCTCGGCATCCTGCTGATCGGCTTCGCGGTGATGGATGGTTTCGACCTGGGAGTGGGCACGCTGCTGCCTTTCGTGGCCCGCACCGACGCCGAGCGCCGGCTGGTGATCAACACCATCGGCCCGGTATGGGAAGGCAACCAGGTGTGGCTGATCCTGGGTGGTGGTGCGATCTTCGCCGCCTGGCCGCCGCTGTACGCGGTCAGCTTCTCAGGCTTCTACCTGGCGATGTTCGTCATCCTGTTTGCCCTGATCCTGCGCCCGGTCGGCTTCAAGTTCCGCAGCAAGATGCCGGGCGAGCGCTGGCGCAACACCTGGGACTGGGCGCTGTTCATCGGCGGCTTCATCCCTGCGCTGATCATGGGCGTGGCGGTGGGCAACGTCCTGCTGGGCGTGCCGTTCCACTTCGATGACAGCATGCGCATCTTCTACACCGGCTCGTTCTTCGGGCTGCTGATGCCGTTCGCGCTGCTGGCCGGCCTGCTCAGCGTTTCCATGCTGGTGGCCCACGGTGCCGCGATGCTGGTGATCAAGACCGATGGCCCGGTGGCTGAACGCTCGGCACGCTTTGGCAGCATTGCCGCGCTGATCGCCTTCGCACTGTTCGCGGTGGGGGGAGCCTGGGTGGCCTTCGGCCTGCCGGGCTACCAGATCACCTCGCAGGTGATCACCGACGGCGCCACCAACCCGCTGCTGAAGAGCGCCGAGCTGGGCGCGGCCGGCGGCTGGATGCGCAACTACAGCACCATGCCGGCGACCCTGCTGGCGCCGCTGGTCGGCCTGCTTGGCCTGCTCGCCAGCGCGGTGCTGCTGCGTGCCCGTCGCGGCGGCCTGGCCTTCATCGCCTCCGGCGCAGCCATCGCCGGCATCATCCTGACCGTCGGCTTCGCGATCTTCCCGTTCCTGCTGCCGTCCTCCAGCCAGCCCACCTCCAGCCTGACCGTGTGGGATGCCTCGTCCAGCCATCTGACCCTGTGGATCATGCTGCTGGCCACGGTGGTGTTCCTGCCGATCATCCTCGCTTACACCACCTGGGTGTACCGCGTGCTCAAGGGCAAGACCACCAGCGATGAAATGGGCAGCAACCCCAACGCCTACTGATCCCCTGCCTCCCAAGGAGAACCGAACATGTGGTATTTCGCCTGGATCCTCGGCGCCGGCCTCGCCTCGACGGTCGCCATCCTCAACGGCATGTGGTTCGAAGCCCGCGAACAGAACCGCATCGACACAGAGAATCGTCGCTGAAATGTAAAAAAACCTTGCCGCCCAGGCCTTCACACGGTATCTTAGGCGGCTCCTTCGGGGTGTAGCTCAGTCTGGTAGAGCGCTACGTTCGGGACGTAGAGGTCGCAGGTTCGAATCCTGTCTCCCCGACCACTTCGGTGGTCGCATTGAAGCCTGGTGAAGTCGCCCAGGCTTTTTTGTTCCCTGAAGAGCCGCTGCCCCGGCAGCGTGAAGGAAACGGCGTTCACCCCTTGCCGCCATCGGGGTGAATGGCTAGAATAGGCGGCTCCCTTCGGGGTGTAGCTCAGTCTGGTAGAGCGCTACGTTCGGGACGTAGAGGTCGCAGGTTCGAATCCTGTCTCCCCGACCACTCCGGTGGTCACCAAGAAGCCTGGAAGACGCCATCGTCCTCCGGGTTTTTTTTGTGTCTGCCGTCCAGCGACCCGCCGGACGCGACGCCGGAGAGGCGCGCCGCAGCGTGCCGGAAAGTGCCGATAGCGACAGATTGCGCCGACGGGACCTCGCCCCGCCCGCCAGCCAGCCACGTACAATGATGCCCACTCCCCCACCCGCCGCGTCGGCGTAGACCGATGCCGGCGCTGCACGCCACTGTGGCGGCGTGCGACACCTGCAAGGACCACCATGAGCTCCTCCTCACCCGAATCGCCGTCGCTGCTGCACGGCCGCGTTCTGGCATTCGCCGCCATCCTGCTGGCGGCGGTCAACCTGCGCACTGCCGTCACCTCGATCACCCCGCTGCTGGACGTACTGGGCCAGCAGTTCGGATTCGGCACCACCATGACCGGCGTACTGGGCATGCTGCCGACCGCCTCGTTCGCGCTGTTCGGCGTGGCCACGCCGGCCGTGGCCCGGCGCCTGGGCCTGGAGCGCACCACCCTGCTGGCGATGATCCTGGCCACGGCAGGCCTGCTGCTGCGCTCCAGCGCCGGCAACGTCGGCACCCTGCTGCTGGGCGCAGTCGTCGCGCTGGCTGGAATGGGCATCGGCAACGTGGTGGTGCCGCCGCTGGTGAAGCGCTATTTCGCCAACAAGGTCGGCACCATGAGCACGCTCTACATCAGCGTGCTGCAGCTGGGCACCATGCTGCCGGCACTGCTGGCGGTGCCGGTGGCCAGCGCGGCCGGCTGGCGCGTATCGCTGGGCATGTGGGCATTGCTGGCATTGGCCGCCGCGCTGCCGTGGCTGGTACTGGCCAGGCGCGCGCCGAAGCCGCAGGCCGACGCTGCCGATCCCACCGCGCAGCCTCACGGCAAGGTCTGGCGCACCTCGTTGGGCTGGAGCATGACGCTGATGTTCGGCATGACATCGTTGATGACCTATTCGATGTTCACCTGGCTGCCGCGCATCGTGGTCGAAGCCGGCGCCACACCTGCGTTCGGTGGGGTGATGGTGGCGGTGTTCTCGGCGCTGGGCCTGTTGCCGTCGCTGGTCATTCCGTCGATGGCGGTGCGCCTGCAGAATCCGTTCCCGCTGGTCCTGATCGGCTATTCGTCATTCGTGATCGCCTTTGCCGGCCTGCTGCTGGCCCCCATGAAGGCGCCGCTGCTGTGGGCCTGCCTGCTCGGCGTGGGCCCCTCGACCTTCCCGCTGGCGCTGACCCTGATCAACCTGCGCACGCGTACCCCGACCGGTTCCGCCGCGCTGTCCGGCTTCATGCAGGGCGTGGGTTACAGCTTCAGCTGCCTGGGTCCGTTCCTGGTCGGTTGGCTGCATACCGTCAGCAACGGCTGGACGCTGCCGTTCGGCTTCCTGTTCGGCTGCGCCACGCTGATGCTGTGCGCATCGTGGGTGGCCTGCAAGCCGCGAAAGCTGGAAGACCTCTGGTAAACGGCTCGCCGCCGGCGCAGGCCTGGCGGCTGCCGGGTCAGACCCGCGTCTGACCCTCGCCGCGGACCACGAAGCGCTCGACCGTCAGTGCCTCCAGCCCCATCGGACCATAGGCATGCAGGCGCGTGGTGGAGATGCCGATCTCGCTGCCCAGCCCAAGCTGGCCGCCGTCCGAAAAGCGCGAGGACGCGTTGACCATCACCACCGCCGAGCGCAGCGCATTGACGAACCGCTCGGCATTGACGGCATCGGTGGTCGCGATCACTTCGGTGTGATCGGAGGTGTAGCGGCGGATATGCGCGATTGCCGCATCGAGATCATCGACGACGCGCACGGCCAACACCAGATCGAGGAATTCGGCTGCGTAGTCCTCGTCGGTCGCCTCGGTGCTGCCCGGCAGCAACGGACGCGCGTGGGCATCCGCACGCAGTTGTACGCCCCGTTCGCCAAGCGACTGCGCCACGCGCGGCAGGAACTCCGCCGCCACGCGCCGATGCACCAGCAGCGTCTCCAGTGAATTGCATGCGGCCGGCCGGCTGCACTTGCCATCGACCAGCAGGCCGACGGCCTGGTCGAGATCGGCGCTGGCGTCCACGAACAGATGGCAGACGCCCTTGTAGTGCTTGATCACCGGCACGCGCGCGTGTTCGGCGACAAAGCGGATCAGGCCTTCGCCGCCCCGCGGAATCGCCAGGTCGATCAGCTCGTGCAGCTGCAGCAGCTCCA
Source organism: Stenotrophomonas maltophilia (assembly GCF_025642255.1). Taxonomy (NCBI): domain Bacteria; kingdom Pseudomonadati; phylum Pseudomonadota; class Gammaproteobacteria; order Lysobacterales; family Lysobacteraceae; genus Stenotrophomonas; species Stenotrophomonas maltophilia. The sequence continues at coordinate 2,745,997 of NZ_CP106759.1, forward strand.
GCATCGCCTCACGCCGCAGGTCGGTCAGTACAGTCACCGCTGCGGGGGGAACACCGTTGGCCTGCAACGCACCGGCCAATGCCTGGGCAATGGCGGTATTGGAATGGATCGCCTCGGAGCCACCACGCAGGATCACGCCGTTGCCTGCCTTCAGGCACAGTGCGGCCGCTTCGGCGGTCACGTTCGGGCGCGCCTCGTAGATCATCGCGATCACGCCCAGCGGCACCCGCACTTTCTGCACGCGGATGCCATTGGGGCGGACGTCGTTGCGGGTCACCTGCCCGACCGGATCGGGCAACGCGGCAACCTCACGCACCGCGTCGGCCATCGCCAGCAGACGCGGCGGGTCCAGTGCCAGCCGGTCCAGCATGGCACTGCCGACGCCCTTATCGCGCGCGGCGGCCAGGTCGCGCGCATTGCCGGCCAGGATCTGGCCGGCATTCACTTCCAGTGCCTGTGCCATGGCCTGCAGCAGCGCGCGACGCGCTTCGCTGTCGAGGCCTGCAACCGCCTGGGCCGCGTCACGGCAGGCGCGTGCCTGTGCTTGGATGTCACTCATCGGGGTGTCCTGCGGTCCGGTCATGGCAGCACCAGATCGTCACGATGGACGACGCTGCCCCCATAGTTGTAGCCCAGTACGGCCTGGATGTCGCGCGAATGGCGGCCAGCGATGCGGCGCACGTCGTCAGCCGCGTACTGGCTGACACCACGGGCAACGCAGACCCGCCCTTCGGCGGTGTTCCAGCACACCTGCACCATGTCGCCCCGGCGGAAATCACCGTCGGCACCGGTGATGCCACCGGGCAGCAGCGAGGCGCCCTTCTCACGCATCGCCTGCGCCGCGCCCGCGTCGATCACGATCGCGCCATCGGCCAGGGGGGCATGGCGCAGCCAGTGCTTGCGCGCCGCCTCACGGCTGCGTGCGGCATGGATCCGGGTGCCGAACAGGCGATCCTGCGCCAGCGCGCGCACCACCTCGCCGCTGCGGCCGTTGAACAGATAGGTTTCGATACCCAGCCGGCCGGCCTTGGCTGCGGCCTCCAGCTTGGTACGCATGCCCCCGGTGCCCGCGCGCGAGCCGGCGCCGCCGGCCATCGCCAGCACGTCCGGGCCCAGTTCCGGCACATCGTGCAGCGGCCGTGCGTCGGCCACGGTGCGCGGATCGGCGCTGTACAGGCCATCGATGTCGGTGGCGATGAACAAAGCGTCGGCATCGACCAGCGCCGCCACGGTCGCGGCCAGGTTGTCGTTGTCGCCGAGCTTGAGTTCATCCACCGAGACGGTGTCGTTCTCGTTCACCACCGGCAGCGCACCCAGCCGCAGCAGTTCGGTGAGGGTGGCGCGGGCGTTGAGGTAGCGGCGGCGGTTGCGCAGATCGTCGTGGGTCAGCAGCACCTGCGCGACCGGGCGCTCGAAGAAGCGCTGCCACAGGCCGATCAGCTGCGCCTGGCCAAGCGCAGCCAGTGCCTGCCGCGCGGCCATCGCAGCGCCCGGCGCATCGGCACGCGGCAGGATCGCGCGGCCGGCGGCGACCGCGCCGGACGAGACGATCACCACTTCGCGGCCAGCCAGCACATTGGCCGAGACGAACTGGGCCAGGCCAAGCGCGTGGCGTGGCGACAGGCCGCCTCCATCGGCAGCGAGCAGGCTGCTGCCCACCTTCAGTACGGCACGTCGCCATGGCGGCAGCGCCTGTTCGGGAAACGGCGAAGCGACGGGGGCGGCGTGCGGGGTCATGGCCGGGCTCTCAGCGGGTATTCCATTCGTGCACGGTCAGCTCGGAGGCCTGCATCGTCACCAGCGGATCCGTGGCGACGATGGCCTGCGCCTGTGCGAGGCTCTCCACGTTGCACAGCACGTAGGCACCGCCGCTGCCGTCGGCGAAACCACCGGTGAGCTGCAGCTGGCCCTGCGCACGCAGTCCATCGAGGAAATCCAGATGCGGCTGCACAGCGGCGGCACTGAAGCCGGGCCGGCGCATGGCCAGGACCAGATAGACGGTGCCCGCCATCAGGAAAGCGCCTGCCAGCGCGCGCGCAGCTCATCCAGGCGCAGGTCCGATGCCGAACCCGGCGAGACACGCGCGGCCAGGCTGCCCTCCGGCGTGCGTCCCTGCCCTGCGCTCTCGGCACCTGCCGCGGCGGCCTTGTAGGCGTCGCGGAACGGCACGCCGGCCACGGCGGCCTCGACCGCGACGTCGGTGGCATACATGCCGGAGTCGATCGCCGCGCGCAGCCTGTCCTCGCGCCATTCCAGATTGGCCAGCAGCGCCGGCAGCAGTTCCAGCGCGGCCAGGCCGCGACCGAAACCATGGAAGATGGCCCCCTTGGACGATTGCAGATCACGATGGTAGCCGGACGGCAGCGACAGCAGCTGTTCGATTTCGGTGCGCGCCGCAGCAACGCTGGCATGGGTGGCACGCATCAGTTCGATCACATCGGGGTTGCGCTTGTTCGGCATGATCGAGCTGCCGGTGGTGTACTGCGCCGGCAGTGCGACGAAGCCGAATTCGGCGCTGGTGAACAGCGACAGGTCCCAGGCGATGCGACGCAGGTCCAGGGTAGCGCCACCCAGCGCCTCCAGGGCGGCCAGCTCGAACTTGCCGCGCGACAGCTGTGCATAGATCGGTGATACCTGCATGCGCGCGAAACCAAGCGCGGCCGTGGTGTGTTCACGGTCCAGCGGCAGGTTCACGCCATACCCGGCGGCGGTACCCAGCGGGTTGGCATCGACCAGCGCATGGGTGTCACGTGCACGGATGGCATTGTCGATGAAGGCTTCCGCCCAGCCGGCCCACCACATGCCCGCCGAGGACACGACGGCTCGCTGGATGTGCGTATAGCCCGGCACCGGCAGGTCCTTTTCCGCCTGAGCGCGGTCGAGCGCGACCTTGGCCACCTCGGCGCTGAGCTGGGCGACGCGCTGCAGCTTTTCCTTCAGCCACAGGCGCGTGGCGACCAGGATCTGGTCATTGCGGCTGCGACCGGTGTGGATCTTGCGGCCGGCATCACCCAACCGCTCGGTCAGGCGCGCTTCGATCGCCGAGTGACCGTCTTCATAGCGCGTATCCAGCACGAAACGGCCTGCGCGGAAGTCGTCTGCCAGCACCTCCAGCTCGCGCAGCAGGCCCTCCAGCTCGCTGGCGGCGAGGATGCCGATGTGCTGCAGGCCCTGTGCATGCGCGGCGCTGGCCGCGATGTCATGCAGGAAGAACTCACGGTCGAGGATCACGTCATCGCCGGCGAGGAAGGTCTGGATCTGGGCGTCGACAGCGACGCCGGGTTTCTGCCAAAGAAGGTCTGCCATGGGGGCTCCGGATGCGGGTTCAGTGCGGGATCGACGTCAGTTCGTCGATGCCCAGCGCAAGGTTGAGATTCTGCATGGCCTGGGTGGCCGCGCCCTTCAGCAGGTTGTCCAGCGTCGCCACCACCACCACCCGCTTGCCACCCGGGGCCAGGGTGAAGCCACCGATCTGGGCACCGTGGCGGCCGGCGATGCGGCTGACCCACGGCGCGTCATCCACCACCTCGATGAGTGCTTCGCCGGCATAGGCCTGCTGGAAACGCTCGACGATCTGCTCGCGCGTCTGTGCGCGGTTCAACCACAGATTGGCGGTCAGGGTGATGCCGCGGAAATGGGGCGCCACATGCGGCATGAACTCCACTGCCACCCCCAGCTGCACCGACACCTCGCGCTCGTGCACGTGGTTGGTCAGCGCGTACGGCATCAGGTTGTCGGCCAGCAGCTCGACGTTGTTCTTGTCGGAGGGCGTGGTGCCCGCACCGGAGTAGCCGGACACGCCGAAGCACTGCGGGGGCCCGGCCAGCAGGTCCAGCAGCGGATGGATCGCCAGCTGCATCGCGGTGGCGTAGCAGCCAGGATTGCTGATGTGCTTCTGCCCGGTGTAGCGACCCCGGGTCAGCTCCGGCAGACCGTAGTACCAGCTGTGGTCGAAGCGGTAATCGGCCGACAGGTCCACGATCACCGTATCGGGCCGGGCGCTTTCAAGCGCGGCCACGAACGGTGCGGCCAGGCCATTGGGCAGCGCCAGGATCACCGCGTCCACGCCCTTGGCCGCCACCGCGTCGGCGTCGAGGTTCTCGTAGCGCAGATCACCCTGCACTTCCGGGTGATGGTCAGACAGGCGCTGCCCTGCACGTTCGCGCGAGGATACGAACGCCAGGCGCAGGCGCGGATGCGCGGCAACGAGCTTGATCAGTTCGGCACCGGTATGGCCGCGGGCACCGATGATGCCCAGGGAGAAAATCGAATCGTTCATGCGTGGCTGTCCAGACGGTACTGCAGTTGGCGCTTCACGCCCTGCCATTCCGCATCGATGATGGAAAAGATGACGGTGTCGCGCGGCGTGCCGTCGGCATGCCGCTTGTGGTTGCGCAGCACGCCATCCTGCTTGGCCCCCAGGCGGGCGATGGCGGTGCGCGAGGTGGTGTTGAACCAGCTGGTTTCCAGCACCACGCTGATGCAGCCCATGACTTCGAAGGCATGCTGCAGCAGCAACAGCTTGGCCTCGGTATTGGCACCGGTACGCTGCGCGCGCGGTGCATACCAGGTATAGCCGAGACTGAGCCTGGGCACGGCGGCATCGAGGTCATAGAAGCGGGTGCTGCCGACGATGTCGCCAGCGGCATCACGGATGACGAAGGGCAGCACCCTGCCCTCCGCCTGCGCCTGCAGTGCGGCCTGTACGTAGGCGCCTGCCTGTGCCGGCGCCGGCACCTGGGTGTACCAGAGCCGGTCCAGTCCGCTGCCTTCCAGCGCGGCACGCAGGCCGTCCACGTGTCCCTGCTGCAAGGGCTGCAGCGTCACATGCTGGCCGCGCAGGGTCGGCACCGTCGCCCAGGTGTCGGTGACGGTCATCGTTCAGCCCTGCAGGCTCGGTGCGCGTGCAGCGCAGTGATCGACATAGGTGCGGATGCGGTCGATGCCATCGGCACCGAACCAGAACACCTTCCACTGGTCCTGCTTGTAGCAGCCGTCGGATTCGGCGTAGTAGAAGTGGTTGATCGGATTGCCGTGACGCGAGCGCCAGAACAGCTGAGGCGTTTCCTCCAGCATCACGTTCCAGACCGCACGCCCCAGGCCCTCGCCCTGCGCATCATCGAGCACGGCGAACTTGTCCAGATAGACACCTTCGGCCTCGTTGGTCAGGATGACGGCCGTCCGATAGTTCTCGCTGACGTACGCGCGCAGCAGCCTGGTCTTCTGGAAGTAGTCCGGCACCAGGGTGCGGCCGAAGCTGGATTCGATCAGGCCCTTCAGGCGTGGCAGATCCAACTCGTCCCACGTGGCCGCACGCAGCACCTTCTCGCCCTTGCGCACCAGCGTGCCTGAGCCCTTGTGGGTGAACAGTTCCTTGGCCAGATCGGCCGGGCGGGTGATCGACACCGACGATTCCAGCGGCAAGCGATCGAGCAGATCCTTGATCTGTTCGATCTTGACCTTCATGCCGCCGTGGATCCACGGCTGTGCGATCAGGTGGTCGTACTCGGTGGACAGGTTGATTGAATCGATGACGTTGCCCGCCTCGTCCAGCAGGCCACCGGTACCGGTCAGGAAGATGATCTTGTACGGCTGCAGTTCCTGCACCAGTTCGTTGGCGGCAAAGTCGGCATTGACGTTCAGGATCTGTCCGCCGGCGGTCTCACCCAGGCTGGTGATGACCGGGATCGATCCGGCGCGCAGGCTGGCTTCGATCGGCGCCAGGTTGACCTTCTTCACTTCACCGACCAGGCCGTAGGTGTCCACGTCCAGGTACTCGGCCTCGAACACGCCACCGGTGATCGAGGTGGCACGCGCTCCATTCTGCTGCAGGGCTTCGACCAGGCGCAGGTTGGATTGCTGGAACACCCGGCGCACGATCGCCAGTGCTTCCGGCGAGGTCACGCGCAGGCCGTTGACGGTCTGCTTCTCGATGCCAGCAGCGGACAGCTCGGCGTCCAGCTGAGGGCCGGCACCGTGCAGCACGATCGGGGTCAGCCCGACTTCCTGCAGGAAGGACAGCGAGGAGGTCAGCGCTTCAAGATCGTCGCGCAGCACGGCGCCACCGACCTTGACCACGGCGAAGCGCTTGGCGTCCAGCTGCGAGAAGCGCTTGAGGTACTGGCTGATCTCCTTCGCGCTGGCCATGCTGGACAGCAGGCGCACGATGGTCTGGCGGGTCTGGCGGTGGGGCTGGAGGGCAGGAGACATTTCGGTTTCGTCACGGGCGGCGGTCGCCGCGTTGCAGTTCCACCATGCCGGGGCGTGGCGGCGTTGTGGGGTTGATCAGGCGCCGGCGCCGATGATGCGGTGCACGGCGTCGGTATAGCGTTGCAGCTGCTCCAGCGTCACGAACTCATCGGCCGTGTGGGCCTGGGCAATGTCGCCGGGGCCGAACACCAGCGTGGTATAGCCTGCCGCGGAGAACAGCGAGGCCTCGGTCCAGAAGTCCACCGCGTTGCCGATCGGCAGCTCCAGCGCATCGGCCACGTCACGCGCCAGCAGACGGCGGTTCTCGGCTTCGGCGATGTCACCGGCCGGGAGGCTGGGGCCACGGAAGGTTTCGGTGAACAGCGCGGCTTCCGGTTCGGCAAGACCCGCGAAGGTCGCCAGCAGCGCATCGATGTCCATCGAGGGCAAGGGGCGGAAGCCGAAACGCACTTCGGCTGCCGGTGCGATCATGTTGGCCTTGATCCCGCCTTCGACGCGCCCGATGTTGAAACGCAGGCCGGTCAGGCCACCGAAGCGTGCAGATGCAAGGGAATCCACATGATCCAGGGCCCGATTGCCCCAGCGCATCGCCTGGTGCAGCGCACTGGCGGCGGCATCCTGCCTGCCGGACGCATGGCCCGCACGGCCGGCGAACTGCATCAGCACCGAGCTGATGCCACGGTGCGCGAGCACGGCCTCGCTCATGGTCGGCTCGGCCACCAGCACCGCGTCATAGGCAATGCCACGGGCCAGGAACGCGGCGATGCAGCGTGGATCGTTGGCTTCCTCGTCGCTGGAGAACAGGAACGCGGCGTCGCCATCACTGGCATTGGCCGCAGCCACCAGCGCCGCCGCAGCGCCCTTGATGTCACACACGCCCAGGCCGACCACACGATCGTCCAGGCGGCGCATCACGTGCGGGTCGGCAGTCCAGTGTGGCGAATCCGGCACCGTGTCCAGATGCACGTTGAACAGGTACTTCGGTGTGCCGCGCACGGCATACAGGCTGACCGCACCGGCCCCGTGATCGATCACTTCAACGGTGAAACCCGGCAGGTTGGCGCGCAGGTAATCGAAGATGCCAGCGGTGCTGATCGCGCGCGGCGGGTTGCGGGTGTCGAAGGACACCAGGGCCTGCAGGTGATCGAGTGTCTGTTCAAGCATGAATCAACAGTTCCTGTGAAATTCCGCCGGGCATGGCCCGGCGCTACCGTATCGCCTCTGCTGGAGCGCCCCAGCGCAATCGCGGTCAACCGCGATTGACCTGCGCGTACAGCGTGGAGCTCATGCCGAACAGCTTGATGAAGCCTTCCGCCTCTTCCACGCCCCAGTCGGCCGACTGCGCATAGGTGGCGCCCTTGGTGTTGAGCAGATGCGGCGACTTCACCGCCACCGCGTCCACGCGCCCGCCACGGGTCTCCAGTACCACTTCGCCGTTGACCTTGGCCTGCGAGGACTTCAGGAACGCTTCGATGTCGGTCTTCAGCGGGTCGTGATAGAAGCCTTCGTAGACCAGCTCCACCCACTTGCGCGCCACGTCCGGCTTGAAGCGGTTCTGCTGCTTGGTCAACACCGCGTCTTCCAGCGCGCGGTGGGCGGCCAGCAGCGAAACCAGGCCCGGGGCCTCGAACACGATGCGGCCCTTCAGGCCGATCACGGTGTCGCCGGTGTACACGCCACGGCCCACGCCGTAGGGAGCGAACAGCTTGTTGAGCTGGGCCAGGATCTGGTCGCCCGGCAATGCCTTGCCGTCGAGCTCGACCGCTTCGCCCTCGACGAACTTCAGGGTGACGGTCAGCGCCTGTTCCGGCCATTCACTGCGCGGCGAGCACCAGCCACGTGCGCCCTCGCCCGGAGCTTCCCAGCGGTCGATCTCGCCACCGGACATGGTCACGCCCAGCAGGTTCTCATTGATGGTGTAGGCCTGCTGCTTGGCGCGCACGCCGAAACCACGCTCTTCCAGGTACTTCTGCTCGTAGGCGCGGGTCTGGGTGTGCTCCTTCTGGATCTCGCGGATCGGCGCGATGATCTGGTAGTCGCCCAGCGCCTTCACCGCCAGATCGAAGCGGACCTGGTCGTTGCCCATGCCGGTGCATCCGTGGGCGATGATGTTGGTGCCCAGCTCGGCGGCACGCTTCAGCGCGGCATCGACGATCAGGTAGCGGTCCGAGACCAGCAGCGGGTACTGGCCCTGGTAGCCCTCGCCCGCCCACACGAACGGCTTGACGAAGCCCTCCCAGATGGCCGGGCCACCGTTGACGGTGACATGGCTGGTCACGCCCAGCTCGGCGGCACGCTTCTCGATGAAATCACGCTCTTCATCATCCACGCCGCCGGTGTCGGCGAACACGGTATGCACGTTGTAGCCGCGCTCCTGCAGGTACGGCACGCAGAAGCTGGTATCGAGGCCACCGGAGAAGGCGAGGACGACGTCTTTGTTGCTCATGGGGGGTAATGTCCTGGTAGCGCCGGGCCATGCCCGGCGGGGTTTTTGAATGGGAAAGAATCAGCGCCCGGCAACCGCCGCCATGATCGCCTTCTGTACGTGCAGGCGGTTCTCGGCCTCGTTGATGGCGATGCACTGCGGCGAGTCCATCACCGCGTCGGTCGCCTTCACGTTGCGACGCAGCGGCAGGCAGTGGCTGAAGACACCGTTGTTGGTCAGTGCCATCTTGCGTTCGTCGACGATGAAGTGCTTGAACTGGTCGCGGATCGGCTTTTCCGGCTCCCAGTTGCCGAAGAACGGCAGCGCGCCCCAGCTCTTGGCGTAGACCACATCGGCACCGGCGTAGGCGCTGTCGATGTCATGGCTGATCTTCAGCGAACCGCCGCTCTCGGCCACGTTCTGCTCGGCCCAGCCCATGTAGCGGTCGTCGAGAATGTAGTCGGCGGTCGGGCACAGCAGGGTCACGTCCATGCCCATGCGGGTGGCGATGGTCAGCGCCGAGTTGGCCACGGCGGTATTCAGCGGCTTGGGATGATAGGTCCAGGTCAGCACGTACTTCTTGCCGCGCAGGTCCTGGGTGCCGAAGTGCTCCTGCAGCGCCATCACGTGAGCCAGTTCCTGGCACGGGTGGGTGATGGTCTCCATGTTGATCACCGGCACCGGCGAATACCTGGCGAAGCTGTTGAGCACGATGTCCTGGCGGTCATAGGCCCAGTCCACGAACTTCGGGAACGCGCGCACGGCGATGATGTCGCAGTAGCGGCCCAGCACCTTGGCCACTTCGGCGATATGTTCTTCGGTATCGCCGTCCATCACCGTACCGAGGTTGAACTCGATCGGCCACGCATCCTTGCCCGGTTGCAGCACCACCGCGTGGGCACCCAGCTGGAACGCGCCCAGCTCGAAGCTGGTGCGGGTGCGCATCGACGGATTGAAGAACACCAGCGCGATCGACTTGCCCTTGAGCTGGTCGCCGAGCTTGTTGCGCTTGAACAGCGCTGCCTGGGTCAGCAGCGCATCAAGCTCGCTGCGGCTCCAGTCCTGGGTGTTCAGGAAGTGCTTGGGGGACATCATCTTTCCTTGCGTGGCGGCGTCAGGTTCGACGCGGTGGAAGGGAAATGCGGAAACCAAAGGTGGGGTGAAATCGTTGCAGTTGAAGCTTTCAGGAAGCGGAAACGAAAAAACCCAGCCGGCGGGCTGGGTTTCTATCGGACGAACAGCAAAAAGCTCCGGTTACCCAGCGAGAATGTGGGGTTCCGGTCGACGGGCACGCGAGGTCATACCCGACGCCTGTCGGGCTGCGCTGCTGTCGTGCTGGAAGTCGGTGAGCTTCATGGCCGGGCATCTTTGCACGCGGCCGGCGCCGGCGCAAGGGGCCGGCGTCCCAGAATCAGGGATTGCTGGCGGTGCCCTGCTCCGGGCCGACCCAGGGCGTGATCGAGACCCGGACCTTGAGCCGGTTGCCAGGGTCTTCCGGCAGGCGCGAGCGGTACTTGGTGCCCCTGTAGACGTAATCCACGTCGTAGGCGATGGGCCGACGGAACTCGCGCCCGACGGGAACGATCCGGCAGTCGCGGGTCAGCATCGGCCCGTTGTTGGTGGGACCGGTGGGCGCGGCCGGCGCCTCGGCTGCGGTCTCGTCCACCGCCTCCTCGTCGCTGCGCTTGAACATCGAGCGCACCGAGTCCCAGAAGCGGCTGATCCGGCCCTTGTCCTCCGTCGGCTCCTCGCCGGTGACATTCACCGGGGCCAGGGTCCGGGTCGACACCGGCTCGCAGTGCTCCTCGGTCCGGGTCGCGCGCAAGGTCTGGAACACCGGCTCGACGTTCAGCACCTGGGCGTAGTCGAACTTCACGTTCTCCACGATCACCACCCGGTTGCGGGGCTCCCCCTCCTGGGCCAGAGCCACGGCCGGCAACGCCGACAGCCAGGCCAGGGTCAGCAACGCGGTGGATTTCATTGGCGACGGGAGCAAGGACACGGCAATAGTGTAGGCAGTGACGAGCGCAAGGGGCTGAACATTACCCGTCCGCGCCGCTCCTGCCCACCCCACCTGGGTGGCCCCCGGGTCCACCGGTGGCAGGCGGTCGCCCCAAAGGGGGCCGACACGTTCTAAAATCGCAGGCTTGTCCCCCAGCCACACCCCCATGACCCTGCGCCTGCACAACAACCTGACACGCCAGCTCGAACCGTTCATTCCGCTCGACCCGGCCTGTCCGACCCTGTATGTGTGCGGCCCGACGGTCTACAACTACGTGCACATCGGCAATGCCCGTGGGCCGGTGGTGTTCGGCGTGCTGGCCGACCTGCTGCGGCGGCGTTTCGGCGCCCTGCGCTACGCCCGCAACATCACCGACGTGGATGACAAGATCAACACGGCCGCGCGCGAACAGGGGGTGCCGATCAGCACCATCACCGACCGTTTCGCCGCCGCCTACCGCGAGGACATGGCCGCGCTGGGCGTGGTGCCGCCGGACATCGAACCGGAAGTTACCGCGCACATGCCGCAGATCATCACCATGATCGAGCAGCTCATCGCCAACGGTCATGCCTATGCCGCCGAGGGCCACGTGCTGTTCGCCGTGGCCAGCTTCGATGGCTACGGCAAGCTCTCCCGCCGCGACCCGGAAGAAATGCTGGCCGGCGCCCGCGTCGATGTCGCGCCGTACAAGCGCGATCCAGGCGATTTCGTGCTGTGGAAGCCGTCCACCGACGACCTGCCGGGCTGGGCGTCGCCGTGGGGCCGTGGCCGCCCCGGCTGGCACATCGAATGCTCGGCGATGGCTGCCGCCCATCTGGGCGAGACCATCGACATCCATGCCGGTGGTGTCGACCTGCAGTTCCCGCATCACGAGAACGAAATCGCGCAGAGCGAATGCGCCCATGGCGGAAAGATCTTCGCCCGCTTCTGGCTGCACAACGGCATGCTCAATTTCGGCGGTGCCAAGATGAGCAAGTCGCTGGGCAACATCGAACGCGTGCACGACCTGGTGCGCCAGCACCCGCCGGAAGCGCTGCGCCTGGCCCTGCTGTCGGCCCACTACCGGCAGCCGCTGGACTGGTCCGACGCGCTGATCGAACAGTCGGTGCGCACGCTGGACCGCCTCTACGGCACCCTGCGCGAGCTCGCCGCGGTTCCGGCCGTGGCGGTGATCCCGGCCACGATCGAGGCAACCCTGGATGACGACCTCAACACGCCGCAGGCACTGGCCGAACTGGCGCGCATCGCCGCCGAAGCACGCCGCGCCATCGAGCCGGCCGAACAGGCGCGCCTGAAAGGCGAGCTGCTCGGTGCGGGTCTGGCGCTGGGCCTGCTGCAGGCCGACCCGGCGCAGTGGTTCGGCACCGTTGCCCACGATGATGGCGAGGATGCGCGCATCCAGGGCCTCATCGATGAACGCGCCGCCGCCAAGAAGGCGCGTGACTTCGCCCGCTCCGACGCCATCCGCGACCAGCTGGCCGCCGAAGGCATCGTGCTGGAAGACACCCCGCAGGGCGTGCGCTGGTCGCGCAAGCGCGGCTGATCCGCGCCCGCCACGCCCCCACCGAAGAGATTGCAGTGATCGACTCCCCGTTCCCGCTTGAACCCACCACCGCCGAGGCCCAGGCCGCCATCGCCGAGGAATTCGGCTTCTTCGGCGACTGGTCCGAGCGCTACCAGTACCTGATCGACCTCGGCCGCAAGCTGCCGGCCTTCCCCGAAGAGTGGAAGACCGAAGAACACCGCCTGCTCGGCTGCCAGTCGATGGTCTGGATCGTTCCGGAAGGCAATGCGCAGTCGCTGCGCTTCCACGCCATCAGTGATTCGGCGATCGTCTCCGGCCTGATCTTCCTGGCCCTGCGTGTCTATTCCGGGCGCTCGGCACAGGAAATCCTGGACACACAGCCGAGCTACATCCAGGACATCGGCCTGGCCCGCCATCTTTCGCCGACCCGCAGCAACGGCGTCGCAGCGATGCTGGCCTTCATCCGCGAGACGGCGCAGGCCCAGCTGCAGCGCGGACACCCGTGAGCGGGACCGCCCCGGCCGAAGACACGGCGCTGGGCCTGCTGGCCCGGCCGGGCTTCGCCAAGCTGCTGGCCTACCGCATCTTCGCCATGTTGTCCTACCAGGTGGTGGCCGTCACCGTCGGCTGGCACATCTACGAAGTTACCCGCAATCCGTTCTCGCTGGGCCTGATCGGTCTGGCCGAAGTGCTGCCGTTCTTCTGCGTGGCCCCGTTCGCCGGCTATCTGGTCGACCATCTACCGCGGCGCAAGCTGGGAATGGTCGCCTGCTCCGGCCTGATCGCCACCGCACTGGTACTGACCAGCGTCGCCATGGGCTGGCTGCCGTTCCACGGCGTATGGCCGATCTATGCGGCGATCGCACTGACCGGCATGGTCCGTGCCTTTCTTTCGCCGATCTACAATGCATTGTTCGCCCGCGTGCTGGCGCGCGAGCAGTTCGCACGCGGTGCGGGACTGGGCGCCGTGGTGTTCCAGGCCGGCATGGTGGTGGGTCCGGCGCTGGGCGGCGTACTGGTCGGCCTGGGAGGCAAGGGGCTGTCCTATGGCGTGGCGACGGCCTTCGCGCTGGTGGCAGTGGCCTGCCTGGCCACGCTGAAGGTGGAGGAACCGGTGCACAGCGGCCCCGCAGCACCGATCTTCCAGAGCATCGCCGAAGGTGCGCGCTTCGTGGTCGGCAACCGCATCATGGTCGGCGCGATGGCGCTGGACATGTTCTCGGTGCTGCTGGGCGGTGTGGTGGCAATGCTGCCCGCCTTCCTGCATGAGATCCTGCACCATGGACCCGAAGGGCTGGGCATCCTGCGCGCTGCGCCCGCTCTGGGCTCGATCGGCGTGGGCCTGTGGCTTGCCCGGCACCCCCTGCACCGCAACGCTGGCCGGGTGCTGTTGTCTGCGGTCGCGGGCTTCGGGCTGTGCGTGATCGGTTTCGGGCTGTCGCAGCACTTCTGGCTGTCGGCGCTGATCCTGCTGTTCTACGGCGCCTTCGATGGCGTGTCGGTGGTGGTCCGCTCGACCATCCTGCAGCTGGCGACGCCCGAGGAAATGCGTGGGCGGGTATCGTCGATCAACGGCATCTTCATCAGTTCGTCCAACGAACTGGGCGCCTTCTATGCCGGCACGATGGCACGACTGCTGGGCCTGGTACCGGCAGTGGTGCTGGGGGGCTTCGCGGTGCTGAGCGTGGCCGGCATCACGGCATGGAAGAACCCGACGCTGCGGAAGTTGAATCTTCGCGACCTGCAGTGAACCTGCAGAGCCGAGCCCATGCTCGGCTGCGCATTTCCGTGCGCCCACGCAGCGGTTGCGCCGGGCCGAGCCCGGCGGGCTTCTTCCGCGACCGCGGCGGGGTGTAACTTTCTTTGCTCGTGCAAAGAAAGTCACCAAAGAAACACGCCGCCATCCGCGAGCCGGCGCTGCGCGCCAGTGCCCTGCGGTGCTCGGCTCGCTACAAGGCGGACCCAACAGCCGCGAGCGCACGCATGACCGCTCCTGGTAGAGCCAAGCCATGCTTGGTTGCTTTTGCTTTTGCTATTCCTTGCCCTCCGGCTTCGGCCTGAGCCGAGCGTGGGCTCGGCTCTACATCGGCCGCGCACGCAGGGATGCGTCGAGAGCCTGTGGGTGGGGCCGGGCAGAACCGTCCGCGGCATGGATACCGCGGCCGAGCTTACACCCGCGGGCTCCACCGATACCCGGAAGGCGCTGCCCCACACAGCCAACGTGAACCCAACAAAAAACCCGGCCAAGGCCGGGTTTTCTGCATGACCAGACAACGATCGGGAATCAGTCGCCCTGCTGCTTCTGCAGGTGCTCCCAACGCTCCTGGGCGTCGATGGTGCGCTCGGCCGTGAGGCGGGCTTCCAGGCGCTCCAGACCGATCTCTTCACCCGTGTCCACGCAGTAGCCGTAATCACCGGCTTCCAGGCGCTTGAGCGTGCTGTCGATCTTGCCGATCAGCTTGCGGTAGCGGTCGCGGGTGCGCAGCTCCAGCGAGTTCTCGGTCTCACGGGTCGCACGCTCGGCCTCGTCGCCGATGTCACGCACTTCCTCGCGCAGATTCTCGATGGTCTGCTTGGACTCCTCCACCAGATCCGCGCGCCAGTTCTGCAGGCGCTGGCGGAAGTACTCCTGCTGCAGCGGGCTCATGTATTCCTCTTCCGACGACGGCTTGTAACCGGCCGGCAGGATCGGGCGGCCGGTGGCCTCGTCGGTCTTGTACTCGACGACCTTGTACTTGCTGCGCGGGGCCGGGGCGGCCGAGCGGGCGGCGACGGCCACGGCGACCTTGCCGACAGGGCGCGACACGGTCTTCGGAGCGGGATCGGATTTCACGGCGGTTTTGGCAGGCGATTTCGAAACGGGCACGGGATTCTTGGATTGCGGGGCGGTCGACGCGGAAGGTGCAGCGGCCGAGGCCGGCTTGGATGCCGGTTTGGCTGCAGCACCTGCCGCGGTCTTGGCCGGGACAGGCTTGGCCGGAGCCTGCGTTGCGGCAGGCTTCGGTGCGGACTTCACTACGGGGGCCGGTGCCGGCTTGGCAGCCGGCGTGGCGATATTCTTGGTGACCTTCTTTACAGCGGCAGGCTTGGCCGCCGGCTTGAGTGCCGCGGCCTTCTTTGCCGCTGGCGGTGCAACCGGCTTTTTCACCGCCGCCTTCGGCGCCGGCTTGGCTGCCGGCTTCTTCGCAGCCGGTTTGGCAGCAGCCTTCTTGACCGGCACCGCCTTGCTGGCGGCCTTTTTCACTGCCGGCGCCTTCTTGCTGGCAGCAGCAGGTTTGGCCTTGACCGGCGCAGCGGCCTTCTTGACGGCCGCTTTGCTTGCCTTGGCCGGCGTTTTTTTCGCGGTGGCCTTCCTGGCCGCCGGTTGCGAGGACGCTGCCTTGGTCGCCGGCTTGGCCGCCGGCTTCTTGACAACGGGCTTTGCCGCCAACTTCTTCACAACAGGCTTGGCGGTTTTCTTGGCGGCCTTTGCGGCCTTCTTTGCAGTTTTTTTAGCAGCCACGAAACGCTCTTCCTTGGATTCCCCGGGGCCCGGGAAAGCGGGCCTTTATAGCCTACCCGACCCGCAGCAGCAACCTCGACAGCCCCACTCCATTCAGTCCTGGAGTCAAGGCCCCCAAGGGCAGTCCGACGAACACGGACCGCCTCGCGCGGTACGGAACCTGGCCGGCACCCGAAGGTGCCGGTACCGGTCGCAGGCCATCGGCGACATGCGACCAACGGCCCATCCTGCACAAATGCGGCCTTCATGCCAACTGGCATAAGATGACTGGGTGATCTCGCGCCTGCTCATTGCCCTGCTGCGCTTCTACAAGCGCTTCATCAGCCCCCTGCTGGGGCCACGCTGCCGTTTCGTGCCCAGCTGTTCTGAATACGCGATGGAAGCCATCTCCCTGCATGGCCCGCTGCGCGGCAGCTGGCTGGCCGCGCGCCGGCTCGGCCGCTGCCACCCCTTCCACCCCGGCGGTGTCGACCTCGTGCCCGAACGCACCGACACCCCTTCATGCCGTTGCACAGGAAAACACTGACATGTCCTCCACGCTCATCACCAATGCCCGCATGGTCAATGAAGGCCGCACCTTCGACGGCGACCTGCGCATCGAGAACGGTCGCATCGCGCAGATCGGCACCGGGCTGGCGCCGCGCGAGGGCGAGCAGGTGGTGGACGCCGCCGGCCGCTGGCTGTTGCCCGGCATGATCGACGACCAGGTGCACTTCCGCGAGCCGGGCCTGACCCACAAGGGCGATATCGCCAGTGAATCGGCAGCGGCCGTGGCCGGTGGCCTGACCAGCTTCATGGACATGCCCAACACCAATCCGCCGACGCTGGACTCCACCATCCTGGAAGCCAAGTACGAACTGGCGCGTGGCCGCGCCTGGGCCAACTACGGCTTCTACCACGGGGCCAGCAACGACAATCTTGAGGCCATCCGCCAGCTCGATCCGAAGAAGGCGCCGGGCGTGAAAGTGTTCATGGGCGCGTCCACCGGCAACATGCTGGTGGACAACCCGGAAACACTGGACGCGATCTTCCGCGAGTGTCCGACCCCGATCATCACGCACTGTGAAGACACGCCGATGATCGATGCCAACCTGAAAGCCTTCCAGGAAAAATACGGCGACGCGCTGACCCCGGACATGCACCCGGACATCCGTTCGCGCGAAGCGTGCATCAAGTCGACGCGGCTGGCGCTGTCGCTGGCACGCAAGCACGGCACCCGCCTGCACGTCCTGCATATCTCCACCGCCGACGAACTGGCACTGTTCGAGAAGGGCCCGCTGATCCGGGCCGATGGCAGCCGCAAGCAGATCACCGCCGAAACCTGCGTGCACTTCCTGCACTTCGCCCGCCCGGATTACGCCACCAAGGGCAACCTGATCAAGTGCAATCCGGCCATCAAGGACGTGGCCGACCGCGAGGCGATCACCGCCGCGCTGGCCGACGACGTGCTGGACGTGCTGGCCACCGACCATGCCCCGCACACCTGGGAGGAGAAGCAGAAGCCCTATGCGCAGGCGCCGTCCGGCCTGCCGCTGGTGCAGTACGCGCTGGTGGCCGCACTGGAGCGCGTGCACGAGGGCAAACTGACCCGTGAGCAGGTGGTGCAGAAATTCGCGCATGCCCCGGCCCAGCTGTTCGACGTGGAACAGCGCGGCTTCCTGCGCGAAGGCTATTTCGCCGATCTCGTGCTGGTGGAAGACGTGCCGTTCACGGTCAAGCGCGAGGACGTGCTCTCCAAGTGCGGCTGGTCGCCGTTTGAAGGCACGACCTTCCGGTCGCGCATCGCCTCCACCTGGGTCAACGGCCAGCGGGTGTGGGACGGCAGCACGCTGGTGGGCGAGCCGGCCGGCCAGCGCTTGACCTACGACCGCTGATGCGCGGGTTCCTCATGTTGGGGGTGCTGGTTGCCGCCCCCCTCTGGGCCGTATCTGCGGCACAGGCCCAGGATGGCATCGGCAGCCTGATCGACAGCCGCGTGGTGTTTCCTGCCAGTGCGTCGCAGGGCGCGCTGGTGATCGGCAAGGTTCCCGCCGGCAGCCGCGTGCAGTATGCCGGCCGCTCGCTGCGCGTGAGCGGTTACGGCAGCGTGGTGTTCGGTATCGGCCGCGATGAAAAGGGGCCGCTGCGCGTGCAGGTGCAGCGCCCGGACGGCGGCAGCGAAACGGCCACCATCTCGGTGACGCCGCGTGACTGGCCGACCGAACGGGTCAACGGTGTACCGCCGAAGACGGTCAATCCTCCGCCCGCCATTGCCGAACGGATCAAGCGCGAGCAGGCACAGGTAACCGCTGCGCGTGCCCGCGACGATGACCGCACCGACTTCACCCAGACCTTCATCTGGCCGGTGCAGGGCCGCATCAGCGGCCGCTTCGGCAATGCCCGCGTCTACAACGGCCAGCCCGGTGCCGGCCATTCCGGCATGGACATCGCGGTACCCACCGGCACCCCGGTGAAGGCACCTGCCGCCGGGGTGGTCACCTTTGCCGGCCCCGACCTGTACCTGACCGGTGGCACACTGCTGATCGACCATGGCTACGGCGTCAGCTCGAACTTCCTGCATCTGTCGCGCATCGACGTCAAGGTCGGTGATCGCGTCGAGCAGGGCCAGGTCATTGCCGCGGTTGGCGCCACCGGCCGTGCCACCGGCCCACACCTGCACTGGGGCATGAACTGGTTCGACACCCGCATCGATCCGCTGCTGGTGCTGGAGCGGAAGTAACCCGCGTGCACCCTCGCCGGGCATGGCCCGGCGCTACCAGAGCCACCAAACGGTAGCGCCGGGCCATGCCCGGCGAGCGCAGCGGCAACGGAATCAGCGACGCGCAACCCGGTAACGCCGGGCCATGCCCGGCGAACGCAGCGGCAACGGAATCAGCGACACGCGACCCGGTAGCGCCGGGCCATGCCCGGCGGCGCAGCGGCAACGGAATCAACAACCTGCAACCCGGTAGCGCCGGGCCATGCCCGGCGAGCGCAGCGGCAACGGAATCAGCCGCGTGCGGCCCACCACACCCGCAGCAGGGTGCGCAGCGGGGTCGCCTCGATCGGCTTGCCGGCCGCCTGGGCCGTCAGGCGTGCACGGGCCAGGCTGGACCACACGCGGCGCGGGCGCGGCCCGGGCACGCGCGCGCCCCACCCCTTCAACAGGTGCTGCGCCCAGCGCTGCGCGGCGGAGCGGGTGTCCTCGTCCAGCAGGCTGCGCGGCACGCCGGCCACGCCTGCGTCCTGCAGGCGCTGGGCCAGCGTCTGCAACTGCACGGCCCGGCCCGCACCGGTCCGCGGCCTGTCATCGAACAACACCACTTCCACGGCCGCGACTGCTTCAGCGTAGCGGGCCAGCGCGGCTTCGGCACTGGCCGCATCCGGCGCGACGGTGCGTGCCTCCACCAGATCCGGCAGCGTTTCCGCCAACCGCGCCCACGGCGCACGCACCGGTTCCAGCACACGACCCAACGGATGGCGCGAACGCTGTCCTTCCCAGCTGCGCAGCTCCTCGCCCCACCATGCCAGCTTGGCATCGGCCGGCAACGGATCGCCGCTGGTATTGAGCATGTCGTCGAATTCCTGCAGCAGCGCGAACCACGCTACGGCCAACTCACGGTGCGATTCGGCCACGAACGGCGCGGCCACCGACCATTCCGGCCAACGGCTGCGCCATTTGTCGAGGAAGCTTTCCAGCGCGGTGCTGCTCACTACGATCGTCCTTACGGGTGGGCCGGGCGTGCCGACCGCGTTGGCCACAGGCTGGCCAGTTGCAGAAGTGCGGCGTTCTCGACCAGTACATCGGCCTGCCAGGCCAACGGGTCGTCGCTGTGCAGGCGGTAGCCCCACAGCGCTGCCACCGATGGCATGGCCGCGGCGCGCGCCGCGATGATGTCGCGCTCGTCGTCGCCGACATACACGCAGTCGCTTGCCGCGACACCGATCGCCTGCGCAGCGTGCAGCAGCGGCAGCGGGTGCGGCTTGCGCTCGGCCAGGCTGTCGCCGCCGACCAGCACGGCGCAGCGCTGCTGCCAACCGTGCTGCGGCAGGATCAACCGCGCCAGGTACTCGGGCTTGTTGGTAACGATGCCCCATACCGTTCCAGCAGCATCGAGCGCGGCGAGCATGCCGGCGACGCCATCGAACAGCACCGCGTGCTGGCCGATCAACGCTTCATAGCGCTGCAGGAACTCCGGGATCAGCGCGTCGCGCGCATGCGCATCCAGGTCCGGGAAGGCCGCCGCGATCATCGCCCGCGAGCCCTTGGACACCACCGGGCGCAGCTGCGCCGGATCGATAGGCGCGCGTCCACGCTCGGCCAGCATGGCGTCGCAGGTGGCAACGAAGTCCGGCGCACTGTCCAGCAGGGTGCCGTCCAGGTCGAACAGCACCGCGCGCGGGAAGTGCGTGGCGGTCATGCCGGCTTGACCGCGTAGGCCAGGTAGTTGATGTCGGTGCGGGTGCTGAGGCGGGCACGGTTGCGCCACGGCTCGTATGCCATGCCGCTGACATCGGCCAGCTGCAGATCAGCCTCGCGCAACCAGCGTGCCAGTTCGGCCGGCCTGATGAATTCCTGGTAGTGGTGGGTGCCCTTCGGCAACAGGCGCGCCACGTATTCGGCACCGACAATGGCCACCGCGAATGCGGCGGCCGTGCGGTTGATGGTCGACAGGAACAGGTGCCCCCCCGGCTTCAGCAGCCGCCTGCAGGCCTCGATGATCGCGCCGGGGTCCGGCACGTGCTCGAGCATCTCCATGCAGGTCACCACATCGAAGCTGCCCGGCTGTTCAGCGGCCAGGTCCTCGGCGGCCTGCACCCGGTAGTCGACCTTGGCACCACTTTCCAGTGCGTGCAGCCGCGCGACCTTGACCAGCTCCGGGGCCAGATCGATGGCGGTGACATCGGCACCGGCCTGGGCCAGTGCTTCGCTCAGCAGGCCGCCACCGCAGCCGATGTCGAGCACGCGTGCGCCGCGCAGCGGCACGCGGTCGGCCACGTACTTCAGGCGCACCGGGTTCAGCGCATGCAGCGGCTTCTGCGGACCATCGGCGTCCCACCAGCGGTTGGCCAGTGCGGCGAACTTGTCCAGCTCGGCCTGATCGAAATTGGAGGAAGCATGGGGGGCAGTCATGGGGAATCCTTGCAGCGCCGGGGTTCAGGCGCGGATATGGCGGATGCGCTCGCGCCACTGGCGCGCGTTGGCGATGATGCCCGGCAGGTCCATGCCGACCAGCTCGCGCTGCACCAGCTTGGGCTTGCCGGCAATCCAGACGTCGCTCACCTGCTGCCGGCCGGTGGCGTACACCAGTTGCGATAGCACGTTGTGCAGCGGCTGGGTTTCCAGCGCGGACAGGTCCACGCAGACCAGATCGGCCTGCTTGCCCACCTCGATCGAGCCGATCCGCTCGCCGAAGCCCAGCGCACGGGCACCGCCGAGCGTGGAAGCGCGCAACGTGGTGGCCGCGTCCAGCGCAGTGGCGTCGTTGGCGACAGCCTTGGCCAAGATCGCCGCGGTGCGGTTCTCGCTGAACATGTCCAGGTCGTTGTTGCTGGCACAGCCATCGGTACCGATGGCCAGGTTCACGCCTGCGCGCTGCAGGGCGCAGGCGGGGCAGAAGCCGGAGGCCAGTTTCAGGTTCGATTCCGGGCAGTGCACCACGCTGACGCCACGCTCGGCGCACAGGTGGATCTCCGCGTCGGTCAGTTGGGTCATGTGCACCGCGATCAACCGGTCATTGACCAGGCCGAGGCGATCGAGTCGCGCCAGCGGACGCTGGCCATGCAGCCTGATCGAATCGCTGACTTCCTGCGCGGTCTCATGGGTATGCAGGTGCACCTGCATGTCGAGCTGGTCGGACAGCATCCGCACCCGCTCGAAATTGGCATCGCTGACCGTGTAGGGCGCATGTGGTGCGAACGCGACGCCGATCAGACTGTCGTTGCGCCACTGGTCGTGCAGTTCCCCGGCCTTGGCGAAGTACTCGTCGTCGCTCTTCGCCCAGGCGGTCGGGAAATCGATGATGACCGCCCCCACCAGCGCGCGGAAACCATGCTTCTTGTAGACCGCCGCCTGCACGTCGCCGAAGAAGTAGTTCTCGTTGGCGCAGGTGGTGCCGCCGCGCAGCATCTCGGCAATCGCCAGCGTGGTACCGTCGGCGACGAACTCGAGGCCGATCACCGCCGCTTCCACCGGCCAGATGTGCTCCTGCAGCCAGGTCATCAGCGGCAGGTCATCCGCAACGCCGCGCAGCAGGGTCATCGGGTTGTGCGTGTGCGCGTTGACCAGGCCCGGCATCAGCGCGGCGTCCGGACGGCTGACCACCTGCGCGGCACGGAAGCGCGCCCGCGCTTCGGCACGCGGCAGCACGGCCACGATCTCGCCGCCACGCACGGCTACGGCATGGTCTTCCAGCACCACGGCATGCGGTTCGATCGGAACGACGTAGCCGGCTTCGATGAGCAGGTCGCAGGCTTCGGGGAGGTGCGGGCTGTCGCTCATGCAGGCTCACTTGGCTGGGGGGAGAACCTCACGGGAGGCGGTAGCGCCGGGCGATGCCCGGCGGCTGTCCGTTGCGGCGCCGTGGACGCCGGCAACGGGTTCCGGGCGATGCCCGGAAAGCCGGGCCTGGGCCCGGCTCACAGGTCATCCGGCTGCGCCGGATTACTTCACGCGCGAGGAGTACTCGCCCGAACGGGTGTCGACCCGGATGACTTCATCCTGGTTGACGAACAGCGGCACGCGGACCACGGCACCGGTTTCCAGCGTGGCCGGCTTGCCGCCACCGCCGGAGGTGTCACCGCGGACGCCCGGATCGGTTTCGGTGATCTTCAGCTCGACGAAGTTCGGCGGCTGCACGAAGATCGGCGCACCGTTGAACAGGGTCACGATGCAGGCTTCCTCGCCCTTCAGCCACTTTTCGGCGCCGCCCATGCCGGCCTTGTCGGCCTGGACCTGCTCGAAGGTCTCCGGATCCATGAAGTGCCAATACTCGCCATCGCTGTACATGTAGTTCATGTCGGTGTCGACCACGTCGGCCACTTCCAGGTCGTCGGTCGCCTTCATGGTCAGTTCGACCACGCGGCCCGAACGGATGAAGCGGTACTTGACGCGGGTGAACGCCTGGCCCTTGCCCGGCTTGACGTATTCGGTATCGGTGATGACCGCCGGTTCATTGTTGACCAGGATCTTCATCCCGTTCTTGACGTCATTCATGCCCACAGTGGCCATGCTCAAGCTCCTCAAATGGCAAAACCGCCGCGGGTGCGGCGAGCCGGTAGAATGGAAAGCCCACCGGATGCCGGTGGGCGACTGTTTTTCTGCCCCCATGATAACCGCAGGCCCCCTCTCCATGCAGCTTTCCGCCTTTCCCCGCCCGTCGTCGCCGGGTGCACCCGCACGCTGGCAGGAACTCTGGCGCCAGGCGCTGCGCGACCCGCACGCACTGCTGGCGCGGCTGGAGCTGGATCCGGTCGCACTGGGCGTGTCCGAGGCGGCCATGGCCCAGTTCGCGCTGCGCGTACCGGACGGGTTCGTGGCCCGCATGCGCAAGGGCGATGCGGCCGACCCGCTGCTGCGCCAGGTGCTGCCGGTCAATGACGAGATGCAGGTCGTTCCCGGGTTCAGCTTCGACGCGGTGGGCGATGGTGCGGCCAGGAAGGCGACCGGGGTCATCCAGAAGTACCGGGGCCGGGCGCTGCTGATCGCCACCGGCAGCTGTGCAATCAATTGCCGCTACTGTTTCCGCCGGCACTTCGACTACGCCGCTGAGAATGCCGCCAAGGGCGGCTGGTGGGAAGCGGTGGACGCCATCGCCGCCGATCCGGATATCGACGAAGTGATCCTGTCCGGGGGGGATCCGCTGTCGCTGGCCACCCACAAGCTGGTCGAACTGACCGACGCGCTGCGGCGGATTCCGCACATCCGTCGCCTGCGCATCCACACCCGGCTGCCGATCGTGCTGCCGGAACGGGTCGATGACGAGCTGCTGGCCTGGCTGGGCAGCCTGCCGTGGCCGCTGGCGATCGTGGTCCATGCCAACCATGGCAATGAGTTCGATGCCAGCGTGGACGCGGCAATGGCGCGCCTGCGTGGCACCGGCGCCCAGCTCCTGAACCAGGCAGTGCTGCTGCGTGGCGTCAACGACAGCGTGCAGGCGCTGCAGGAACTGAGCGAACGCAGCTTTGCCGCCGGCGTGCTGCCCTATTACCTGCACCAGTTGGACCGGGTCGAGGGCGTGGCCCACTTCGAGGTGGATGACACCCGCGCCAGGGAGCTGATCGCCGGCCTGACCGCGCGCCTGTCCGGCTACCTGGTTCCCAAGCTGGTGCGGGAACTCCCCGGCGACCCGAGCAAGCGCCCGCTGTAGCGATCCCGCCGGGGTCAGAGCCCTTTCCTGCAGAAAGGGATCTGACCCCTGAACCAGGATTCAGACGCCGGACTCGATCATCCGCACCACTTCGGTCGCGGTGACCGGGTGGCTCAGCCAGTAGCCCTGGCCAAGATCGCAGCCGCGCTGGGCCAGCAGCTCGAACTGTGCCTGCTGCTCGATGCCCTCGGCAACTACCGTGATGCCCAGCGCGTGGGCCATGGCGATGATCGCCGTGGTCAGCGCCAGGTCGTCCGGATCACGCTGCATGTCGGCAATGAAACTCTTGTCGATCTTCACGCCGTCCACGGGCACCTGGCGCAGGTGGCTCAAGCCCGAGAAGCCGGTGCCGAAGTCGTCCAGCCACACCTTGACGCCGGTGCGATGCAGCTTGTCCAGCAACTGCGCGGCCACCATCTCATCACCGATCACGGCGGTCTCGGTCAGTTCCAGATGCAGGCGCGAAGCCGGCAGCCCCGACTCATGCAGGCACTGTGCGACCAGTGACGGCAGCTCGCCGCCACGCAGCTGCCGGGGCGACACGTTCACCGACACGAACAGATCATCGCCGCCCGCACTGCGCGGCCACTGCGACGCTTCCATGCAGGCCGCGCGCAGCACCTTCGGCCCGATCACCTCGATCAGCCCGCTCTGCTCGGCCACTTCGATGAACACCGACGGCGGGATCGTGCCCAGAGTGGGGTGCTGCCAGCGCAGCAGCACCTCGACGCCGACCATCCGCCGGTCGCGGGTGCGGAAGATCGGCTGGTAGGCCAGGCGCAGCTCGCCGCGCTCCCAGGCGCCGCGCAGTTCCTGTTCCATGTGCACGCGGCGCTCGACCGCATGGTCCATCGCCCGGCTGTAATACCGGTAGCAATTCTTGCCGGCCATCTTCGCCTGGTACATGGCGATGTCGCCGTTCTTCAGCAGTGTGGTCGCGTCTGCGGCATCGTCCGGGAACAGGGTCACGCCGATGGAGGTGCCCAGGAACAGCTCCCTGCCCTGCACCACCAGCGGCTTGCCCAGTTCGCGCACCAGCACCTCGGCCAGCAGCCGCGCATTGGCAGCGACATCGCCGTCGCCGACCAGGATCACGAACTCGTCGCCGCCAAAACGGGCCAGCAGCGCCTCATCGCCCCCGGCCTCGGCGACGGCGCGGCCGATCCGCTGGGCAAACTGCAGCAGTGCTTCGTCGCCCGCTTCATGCCCGAGGGTATCGTTGACCCGCTTGAAATCGTCGATGTCCGCAAACAACAGGCCCAACCGCTGCTTGGACGCACGCGCGGCCATCAGCCGGTGGTCCAGGGCTTCGCGGAACGCCAAGCGGTTGGTCAGGCCGGTCAGTGCGTCGGTGTAGGCCATGTGCCGCACCTCGCGGTCGTGGCGGGCGATGGCATCACGCATGCGGGCGAATCCCCGCACCAGCTCGCCGACCTCGTCGTCGCGGGTATTCTCCAGCAGCGGCGCCTGGTAGTCGCCGGCTTCGATGCGACGGGCCGCCACCGCCAGGTCGCGGATCGGCGCGACCAGGGTGCGCTGCACGTAGAAGATCACCGCCACGCCGATCACCACCAGCAGGCCGAGCATCAGCAGCAGCCAGCCCAGATGACGGCTGCCGACCTGCTGCAGGCGCTCGCCCAGCGTTGCGTTGGCGGCCTGCTCGCGCTGCTGCACTTCGTCCAGCGCCATGCCGACGCGGACGCCGCCGATGCGCTGGTTGCCGACCATGATCGGCATCGTGTTGTCGAGCACCTTTGGCGACTGCTGCACCACCAGCGTCCGCGCGGCGATCGCGCCCGGTGCAAGGGGGTCTCCCATCGGCTGACCGAAGGCGGCGACCTCCACCGAACCGTCGTGCACCAGCCGGCCACGTTCGTCGAACACCAGCACATAGCGCACCACGGGCTGCCGCGACGTGCTGCGCACCAGTGCGCCGACCTGGTCCAGATCGTGGTAGTACAGCGGGTTGGCCAGCGCATCGGAAAGCTCACGGGCAATCGCTTCGCCGCGGCTGCGCACGCTGCGGTCGAACAGTTCATGGATGACGCCGCCGCTGAGGTTGCGCACCTCGCTCTGCATCGCCGCCTGCCGCCCCAGCAGCACCGCCAGGATCGCCACCACCACAAGCATCGCCCCGCCCATCGCGAGCAGGAACCGCGCCTGCATTCCCGAGCCGAGCCACTTCATTCCACTTCCATCCGCACGCGCGTCAATCCTTGTTTCAATTCATCCAGCCGCTGCTGCGCATGCGCGTCGACGCGGTGGAAACCGGAAGTACCAAAAAAACGGTGCAGCGCTGCCTGTGCCTGCGGATCACTGGCCGCCTGCAGCAGGACCTCCTGCAGGCGATCACGGACGCGTGCATCCAGGTCGGCGCGCACCACCTCCACGGCGCGAGGATAGGGCTCCGTGCGCAACAGTTCGCGGAAGTCGCGCCGGAACGCCCGCGGCATGCGCCGCTCATCGTTCCAGTCCACGCTGCTCACCGCGCCCGCATCGGCCACGCCCTTGTGCACGTAGGTGGCGATGTTCAGCTCGCTGCGGGCGAACACATAGCCGACGCTGTCCGTGCCCGGAGCGTCCCACGTACCCGCGAGGATCTGTGGGGACAACCCGTGGCCCAGCAACGTCATCACCGGCACCAGGTAGGCGCTGGTGGATGCGGTGTTCTGCAGCGCAAGGCGGTGGCCCCGCAGGTCCTCCAGCCGCTGGAACGGGCTGTCGCGGCGCACGAAGAATACGGTCTGGTACTCACGCACGCCATTGCGCTCGGTCAGCAGCAACGGCCGCGCACCGCTGCGCTGCCCCAACGCCACTGCGGTTCCGGCGGTTTCCGTGACCCAGTCGACCTGCCCCCGCCGCAGATAGCTGGCCATCTGCTGCGGATCACGCGCCATCAGTATCCTCCCCTCCTGGATGCCGACGTCCTGCATGCGTGCCACCACGTAGTCCAGCAGCGGCTGCAGCTGCTGGTAATGGGCCTTGGGATCGTCGCTGATCCGGCCCAGCACCAGCACCGGATCCGGCGCAGCACGCACCGTTCCGGCCAGCAGGACCATGGCCAGGCTCAGCAGCGCCCCCTGCATTGCCGTTCGCAGACCCGACACCGGTTTCATCCCCCCCTGGGTATCCGGACAGACTACCCGAAAAAATGAGAACGTCGTCAGCCGTTGTGACTGCCCGGCTTGGCCAGACGCGCCATGCGCTGGGCATCGGCCAGGATGCCGCGCAGCAACCGCACTTCCTGCTCGCTCGGCTCGCTGCGCAGGAACAGGCGGCGCAGCTTGCGCATCGCCGACTCCGGCGCACGGCCTTTGTGGAAATCGATCTCGTCCAGGGTGTCGCCAAGCTGGGCGAAGAAGCTCTCCATCTGTTCGTGGCTGGCCACCTGCTCACGAAAGCCCGGTTCGGCGCCAACGGCAGGCTGGGCGCCGAGCAGCTGCATGCGCACCTCGTAGGCCAACACCTGCACGGCGGCGGCGAGGTTGAGCGAACTGAACGCCGGATCGGACGGAATGTGCACCGCCGCGTGGCACAGCTGCAGCTCCTCGTTGGTCAGGCCGGTCCGTTCCCGGCCAAACACCAGCGCCACCTCGGCACCCTCACCGGCCTTGGCGACCGCACGGGCCGCTGCGTCGGCGGGCAGGTACTCCTCCAGCTGGACCCGGCGTGCGCGGGCCGTACACCCCAACACCAGACGGCAGTCGGCGACGGCCTCGGCCAGGGTGGCCACCACGGGCGCATCGCCGAGCACGTCCTCGGCGCCGGCCGAGCGGCGGAATGCCTCCTCGTCCAGCGGTTTTTCCGGGGCCACCAGTACCAGGCGGGCCAGGCCCATGGTCTTCAGGGCGCGGGCGGCGGCGCCCATGTTGCCGGGATGCTGGGTTCCGACCAGGACGAATCGGAGGCGGGTGGCGGCGGGGAACTGGGACATGAACAGGGAAAAGGTCGAGCTGGACGATGACCAATGGTAAACTGTGCGGCCGGCCACTGCGCCGGACCCGCTCTTTTCCCCCGCCAGTCCTACCCTTCTGCCTTTCCGGGAGCCCACGCCATGCAGAAACCCGCCGTCACCGTCATGGTCAAGGCCGCCCGCCTCGCCGGCAACGTCCTGTTGCGCAACATCAACAAGCTCGAGGCACTGAACGTGGTGCAGAAGGGGCGGATGGACTACGCCAGCGAAGTCGATGCGGACGCGGAAAAGGTCATCGTCAAGGAGCTCAAGCGCGCGTATCCCGAGTACGGCGTGTTTGGCGAGGAAGGCGGCGTGCAGGGCGAACATCGCCACATGTGGGTCATCGATCCGCTGGACGGCACCAGCAACTACCTGCGCGGCGTGCCCCACTACTGTGTATCGATCGCCCTGGTCGAGAACGGCGAGCCGACCGACGCGGTCATCTTCGATCCGCTGCGCAACGAGCTGTTCACCGCCAGCCGTGGCGCGGGCGCCGTGCTGAACGACCGTCGCATCCGCGTGGCGGATCGCAAGGACCTGGGCGGCACCATGATCCAGACCGGCTTCGCTCCGCGCGAGCGCGCCCGTGCCGGCGCCCAGTTGAAGGCGGTCGATGCCCTGCTGGTGCAGGCCGAGGACATCCGCCGTACCGGTTCCGCTGCGCTGGACCTGGCCTATGTCGCCTGCGGTCGCGCCGACGCCTACTTCGAGGCCGGGGTGAAGGCCTGGGACATCGCGGCCGGCGTGCTGCTGGTGCGTGAGGCCGGTGGCAAGGTGTGCGATTTCAAGGGAGCACCGCTTGCACGCATGGACAACCGCGGTCCGGAAACCCAGCAGGTGGTGGCGGGCAACCTGAAGGTGGCCGAGTCGCTGCAGAAGGTGCTGGTCAACACGGGCTATGCGGCCGAGTTCGACGCGAAGTTCTGAGCTTCCCTGTAAAGCGGTTCATGGAGACGGCACCTGTGAAGGTGCCGTTTTCGTATCCGCAGTGATCGTGCTTGTCACTTTCTTTGCTCGTGCAAAGAAAGTAACCAAAGAAACACGCCGCCAGGACGCGAGCCGACGTGCTGTGCACGCCGGTTCCCTTCGCTCCTCGGTCCGTCGAGGGACGGTGCGGGAACTCGCTGCGCTCAGACACCCGCACCTCTTCGCCCTCGCCGGACCTGCGGTGCTCGGCTCGCTCAAGGCGGACCCAAGGTCAAGAACCACAGCTGCACGACGATGACGGGTAGCGCCGGGCCATGCCCGGCGAGCGAAGCGGCCGCTTCGCCTTCGACCTTGAAAGTGACACCCCTCCGCAGTCGCGGAAACGATCCTGCGGGCACGCGTCGATGCTGCCGACGCGCAAACAGAAACGCCCGGCACGGGGCCGGGCGTTCCTGTAGCAGTGCGTTGCAACCGGAGGCTTACACCACCGTCGAGGCCCGCAGCGCGGCGATGCGCTCTTCCAGCGGCGGATGGCTCATGAACAGCTTCTTCGCGGTCGAACCGGCGATGCCGAAGGCGGCGATCTGGGTCGGCAGCGTGCTCTGGCCGTGGTTGAGCTGCAGGCGCTCCAGCGCGGCGATCATCTTCTGGCGACCCGCCAGCGAGGCACCACCGGCATCGGCGCGGAACTCACGATGGCGCGAGAACCACATCGAGATCATGGTCGCGAACAGGCCGAACACCATCTCCAGCACGAACACGATGATGTAGTAGGCGAACCCGCGGCCGCCGCCTTCGCGGTTGCCCGACAGCGCGCTGTCGATGACGCCGCCGACCACGCGCGCCAGCACGATCACGAAGGTGTTCAACACACCCTGCAGCAGCGCCATGGTGATCATGTCACCATTCGCCACGTGGGCGATCTCGTGGCCCAATACGGCTTCGGCCTCGTCTTCGCTCATGTTCTGCAGCAGACCGGTGGACACCGCCACCAGCGCGTTGTTGCGGTTGGCGCCGGTGGCGAATGCGTTGATCTCCGGGCCATCGTAGACCGCCACTTCGGGCATGCCGATGCCTGCCGCCTTGGCCTGTCGCTCGACGGTGGCCAGCAGCCAGCGCTCGGTCTGGTTGCGTGGCTCGGTGATCACCACCGCGCCGGTGGAGCGCTTGGCCATCCACTTGGACAACAGCAGCGAGATGAAGGAACCGCCGAAGCCGAAAATCGCAGCCATCACCAGCAGGCCGCTCATCTGGTTCGGATTGACCCCCAGCAGCGACATCACGATGCCGGCCAGGATCAGCACTGCAAAGTTGGTGGCTAGAAAGAGTGCGATGCGGGTAAACATGGGAAATTCCGGCTCGGAAGGGGTCGATATCCGTCAATTTGCGGTGCGGTCAGCTTGAATTCAAGCACCAACCTGACCGACGATTCAGCCAGCATGACCTCCCCCCTTTCCTGCGGCCGCTTCGCGCCCTCGCCTACCGGCCTGCTGCACCCCGGCTCCCTGCTGGCTGCATTCGGCAGCTGGCTGCTCGCGCGCCATCACCATGGCCTGTGGCGGCTGCGCATCGAGGACATCGATCCCCCACGCACCGTGCCCGGGGCTGCGCACGCGCAGTTGCAGGCACTGGCGGCATTCGGCCTGGCCCACGATGGTCCGGTGCTGTGGCAGAGCGAACGTGGCGATGCTTACCAGCAGGCTCTGGACAGGCTGCTGGCCAGCGGGCTGGCCTTCATCTGCCACTGCAGCCGCAGCGAACTGGCAGCCCGGGGGGGCATCCACCATCGCTGCGTCGCGCGGCAGCCCCGACCGGACCCTGCCGTCCGCTTCCGCGTACCGGCCGGCAGCGTGGTGCAGTTCGACGATGGCCTGCGCGGCCGTCAGGTGCAGGACGTCCACGCCGAGGTGGGTGATTTCGTGCTGCGCCGCGCCGACGGGTGCTGGGCCTACCAGCTGGCGGTGGTGGTCGACGATGCCGCGCAGGGCGTCACCGACGTGGTGCGCGGCGCCGACCTGCTCGACTCCACCGCGCGGCAGATCCTGCTGCAGCAGGCACTCGGACTGGCAGTGCCGCAGTACTGGCACCTGCCCCTGCTGCTGGACGCGCCCGGGCACAAGCTGTCCAAGTCGCTGGCCGCGCTGCCGGTCGACAGCGCCCACCCGGTGCCGGTGCTGCGTCAGTTGTGGGGCCTGCTCGGCCAGTCGCCCGCCGCACTCGAGGGTCACGACGATCTGCACAACCTGCTCGCGGCGGCCCGGCAGGCATTCGATCCGGCCCGCCTGCCACGCACGGACATCCTGTTGCCGACGGGCGCACTTTCCGCGCCGATGTTGCAGAATCCCCCTTCCCCCACCTCAAACCCGGACTGCATTCCATGACATCTCGCGTCGCACTGGTCACCGGCGGAACCGGCGGCATCGGTACCGCCATCTGCCAACGCCTGGCCGACCAGGGCCACCGGGTCGCCACCAACTATCGCGATGAAACCAAGGCCCGCGCCTGGCAGCAGGCGATGACCGAACGCGGCTACAGCGTGTCCATCTTCGCCGGCGACGTGTCCGATCCGGACAGTGCCGAAGCGATGGTGCGCGCCGTCGAAAACGAACTGGGCCCGGTCGAGATCCTGGTCAACAACGCCGGCATCACCCGCGATACGACCTTTCACCGGATGCGTGCGGACCAGTGGCATGACGTGATCAACACCAACCTCAATTCGGTGTTCAACGTCACCCGCCCGGTCATCGAAGGCATGCGTCGCCGCGGCTGGGGCCGGGTCATCCAGATCAGCTCGATCAACGGTCTGAAGGGCCAGTATGGCCAGGCCAACTACGCCGCCGCCAAGGCCGGCATGCACGGCTTCACCATCTCACTGGCGCGCGAGAACGCGGGCTTCGGCATCACCGTCAACACCATTTCGCCGGGCTATGTCGCCACGGACATGGTCATGGCCGTGCCGGAGGAAGTGCGGGCCAAGATCATCGCCGACATTCCGACCGGGCGCCTGGGCAAGCCGGAGGAGATCGCCTACGGCGTGTCCTTCCTGGTGGCCGAGGAGGCCTCGTGGATCACCGGCAGCAACCTGGACATCAACGGCGGCCACCACATGGGCTGGTGATCCGCGCGGGCGCGGCCGGTCGTGTGCCGGACCGCACCTGCCTGCGGTCATGCTGCGCAGCACGCAAACCCTTGTTGCGCAACATGATCCGCCGTGAAAGCCAAGCCTGGCGGGGGCTGGG
The DNA here is from genome assembly GCF_025642255.1 of Stenotrophomonas maltophilia. Lineage (NCBI taxonomy): Bacteria > Pseudomonadati > Pseudomonadota > Gammaproteobacteria > Lysobacterales > Lysobacteraceae > Stenotrophomonas > Stenotrophomonas maltophilia. Next base: position 2,778,130 of record NZ_CP106759.1, read on the forward strand.
GCGGTTGCAACGGCTGCTGCACTGCGCCATGCTGCGCGTCTACTGTGACGAGTGACCGCTTCATGGCTGCGACCCGCATCATCAAGAAGTATCCGAACCGCCGTCTCTACGACACCGAGATTTCCAGCTACATCACCATCGAGGACGTCCGCCAGCTGATACTGGACGGTGAAGACTTCGAGGTCCGCGACGCCAAGAGCGGTGACGACCTTACCCGTTCGGTCCTGCTGCAGATCATCGCCGACCAGGAGCAGGACGGCGAGCCGATGCTCTCCACCCAGTTGCTGAGCCAGCTGATCCGCTTCTACGGCGACTCCCTGCAGGGATTCATGGGCAACTACCTGGAACGCAGCATGCAGGTGTTCCTGGACCAGCAGCAGCAGTTCCGCCAGCAGATGGGCAACCTGCTGGGCCAGACGCCGTGGGCGATGATGAACCAGCTGACCGAACGCAACCTGGAGCTGTGGCAGGAATTTCAGCGCAGCATGGGCACCGGCTTCGGCGGCCCCCGCCCCGGCGGAACCGGCCCGGGAACCGGAACCGGCAGCAAGCCGAACGAACCGGGCACCGGCACCGGCGGCAAGACCCGCCGCTGAGCCACGGCAGGGACTGACATGAAAACGGCGCGCCACTGGCGCGCCGTTTTCGTCTGCGGGTCATCCGCAGGCAGACGTCAGCGCTTCGCCTTGCACGCCGTGCAGACGCGCTCGACCTTGTAGCCCTTCGCCCTGAGCTTCTCGACCACGCCATCGCTGCCGAGCAGATGCAGCGTGCCAACCACCACCAGCGTGCCACCCTGCCCCGCCTGCAGATAGGGCACCAGCTTCGGCACCCAGGCATCATTGCGGCCGGTATTGATGCGCTGATACAGCTGCGGATACTGCTGGCGCATCTCGGCAGCCATTTTCGTCCACAGCAGGCGCTCGTCACCGCGGCGCCATGCGTCGTGCAGCATGCGCGCCTGTTCATCACCCTTGTCGGCCTGATCGAGGGCTTCGGACAGCATCTGCCGCTGCTCCTGCACCGACATCCCATCAAGCATGCCGATCTGCGTATCGATGTCCTCCAGACCACCGGTGCTGCGCCCGGTCGCCTGTGCGCGCTCCATGAAGTGACGGTCCAGACCGAGGGCCGGGTCCAGGCCCATCTTCTGCATCTGCCCCACTGAAATGCTCAGACCGACAAACCAGGGTTTCATGCCCTGCATCTGCGCCAGCGGCAGCTTGTTCGCGGTGGCGAAGGCCTGCAGCTTCTGCCAGGTCGCTGCATCGAGATCACGCTTCAGTTCGCTGCCGTCGGTGCGCACGGCGGCCTGCACCATGCGGCTGGCCAGCTGCGGCGACTGCATGTCTTCCGGTGAGAGTTCGAACAACACGCGCTGCGAGGCCCCGAAGGCCTGCTCCACGTCGGCCGACAGCGGATAGTCCTGCGGCTTCAACAGATGGAACGAGCCCAGCAGATACAGCCGTGAATCGCCGGGGCCGGTGACCTTCCACAGCAGCGGTACCGGCGGCTTGACCGACGCACCTTCAGCGGCCGGCGCATTGCGGGCCTGCGCCAGTGGCGCCACCGCGCAGGCCAGCAGCAACAGGGCGGCGTGTAACAGGTGTCTGATCAGCATGTCAGCCTTCTCCTTCAGGCAGGTGGTAGGCCTTTTCGCCCGCGTCCACGCGAAGGTCCAGCCGGTTCTCCGGCGGTGCCAACGGACAGGTCGCGTAGGGCGTGAACGCGCAGGGCGGGTTGTAGGCGTGGTTGAAATCGATAAGCACGCGGCCATCGGCGCCGGGGGCGCCGGTATCCAGATAGCGGCCAGCGGGATAGCTGCCGCGGCCGCTGGTGCGGTCCGCGAAAATCAGGAACAGGGGCTCGCCGGGGGCACCGATCGCCTCCAGCCGCCAGGTCCGGCCATCACGCTCGAACTCGACGGCACCGGCATTGGGCATGTCGGTGGTCAGTCCGGTGATGTCGACGATCGGCAAGGTCTTGCCCGGTGCGTGCGCAACGAAGCGCGCCTGCACCTGCCAGTCGGGACCTCCCGGCCAGTACTGCAGGCCGGCGAAATCCCGGCGTGCAGGCGCGTCGGCATGCTTGACCCTCAGCGCATCGCGCGGACCACGCCGGATCAGGCTGAGCTGGCCCTTGCCACCGTCGAAGGCAAGCAGGGTAGGCTGCGGATCCTTGTCGGTATCCATGCGGATGCGCCCCTTCACCGGCTGGCCATTGTGAGTGAGCTCCGCCCCGGCTTCCGGCGTGAACCACCATTGCCGGCCCTCGCGCCGCAGCAGGCCGAGCTTGTCCGGCCCCACTGCCAGGCGGATGCCATTGGTGGCACCGCTGCCAACGAAGTGCGAGCTGTTCTGCAGCCAGTGCAGACCGACCAGCGCCGTCCAGCCATCAGGCCGTGTCAGGTCCTGATAACGCGCCACGCGCCATTGCTGCTGCGCGGCGGCGTATGCCGGATCTTCCACCACCGCAGGCGCCGGCGGCGGCGCCGGGCTGCAGGCTGCCAGCAACAAGACAGCCAGCAGGCCGCCCATTCCCCGATACGCCATCGATGCTCCCCTCAACGTCCGCGCAGGAACCAGCGGTCGATCTCCGCCAGCGAAAAACGGGCCCAGGTCGGCCGGCCGTGGTTGCACTGGCCGGATCGCTCGGTGATCTCCATGTCGCGCAGCAGGGCGTTCATTTCCGGCACCGTCAGCCGGCGATTGGCTCGCACAGCGCCATGGCAGGCCATGGTCGACAGCAGTTCATCGCGCGCGCTCGCTACGCGGCGGCTCTGGCCGTGCTCACGCAGGTCGGTCAGCACATCGCGCAGCAACCCCTCCGGCTCGGCGTGGGCCAGCAGCGCGGGAATGCTGCGCACATGCAGCGAGCCCGGGCCGGCCCGCGTCACCTCGAAACCAAGCGAGGCCAGCGTCGCGGCCTCGCTCTCTGCGGTATCCGCTTCGCGTTCGCCCACCGCCAGCGTGATCGGCACGAGCAACGGCTGCGACTGCAGGCCGATACCATCGTGCGCGTTCTTCAGCCGCTCGTAGCCGATGCGTTCGTGCGCCGCGTGCATGTCGACCACGATCAGGCCTTCGGCATTCTCGGCCAGGATGTAGATGCCATGCAGCTGCGCGATCGCATACCCCAGGGGCGGCACGCCCGCGTCTGCACGGGTGTCCGGCAGGCCGTTTCCGCTCGGCATCGCAGGCTGCGCGGTGCCGCCTTCGCCTGCAGCAGGCGTGGCATAGAGCGCAGCGTAGGCGGCCGGCGCATCGGCAACCTGCAGGCCCAGCGGCTGCTGCTGGCGCCATCCCTGATATCCGCCACCGCCGCCCGCCCCCGGAGCAGGACCACGGACCAGACCGAATCCGGACGCGCCCACGGTCGATGCCGCCGCTGCTGCCCCGGCGTCCGCTGCCTGCCCGGCACCTGCACCGATCTCCTGCGCCGACACGCCGGCTCGGGTATCGGCCAGCGCGTCCTTCAGCGTGCGGTAGACGAAATCATGGACCAGCCGCGCATCACGGAAACGCACTTCGTGCTTGGCCGGATGCACGTTGACGTCAACGCGCGTGGGGTCGAGTTCCAGGAACAGCACGTAGGCCGGCTGCCGGCCATGGAACAGCACATCGCCGTAGGCCATCTTCACCGCATGGGCAACGCTGCGGTCGCGCACCGAACGGCCGTTGACGTACAGGTACTGCTGGTCGGTACTGGCCCGCGAATAATGCGGCTGCGCGATCCAGCCGTGCAGGCGCAGGCCCGCGCCGCTGTGGTCCACGCGCACCGCCTGCAGCGCGAAATCATCGCCCAGTGTCTCGGACAGGCGCGCGTCCGAATACAGGTCACCCGGCTTGTAGCGGCGTGATGCCTTGCCATTGTGCGAGACCCGCAGCTCGACGTCCGGCCGCGCCAGCGCCAGCGAGCGCAGCCATTCTTCGATGTGCCCCAGTTCGGTGCGCTCGGCGCGCAGGAACTTGCGTCGCGCGGGCACGTTGTAGAACAGCTCGCGCACTTCCACCGTGGTACCCGGTGCGTGCGCGCGCGGCGTGACCTCGCCGATCTTGCCGCCATCGATCTGCAGCGCGGAACCGTGCTCGTCATCTGCGCGGCGCGACGCCAGGGTGAAACGACTGACCGACGCGATCGATGGCAGCGCTTCGCCGCGGAACCCGAGCGTGGCCACCGACTCCAGATCGTCCAGGTTGGCGATCTTGCTGGTGGCATGCCGCGAGACGGCCAATGGCAGCTGCTCCGCTGCGATGCCACTGCCGTTGTCGCGGATGCGGATCAGGCGCACGCCACCTTCTTCCAGGTCGATGTCGACACGGCTGGCGCCGGCATCGATCGCATTCTCGACCAGTTCCTTGACCACTGACGCGGGGCGCTCGACCACCTCGCCGGCGGCGATCTGGTTGATCAGGATGTCCGGCAAGGGCCGGATCGGGCGCGGGCCGGGCGCGCTCATGGGGCAAGGTAGGCAGCAGACTTCATGCGCCGATGATAGCGGAGGTACCGCGTGGAGAGTCGAGCCGGATCACCTGTGCGATGCCGATGATGCGCCACGCCCCAGGCATGGCCGGTCCAACAGGGTGCGGCCTACTTGCTGCCGCCGGCCATGGTGGCAGCCGCGTCGATCTCGGCCTGTGCGCGGGCCGCGTAGAGCGTCCCCGGCGGCGGCTGCCGGCTGAAGAACGTGTGCACGCCATCGAGCACCGCACCGGCGATCTTGCGCTGGTAGCCCGGGTCGATCAGGCGGCGCTCCTCGTCCGGATTGGAGATGAAGGCGGTTTCCACCAGCATCGCCGGCATGTCCGAGGTGCGCAGCACCGCGAAGTTGGCCCGCTCGATGTTTGGCTTGTGGTTGTTGCCGATCCGCTTCAGTCCACCCAGTACGTGGCCGGCCGCATCTTCGGACGCTTTCATGTAACCGCTCTGCGCCAGATCGAGCAGAACGTTGGCCAGCGTGCCTTCAGTCTGCTGCAGGCGCACACCACCGACCAGATCGGCGGCGTTTTCCTTGTCCGCCAGCCAGCGCGCACGCTGCGACGAGGCACCCTTGGTGGACAGCACGTACACCGATGAACCGGTCGCCGAGCGGTTCTCGGCGGCGTCCGCATGAATCGAGATGAAGATGTCAGCCTTGTTCGCGCGGGCCTTCTGTGCGCGCATCGGCAGCGGGATGAACACGTCGCTGTCGCGGGTCAGATAGGCTTTCAGGCCCGGCGTGGCATTGACCTGACGGGCCAGCTCACGCGCCACCGCCAGGGTAACGTCTTTCTCGCGCTTGCCGGTGGGTCCGATCGCGCCCGGATCCTGTCCGCCGTGGCCGGGATCAATCGCCACCACCAGGTGCCGCATGCCAGGCTGCATACGGATGCGCGAAGCGTCGCTGGGCATCGCCGGACGCGGCGGTTCGGGCGGCGGCGATGCCGGTACCGGTGCCGGGGCTGGCGGATTGCTCACCACCGCAGCGGTGCGCTGGCCGGCCAGGATCGCCGCGGGCGACGATGCCGGCGGGGTGCTGCTGGCGCTGGTGCCCGCAGCGGCCACCTGCACGGGCGCGGTGGACGGCGCCGGCGTGGGCGCGGCCGGGGCGGCAGCCGTGGCACTGGCCTGCTGCTGCACCTGCGCGGTCAACAACGCGGTAGCGCGGGCGGCGTCGCTGCGCGTCTGCATGCTGGGTGCCGTCGTCTGCGTGGTCGTGGCAACCGGAGCCGGAGCCGGCGCCGGCGCCGGCGCCGCAGCGGCCACGCCCGGGCTGTCACCCGGCCATTCGATCACCAGCTTTGACGCCTCTCCTTCGCGCTGCATCTGCGGGCGGAACGGCGCCACGGATTCCGCAAGATCGAAAACAACACGGAAGGTGCCCGGAACCGGTTGTCCGGTGCGCACTGCCGTCACCACGCCCTGCGCAGCCGGCATCTTCAGGTTGCGCACGGCAGTGGAATCCGGGAAATCGACCACCAGCCGGTTCGGGTTGGCCAGTGACAGCGTCTTGTAGCCGCCACTGCCGACCAGCGAGATTTCCGCGCGGGTGCCGGTGGAGCCTGTATTCAGCTGTACCTGACGGACTTCACCCGCCCACGCACTGAGGCTCGCCAGACCCAGTCCGACGGCGGCACAGATGGCGATGAGACGGTTCCCCAGGCGCATGGCTCAGGATTCAATCACCGCGCTGAACGGAATGCAATACCTTTTTCCTTAATAATCCGTAACCTGCCGATCTTTGTTCTCGTCAGGCGACAGAAACAGGCCGCAAGTCTCCACCTTCGGCCAGCCGCTGCAGCCATTCCCGGCCAGCGTCGCTGAGCCCACTGAGACGCGCCCGGCGCCCCTGGCCCTCGATCTCCAGCGCCACGACCAGGTCCGTCGGCGGCAATGCGCCCGCCCCCCGTTCCGGCCACTCGACCAGCCACAGCACCGCACTGCCCTCGTCCAGGCCCAGGAAATCCAGTTCCCCGGCCTGGCCGATGCGGTACAGGTCCAGATGCCACGCCTCGCCGCCACTGGCCAGCGGATAGCGCTCGACCAGGGTGTAGGTCGGGCTGCGGATCGCACCCTGCACGCCCAGCGCACGCAGCAGCGCACGCGCGGTGGTGGATTTGCCGGCGCCGAGGTCGCCGCGCAGCTCGATCAACGCCTGCGGCGGTCGCGTGGCCGCCAGCCACTGCCCGAGACGTTCGGTGGCATCGCTGTCGGCAAGGAAGAATTCGTTCATGGGGAGCGTTCCGGATTGGCCAGCCGCCGCAGGGGCGCCAGCAGGTCGGTGGGAAGCAGACCACGCGCGCCGTCGATGGCAGCGGCGTCGCCGGCAAGCGCGTGCAGCAGGGCGCCGCCTGCTGCGGCATCGAATGCGTCCAATCCCTGCGCGCGCAGTCCAGCAATGACGCCGGTCAGCAGATCTCCCATGCCACCGACCGCCATGCCCGGATTGCCGGCCGCGATCAGCCGCGGCAGCCGCGCAGGTGCCGCGACTACACTGCCGGCACCCTTCAGCACCACCGTGGCGTGATAGCGCTCGGCCAGCGCCTGCGCGCTGCCGAAGCGATCGGCCTGCACCTCGGCGGTACTGCAGCCCAGCAGGCGTGCAGCCTCTCCCGGATGCGGCGTCAGGATGGCATCAGGCACCGCGTGCGGGTTCTGCGCCAGCAGATTCAGGGCATCGGCGTCGATCACCAGCGGACGCCCGCAGGCGAGCACGCTGGCATGCAGCGCACGCGCCCAGTCGTCCTGGCCAAGGCCCGGCCCGATCGCAACGACCCGTGCGCGGTCCAGCAGCGCAGGCAACGCCGCGCCATCTTCCAGCGCATGCGCCATCGCCTCGGGCAGGCGCGCAAGCATCGCCCCCACATGCTCACGACGGGTGCCGACACTGAGCAGTCCGGCACCGGCACGCAGTGCGGCCTCGGCCGCCATCACCGCTGCGCCGCCACTGCCGCGGTTGCCGCCCACACACAGCACATGCCCGGACTCGCCCTTGTGGGTATTGGCCCGGCGCGGCGGCAGCAGCGCCCGCAGACGGTCGCCGACCCAGCGTTCCGCGCTGGCCGCGATGCCTTCCCGCGCCGCCTCCGGCAGGTCCAACGGCGCCAGCCGACGCTGGCCGACATGATCCAGCGCGTCGCCGGTGTACAGGCCCCGGTGGCAGACAATGAACTGCAGGGTGACCGCCGCGCGCACCGCAACGCCGGGAACGCCGCCCTGATCGGCATCGACACCGCTGGGTACATCCAGTGCCAGCACCGGCGCCGGAGAGGCGTTGAGTGCTTCGATCAGCGCCTTCGCCATGCCGGCCGGGGCCCGATCCAGGCCGAGACCGAACAGCGCATCCACGCCGACGTCGGCGACCGGCAGCTGGCCGTCGAATTCGATGCTGCTGCCGCCGGCGGCAGCGAATGCCGCCGCCGCCTGCTGCGCCAGCGGCGTGGCGGGCAGCCTGCCCGGCAGGGTGATCACCTGCACCTGGCGGCCCGCCTGCAGCGCATGGGTCGCCAGTACGTAGCCATCGCCGCCGTTGTTACCGGCGCCAGCCACCACATACAGACTGCGGGCATCCGGCCATTGCTGCAGCAGGCACTGCCAGCCCGCCAGGCCAGCCTGCGCCATCAGGCTCCAGCCACCATCACCGGCAAGCGCCGACGCGCGGGCGTCCAGCGCGCGCGCAGCAGCGGTGTCGAACAGAAGAGAGAGATCGGGCATGCCGGGATTTTATACTGGTGCGCATGTCCTCCGTCCCCGCCCCTGCCCCAGCCGACCCGGTCCAGGCCGTGCAGCGCATCCGCGAACTGGCCCGTGCACACGGTTTCCAGCGCTGCGGCATTGCCGGCATCGAGCTGGGCGAGGACGAGGCACACCTGGCCGACTGGCTGGGCCAGGGCCTGTACGGGACCATGGACTGGATGGCACGCCACGGCACGCTGCGCGCACGCCCGGCGGAACTGCTGCCGGGCACGGTGCGGGTCATTTCCGTGGGCATGGACTACAGCCACCGCGACGATACCGAAGCCTGGGCGACCCTGGCCGATCCCGGCCGCGCCTACGTAGCGCGCTACGCGCTGGGGCGCGACTACCACAAGCTGATGCGCAACCGCCTGCAGAAGCTCGCTGCGCGGATCAACGATGAAGTCGCGCCACTGGGCTACCGCGTTTTCGTCGATTCGGCACCGGTGCTGGAACGGGCCCTGGCCCGCAACGCCGGGCTCGGCTGGATCGGCAAGCACACCTGCCTGATCGATCGCCAAGGAGGATCATGGTTCTTCATCGGCGAGATCTACATCGACCTGCCGTTGCCGGTCGACGCGCCCGCCACTGCGCACTGCGGCACCTGCACGCGCTGCATCGACATCTGCCCCACGCGCGCCATCACCAGCCCGCAGCGGCTGGATGCGCGCCGCTGCATTTCCTATCTGACCATCGAGCATGACGGCGCGATCCCCGAGGACATGCGCCCGCTGATCGGCAATCGCATCTACGGCTGCGACGACTGCCAGCTGGTCTGCCCGTGGAACAAGTTTGCCAAGCGCACCGATGAAGCCGATTTCCGCGCACGCAACAACCTGGACACCGCGCGCCTGGATCAGCTGTTCGCCTGGGACGAGGCGGAATTCCTGCGCCGCACCGAGGGCAGCCCGATCCGTCGCAGCGGCCATGAGCGCTGGCTGCGCAACATCGCCGTGGCACTGGGCAACGCGCCGACAGCACCGCAGACCCTGGCCGCACTGCAGACCCGCATCGATGATCCCTCGCCGCTGGTGCGCGAGCACGTGCAGTGGGCGCTGGCACAGCACCGCACGACCTGAGCCGGGCGTGCCCGGCGCGCGCCAACGTGCGATCCTGAGTGCCCGCTCCACCCGCAGCGCGCCGTACCCATGCAGCCACGCAACACCGACATTCTCACTCCCAGCCAGCTCAACACGCTGGCGCGCGACCTGCTGGAAGGCAGCTTCCCGGCGATCTGGGTCGAAGCCGAACTGGGGAGTGTGGCCCGCCCTGCGTCCGGGCACCTGTACTTCACCCTGAAGGACGCACGGGCACAGCTGCGTGCGGCGATGTTCCGGATGAAGGCGCAGTACCTGAAGTTCGTACCGCGCGAGGGCATGCGCGTGCTGGTGCGTGGCCGGGTGACCCTGTACGACGCACGCGGCGAGTACCAGATGGTGCTCGACCACATGGAGGAAGCCGGTGAAGGCGCGCTGCGGCGGGCGTTCGAGGAGCTGAAGGCGCGCTTGGACGCCGAAGGCCTGTTCGATCCTGCACGCAAGCGGGCGCTGCCCGCGCATGTGCGGCGGCTGGCGGTGATCACCTCGCCGACCGGCGCCGCCGTGCGCGATGTGCTGAGCGTACTGGGCCGTCGTTTCCCGCTGCTGGAGGTGGACCTGCTGCCGACCCTGGTGCAGGGCTCCAGCGCCGCCGCGCAGATCACCCGCCTGCTGCAGGCAGCCGATGCCAGTGGTCGCTACGACGTGATCCTGCTGACCCGCGGCGGCGGTTCACTGGAAGATCTATGGGCGTTCAACGACGAAGCGCTGGCGCGCGCGATCGCCGCCAGCGATACGCCGGTCGTGTCGGCCGTCGGCCACGAGACCGACTTCAGCCTGAGTGATTTTGCCGCCGACCTGCGCGCGCCGACACCTTCGGTGGCGGCCGAGCTGCTGGTCCCCGACCAGCGTGACCTGGCCCTGCGCCTGCGCCGCAATGCCGCGCGGCTGGCACAGCTGCAGCGCCACGCGGTAGGACAGGCCATGCAGCGCGCCGACCGTGCGCTGTTGCGATTGAATGCGCAGAGTCCACAGGCCCGGCTGGACCTGTTGCGGCGCCGTCAGCTGGAGCTGGGCCGGCGGCTGCACGCGGCGTTCAACCAGCAGCAGGAGCGCCGTGCCGCGCGCCTGCGCCATGCTGCCGCGGTGCTGCGTGGCCATCATCCGCAGCGCCAGCTGGACGCGATGCAGCGTCGCCTGTCGGCCCTGCGCGGACGCCCCCATGCAGCGATGCAGCGGCTGCTGCAACGCGATGCGCTGCGCCTGCGCGGCCTGGCCCGGTCCCTGGAGGCGGTCAGTCCATTGGCCACGGTGGCACGCGGTTACAGCATCGTGACCCGTGCCGATGATGGTGCACTGGTACGACAGGTTGAACAGGTCCAGCCCGGCGACGCACTGCAGGCACGCGTGGGCGACGGCGTCATCGACGTGCAGGTCACCTCGGTCAGGTAAGCGGGGGCCAAGGCGCAGCCCGGCGTGCGCCTTCCTACCTGGCCGCCTCGCAGAACTGCTTCCGGTACTCCAGCGCCTTCGGCATCAGAGCCTGCAGATTCTGGATCCGGGTTCCCGGGTTGGGATGGGTGGAGGCAAACTCCGGCTGCGACTGACCACCACTGGCCTGGCCCATCCGCTGCCACAGCGGCACCGCTTCGCGCGGATCGAAACAGGCAGCCGCAGCCAGCATCAGCCCCACCTCATCGGCCTGGGTCTCGTGGCTGCGTGCGTAGGGCAGCAGATAGCCATAACCCATCGCCGACATCACCATCTGCTGCTGCTGCGCATCCATGCCACTGGCAGCCCCGGCCATCTGCCCGATCTGGGTCAGCTTCTGCTGTGCCATGCGCTGCGCTCCATGGCGCAGCAGCGCATGGGCGATCTCATGCCCCATCACCACCGCCATCGCATCCTTGGTCCGCGCCACCGGCACCAGACCGGTATAGACCGCCATCTTCCCGCCCGGCAGGCAGAAGGCGTTGGCCTGCTCGGAGGGGATCACGTTCACCTCCCACTGGAAGCTGCGCGCGAAATGGGCCGGCTCCACGCCATGCTCCCGCGCCAATGCGGTCTCCACCACATCGACCTTGGCGATCAACCGCTCGGCAATCGCACGCACGTCACGCGAGATCTGCGCATTCGGGTCCAGTGGCCGCTCCTGCGCCAGGATCTGCTGGTAGGCCTGCAGGCCCAGCGCGGTTTCCTGCTGGGCATCCAGGCTGCTGTCGATCATGACCTTCTCGCCGGTATAGGGATCGACCGTCCGGTTCGAAAACCAGTAAAAGGCCGCGTAACCCGCCGCCAGCAGCAGTACCCACCAGCGGATGTTGCCGAACAGGCCACGCCGCTGCGGGCCCTGCGGCGAGCGGGAAAATGGGTCGTTGCGCATGCGGTGGTCTTCCGGCTGGCCCCGCCGGCCGGCGGGCACGGCGCAATCTTAGTGTGCCGGAGCCCGCGCCGGGTGAAGCCGGCCGCTCAGATGCCGCGTACCAGGCGGAACCCGATGCGGGCGTTGGTGGTGTCCGAGTCCTGCGACTGCCGCCAGGCCGCCCGGGTCTGCTCGGGAGAGTTCGCCCAGTTGCCTCCGCGGATCACCCGCGCCCGGCAACCCGGGTTGAACCAGGCCACGCCGTCGGAGGGCGCACGCCGGTAGCTGGAATGCCAGCAGTCGGCCACCCATTCGCTGAGATTGCCGGCCATGTCGTGCAGGCCGAACGCGTTGGCCCGGAAGTTCGCCACCGGCGCAGGGCCCCACCAGCCATCGCCATAGCCGATGAACGCGTTGTGCCAATGCCGGCCAGACGGCGAGACATCCTTGCTGCCGGTGAAGTTGCCGCTGCCCGGCGGGGGCGTGCCTGTATCCCCCCAGGGATAACGGCCGCTGCTGCCGGCGCGCAGCGCATACTCGAACTCGGCCTCGCTGGGCAGCCGGTAGCTGTAGCCGGTCTGCTCGGACAGCCACGCGGCATAGTTTTCCGCGTCGCGCACGCTCACATGCATCACAGGCGCGTTGCCCAGCGCGCGCGCGCCGTCGTAATCCGAGCGCCAGTCGACACCGCTGCGGCGGATGAAGTTGCCGCTGCGCTCGTCATAGACCACCGAATGACCGCGGCGGGTCGCGCGTGGGCGGGCATTGGTGGCTTTGACGTAGCGCTCGAAATCGCTGACGGTCACCTCGGTGATGGCCATCGCGAAACCGCGGTCAAACCGCACGTAATGCGAAGGGCGCTCGGCATCGGTGGCGCCGGGCTCGGCATCCCCTGCGCCCATCTGGAAGCCGCCATGCGGCACCACCACCATCTGCGGGCCACGCCCGCCATCGCGCATCGCGTCGCTGAACACCTGGCCGGGACGGAAGCTGCCGTAATGGGTTGCCAGATCGATGCGCTCGCGCAGCTGCGCCACGACCGCGTCGCCGGGCAGCGCGATGCGCAGTGCTTCGGCCAGCTTCTCGCGTGCAGGTTTCAGGCCCTGCGGCGTCGCCAGGTCGCGCAGGCCCTCGTCGCGCAGCTGCGCCAGGGTGTTGGCCCGGATCTGCTCGATGCGCTCGAAGGCGTCGGCGATGGTCGGAGAGGAATCACGGACCTTGCTGGCTTCGGCCAGCCAGGTGCCGGCACTGGCGAAGTCACGGCGGCGGGCGGCCTCCTCGGCACGCCGGATCAGGCCGCTCTCCGCCGCAGCAAGGCCCTGGCGTGCGCGGCGGTTGCCCTCGTCAAGCGCCAACGCCTCGCGGAAACTGCCGATCGCGCCGTCACCGTCCTCGCCGATCCGGTCCGCGCGCAGGTCCTCCTCGCCGGCCCGGTTGTAGGCCACCACGCGTTGCGCGATCTCCACCCGCGCCTGCAGGGCACGCACCTTTTCATCGTCAGGGGCCAGGGTCAGCAACACCAGCGCCTGGCGTCCCGCTTCGGCCAGCGCCTCGCGCTGCTGCAGCGGCCGCACCAGCAAGGCATCGGTCTGCTGCAGCAGGCGCTGGCGGGCACGCTGCAGACCAGCACGGGCCTGGCGGTCGTCAGGCACCTCCTCCTGCACCGCCAGCCACAGCGGGATGGCGGCATCGCCATCCTCGTACAGCCGATCCTGGGCAAACGCCTGCTCGGCGGCCCTGCGCAGCTGCGCCAGGCTGCGCCCCTCCCGATCGACACGGGGCGGCGTCCACTGCTGCACGTCTTCGGCGGCATCCTGACCGGCGATGGTCACGCTGCCCTGCACCGCCGGCCGATCCTCCGGCGCCGGCGGCGATGCCGCCTGGCCGGATCCCTCGCCGGCCTTGCCTGCCGGTGTCGGCGGTGACGGGGTGCAGGCGACCAGAGCCAGGGCCAGGCTGGCGCACAGCGCGGACGACAGCGGAAAACGCAAGCAGAGCCTCCTTCGGCACGGACGCGGACCGACGTTAGGCTATTCTCCCCTGCCTGAGCAAACCCGAGTAGCAGGCCCTGACCCGTGGCAATCTGGATCACCACCCCCGCCGAGCTGGATGCGTACTACCAGCAGCGTCCCACCCGCATCGGTCTGGACACCGAATTCATCCGTGAACGCACCTTCTGGCCGCAACTGGCGCTGGTGCAGATGGCGGTCGGCGAGGACATCCTGCTGATCGATCCGCTGATTCCCGGCATGCCCGAAGCACTGGCCCCCTGGCTGACCGATACGTCGATCATCAAGGTGATGCACAGCGCCAGCGAGGATCTGGTGGCCTTCAAATGGACCTGCGGCGTGCTGCCACGACCGCTGTTCGATACCCAGATCGGCGCGGCGCTGGCCGGCATCGGTGCCGGCATGGGCTACCAGAAGCTGGTGCAGGAGATCACCGGCGTGACCCTGGCCAAGGGCGAGACCCGCTCGGACTGGATGCGCCGCCCGCTCTCCGAGTCGCAGCTGCAGTATGCCGCCGATGACGTCGAGCACCTGTTCGCGCTGCATGACGCGATCGACGCGAGACTGCAGGCGATGGGACGCCAGCAGTGGCTGCACGACGACGCTGAACGCCTGTTGGCCAGCGTCGCCAACGATGAGGACCGCTGGCCGCACCTGTCCATGCGCTCGGCCCAGTTCCTCGATGCCGAGGCACAGCGACGCCTGCTGCGCCTGCTGCGCTGGCGCGATGTGCAGGCACGCCAGAGCGACCGGCCGCGCAGCTGGATCCTGGACAACGAACTTGCCGCCCTGCTGGCGCGCTCGCCACCGGCCGATGTCGACGCGCTCGCCAAGCTGTTCGAGCCGTTCCCGAAGGCGCCGCGCAAGCTGACAGCCGCCGTGTGGCAGGCCCTGGACACTCCGCTGGCCGATGAGCAGGACGCGCCGCTGGCCACCCAGCCCACCGACAGCAGCAAGAAGACGCTGAAGAAAATGCAGGACGCCGTGGCCGAATGCAGCCGCGAGCTGGGCCTGGCGGACGGCGTACTGGCCTCGCGCAAGCACCTGGAAAGCTACCTGGAGCACCGCCAGTGGCCGTCGGCGCTGGCCGGATGGCGCCAGCAGGCGCTGGAATCGCGCCTGCAGCCATTGTTGCCGGTGCGCTGACAACCCGCTGCAGCAACGGGAAGGGGCGGCCAGGATCACCGGGCCGCCCCTTCCCGCAACCGTTCGATTACCAGTTCATGTTCAGCGACACACCCACGGTACGCGGCTCGTTGTACACCGCGGCCATGTAGTTCTCGATCACGCCCTTGAGATTCTTCTCGTTGGTGATGTTGCGTGCGAACAGCGCGACTTCATAGGCGCCGTAGTTGCCGGAGTAACCGATCTTCAGGCCGCCCTCGAAGTCCCCCTTGGAGTTGAACTCCTTGCTGTCATACAGCACGAAGCTGGTATAGCCCTGCTTGTTCCAGTCGGTGGACACGAACATCGTGGCCGCGTCGCTGACCGGGAAATCGTAGCGTGCGGCCAGGTTGACGTTGTACTTCGGTGCGTTCGGCAACGGGTTGCCGTCGATCTGCGCGAAGGTGTTCGCACCCACCTTGATGGTCGGATCATCCACCGTGCACACCACCTGGCCATTCAGGCCGCAGACCTGCGCGTACACGCGCTTGTCCTTGATTTCGCTGTGCAGCAGGCTGACACCGGCGCTCAGGGTCAGGTTGGGAACCGGACGCAGTTCCATGTCCGCTTCGAAACCATACGCCTTGGCCTTGTCTGCGTTGAACAGCACGCCGTTGCCGTCCGAATCGTTGCCGTTGAGCTGGATATCGTTGACGGTGTAGGTGAACGCGGTGGCGTTCAGGCGCAGGCGGTTGTCCCACAGGCTGCTCTTCACGCCGGCCTCCCAGGACAGGATGGTCTCCGAGTCGGCGGTGGTGAAGTCGGCATTGAACACGGCCGAACGGCCCTGGATGGTCGGCCCGCGGAAACCGCGCGCCACCTTCGCATAGACGCTGACGTCCGGCGTGATCTGGTACATCGCACTCAGGTCCCAGCTGGGCGTGGTATCGGACATCCTGACGTCGGTGCGGCCCTTGTAGGTCACCACCCCGGCAGCGGTGTCGGCGGTCTTCAGCAGCCGGGTGTGCTTCTCGTCGCGGGTCTGGCGCAGGCCGGCGGTCACCGTGAACCTGTCGGTGAAGGCGTAGCTGAGCTGGCCGAAACCGGCCCAGGAGGTGTTCTTGTTGCGCAGGCGTACCCAGTTGTTCGGATTGCGCGCAGCGCCCTGCAGGAACCAGGCACGCTGGTAGAAGTCGGTGGTGTCGCTGCCGTTGAAATAGAACGCGCCGGCCTGCCACTGCAACGCGCTGTCGTCATGGCTGGCCAGACGGAATTCCTGGGTCCACTGGTCCAGGTCGCGGATCCGGCCCATCGACTGGCCGTAGCCGTTGGGCACGCCGTTGACCGGGTAGTTCACCGCAGCACCGCCATCGGTATCGCCACGGCTGTAACCGGAGGTGGTTTCATACGCGGTGATCGAAGTGAAGTCGATCGCGCCGAAGTCGTAGCGCGCCTTCACCGAGCCACCGTAGGTCTTGTAGGCCTGCGGGTTGTTGTCGGCTTCGTCGTAGGCGACCTGGTCGCGCGGCACGTCGGTGCGGTTGGAACCCTTGGTCAGCGCACCGCGCAGGAACAGGGTCGAGGTGCCTTCGTAATCGCGCGCGTGTGCCGAGGCCAGGATCGAGAACTGCTCGCTCGGCGTCAGCAGCAGCTGGGCGCGGACGTTGCGGTCATCGAAACCGCCCATGGCGTTCTTCTTCGGGCTGACGGTGCCATCCGCACTCGGGCCGCTGTAGGTGTTGTCGACATAGTCGTCGCGATGCTGGTACAGGGCCGACACGCGGAACGAGGCGATATCGTTGATCGGACCGCCAAAGCCGCCATCGATCGACACGCTGTTGTAACTGGCGTAGCTGGCGCTGACGCGGCCGGTGTAGTCCTGCGTCGGCTTGAGCGTGTCGAACTTGACGATGCCGGCCGTGGTGTTGCGGCCGAACAGCGAACCCTGCGGGCCGCGCAGTACTTCCACCTGGTCCACGTCGTAGACCGGATTGGACTTGAGCACCACGTGCTCCAGCACCACGTCATCCTGGATGATCGACACCGGCTGGGAAGCACCCAGATAGAAATCGATGTTGCCCAGCCCGCGGATGTAGAAGCGCGGGAAGATACGACCGGTGGTGGTTTCCGCATACAGGCTCGGCACGCGGCCGGACAGCGCCAGCAGGGTGTCGTCGCCGCCGGCGGTGAAGTCGCGCATGCGCTCGCCCTGCACGACGCCCACCGACACCGGCACCTCCTGCAGGTTCTGCTCACGGTGTTCGGCGGTCACGGTGATGGTATCCAGCCCGGTGGGGGTCGGCGCACTGTCCTGCGCCGCGGCGCCGAAGCTGCCGACCAGCGCCAGGCCTGCGCAGGCCAGCGCGAGCGGATGGCGACGGAAGGAAACGAGGGAAGACGACATGCCCGACAGACGGCGGGAATCGGTATGGGAAGGCATCGAAAGCTCTGAGGAGACGTCCGGGCGGCCTGCGCGGGCCGGGCGGCGAGAAAGGGAACTGCTGCGCAGACTGGGGATTATCCTCCAAATTGTTACGATTTCGTTTCGCGCAACGGAATCGCACGAAAGCCGGCGGACTCGGCACAGTCGCCTATGGCCACGGCCGCGCGTCGCTTGGCAAGGCCGACCGCCAGCGATACAATGACAGCGCACTACGGGGCCATAGCTCAGCTGGGAGAGCGCGTCGTTCGCAATGACGAGGTCAGGAGTTCGATCCTCCTTGGCTCCACCATCCACATGCCCACCAGGGCATGAAAAAGGCCGGAACTCCTGACACCCAGGGTCCGGCCTTTTTCGTTGCACGCCCCGGGCTACCGGGCCGATGAGACGCGCGACCTGCGCATGACCGAGCCCGGTGGCGACAAACCCAGCATCGGGCAGCCGCTGGCTCGGGCCGAGGGCGCTTGCAGCAATGACGCGTCAGGCAGGCTCCTGCCCACCATCCTTGCGCCGTGGACTGCGCGAGTGGGTGTCACGTACCTGCTGGTCGCGCTGTCCCGGACGCTGCTTGGCGACGTCGTCCTGCTTCCGGTCCTGGCGGCTTTCCTGCACCCCCTGGCGTGGATCGGGCGTGTCCTTTTCGTGTCTGCTCATGCGTGGCTCCGCCGCCGGCGGAGGCCGGCGCTGGAGCCACGCTAGAGGTCGCCGGGTAACGGACGGGTCAGTCCGGCGCGAACGCCATGTGCAGCCGCCGGCCGTCCCCTCAGGTGCGATTGGTGGATATCCCGCCGTCCACGCGCATCGCACTACCGGTCACGAAGCTGCCTTCATCGCTGGCCAGGAACAGCGCAGCGTTGGCGATCTCTTCCGGCCCGGCCAGGCGCTTGAGCGCATGCAGCGACCGTACGAAGTCCAGCGCATCCTCGTCTGGCGCAGCCTGCCGGCCCATCTCGGTGTCGGTGCCGCCGGGCAGCAGCACGTTGCAACGCACGCCCCGTACGCCGTACTCGGCGGCGATCACCTGGCTCAGGCCGATCAGCCCGGCCTTGCTCGAGGCGTAGGCGGCCATGCCGGGCAAGCCGACGGTATGGCCGACGATGGTGCCGACGAACACCAGCGAGCCGCCGCCCCGCGCCAGCAGGGCTGGCAACTGCGCACGTGCGGCGTGGAAGGCTGCATCGAGGTTGGTGGCCATCACCTGCCTCCAGGCGTCCACCGGAAACTCCGCAGCGGGCACGCCCGGCCCCAGCATCCCGGCATTGTTGATCGCGATGTCCAGGCCTCCGAAGGCCCGCTGCGCCAGGTCGACCAGCACCTGTGCAGTGTCCGGCCCGGCGACATCGGCGGCATGCACCACCGCCTCGCCGCCGGCAGCACGGATCTGATCGGCCAGCGCCTGCAACGGCTCCGGCTGCCGCGCGTTGAGCACCAGCCTTGCGCCTTCGGCGGCGAAACGCAGCGCGCAGGCGCGGCCGATGCCGGCGCTGGCACCGGTGATGAGGGCGATCTTGTCGTGCAGACGCATGTTCGGGGTCCAGGCAGTGAAGTGGACCCTACGATGTCGCGCCCCTGCCCCGTTGACACTCCGTTTCCGGGCCCTGCCGGCGCGTGCAGGAAACGGAGTTTCCGCCAGCGGGGCACGTGCCAGAATCGACGCATGGACACTGCCATCGCAACCACCGATGCCCGCGTCGAACGCGTCTGCCGCCACCTGCAGGCCCGTCTCGACGAACCCTCACTGCAGGAGCTTGCCGAACTGGCGGGCTGCAGCCCGACCCGGCTGCATCGCCTGTTCAAGCAGGCCACCGGACTGACCCCGAAGCAGTATGCGGCGGCCCTGCGCGCCGATCGGCTGCGCACAGGACTGCAACAGCAGGCGCGCATCACCGATGCTTTCCACGACGCCGGCTTCGGCTCCAGCGGCCGCTTCTACGAGAACGCTCCGCGCCTGCTGGGAATGACGCCCCGGCAATGGCGCAGCGGTGGACGCGGTGAGGTGATCCATTTCGCCATCGCCGAAAGCTCGCTGGGCAGCGTACTGGTGGCCAGCAGCAGCATCGGCGTGGTGGCGATCCTGCTCGGCGACGATCCGGAAGCGCTGCTGCAGTCGTTGCAGCAACGCTTCCGCCAGGCTGAGCTGGTCGGCGCTGACAGTGGCTACGAGCAACGGGTGGCGCAGGTGGTCGGCCTGGTCGAGGATCCGGCACGTGGCGCGACACTGCCACTGGACATCCGCGGCACAGCCTTCCAGCAGCGCGTCTGGCAGGCGCTGCAGCAGATTCCCCAAGGGCAGACCGCATCGTATGCCGACATTGCCGCGCGCATCGGCGCACCGCGCTCCAGCCGCGCGGTCGCGCGTGCCTGCGCCAGCAATCCACTGGCGGTGGCAGTGCCATGCCATCGCGTGGTGCGCCGCGATGGCGATCTGTCCGGCTATGCCTGGGGTGTGGCCCGCAAGCGCGAACTGCTGCGCCGGGAGAAAGCCGCCAACGGCTGATGCCGCCGCATCAGGACCGGTGGATGCCGACCGTGGCCGGCTCGCGCCGTGGCAGCGCCGGGCCATGCCCGGCGGACACCGGCGAGAGCTCAGTCCAGCTTCACCACCAGCTTGCCGAAGTTGCGCCCCTGCAGCAGCCCGAAGAAGGCATCCGGTGCGCTCTGCAGCCCTTCGACCACGTCCTCGCGGTACTGGATGCGCCCTTCCCGCAGCCAGTGCGCCATCTCGCGCTCGAACTGCGGCCACAGGTGGCTGAAGTCGTGCACGATGAAGCCGCGAACCGTCAGCCGCTGCCGCAGGATCTGGCTGAACAATGCCGGCAGGCGATCGGGCCCGGGATGCTCGACGCCGCGCGCGTTGTAGGTGGCGATGGTGCCGCAGACCGGAATGCGGGCGAAATCGTTGAGCAGTGGCAGCACCGCGTCGAGTACGTGGCCGCCGACATTCTCGAAGTAGACGTCGATGCCGTCCGGCACGGCGGCGCGCAGCTGCGCGGCGAAATCAGCCGCGCGATGGTCCAGCGCCACATCCACGCCAAGCGATTGCAGGTAGGCACGCTTGCCATCGCCGCCGGCAATGGCGACCACGCGGGCGCCCTGCAGTTTGGCCAGCTGGGCGACGGTTGCCCCCACCGGCCCGGTCGCAGCGGCGACCACCAGCGTCTCGCCCGGCTGCAGCCGGGCGATTTCATGCAGGCTGGAATACGCGGTGAATCCCGGCATGCCATACACGCCGAGTGCCGTGCTCAGCGGCAGGCCCGCCGGGTCCAGCCGACGCCCCAGCACCTGCGCATCCAGCACCGCATGGGTCTGCCATCCACCCGGCGCCAGGAACAGCTCGCCCACCGCGATTCCCGCCGCATTCGACTGCAGCACTTCGGCGACGGTCTGCCCTTCCATCACCGCACCCACGGCAACGGGAGGCGCATAGGAAGGTCCCTCGTCCATGCGCCCGCGCATATACGGATCCAGCGACAGATAGCGGTTGCGCAGCAGCACCTGTCCTGCTGCCGGCGCCGGCAGCGGCGACTGCTCCAGGCGGAAATTGGCAGCGATCGGCGCACCCTGCGGCCGCGAGGCGAGCACGATGCGGGTGGTGGTCGGTTGATCAGCCATGGGATGGACTCTGCTGCGGACAGAATTGGACAGGAGGGGCGACAATACGCCGCGACGATCGGCGCGTGCGGCGGCGAAAACAGCGTTCCATCGCCTGCCTGATGCAACCGCGGCCGCATGCCTTGCCCCTGCGTGTTTGCCGATGCGGGCGGCCCGCTGATTTCCGCTGCAGGCGACGATCCTCGCAGCCGCCGCGACCACCCGCCTCGTCCGCCATCGACCTGCGCCGCCACCTCGGCACGACGCAGGATCAACCACTTGCGCCCGCGCAGACGGCAATGTGAAGGTTTTTTTCCAAAATGCTTGCCGAAGACAGCCGACCTCCGTAATATGCGCGTCCTTGGCAGCGACGTCGCTGCAACGAAACACGTGGCCGAGTAGCTCAGTTGGTAGAGCAGGGGATTGAAAATCCCCGTGTCGGCGGTTCGATTCCGTCCTCGGCCACCACGTTCGAAGGCCTGCAGAAATGCAGGTCTTTTTTTTCCGGCCACCGCTGTCGATCGCGGTCTGCCGCACAATCTGGCCGAGTAGCTCAGTTGGTAGAGCAGGGGATTGAAAATCCCCGTGTCGGCGGTTCGATTCCGTCCTCGGCCACCATGCTTGAAGACCTGCAGAAATGCGGGTCTTTTTTTGTTTCCGGCGCGCCATGCAGGCGGTTGACGAAACATTCACACCGGCACGCAGCACGCCCCCTACGCTCCAGTGTCCTGCCCGGAGTCTGCCGATGCATCTGCGCCCTGCCCTGTTCGCCTGCCTGCTGCTGGCGTCGCTGTCCGCGACCGCCAGCGAACCCGTGCGCGCCGTCGATGCGCTGGACATCGACCGCTATGCCGGCCAGTGGCACGAGATCGCCCACCTGCCCGTGTCGTTCCAGAAGCGCTGCGTTGGCGACATCACCGCCCACTATGCACTGCGCCGCGATGGCCGCATCAGCGTCACCAATGCCTGCCGCAATGGCGACGGCGAACGCGTGGTGGCTGAAGGCGTGGCCCGGCCCGTGGCCGGACATCCCGGCCAGTTGCAGGTGCGCTTCGTCCCCGACTGGCTGAGCTGGGTGCCGCTGGTCTGGGCCGATTACTGGGTGCTGGCGCTGGATCCGGACTACCAGTGGGCGATGGTCGGCGGCCCTGACCGCAAGTATCTGTGGATCCTGTCGCGCCTGCCGGAGATGGACCGCGCACGGTTCGAACAGCTGAAGGCCAAGGCCGAGGCGATGGGCTACGACCTGGCGCCGCTGCGCCTGATGGCGCCGATACGCGACGCACCGGCCGACTGAGCCGCCCTCCGGCTGCGCGCAACGCGCCCGCTCCGGCGCTGTGCGTGCCCGGCCGCCATCTTCACGCGCTACCCTCTGCGGCGGGTCGCCACAGGCGATCCACTGAACCATACGCCGTAGTATGCTTACGCCAACGCACCCCCTTCAGAGGACTTGCGCCCATGTTGCACCGTTTCCGTACCGTCTTGATCGTCCTGTGCACCCTCGCCCTCGCCGCCTGCAGCGACGGCATCGTCAAGCGCGTCTCGGAACCGGCCGCCAGCCTGCAGCAGCTGACCGTCCGCGCCGACGGCAACTGGACCGTGGCGCTGCGCCTGCAGAACTACAGCTCGATGCCGATGACCTTCGACGATGTGTCCCTGGCGCTGAGCGTCGGCGACAGCGAAGCCGGCACCCTGCAGGCCCGTCCCGGCATCTCCATCGGCGGCACCTCCGCCGACGTCATCACGGTCGACCTGGTGCCCAGCTCGGCCGCACGCCTGGTGGTGGCCGATGCGCTGGCCGGCAACCGCACCCTGGCCTATGGCCTGAAAGGTTCGGTGACAGCCACGCCGCAGGAAAAGAAGCAGCGCAGCTTCGACGTCAGCAGCCGCAGCACGTTGAACCAGGCGCCGGGCCTGCCGGGCGTGCTGCGCTGAACACCGCTTTCCATCGCGGCGCACCGCGCCGTTCTCCCTGTCCCTGATCGAGACGTATCCGATGAGCAGCTACACCGCCCCGCTTTCCGACCTCCGTTTCGCCCTGCACGACGTGCTCAAGGTCGAACCGCTGTTCGCCCGCCTGGGCTTCACCGACGCCACCGCCGACGTGGTCGATGCCGTGCTGGAGGAAGCCGGCCGTTTCAGCGCGAGCGTGCTGGCCCCGCTCAACAGCGTGGGCGATGAAATCGGCTGCGTGCTCGACCAGGCCACCGGCGAAGTCACCACCCCGCCTGGCTTCAAGCAGGCCTATGACCAGTTCGTCGACGGCGGCTGGACCGGCCTGACCGCCGCACCCGAGCTGGGCGGCCAGGGACTGCCGCACACCCTGGGCGTGCCGCTGAATGAAATGATCAACGCTGCCAATCTGGCGTGGGGCAATTTCCCGCTGCTCTCGCACGGCGCCATTGAAGCGCTCAAGCAGCACGGCGAAGCGTGGCAGCACGACGCCTTCCTTAAGCCCCTGATCGAAGGCCGCTGGACCGGCACCATGTGCCTGACCGAACCGCACTGCGGTACCGACCTGGGCCTGCTCAAGACCAAGGCCGAGCCGAACGCCGATGGCAGCTACGCGATCACCGGCACCAAGATCTTCATCACTGCCGGCGAGCACGACCTGACCGGCAACATCGTGCACCTGGTGCTGGCCAAGCTGCCCGACGCGCCTCCGGGTGCAAAGGGAATCTCGCTGTTCGTCACCCCGAAGTTCAAGGTCGACCGCGAGGGCAACGTCGGCGAGCGCAACGCGCTGCGCTGCGGCTCCATCGAGCACAAGATGGGCATCAAGGGCTCGGTCACCTGCGTGATGAACTTCGACGGCGCGCAGGGCTATCTGGTCGGCCAGCCGCACAAGGGCCTGCAGGCAATGTTCACCATGATGAACACTGCGCGCCTGGGCGTCGGCCTGCAGGGCATCGGCCTGTCCGAACGCGCCTATCAGAACGCGCTCAAGTACAGCCGTGAGCGCCTGCAGTCGCGCGCCCTGAGCGGCGCGAAGTTCCCGGACAGGCCGGCCGACCCGATCCTGGTCCATCCGGACGTGCGCCGCATGCTGCTGACGGTGAAGTCACTGGTGGAAGGCAGCCGCCTGCTGGCCCTGCACGCGGCCACCCTGATCGACATCGCCCACCGCGCCGACGACGCTGCCGAGCGCGAGCGCGCCGACACCCTGGTGAGCTTCCTGACCCCGATCTCCAAGGCCTGCCAGACCGAATGGGGCATCGAGAACACCTACAACGCCCTGCAGTGCTTCGGTGGCCACGGCTACATCCGCGAACACGGCATGGAGCAGCTGGCGCGCGATGCACGCATCACCACGCTGTATGAAGGCACCACCGGCATCCAGGCGCTGGACCTGATCGGCCGCAAGACCGCCTCCAGCCAGGGGGCCGGCCTCAAGCTGATGCTGGCCGAGATCGAGGCCTTCGCCAGGGAACACGAGGGCAACGAAGCGCTGGCCGAGTTCATCGGCCCACTGCGCGCCAAGGCTGCCGAATGGGGCAAGCTGACCATGGACGTGCTGCAGCGCGCCGCCGGCAACCCGGACGAGCTGGGTGCGGCCAGCTACGACTACCTGTTCTATTCCGGCTACGTGGTGCTGGCGTACTGGTGGGCACGCAGTGTCGCCGCCGCCGACGCCAGTGCGCACGGCGCGGCATTCGCGCAGGGCAAGCGCGAAACCGCGCGCTTCTACTTCGCCCGTGTGCTGCCGCGTACGCTCAGCCATGCTGCCGCGATCCAGGCCGGTGCCGCGCCGCTGATGGCGATGGACGACGAGCGCTTCGGCGCCTGAGCCCATCCCGCCGGTAGATCCACGCCATGCGTGGATGAGGGGTCAGAGTCCTTTCCCTCGGAAAGGGATCCGACCCCGGCCTGACCGCCCTCGATCATCCCTCTGGAGAAAAGCCCCCCTTTGTTAAGGGGGGCGCGCCAACGGCGCGGGAGACAGGAGGAATGCGCGGACCTGAATCTTGCGATTTGCGTATCGCCGACGGGCGATACACAAATCGTCAACATTCAGGTATAAGCTGTTCTCCCGATGGAGACAGACACTACACGCTTGGGTCTGATCGAAGCCGGAGCCCCGCTTTCTGCTCCGGGCGTCGAAGCATCGCCCAACGTCACGACGTTGCACCGCCCCGGTTCGGTCCGGCTGCTCTCGCTCGACGCCCACGGACGCGTACTGGACTGGATCACCTGGCAGGATGCCGCCTGCCTCTACGCCCGCGAGGCCGTCGCCTGGACCCTTGGCGACCCCTGCCTGCACATCCACGGCGGAACCAACCGGTTCAGCGGCCTGCAGAGTGGCCTGGACCTGCATCCGATCATCGCCGCGCGCGGCCACGCGCGATCCCGTGCCATCGACCCTACCCCGAACCTGACCAACCCGGCCCTGTTCGCCCGCGATTCGCACCTGTGCCTGTATTGCGGCCAGCAGTTCAACCGTCCCTCGCTGACCCGCGACCACGTCATGCCGCTGTCCAAGGGCGGGCTGGACTGCTGGGAAAACGTGGTCACCGCATGCTTCCACTGCAACTCGCGCAAGAGTGACCGTACCCCCCAGCAGGCCGGCATGCCGCTGCTGGCGGTGCCCTACCGGCCCAGCTGGATCGAGCACCTGATCCTGTCCAACCGCAACATCCTGGCCGACCAGATGGCGTTCCTGAAAGCGCAGCTGCCCAAGCGTTCCAAGCTCAGCACCTGAACCTGCCGGCCGGCAACCCTCACCGTCCTGTCACGGACGGCGGCGTTTGCTTGCCCCACCCCCGTTTGAGGGCGAAAATGGTCGTTCAGAACACGTGCGAACATGATGATCGACTCTGCCCGCTATCCCCGCCTCGCGCACATCCAGACGCCGGATGACCTGCGCACGTTCGACGAATCCGAGCTGAGGGCGGTCGCCGACGAACTGCGCGCCTACCTCATCGAATCGGTGGGCAAGAGCGGCGGACATTTCGCCGCCGGCCTGGGCGTGATCGAACTCACCGTCGCCCTTCACTACCTGTACCAGACCCCGCATGACCAGCTGGTCTGGGATGTGGGCCATCAGACCTACCCGCACAAGATCCTCACCGGCCGCCGTGACGAGATCCACACCGTCAAGCAGAAGGACGGCGTGGCGCCGTTCCCCAAGCGCGAGGAAAGCGAGTTCGACACCTTTGGGGTCGGTCATTCCTCGACCTCGATCTCCGCCGCACTGGGCATGGCCATCGCCCGCCAGTCACAGGGTGACGACCGCAAGATCGTGGCAGTGATCGGTGACGGCGCGATGACCGCCGGCATGGCCTTCGAGGCGCTGATGCACGCGGGCGGCATGGAGCCGGAGCCGAATCTGCTGGTGATCCTCAACGACAACAACATGTCGATCTCCGAGGCCGTCGGCGGGCTGACCAAGATGCTCGGCCGCGCCACCGGCAGCCGCACGCTCAATGCACTGCGCGAAGGCGGCAAGAAGATCCTGGGC
This sequence comes from Stenotrophomonas maltophilia, assembly GCF_025642255.1. Taxonomy (NCBI): domain Bacteria; kingdom Pseudomonadati; phylum Pseudomonadota; class Gammaproteobacteria; order Lysobacterales; family Lysobacteraceae; genus Stenotrophomonas; species Stenotrophomonas maltophilia. The sequence continues at coordinate 2,804,345 of NZ_CP106759.1, forward strand.
GACAAGAAGAACAATCCGGCGCGCTTCGTGAAGCGCTGGGAAGAGCACTGGAAAGGCATGTTCGTGCCCTCCACGATGTTCGAGGAGATGGGCTTCCACTACACCGGCCCGATCGACGGCCATGACCTGCCCGCCCTTCTGTCCACGCTGAAGACGCTGCGCGCCTCCAAGGGCCCCAAGCTGCTGCACGTGATGACCACCAAGGGCAAGGGCTACGAGCCTGCCGAAGGCGACCAGATCGGTTATCACGCAGTGGGCCCGTTCGATCCAGACAAGGGCCTGGTGGCCAAGACCGGCGCCAAGAAGCCGACCTACACCGACGTGTTCGGCGACTGGCTGTGCGACGCTGCCGCCGCGGAGCCACGCCTGTACGGCATCACCCCGGCGATGCGCGAAGGCTCCGGCCTGGTGCGCTTCAGCAGGGAATACCCGCAGCGCTACTTCGACGTGGCGATCGCCGAGCAGCACGCGGTCACCCTGGCCGCCGGCATGGCCACCCAGGGCGGCAAGCCGGTGGTGGCGATCTATTCCACCTTCCTGCAGCGCGCGTACGACCAGCTGGTGCATGACGTGGCCATCCAGGACCTCGACGTGCTGTTCGCGATTGATCGCGCCGGCGTGGTCGGACCGGATGGGGCGACCCATGCCGGCAACCTCGACCTGAGCTTCCTGCGCTGCGTGCCGAACATGGTGGTGATGGCCCCGTCGAACGAGGCGGAGTGCAGGCAGATGCTCAGCACCGGTCTGCAGTACGCCGGTCCGGCCGCCGTGCGTTACCCGCGTGGCAGCGGTACCGGCGTCGCGGCCGGCAGTGACCTGTCCACGCTGCCGATCGGCAAGGGCGAGCTGCGCGTGCAGGGCAGCCACATCGCCCTGCTGGCGTTCGGCAGCACCGTTGCCGCCGCCGAACAGGTGGGCCGCGAGTTGGGCCTGAGCGTGGTCAACATGCGCTTCATCAAGCCGCTGGACCGCGACCTGGTGCTGGCAATGGCCGCCCAGCACGAAGGCCTGGTGACCATCGAAGACAACGTGGTGGCCGGTGGCGCCGGTTCCGGCGTGGCCGAGCTGCTCAACGCCGAAGCGGTGCTGCGACCGATCCTGCATCTCGGCCTGCCCGACGCCTATCAGCATCATGCCAGCCGCGAGGACCTGCTGGCTGAAGCCGGCATCGATGCCGCCGGGATCCGCGCGGCCGTGCTCAAGCGCTGGCCACAGCTGGCTGCCACCACTCCGCCGCTGAGCGCGGCGGGCTGACCGTTCCGGGTGGAACCGGGCAGGCGCCCGGTTTCCCACGCCTGCTGCGGAACGACGCGCGGTCCCTGTTCAACCGTAGCTGATCGCTTCCACGAACGCGCCGCTGGCTTCCACGCGCACGGCGGCGCGCTGCCCGGTGTCCGCGAAGTGCAGCCGGGCCAGGGCCTGGGCGAAATCGAAGGCGCGGGCGCCGTCGCGGAACTCGATCGGCTCCGGTCTATCCGGGTGCAGAACACGCCATTGGCGCTGTTCGCACTGAAGGCGGATCAACATGCAGCTCACTCCTTGAGGCAGCGTATCGATGATGGCGGAAGGCGTGCATCGGTGCCGGCACGGACTGCCGATGCGATCAGGGCACCCGTGCCCTGATTGCAGACGATACGGCGTTCAAACTGTGAGCAATATCAGACTTTTCTGATTTTGACGCAGATGGCCGGAAGGACTCAGTTCACCTGGAACTGGGCGCGGCACCCATCGCTGACCCAGATGCCGCGGCGGTCCCAGCCCCAGGTCCGGCCCTCGATACAGGCACTGCGGGAGTCCTGCCGGATCAGGCGTACGCTGCGGCGGACGCGGGTGTCACAGTATTCCTGTCGATGGCCATTGGAATGACAGGCGATCACTTCGCCACCGCGGCCATTGCCGTTGCCCCATCCACCACCCCAGCCGCCGCCACGACGCGACTCGCCGACGAACTCGGCCCGGCAGCCCCGGGTCACCCACACCCCGGAGCGCGACTGGCCCCAGGTCTCGCCCTCCACGCACGGCGAGCCGGACAGCTGGCGGATCAGCCGGGGCCGCCCTTCAAGGCGGCACTCATTGCTGCGGTTCTTGACCGATTCGCATCGCACGATGCCGCCCCCGTCGCGGCCGCCATGGCGATCGACGTCATAACCATAGTTCTGCGCCTGCGCGCCCCCGGCGGCGGCCAGCATCGGCAGCAGTGCGCAGGCCAGGGTGCGCCAGGTGAGTGCGTTGCCCATCGAGATCTCCAGATGAATGCGTGGCGGCAAGCATCCGGGATTCGCGGCACGGCGCACAGAGGGCAACGCACCGTCGGTTCTTTCCCCATTCAAACAGCTCAACCACGGCTGACTGCGCCGCAGGGTCGGCCGCTAGGCACCGATCCGCAGTACATCCACTGCCCCCCCCAGTGCCTCCACACGCACGATGCAGTGCTGGCCCGTGCGGCGGTGATGTTCCTGGGCCAGTTCGGTGGCGACATCGAACGCGTCGGCGCCGCGGGCGAACGAGGCGGTGGTGCGCGCCTCGGGGTCCAGCACGAACCAGTGCTGGGCATTGCAGTGGACGGTAAACACCATGATCGACTCCAACGGAGGGAATGGACGCGGCGCCGGGGATGAGGTGAGAGCGCCGATACCTGTTCAGGCTAGCGAGCGCTTCAGGCAGGGCCTATCAGATTTGTCCGAAAAATCCCCGCCGGCGGATCGGAATTCGCGCTTCGTCACATCCCTGAGCCCGTTCACCCCATGACTTTCGTGATTCTTGTCACGAAGTCAGCTTGGCTTCACACTATCGTCACCAACAGGGGCCCCTTCCACATGCGCACCTTCCAACCGCCGCAGCGCTCGACGCTGCTGAAGTTCTACTTCGCAGCCTGCTACCTGGTCCTGATCGAGGAACTGATCCGCGCGTCGATGAGTTGAGTGCTTGCCGCTGCTGCTGGCCCGCCGCACACTGGTGGTTTAGGCCACGGAGTGTCCTCGATGAAAGCCCTCATGCTGGCGCCGATGCTGCTGGCCCTGGCCGCCTGCGCGGCACCGCAACAGACGCCCGTGCGCGAAGCGGCAGCCACTTCCGCACCCGTAGTCGGCGGTGATCGCGATGCCCATGGCTGCATCGGCTCGGCTGGCTACCAGTGGTGCGAGCGCAGCCAGCGCTGCGAGCGCCCCTGGGAACTGGCCCAGGCGCAGGGCCTGGCCAACACCGCCGAGGCGATCGACGCCTACTGCGCGATGCCGGCACAGCCGGCGCGCAGATGAGTGCGGCCCCATGACGGCGCTCAGTCCCCTGCCCACGCTTGCGCGCGGCCGCTATCGCCATTTCAAGGGCGGCGAGTATGAAGTGATCGACATCGTGCGCAGCAGCGAGACCCTGCAGCCGATGGTGCTTTACCGCGCACTGTATGGCGAAGGCGGATTGTGGGTGCGACCGTACGCCATGTTCGTAGAACAGGTACCGGGCGCACTTGGCCCACAGCCTCGTTTCGCACGTATCGAAGACTGAAGACTGCGCGTCTCGCGTGGCAGCGCACGCCTGCGCGCGCTGCCACGCAGGCAGCCGCTAGCTGACCTTCTTCGCGACGGTCATGCCCAGCAGGAACAGCACCACGGCAATGATGATGCCGGCCCAGAACAGGAACTTGGCGATACCCACCGCGGCACCCGCGATGCCGCCGAAGCCGAGCACGCCGGCGATCACACCGATGATGGCGAAGATGATGGCCCACTTGATCATGTCGATCCTTTCCCCACAGGGACTGAAAACAGTGCGATCAGCCTAGGCCGCAGCCGATGCCAGCCTCGTGAGGGAGCCGCGCGTGCGGCGTGAAGCCGCATACGGATCAACGGGGCCGGAAGCGCAGCAGGGCCACCGCGAACGCCAGGAATACGCTGCCCACCAGCCGCTCGAACCAGCGCCGGGCGAACGGCCGGCCGAGCCAATGGCGCAGGCCATGGCCACCGGCGGCATACATCACGTACCAGAACAGCTCGCAGCTGGCGAAGGTTGCCACCAGTACGCTGTACTGCAGGGCCTGCCCCCGCGCGGGATCGACGAACTGCGGCAGGAACGCCGTGGCGAACAGCAGCAGCTTGGGATTGCTCAGGCCCACCAGCAGGCCGCCGCGGAATACCGCCCAGGCTCCGTCCGCTGGCAGCACCGTCGCCGGGGCCTCAACGTCCACCGGCGCTGCCGGCCGGCTGCTGTCGCGCCACGCTTTCAGGCCCAGCCAGGCCAGGTAGGCCACGCCCAGATAGCGCAGCACTTCAAACAGCATGGGTGAGGAGTGCAGCAGTGCGCTCAACCCGGCGGCGGAGGCCGCCAGTACCGCCAGCATGGCCAGCAGGCAGCCGGCCATGGCCGGGAGGCTGGCGCGGAATCCCAGGCCGACGCTGCGTCCGAGGATATGCAGCATGTTCGGTCCAGGGGTGCCACACAGCACGAACACCGTAGCCAGGAACCACCACCAGGTCTGCAGGGACATTCGGCCATCCACGAAAGAGAACCGTCCCAGCATAGGCGGTGGCTCACCGCGACGTCACATACAGCGCGATGCCGATGCGACGGTTACAGGTGGCCACTCACGCATGAACCTGCCGTGCCGCGCGCAGCTCCGACCACGCCGTACCCAGCACACGCATCGCCGACCGCAGAAACAGCACCAGCAGTGCGGCCGCCACCAGCAGATCGGGCCAGCCCGCACCGAACAGCGCCACCAGCCCTGCAGCCAGCAGCACCGCCGAGCCCTCGTACAGATCGTTGCGCGAGCACTCCCAGGCGGACGCCAGGTTGACGTCATCGTTGCGATAGGGTGTGAGCAGCCACAGGCACAGTGAATTGGCTGCCAGATTGAGCAGGGCGGCCAAGCCCATGCTGGCGAACAGCGGCACCTCCGGATGCAGCAGGCGCCAACCGATCTGCACCGCCACGGCCACCGCTGCGGCAAGGATCAGCAGCCCCTTGAACAGCGCCACACGTGCCTTGGCGACGATGCCCGCACCCACCACCGCGAGGCTGAGCGCATAGGTGGCCGCGTCGCCCAGATTATCCAGCGCACCGGACAGCAGTGACGAAGAATGGCTGTACCAGGCAGCCAGCACCATCATCGCGAACGTGGCAAGGTTGACCAGCAGCACGATCCGCAGCACGCGGCGGTGACGCGCCTGCATCGCCGCCAGGTCCATCGTCCTGCCGCAGCCACAGCATTCGCCCATCACCCTGCCCTCGATCATCGATGGCCGCATTATCGCGCCTGTCAGCGGTCGCGGCGACATCGCCGCCCGCCTGTGCTGCAATGGCGCCTCCCCACCTGGAGCGGCACATGAAGACCCTGGGCCTGATCGGCGGCATGAGCTGGGAGAGTTCGGCGCAGTACTACCGCCTCATCAACGAAGAGGTGCGCCGTCGCCTGGGGGCCGCGCACTCGGCGCAGCTGCTGATGTGGTCGGTGGATTTCGCTCCGATCAAGCAGTTGCAGCACGACGGCGACTGGGATGCGCTTGCGCGGCACATGGTGGATGCGGCAGAGCGGTTGCAGGCGGGCGGCGCCGATGTACTGCTGATCTGCACCAATACGATGCACGCCCTGACCGCACAGATCGAAGCAGCCTGCCCGCTGCCGCTGCTGCACATCGCCGACCCGACCGCCACCGCCATCGTGGCGGCCGGTTGGCGCAGGGTGGGCCTGCTCGGTACTGCTTTCACCATGGAGCAGGACTTCTACCGGGGACGCCTGGCCGGTCGCTTCGGGCTGGAAGTGCTGGTACCCGACGCCGAAGATCGCCAGCAGGTCCACGACATCATCTACCAGGAGCTGATCGCCGGCGTGGTCAGCGAGCGCTCGCGACAGGTCTACGCCGACGTGATCGCGCGGCTGGTGGCGCGTGGTGCCGAAGCGATCATTCTCGGCTGTACCGAAATCATGCTGCTGGTACGCCCGCAGGACAGTGCGGTGCCGCTGTTCGACACCACCAGCCTGCACGCCCAGGCAGCGGTTGACGCCGCGCTGGCGGGATAGACGGCCGGCATGGACGCGATCACTCCGCCCCCTGCACTTCCAGCGCCGTGACCAGCCAATCCACCACCGCCTGCGAGTCGCACAGAAAGAAGATCGCATCGCCGGACCGGGCCTCGGTCAACAAGCGATAGACCGTGATCGCCACCGCCGACTGGTTGGCGATGAACACCTCGGGGCTGCGCGGCCCCTCGTTGTGCCGGGAAACGGTCTGCAATGCGCGGCGCGCGGCCACCGTTGCGGCCGGGTCGGCACTGCGGGTCAACTCGGGCCCACGCAGGCCCCAGCTGACAAAGACGTGCTTGCCCTTGAACGTGGTGTCCAGGACCTGCACCTCGGCGGCACCTGCCTCAGCCGAGCGATGAATGACGGTACTGCTGATCAACGCAACCCCCTGTGGTCGTCGTGGTCCGCGCATCCACCTCCACGGACCCGCTGCACGCCCATGACCGCAGCCACATGCTGCGCCAGCGGACGCGGAAGAGAGACGGAAGGAGAAACCGATGCGATCGGATGTGCAGCGATGATACGGGATGTCGGTCACGCATGGGCCGGCGTACGCGGCCGCATCGCCCATCGGTTCACCCACAAAAAAGCCCACGCATCGCTGCGCGGGCCTTCTGTTCCATCACAGTGGTCGGGACGGCCGGATTCGAACCGACGACCCTCTGCCCCCCAGGCAGATGCGCTACCAGGCTGCGCTACGCCCCGACTGATGCTGCGATGTTCCCGCCAGTGCGGCGGGGCGTGAAGTATAGCGGATCACGCGGGATTTGGGTCACCGGCGAAGCAATTGCAGCACTTCTTCCAGCTCCATCCGCACCTGCTTGATGATCTGGTTGCTCAGCGCCGATTCCTCGCGGGCATCGGGGCCCTCCAGACGCAGGCGGGCACCGCCGATCGTGTAGCCCTGTTCGTACAGCAGGCTGCGGATCTGCCGCACCATCAGCACGTCATGGCGCTGGTAGTAGCGGCGGTTGCCGCGGCGCTTGGCCGGCTCAAGGCTGGGAAACTCGGTTTCCCAGTAGCGCAGCACGTGCGGCTTGACGTCGCACAGCTCGCTCACCTCACCGATGGTGAAGTAGCGCTTGGCCGGGATCGGCGGTAGTTCGCGGTTACTGCCCGGATCCAGCATAAGCTTCCACCCTTTCCTTGAGCTTCTGGCCCGGACGGAAGGTGACCACCGTACGGGCGGAAATCGGAATTTCCTCGCCGGTCTTCGGATTGCGGCCCGGACGCTGGTTCTTGCGCCGCAGGTCGAAATTGCCGAAGCCCGACAGCTTCACCTGACGTCCCTGTTCCAATGCTTCACGCAGCACATCGAAAAACGCGTCGACGAATTCCTTGGCTTCACGCTTGTTCAGACCGACTTCGTCGAACAGCTTTTCCGCCATCTCCGCCTTGGTCAATGCCATTGCCTGCTACCCCCGAGTGCTGCCCGCTCAGCCGCGGATCCGGGCGTGGTGTTCACGCTCGATGGCGGTGACCGCCTCGGCCACCACCGCATCCACGTCGCGGTCCGTCAGAGTGCGCGACTTGTCCTGCAAAATCAAGCCCATAGCGAGACTCTTGAATCCCGGCTCGACCCCCTGGCCCACATAGCGGTCGAACAGGTTCAGCTCGCGCAGGAGCGGGCCGGCGGCCTGGCGGACCGTCGCGGCCAGATCGCTCCAGGCCACCTGCTCCGGCACCAGGAACGCCAGGTCGCGTCGCACCGCCGGGAAGCGCGACAGCTCGCCGGCACGCGGCAGGCGGCGCGCCGACAGCGGCTCCAGGTCCAGCTCGAAGGCGTAGACATCGGCCTCGATGTCCATCGCCTTGGCCAGGCGCGGGTGGATCTGGCCGATCCAGCCGATCGCAACGCCGTCGCGGAACACCTCGGCCGAGCGCGCCGGGTGGCCATGCGCACGGCTCGACGGGCGGAACTCCAGCGAGGCACCACTGGCAGCAGCCAGGGACTCCAGATCACCCTTCAGGTCATGGAAATCGACCTTGCGGGAAGGCAGTCCCCACTGCACCGCCTGCGCATCGCCGCACACCGCGGCAGCAACACGCGGAGTTTCCAGCGGCGCCGGCTGGCCCTCCCCGGCCTGGCGGGCGAACACGCGGCCGATCTCGAACAGGCGCACCCGGCCCAGCTGGCGCGCGGCATTGCGGCCCAGCGTGGCCACCAGGCCCGGCAGCAGCGACGGGCGCATCACCGCCAGTTCGGCCGACAGTGGATTGGCCAGCGGCACCAGATCGTCGCGCAGTTGCCACTGGGTCAGCAGCGCATCGTCGACGAAGGCGAAATTGAGGGTTTCCTGCAGGTCGCGCGCGATCAGCTGGCGACGCACGCTGAGGGTGTCGAGCCGGGTCTCGCTCGGCATCGCCACGCGCGCGGCACCGCCCGGCAGGGTGGTGGGAATCTGCTCGTAGCCATGGATGCGGGCCAGCTCTTCGATCAGGTCCTCTTCGATGGCGATATCGAAACGGCGGCTCGGTGCGGTGACCTGCCAGCCGTCCGCCGTGGCGACCACCTCCATGCCCAGCGCGCGCAGGATGCGCTCCACTTCGGCATCCTCGATGGTGATGCCGAGCACGCGGGTAATGCGCGCGCGGCGCAGCGCGATGGTGGCCGGCCGGGGCAGGTCAGCCTCGCGCACGGCCTCGGTGACCGGTGCCGGGGTGCCGCCGGCCAGGTCCAGCACCAGGCGGGTGGCGTACTCGATGGCGGTGCGCGGCAGCGCCGGATCGACGCCGCGCTCGAAGCGGTGGCCGGCATCGGTGTGCAGGCCCAGCTTGCGGCCACGGCCCATGATCGCTGCCGGCGCGAAGTGCGCAGCCTCCAGGAACACGCTGGTGGTCGCGTCGGTCACACGGGAATCGAAGCCCCCCATCAGACCCGCCAGGCCCACCGCGCGATCAGCATCGGTCACGACCAAGAAACTGTCGTCCAGCACGGCATCGCGGCCATCGAGCAGCTTCAGGTTCTCGCCTGCGCGTGCGCGCCGCACGGCGATGCTGCCCTGCAGGGTGCCCAGGTCATAGGCATGCATCGGCTGACCCAGTTCCAGCATCACGTACTGGGTGATGTCGACCAGCAGCGACACCGGACGCACGCCACTGCGGCGCAGGCGCTCGGCCATCCACAGCGGGGTCTTCGCCGCAGGGTTCAGGCCCTCGATGACGCGCCCCAGGTAACGCGGCGCCTCGGCGCCGGCGTCGAGCCGGATCGACAGCTCTCGGCTGCCGACGGCGGCGACCGGTGCTGCAGCGAAGTCCAGCACCTGGCTGCGGGTGGCGGCCGCCACGTCGTAGGCGATGCCGCGCACGCTGAAACAGTCGGCACGGTTCGGGGTCAGCTTGATCTCGATGCTGGCATCGGGCAGGCCTAGGTAGTCGACCAGGGTCTGGCCGGCCGGGGCATCCGCGGGCAGTTCCAGCAGGCCGGAAGCATCGTTGTCCAGGCCCAGCTCCTTCGCCGAGCACAGCATGCCGTTGGACTCGACACCCCGCAGCTTGGCCGGCTTGATCTTCAGTTCGCCGATCTGCGCACCGACCATCGCCAGCGGCGCGACCAGGCCCGGACGCGCGTTCGGTGCGCCGCAGACGATCTGCAGCAGCTCGCCCTGCCCGGCATCGACCCGGCAGACCTGCAGGCGGTCCGCTTCGGGATGGCGCACGGCCTCGACGATGCGCGCCACCACCACGTGCTGCAGGCCCTCGCCCAACGCGGTCACGTCTTCCACTTCCAGGCCGATCGCGGTCAGCACCGCACTCAGCTCATCGCGCGACGCGCGGGTGGGGACGTGGCTGCGCAGCCAGTTTTCGGAGAATTTCATGTTGTCACCCTGGTGGACCCGGCGCAGGCGCCTGGGCCGTCGAATGTTTGAGTCCGCCAGGCTGGGCCCGGCGTTGCCGAATGCGTTACGCGAACTGCTTCAGGAAGCGCACATCGTTCTCGAAGAACGCGCGCAGATCGTTGACGCCGTAGCGCAGCATCGCGAAACGCTCCACGCCCATGCCGAAGGCGAAACCGGTGTAGCGCTCAGGATCGATGCCGACGCTGCGCAGCACGTTCGGATGGACCATGCCGCAGCCGAGCACTTCCAGCCAGCGGGTGCTGCCATCGGGCTGCTGCCAGGCGATGTCCACTTCCGCACCGGGCTCGACGAACGGGAAGTAGCTGGGACGGAAGCGCATCTCGAAGTCGCGCTCGAAGAAGGCACGGACGAATTCGGCCAGCGTGCCCTTCAGGTCGGCGAAGGTCGAGTGCTCGTCCACCAGCAGGCCTTCCACCTGATGGAACATCGGCGAGTGGGTCTGGTCGCTGTCGCTGCGGTACACCTTGCCGGCGGCGATCATGCGCAGCGGCGGCGCATGGTCGCCCATGTAGCGCACCTGCACACCGGAGGTGTGCGTGCGCAGCAGGCGGCCGTCACCGAAGTAGAAGGTGTCATGCATGGCGCGCGCCGGGTGGTGCGGCGGGAAATTCAGCGCTTCGAAGTTGTGCCAGTCATCCTCGATCTCCGGCCCTTCCGACAGCTCGTAGCCCAGTCGGCCGAAGATGCCGGTGATGCGCTCCAGGGTACGGGTGATCGGGTGCAGGCCGGCGCGTTCGCCATTGCGGCCCGGCAGGGTGATGTCGATGGCTTCGGCGGCCAGGCGCGCATCCAGTGCCGCATCCTCCAGCAGCGCCTTGCGCTCGCCCAGCGCGCGGGTCAGTGCGTCGCGGGCCTGGTTGATCGCTTCACCGGCGGCCTTGCGCTCGTCGGCCGGCAGGGCGCCGAGCTGCTTGAGCTGCGCAGTGATGCTGCCGCTCTTGCCGAGCAGGGCCACGCGCAGTTGCTCCAGCACGTCGGGGCTCTGTGCAGCAGCCACCTCGGCCAGCGCCTGGGTGGTGAGGGATTGGATGTCGCTCATGGGGGGCCGGAACTCCAGTCGATCTGCCATCGCGGCAGGCGAAGGGCCGACCCCTGTCGCCACCGCCGTCCCCGCGTCGCCGTGGCCACGCCGGGACCCAAAAAAGAATGGGGAAGGACTTGCGCCCTTCCCCATGCATTGCCTTGACCTGACACCGTTCCGGATGAACGGCAACGGCATCGGGAAGGACTTATGCCGCCAGCGCGCCCTTGGCCTTTTCGGCCAGCGCGGCAAAGCCGGCTGCGTCGTGCACGGCGATGTCAGCCAGGACCTTACGGTCCAGGGTGATGCCGGCCTTCAGCAGGCCGTTCATGAAGCGGCTGTAGCTCAGACCATTGATGCGGGCAGCCGCATTGATGCGGGTGATCCACAGCGAACGGAAGTTGCGCTTCTTCTGCTTACGGCCGATGTAGGCGTACTGCTGTGCCTTGATGACCGCCTGCTTGGCAACGCGGAAGACCTTGCGGCGGGCGTTGTAATAGCCCTTGGCGAGATCCAGAATCTTCTTGTGGCGGCGACGCGCCTGTACGCCACGCTTAACTCGTGCCATTTTTCAGTTCCTCAGAGGTAAGGGAGCATGCGGTCCAGACGGCCTGCGTCTTCTGCACGGACATGGCCCGTCTGACGCAGATTACGCTTACGCTTGGTCGCTTTCTTCGTGAGGATGTGGCTACGGTTGGCGTGGCCGCACTTGTACTTGCCCGAGGCGGTCTTGCGGAAACGCTTGGCCGCTGCCCGGTTGGTCTTGATCTTGGGCATTGCAATGTCCTTGATGGGATTTGACCCTGGTTTCTGACTGATCTGGCGGCGGCCTGGGCCGCTCTTTCCGTCCTGCCATGATCGGCGTACGACCCGTCCTGGGTGGGTCGAGCCGGGCATGATACAGGCAAAACCGCCCTGCCACCAGCCCCAGCACCCCTTGCGCCGGCATTTCACCGGCATCCTGCAAAAGCAAAGGGACGCCAGTGGCGCCCCCTTACCCTGAACCATTCAGCCAGGCGCCCCGGAAGGCGGCCCGTCAGGCCTCAGGTCTTCTTCTTCGGCGCGATCATCATGACCATCTGACGCCCTTCCAGGCGCGGACGGGATTCAATGACGATGTCCTCGCCCAGATCGGCTTCGATCCGGTTGGCCATTTCGCGACCCAGTTCCTGGTGGCTCATTTCACGGCCACGGAAACGGATGTTGACCTTGATCTTGTCGCCTTCTTCAAGGAATCCGCGCATCTTGCGCAGCTTGATCTGGTAGTCGCCCTCGTCCGTGACCGGACGGAACTTCACTTCCTTGATCTCGACCTGCTTGGTCTTCTTCTTGGCCTCGCTGGCCTTCTTCTGCGCTTCGAACTTGAACTTGCCGAAGTCCATGATCTTGCAGACCGGCGGATCGGCCTGCGGCTGGATTTCGACCAGGTCCAGGCCTTCATCTTCGGCCATGGACAGCGCTTCGTCGCGCGACAACACGCCGATCATTTCTCCGTCACTGCCGATCACGCGGACGCGCGGCACACGGATTTCCTGATTCTTGCGGTTCTGTTTGTTGTCAGGGGTGCTGATATTACGTTCTCCCAAGGGTATCGAACCGGTCCGGGTGCCTGTGCCCCCGGACCGGACCTTTGCTTACGCGCCCTCGGCCTGGAGCCGCTCGATGAAGGCCTGCAGGCTCATGCTGCCCAGGTCTTCGCCAGAACGCGTACGCACCGCCACAGCCCCATTTTCCTTCTCGCGGTCACCAATGACCAGCAGGTAGGGCACGCGCTGCAACGTATGCTCGCGGATTTTATAGCCGATCTTCTCGTTACGCAAATCCGAGCTGACGCGGAAGCCTTGCTCCGCAAGGGTTTTGGTCACGCCCGAGACGTAGTCGGCCTGGGCGTCGGTAATGTTGGCCACCACCACCTGGGTCGGCGCCAGCCAGGCCGGGAACTGGCCGGCATGGTGCTCGATCAGGATGCCGATGAAACGCTCCATGGAGCCGACGATCGCCCGGTGCAGCATGACCGGGTGCTTCTTCTGGCTGTTCTCGTCCACGTACTCGGCGCCCAGGCGGCCGGGCATCATGAAGTCGACCTGCATCGTGCCCAGCTGCCAGGTACGGCCGATGGCGTCCTTCAGGTGGTACTCGATCTTCGGGCCGTAGAAGGCGCCCTCGCCCGGCAGTTCCTGCCACTCCACGCCGCAGCTGGCCAGCGCCGAGCGCAGTGCGCCCTCCGCCTTGTCCCAGGTGGCGTCATCGCCCAGCCGC